>NZ_JCAXDO010000011.1:0-116783 GCF_059740205.1 Serratia sp. LTN-2 | reverse complement strand
CGAAAGAGAATAATTTTTTAGTCTTGAGGTGCTTTATTTTGATCGTTCGCTCAAACTTGCATCTGGTTTTACAAATTAGTTAAAAAAACGAGGGAAAACAGCCGGCTTCCATGGGACAACTCCGATTTGTTATTAGCTAAATAATGAGCGATTCGCAGTTGCGTTTTGAGAAAAATAGGTTACTGCCGATAAAAAAAACGCCGCAAAGCGGCGTTTTGATCAAGGCAATTATGTCACGTTTTATATTACAGCACGTGCACCGAGGCGGTGTTGGTGGTGCCGCTCGGCACCAGCGCGCCGGAAACCATCACCACGACGTCGCCTTTCTGCGCCAGGCCGCTGGCCAGCGCGGCTTCTTTACCGATGCGGTAGAAGTCGTCGGTGGAGGCGATTTCCTTGACCATCTGCGGGATGACGCCCTTGCTCAGCACCAGCTGATGCGCGGTGGTCTGGTTGGTGGTCAGCGCCAGGATCACTGCGTTAGGGAAGTATTTACGCACGGATTTCGCTGATTTGCCGCCGCTGGTGGCCACGACGATCAGTGGCGCGTCCAGTTTCTCGGCGGTTTCAACCGCGCCACGGCACACCGCTTCGGTGATGCGCAGCTTGCGGCGATCGTTCAGGGTGTCGATGCGGCTTGGCATCACGCGATCGGTGCGCTCGCAGATAGTCGCCATGATGTTGACCGCTTCCAGCGGATATTTGCCCTTGGCGCTCTCGCCGGACAGCATGACGGCGTCGGTGCCGTCCAGGATGGCGTTGGCGACGTCGCCGGCTTCCGCACGGGTAGGGCGCGGGTTCTTGATCATGGAATCGAGCATCTGGGTGGCGGTGATCACCACTTTACGCGCACGGTTGCATTTTTCGATCATCATCTTCTGGGCGAAGATCACTTCTTCTACCGGGATCTCCACGCCCAGATCGCCACGGGCAACCATGATGCCGTCTGACGCTTCGAGGATTTCGTCGAAGTTGTTCAAGCCTTCCTGGTTTTCGATCTTGGAGATGATCTGGATCTGCTCGCCGCCGTGGGCTTTCAGGTGCTCGCGGATCTCCAGCACGTCAGAGCGTTTACGGATGAAGGACGCCGCTACGAAGTCGACGCCTTGCTCGCAGCCGAAGATCAGGTCGCGTTTGTCTTTCTCGGCCAGCGCAGGCAGCTGGATGGACACGCCCGGCAGGTTAACGCCTTTGTTCTCGCCCAGATCGCCGTTGTTCAGCACCTTACAGATGACTTCGTTCTCGGTCACGTTGGTGACTTCCATGCCGATCAGGCCGTCGTCAACCAGCACGGTGTTGCCGATCTTCAGGTCAGCGGCGAAGCCGGCGTAGGTGACCGCCACGCGCTCGCTGTTGCCGATCACGCTCTGGTCAGTGGTGAAGGTGAAGGTTTGGCCGGCGACCAGCGAGGCGTCTTTGCCGCCTTCCAGCTTCATGGTGCGAATTTCCGGGCCTTTGGTATCCAGCAGGATGCCGGCGTTGATACCGGTTTTCGCCATCACGGCGCGCATGTTTTTGATGCGGTTGCCGTGCTCTTCATAGTCGCCGTGAGAGAAGTTGAGACGCATCACGTTCATGCCCGCATTGAGCAGGTTGGTCAGCATTTCTTCCGATTCGGTTTTTGGACCGATGGTACAAACAATTTTGGTCTTTTTCATGGCGGAGTTTTCTACAAGTTGTGATGGATAAAAAAACGAATTTGACCGGCGCGGTTGACGCCGGTAGGGAATTTGGGCCGTGCCTGGTGGTGAAAAACATAGTTAAGGATAGGTGACGACAGTTGAAGTGGGGCGGAAAAATTCAGCCCGCGCGGGGGCGCGAGGAGGCTGCGCAACGGGGTAAGATCAAATCGTGTTGTTATTGCGTTTTCGCAGATCAAGGGCTGAAACCATTCAACTGATAGACGTTGCGCATTATAAAGGCTAAGCGGCGGGAAACAAAATAAAAAACCGCGGCGGCGCGGCGGATATGTCAAAACGCGGGCAAATGTGGCGCAAATGCAACAGGTTGCGTGCCGCTTGTTGCGCAAATAACCTTACTGTAAATGCGGCTTAGCGCGTTTGCGGGATTTCCAGCAGCACGCCGGCGCTCAGGCAGAAGCAGCCGCTGGCGACGTTGGCCGGCAGGGTCAGGCTCTCGCCGGCCCGCACCACTCGCGTGTCGCCGCCGAGCGTGAACTCGAATTCACCGGACATCACTCGGGTTTGCAGCGCGTGCGGGGGCTTTTGCAGTTGGCCGAAGGCGCCGACCTCGAACCGCACTTCCGCCGCCGGCGCACCGTCGCTCATCACGCCTTCCCGGCGGGCAAGGCCATTGTCGAGCGGTAAAAAGGCGGTTTTGGCGGTGAAGGTGGTCATGTGGCGTTCCTGATAGCTGATAGCTGATAGCTGATGGCGGTGGCGCGACGCGAACGACATGAAAGACTCGGGCGGTCGGGCAGAGACGAAACAATGAGAAGTATAACGCGACAGGGGGAGAGATGAATCAGCAATATGGTGCGTCCGAGTGGACTCGAACCACCGACCCCCACCATGTCAAGGTGGTGCTCTAACCAACTGAGCTACGGACGCACTGCACTGCTTCTGAAATTTGGTGCGTCCGAGTGGACTCGAACCACCGACCCCCACCATGTCAAGGTGGTGCTCTAACCAACTGAGCTACGGACGCACTGCACTGCTTCTGAAATTTGGTGCGTCCGAGTGGACTCGAACCACCGACCCCCACCATGTCAAGGTGGTGCTCTAACCAACTGAGCTACGGACGCATCTTTTCCTGTCTGTCATGGCTGACAGCGGGGACGAATATTAACGAGCTACCCGCGCGCTGGCAAGGGGAAAAGCGCAATTTTATTCGGTATTTCACGCGATTGCTGAGGTTGTGCGCAGTCCGGCGTTTTTTTCCGCAAACCGCAGCCCGACCGGGGAGGAAACCGGCCGGGCTGTGGGTTCAGCGTGTGGATCGCTGCAGGATGACGGTGGTCGGCTGTTTCTGCAGCCAGCGCATGCGCAGCGCCATCATGATGGCGGCGAAGGTCAGACCGATGATAAAGCCGATCCAGAAGCCGCTCGGCCCCATCGCCGGCACCACCACATCGGTCAGCGCCAGCAGATAGCCGCTCGGCAGGCCCAATACCCAATAAGCGATGAAGGTGATGAAAAAGATCGCGCGGGTATCTTTATAGCCGCGCAGCACGCCGCTGCCAATCACCTGAATAGAATCCGAGATTTGGTACAGCGCCGCCAGCAGCATCAGCTGCGAAGCCATCGCCACCACCGCCGGGCTGTCGTTGTACAGCAGGGCGATAGGCTCGCGGAAGGTGGCGGTAAACAGTGCGGTGCAGACGGCCATGGTGATGCCGACGCCGATGGCGGAGTAAGCGGCGACGCGCGCGCCTTCGACCGAACCTTCCCCCAGACGGTAACCGACGCGAATGGTGGCGCCGACGCCCAGCGACAACGGCAGCACGAACATCAGCGCGCTGAAGTTAAGCGCGATCTGGTGGCCGGCGACCGCGACGATCCCCAGCGGCGAAACCAGCAGCGCCACCACGGCGAACAGCGTGACTTCGAAGAACAGCGCCAGCGCCACCGGCATGCCGATGCCGATCAGGCGCTTCAGCGCCGCCCAGTCCGGGCCGCCGAGATCGCCGGCCTGGCGTTTGATATCGCGCTGCGACGGCGCGCGCTTCACGTACCAGCGCATCATCAGGAACATGATCCAGTAGACGCTGCCGGTGGCGACGCCGCAGCCGACGCCGCCCAACTCCGGCATGCCGAACTTGCCGTAGATGAAAATGTAGTTGATCGGGATATTCACCAACAGGCCGAGGAAGCCGATCACCATGCCGGGCTTGGTTTTGGACAGCCCTTCGCACTGGTTGCGCATCACCTGGAAGAACAGGTAGCCCGGCGCACCCCACATGATGGCGTGCAGGTAGCCGACGGCCTTGTCCGCCAGCTGCGGATCGATGTTGTGCATCATGTCGATGACGAACTTGCAGTTATACAGCACGACGATCAACAGCAGCGAGATGCCGGAGGCCAGCCAGAAGCCCTGACGCACCTGGTGGGCGATGCGATCGCGCCGCCCGGCGCCGTTGAGCTGGGCGATAACCGGGGTCAGGGCCAGCAGCAGGCCGTGGCCGAACAGAATGGCCGGCAGCCAGATCGAGGTACCGACCGCGACGGCCGCCATGTCGGTGGCGCTGTAAGCGCCGGCCATGATGGTATCGACCACGCCCATGGCGGTTTGCGATATTTGCGCGATGATGACCGGGATAGCGAGAGCCAATAAACTACGCGCTTCAATTAAGTACTTCTGCACGCATACACCTTTCTATTTATATATGTGGGAGGGAGGGCTGCCGCGAGAGGACAACAATTAAAATAGCGGAATTTTGTCAAAAAGATTGTACCTGCTCGGCGTCGTTAAGCAAACGCCGCAGATAAATAGTTATTAAATGCGCAGGCAGCCGATTTTTGCCGCTGCGGATTTGGTTTTCCGCGCCAACTGGGGCAAACTGCCGGAAGCGTTTTAACCTATTTAGCAAGAAGAGGCACATATGTTCACCGGTATCGTACAA
Source organism: Serratia sp. LTN-2 (assembly GCF_059740205.1). Classification (NCBI taxonomy): domain Bacteria; kingdom Pseudomonadati; phylum Pseudomonadota; class Gammaproteobacteria; order Enterobacterales; family Yersiniaceae; genus Serratia; species Serratia sp. LTN-2. Next base: position 112,201 of record NZ_JCAXDO010000011.1, on the reverse strand, counting down.
GGCACCGCGCCGCTGGTCGCCATTGATGAGAAACCCAATTTCCGCACCCACGTGATCGAGATGCCTGCAGAACTGCTGCCGGGGCTGGAGCTGGGCGCGTCGGTGGCCCATAACGGCTGCTGTCTGACCGTGACCGCGGTGGAAGGCAACCGCGTCAGCTTCGATTTGATCAAGGAAACGCTGCGCCTGACCAACCTTGGCGATTTGGCGCTGGGCGACATTGTCAATATTGAGCGCGCGGCAAAATTCAATGATGAAATTGGCGGGCATTTGATGTCCGGCCATATTATCTGCACGGCGGAAGTGGCCAAAATTTATACGTCGGAAAATAACCGCCAGGTATGGCTGCGCATGCCGAACGCGGAATTGATGAAATATGTGCTGCACAAAGGCTTCATCGGCATCGACGGCATTAGCCTGACCATCGGCGAAGTGGTGAATAACCGTTTTTGCGTGCACCTGATCCCGGAAACGCTGGATCGCACCACGCTGGGTAAAAAACGTCTGGGCGACAAGGTGAACATCGAGATCGATCCGCAAACCCAGGCGGTGGTGGACACCGTCGAGCGCGTGTTGGCCAATCGCGAAGCGACGCTGGCGGCGGCGATGGCGCCGGCGCACAAAGACTGACCGCGATTCTGGCGTTGCCGCCGGAATCGAATCATAAGCAGAGAGGAGAAACGCGTGAAGTTTTATGGGAAAACGTTGTTGTTAACCGCGTTGTTGGCGCTGAGCGCCTGCAGCAGTTCACCTGAGCAGGGTGCCGGCGCGCAAATGGCCGATGCGGACGATACCTGCGGCGCTTCGCAGTATCAAAACTACGTCGGCAAGCCGATGACTTCGCTGGAAGGCGTACGGATCGAATCCAAAGTGCGAGCCATTCCGTATAACTCCGCCGTTACCATGGATTTCAACCTGCGCCGTCTGAACTTCCTTGGCGATAGCAACGATAAAATTATTCGCGTTTACTGCGGTTAACCCGCAGGGTCCGAAAGCGCAAAAAAAAGCCCCGGCGATGTTGTTGCCGGGGCTTTTTTTATCGGGAAAGCGTTCAGCGGGAGACGCGAATCCCGCCTTCAACGCCTTTCGGGCTGAACACCACCTGCCAGAGCTGCAGATCGCGCGCCCGGAACGCACCGGCACAGGCGTTCAGGTAATAACTGAACATCCGCTCGAAGCGCTCGGAATAGCGCTCGGCGAGCTGTGGCCACGCCTGTTTGAAACGCTCGAACCAGGCCATCAGCGTGCGGTCGTAATCGGCGCCGATGTTGTGCCAATCTTCCATCACGAAGTGGCCTTCGCTGGCCTCGGCGATATGGCTCACCGACGGCAGACAGCCGTTCGGGAAGATATATTTGTTGATCCACGGATCGACGTTCATGTCGGTCTTGTTGGAGCCGATGGTGTGCAGCAGGAACAGCCCGTGCGGCACCAGATTGCGCTCTACCACGTTGAAATAGGTGCGGTAGTTTTTCGGCCCGACGTGCTCGAACATGCCGACCGAGACGATGCGATCGAACTGCTGATGCAGGTCGCGGTAATCCTGCAGCAGGATCTGCACATCGAGTCCGGCGCAGCGCGCCTGAGCCAGCTTCTGCTGTTCGGCGGAAATGGTCACGCCAACCACCGACACGCCGTAGTTTTTCGCCGCGTAGGCGGAGAGGCCGCCCCAACCGCAGCCGATGTCCAGCAAGCGCATGCCCGGCTGCAGCTGCAGTTTCTCGCAGATCATCCGCAGTTTCGCTTCCTGCGCCTCTTCCAGCGTGGTGGCGTCTTTCCAGTAGCCGCAGGAATATTGCATGTAAGGATCGAGCATCAGGGTAAACAGATCGTTGCCGAGATCGTAATGCTCTTTGCCGACGATCCAGGCGCGCTTTTTCGATTGCAGATTGGTCAGGCGCGCGGCGGCGATACGCAGGGTATCTTTCAGGTGGTGGGGGAGTTTTTTCTCCAGCCCGGCGCTGACCACGCGCTGGAAGAACATATCCAGCCGCTCGCACTCCCACCAGCCGTCCATATAGCTTTCGCCCAGGCCCAACGAGCCTTGCTGCAACACGCGTTTAAAGAATTCGGGGTTTTTAACCTGAATATCGAAGGGGCGCGAACCGTTGATTTCAATGCCGGCCAGGCCGAGCATTTCATGCGCGATACGGTACCACTGATTGTCCTGGATACTCAGATCTTCTATACACGATGAACTCATAGCTTCTCCATCACCTTCTTCTGACTGATGACCCGTTAGGAAACAGCTTAGACAATTTCTGCGGGTGCATACGTTTACCGGCGGAAAATAGGCCCGCGGCGTCTGATATCCGACTATGAACAGAGGAAATTTTAAGAAGCTACCCGGCGCAAATGGCGCGGGATGAACGCATCCTTAAAAAGAGTGTGACGCAAGACGCGTACACAAGCGCTAATTGAGATATAAAGATTATAAGGTGTTACTTTACAAGGTTGTTTTTGAGTATAGGCGTGCGGAGGCGTCGACTCAACAGTAAATCGCACTCGGCACGCATATTCTTTAAGTGATTATTAAGCTTGGCAATTATGACGCTGAGTTAGCATGTTCCCGCTGCGCCTTTTGCTGCGCATCGGCCGTTTTCCCCCGCTGCAGGAAATACCCCAGCGCGGCCAGAATCACCGTAGACACCATTACCGTCACCGTCGCCAACAGCGGCTGGGCAATAAACGCCGATACCAGCATGCTCGCCACAAAACACAGCCCCAGCTGCAGCGTATTTTGCAGCGCGGCGGCTTTGCCGCTGCTTTCCGGGAACGGCATCAGCGCATTCGCCACCATAATCGGGTAGCCGGCGCCATTGACCAGCGCCATCACGCAGAACGGGATCAGCAGCGTGGTGAGCGTCGGAGAGGTCAGCGTCGCCACCAGATACAGCGCCACCATGCTGACACCATAAGCTACCAGCAGCCACGGCAGCAGAGTTTTGCCATTGATGCGCTTGAGCGCGGCGCGGCAGCCGTAGCCGCCCAGCAGGAAGGCCAGCGTTTGCGGCACATAGCTCAGACCGATGTCGCTCGGGCTATAGCCCATATCGCCGAGGATAAACGGCGAACCGGTCAGCCAGGCGAAGAAACCGGCCGAGCAGGCGGCGTACATAGTGACGTTGCCGCTGAACACCGGAGATTTCAACAGTTGCCAGAAGCTGACGCCGTTTTTTGGCGCGTCGGTGGCGGGTTGCGTTTTGGCGCGCTCTTTGAGCATCAACGTCGGCAGCAGCAGCAGCGCGGTGATCACCAACAGCGCGGCGAAGATCGCCCGCCAGCTGGCGTGGTTCAGCAGCCAGGCGCCAAGCAGCGGGGCCAACGCCGGTGACAGCGCCACCAGCGGCATTATGGTGGCGAACACGCGGTTGGCCTGACCTTCACGATAACGGTCGACCACCAGCGCTTGCCAGATGGCGGTGGCGGAACAGACGCCGACGGCCTGAATAAAGCGCAGGATCCACAGCTGCAGGGCGTTTTCCACCCACAGCATGCCGAGGCAGCCGAGGGCGAACAGCGTCAGGCCAATCAATAATACCGGTTTACGCCCCAGGCGATCGGAGAGCGGCCCCCACAGCAGCTGCGCGAAGGCGAAGCCGGCCAGGAAGATGCTCAGGCTGGCGCTCACGGCGCCGGCGGAGATTTGCAGTTCTTCGCGCATGGCGCCGAAGGCAGGCAGATACATATCGGTCGCCAGATAACCCAACATGCTCAGGCCGGCGAGGTAGAACATAAAGCCAAAAGAATTTCGCATGGTATTTCTCGTTAATATTTTAGTGTCGCAGGTTTTTAGCGCCGGCCAGTGTATCCGGCTGGATCTCTGCTTGTGAAACGGTAATATTTGCAAAGTGCTGTTAAAAAAATTGAAGGCAAAGCGATGTGGTCTGAATATTCACTTGAAGTCGTCGACGCGGTAGCGCGCACCGGCAGTTTCAGCGCGGCGGCGCAGGAGCTGCACCGGGTGCCGTCGGCGGTGAGTTATACCGTGCGGCAGCTGGAGCAATGGCTGGCGGTGCCGCTGTTTGAGCGGCGTCACCGCGATGTGGAGCTGACGCCGGCCGGTGCGTTGTTTATCAAGGATGCGCGAGCTGTTATCAAAAAAATGCTCGACACCCGCCGGCACTGTCAGCAGGTGGCCAACGGTTGGCGCGGTCAGCTGAATATCGCGGTGGATATCATCGTCAAACCGCAGCGCAGCCGCCAGCTGGTACTGGATTTCTACCGCCATTTCCCCGACGTCGAGTTGATGCTGCAACCCGAGGTGTTCAACGGCGTCTGGGATGCGCTGGCGGACGGCAGGGCGGACATGGCGATCGGTGCCACGCGTGCGGTGCCGGTCGGCGGCGGTTTTGCCTTCCGCGACATGGGCTATATGAACTGGCTGTGCGTAGTCAGCCCGCAACACCCGCTGGCGCAGCTGGCGGGGCCGCTGCACGACGATCAGTTGCGGCCGTACCCTTCGCTTTGTCTGGAGGACACCTCGCGCAATTTGCCCAAGCGCGTCACCTGGACGCTGGATAACCAGCGGCGGCTGGTGGTGCCGGACTGGACGTCGGCGCTCGACTGTTTGTGCGCCGGGCTGTGCGTCGGCATGATGCCGGCACATCGGGCGCTGCCGCTGGTGCAGCGCGGTGAGCTGAAGGCGTTGCAGCTGCAGCAGCCGTTTCCCGCCAGCCCTTGCTGCCTGACCTGGCAGCAGGATAAACCGTCACCGGCGATGAGTTGGCTACTGGCGTATCTGGGCGATGGGGAGACGCTGAATCAGGAGTGGCTGAGCGAGGCGGCACCGGAAGCCGTGCAGGCTTCCGGCTCAGGGGATTAGCGGCGGTAGTCGATGAACGGGCCATCGGCGACCGAGCGGCGTTCGATCAGCTTCGGATGCACTTCGATCACCTGCGACTCTTCGCGCTTGCTGATGATGCGATCCAGCAGCATGGTGAAGGCCATTTCGCCCAGGCGTTCTTTCGGCTGATGAATGGTGGTCAGCGCCGGGGTGAAGTAGCGGGCGTTGCGCACGTTGTCGTAGCCGATTACGGAAATATCCTGCGGCACCCGCAGCCCCAGTTCGTCGGCGGCGCAGATGGCGCCCATCGCCATGATGTCGCCGCCGCAGAATACCGCAGTCGGCCGCTGTTTTTGCGACAGGATCTGGTGCATCGCCTTGTAACCGGATTCCGGCTCGAAGTCGCCCTGCACGATCCACTCTTCGCGAATGTCGATCTGCGCTTCCTGCAGCGCCTTCATAAAGCCTTGATGACGGCCGCCGCCGGTATTGCGCGACAGCTGGCCCGGGATGGCGCCGATATCGCGGTGGCCGCGTTCTATCAGGTAACGGCCGGCCAGATAGCCGCCTTCGAAGGCGTTATCGATGATGGTGTCGGTGAAGTCGCCGCGCGCCGCGCCCCAGTCCATCACCACCATCGGGATGTTACGGTAGTCTTCCAGCATGCCCAGCAGCTGATCCGGGTATTCGGAACACATCACCAGCAGGCCGTCGACGCGCTTTTGCGCCAGCATCGCCAGGTAGGCGCGCTGTTTGTCCAGGTTGTTGTGCGAGTTGCACAGGATCAGGGTGTAGCCTTTGCTGTAGCAACTGTTTTCCACCGCTTCGATCACTTCGGCGAAGTAGGGGGCTTCACTCGAGGTGGCCAGCAGGCCGATCGACTTGGTGTGATTGACTTTCAGGCTGCGCGCCACGGCGCTCGGCGAGTAGTGCAGTTCTTTGATGGCGGCCCACACGGCCGCTTTGGTCTCTTCGGCGACGAAACGAGTCTTATTGATGACGTGCGAAACGGTGGTGGTGGAAACGCCCGCGCGTTTGGCCACATCTTTAATCGTTGCCATGTAAGGAATGACTCCTGAACTCACATGTTTACAGCATGTAAGTGTGATGTTAATCGTTTGCCTACGTAGATCCTTCTCCAGAGAAGCGAAAACTGAGTTTTTAGTGTGTTGAAGTCTTCAGCGCTTAATCAGGAGGGGCATGGATGCCGGTACGCAGTTGTGAACTGCGAATTTTGTCGCATATTGAGCAAAAGTGGAAGAGGTAATCGATATTATAAACCGGGAAATGATAACAAGATTTTATCGGCGAACTGTGGGAAAATGATTTGACGTACTAATTGTACGCCTTTTATCCTTAGGAAAGCCCATTTTAAAGGAGTTGTCATGGATACCGAATTGAAGATGTCGCTGTTCACCACCGTTTGCGCGCTGGCGGTCATTATCGCTTTCAGCTTCGTTGCCGCGTTGAACTGATTTCCCTCCGGCGCTAAAAAAGGCGCAGCTTGGCTGCGCCTCGTCACATCAGAAACCGGTGCTTACGCTAGGTTTTCCGCTGCGAAGGTCCAGTTGACCAACGCCCAGAAGTTTTCCAGGTATTTTGGACGCGCATTGCGGTAATCGATGTAATACGCGTGTTCCCACACGTCAACGGTCAGCAGCGGTTTGTCTTCACCGGTCAGCGGGGTTGCCGCGTTAGAGGTGTTGACGATCGCCAGCGCGCCGTCCGGTTTTTTCACCAGCCAGGTCCAGCCGGCGCCGAAGTTTTTCACGGCGGCATCGGTGAACTGCTCTTTGAACGCAGCGAAAGAGCCGAAGGACTTGACGATCGCCGCCGCCAGTTCGCCCTGCGGTTCACCGCCGCCCTGTGGCGACAGGCAGTGCCAGTAGAAGGTGTGGTTCCACACCTGCGCCGCGTTGTTGAACACGCCGCCGTTAGAGGTCTTGATGATCTCTTCGAGCGATTTGCCCTCGAACTCGCTGCCTTTCACCAGGTTGTTCAGGTTAACCACGTAGGTGTTGTGGTGTTTGCCGTAGTGGTATTCCAGGGTTTCGGCGGAGATGTGCGGCTCGAGCGCGTTTTTCTCATACGGTAATGCAGGTAATTCAAACGACATTGCTTCCTCCTTTACAGCGCCATGTGCTTCCCGCCGGGGCGAGAGCCGGATGGGCCGTTTTTTATTGTGGTCATTCAATCTTAACAATTTTCATCATAAAAAACAGGAGGAAAAGCGAGAAATGCGCGTGGGGAAGTGCGATGGGCGATAGCTTGAGCAGGCGGTTGCGACCGGGCCGCAACCGCGCAGAGCGGGAAATTAACGAATGGTTTTCGGCGTCACTACGCGGCGTGCGCCGATGTAGTGGTTCTGCCAATAGTCGTTGTCGAGCTGGCTGATGCGGATCTCTTCGCCGGTGCGTGGCGACTGGATGAATTTGCCGTTGCCGAGGTAGACGCCGACGTGGTCCGCCACGCCGCGGTTGTTGATGCGGAAGAACACCAGATCGCCGCTTTCCAGCTCGCTTTTCTTGATCGGCGCCGCGTCGCGCAGGTGATACATCTCGTTGGCGGTGCGCGGCATCTTGATTTTCACCACGTCTTTATAGGCGTAATAGATGAGGCCGCTGCAGTCGAAGCCGGTGCGCGGCGAGCTGCCGCCCCAGCGGTAAGGTTTGCCCATCTGGCCCATCAGCTTGGCCATCGCGGTCTGTTTGGCGTGCTGGTAGCGTTTCTTGTGCGCCGGGCTGAGTTTCAACGGCTTTTCTTCACGCGCCAGCTTGGCGGTGGCCATGCCGGCTTCGCGGTGGCGGCCATAGCCTTTTTTGTAGCCCTTTTTCGGCGGGGTGACTTTAATCTTGGCGGTTTTCTGCGCTTTGGCCTTGGGTTTGGCGCTGACGATCTTTTTCGCGCTTTTCTCGCTTTTGGCCTTGGCGGTCTTGGTTTTTTTCTCGGGAGCCGTCACTTTGGCTTTCTTGGCGGCTTTATCCGCTTTCTTTTTTCTGCGGTCATCGGGCCGCGCTTCATTGGCATGGCTTTTACGCTGCTCGGCGGCAACACGCGCCTGTGGCGCAGCGTGCGCCAAATTGAAGAAGAGCTGCGTAAACAGCAGCGCAAAGAGCGTAAGAATTAAACGCATGTCGACGTCACCAACCTTGGCCCCGAAACGGATATCGAAAGAGTTACAGTATTCCCGAATTTCGCCATATAAAACAGCGAAGAACTCAGAAATAATAATCCATATTGTGAGAAAACGTTAATGACATTTTTTTTGGTTTAAAATCAGCCTGTTGGTGTATGAAAAAACGTCAATCCATGGCGGATGGGATAATTAATCCGCGCCGTCGTCGCGGCGCAATATATTAGTGAAATGGTCGGATTAAAAATGTTATTCTCAGCGTATGTTTTGACCGGAATGACGTGGCCGGTGAAACGCGATCGGCGGCGGGTGAATATCCTTGCAAAAGATGGCGTTTTCTTGCGACTGTTCCAGCCGCTACAATAGAGCGCGTGATGCATGTTGTAGCCATGAAATGTGGCTTGAGGAAGCAATAAATGACGACGACAATTGAAAAAATTCAGCACCAGATCGCTGAAAACCCGATTCTGCTGTACATGAAAGGCTCGCCAAAGCTGCCGAGCTGCGGCTTCTCCGCACAGGCTGTGCAAGCGCTGTCCGCCTGCGGCGAGCGTTTCGCCTACGTGGATATTCTGCAGAACCCGGACATCCGCGCCGAGCTGCCAAAATACGCCAACTGGCCGACTTTCCCGCAGCTGTGGGTGGACGGTGAGCTGGTCGGCGGTTGCGATATCATCATCGAAATGTATCAGCGCGGCGAGCTGCAGCAGCTGATCAAAGAGACGGCTGAAAAGTATAAAGCGCAGGAAGACCAGCAGTCTTAATCGACAGGCTTGCGGTTATCGCGTAACGGGCGGCGCCAGTGCAAACTGGGCCGCCTTTTTCATTGGTTTTATTCGGCGAGATCGGCGGCGGGCAGCGGCCAGCCGCCGAGGCGTTTCCAGCGGTTAACCAGCTCACAAAACAGCAGGGCGGTTTGCTCGGTGTCGTACAGCGCGGAGTGCGCCTGGCTGCTGTCGAACGGCATGCCGGCGGCGATGCAGGCTTTGGCCAGCACCGTTTGGCCCAGCACCAGGCCGCTCAGCGCCGCAGTGTCGAAGGTGGCGAACGGATGGAACGGGTTGCGCTTCAGCCCGGCGCGTTCTGCCGCGGCCATCAGGAAGCTGTGATCGAAGTTGGCGTTGTGCGCGACGATAATGGCCCGGTTACAACCGCGATCCTTGAGCCCTTTGCGCACCGCTTTGAAAATGGCGTGCAACGCGTCATATTCGCTGACTGCGCCGCGTAGCGGGTTGTGCGGATCGATGCCGTTAAACGCCAGCGCCTCCGGCTGAAGGTTGGCGCCCTCGAAAGGCTCCACGTGGAAGTGCAGGGTTTCGTCCTGCTGCAGCCAGCCGTCTTCATCCATTTTCAGCGTCACGGCGGCGATTTCCAGCAACGCATCGGTATTGGCGTTGAACCCGGCGGTTTCAACATCTATTACTACGGGATAAAACCCACGAAAACGACCACTCAGGGCGTTAAGATCACTTTTCTCGGCCATCAGTTTCTTATCTTCATCGAATGCAGCGCGCATTATGGCAAATTTTGCGCCCGGTTGCAGGCGCTATCGCGCGGAGAATCAGCAGGGCGCGGGGCGCCCTGAAGGGGAGGCTTAGTGGCCGAGGCCCTGACCGGCGTGTTTGTTTTCGATCAGCTCGATTTTGTAACCGTCCGGATCTTCGACGAAGGCGATCACCGTGGTGCCGCCCTTCACCGGACCGGCTTCGCGGGTGACCTTGCCGCCGGCGCGGCGGATGCTGTCGCAGGTGGCGGCGACGTCGTCCACGCCCAGCGCCAGGTGGCCGAAGGCGGTGCCCATGTCGTAGCTGTCGGTACCCCAGTTATAGGTCAGTTCGATAACCGCGCCTTCGCTCTCTTCCGTATAGCCGACGAAAGCCAGCGAGTATTTGTACTCCGGGTTCTCACTGGTGCGCAGCAGGCGCATGCCTAATACCTTGGTGTAGAAGTCGATGGCGCGTTGCAGGTCACCGACGCGGATCATGGTATGGAGTAAGCGCATAATTCCTCTGAATTAACTGTGCCGTGGCAGACGGCGGGTGGATTGAAGCACAAGCGAGTATAGCCTTGTCCCGCAAGGAAATTCAATGTAACGACTGAGTGACAATGTCACATGTTGTCGTCATGCCGGTGATGCCTAATTATTGATCGAGCGCGCCGATCGATACGAAGTAATTGATCTGCACAATCAATTATCAATCCTGCGTGCAACCGTGTAAAAATTAAACGGCAGTATAAACAACACCAGGGAACAGCGGCCCGCCTTGTGCGGGCCTTTTTGCAAGCGGCGCATAAAAAAACGGCCATGCGCTTGCGTGGCCGTTGGGCGTCAGGACGGGTTACTTCGCCAGAAACGGATAGTCGGTATAGCCTTCGGCACCGCCGCCGTAGAAGCTTTCCGGCTTAGGTTCGTTCAGCGGCGCGTGCTGACGGAAACGCTCGACCAGATCCGGGTTGGCGATATAGCTGCGGCCGAAGGCTACCGCGTCGATGAAACCTTTTTCGATCAGCGCTTCGGCTTTTTCGGCGGTGTAGGCGCCGGCGCCGACGATCACCCCTTTAAAGTGGGCGCGCACCGAGTCGCGGAAGGCGTCGGAATACGGTTTGCCGCCTGCCCAGTCCGGTTCGGAGATGTGCAGGTAGGCGATGTTGCGCTTGTTCAGCTCTTCCACCAGGTACAGCGCCGCTTCCTCCTGATCTTCCCCGTTGTCCAGACCGTTGAACGGCCCCAGCGGCGAGATGCGGATGCCAATATGTTCGGAACCCCATTCGGCGACCGCCGCGTCGACCACTTCCAGCGTCAGGCGGGTGCGATTCTCGATGCTGCCGCCGTATTGATCGGTACGTTGGTTGGAAGCAGGGGACATGAACTGGTGCAGCAGATAGCCATGGGCCGCATGCAGTTCGATGAAGTCGAAGCCGGCCTCGCGCGCGTTGGCGGTCGCCTGACGGAAATCGTTGACGATACCCGGGATCTCGCTGGTTTCCAGCGCACGCGGCGTGGAGGTCGGTACGCGCACCCAGGCGCCGGTTTCATCGCGTACGGTGGTGCGCGATTCGGCGTTGATGGCCGAAGGGGCGACCGGCGCTTGTCCGCCCGGCTGCAGGCTGTCGTGGGAGATGCGCCCTACGTGCCACAGCTGCACTGCGATGTGGCCGTTTTTGTCATGCACCGCCTGCGTGATGTTTTTCCATGCGGCGATCTGTTCCGGAGTGTGCAGGCCCGGTGCACCGGCGTAGCCTTTCGCCTGGAAAGAAACCTGCGTCGCTTCGGTCACGATCAGGCCGGCGCTGGCGCGCTGCGCATAGTATTCCGCCATCAGCGGCGTAGGAATGTCGCCCGGCTCGATGCTGCGCAGACGCGTCAGCGGAGCCATAAACACGCGGTTGGGCAGGGTGACGGCGCCAACTTTCAGCGGAGAGAGCAATTTTTCAGTCTTCATAGTGCATCCTGTATTTAATAGACCGGTCGTCTAGCAATGGGCGATAAAAAAACACGAACTGCATTTTTCAATAAAAAGAGATTGTTACCGTTACGGCTGCGGCGAGCGCAGCAGCAACTCGATGCTTTCCAGCGCGCTGGTCAACGGCGCCAGCGAGCGACGGATCTTGGCGCGCAGCGAGGCGCCTAGCCACAGTGAATACAACGTCTCCGCAGTCGCCGCCGGGCTCATGGCTACCGACAGCGAGCCCTCGGCAATACCGCGCTCAATAGCCGCCTGCAGGTGGCCAATCACGCGAGCGGTCCCGATTTCCAGGGCATGACGCATCGGTTCCGACAGATCGCTCACCTCGGCGGAAAGCTTCACCGCCAGGCAGGCGTTGTGGCACTCGCTGCGGCAATGGTAGCTGATGGCCTGGGCGTAATAGCCGAGCAGCTGGTGGCGGGCATCGCCGCGTTCGTCGGCGAACAGCGCCTGCATTTGCGCGTCATAGTGCGTGAAATAGCGTTGTAGCATCGCTTCGCCGAAGGCTTCCTTCGAGCGAAAATAGTGGTAGAACGAGCCTTTCGGCACGCCCGCGGTGGCCAGCAGCTCGCTCAGCCCCATGCCGGTAAAGCCCAGGCGCAGGCTGAGAGTTTCGCCGGTGGCGAGCAGATGTTCACGTGTGTCCACGTTGCAATGCGTTGATTTGGTCATCATGGTGCCGAGCATAATAGACCGATTGGTCTAGGTCAATGGGAATAAAAAAACCGGCGCACAAAACGCCGGTTGTCTGTAAACCATTGTGCCTCAGCGGCATGAGGAAGTTAAGCGCTTACGCCGCGCTGCGGCAACGCTGCAGGATATCCAACCGGGACTGATATTCGCGGGTTTGTACGTTCAACATGCCCAGCAGGGTGTGGAACAGGTTATCCTGCGAAACCTCGTCTTGTTCCGCCAGCGCGTTCAGGCACTGGCGATCGATGCCGAAGTTGCGTTGATAATCGGCGGACATCCACATCAGGAAAGGCACGTGAGTTTGCTGGCTCGGCGCGAAGACATAAGGCGTGCCGTGCAGATACATGCCGTTTTCACCCAGCGATTCGCCATGATCGGACAAGTAAACCAGCGCGGTATTGAACCTATCGTCATACTGCTGCAGCAGCTTGACGGTGGCATCGAGCATCGCGTCGGTATACAGAATCGAGTTGTCGTAGGTGTTCACCAGCTGTTCATGGCTGCAATCCTGAATCTGATTGCTGTTGCAGGTCGGCGTAAACGTCTGGAACTCTGGCGTGCTGCGACGGTAATAAGCGGGTCCGTGGCTGCCCATCTGATGCAGCACGATGACGCCGTCGTCTTTCAGGCTACTGATGTAGTCGTTCAGCTTGTACAGCAGCGCGTTGTCCATGCACACCTCGCCGTCACAGTCCTGCGGCAGTTTCAGCTTGGTCATGTCGATGTGCGGCACCCGGTCGCAAGCGCCTTTGCAGCCGCCGTCGTTATCGCGCCACAGCACGTTGACGCCGGCGTGCGCCAGCACGTCGAGCATGCCTTCCTGGTGCGCCGCCAGAGTCGCGTCGTACTCTCTGCGCGGCATGTTGGAGAACATGCAGGGCACGGAGATCGCCGTCTCGGTACCGCATGAGCTGGCGTTCTTGAAGTAGACCACGTCGTCCTGCTTCAGGCGCGGGTTGGTTTCGCGCGCGTAGCCGCCGAGGGAGAAGTTTTCGGCGCGGGCGGTTTCGCCTACCACCAGGATCACCAGCGTTTTCTTGGCCTGCCCGGCGATCAGCGGCCCTTTGCGCGCGTCTTCGCCGATTTTGACCAACGGCAGATTGCGGGTGAAGTAACGCTGTTCGGTGAACTTGATAGAGCCGGCGACGAAGTTGGAAGGCGTCAACATTTTCACCACGCTTTTATTGTTGCGGATCAGCGAAGCGTAGTCTTTGTAGAACAGGGCGGCGACGATCAGGATCACCACCAACGACAGCATGACGTTGGCGGCGCGCAGCCCGACCATATACCACCAGGGGCGAGTCTGGCGAATATGGGTGAAGCAGACCGCCAGCGCCGGCAGAATGCCGAGCAGCGCCAGCCACACCCCCATGCGCGGCGTCAGCAGCGCCGTCGCTTCCTGGGTATTGGTTTCGAAGGCGTTTTGCATCATGTTGCCGTCGATCACTACGCCATAGCTGTACATGAAATAGTTGGCTGCGGCGCTGCCGAGCAAGAAAAAGACGATCAGCGGCTTGCGCAGATAGGGCACGGTCAACACGCTGAAGATGATATTCAGCGCACAAAAGATCACCACCGGCATGCTGGCGGCGAAAATCACGCTGTGGACGCTATCGAAGGCGATATACGACCAGGCGCGATGCAGGAATAACGCGTTTTGAAACAGAGTGAAGAACAGGGCGGTGGCGAGGATAAAACCGAGGCTGTTGCACTGTAAGCGTTGACGTAACCACATTGCCAAATCTGGATCCTGAGAGTAGATAATGCCTTGAAATCTACCGGATGAAACTTAAGAAAACCTTAGAAATTCAGAATACTGGCGGCGGTGAACGCGGGGAAAACGCCAGGCCGGGCGGCCTGGCGGCGAGACGGTTTAGTAGGCGGCGGTGAACTGCGTGCGAATAAACTGAGGTTTTTCAATCTCATCAACGATAGCGACCGCCAAATCTTCCACCGAAATGCTGGCCGGTGCTTCGCCGTTCATCAGCAACTGCGTGGTGCCGAGGCGGAACTGACCGGTGCGTTTGCCCGGTTCCAGCAGGGCGGCCGGCGAGAGATAGGTCCAGTCGAGCGCCGACTCGTTGCGCAGTTTGTTGCGCAGATCGCGTACCGCCTGAGCGCCAGGGCGAATTTCTTCCGGGAACTGCGGCGTATCCACCAGTTCAACCCCCGGCGCCACTTCCAGGCTGCCGGCGCCGCCGACCACCAGCAGGCGCTTGACGCCGGCCTGTTCGACCGCGGTGAGGATCTGCTGGGCGCCGCGGACGGTTTTCTCATACAGGTTGTCTTCGCCCCAGCCGGGGTTGTAGGCGCTGATCACCGCATCCTGACCGCGCAACTGTCCCGCCAGCCAGGCGGTATCGGCGACGTCGCCCAGCGCGACGGTCAGATGGGCGTGCTCCGGCAAATCTTTGTTCTGGCGGGCGATCGCCGTCACCTGAATGCCGCGAGCCAGCGCTTCATCCACCACGCGGCGGCCAACAAAACCGGTTGCTCCAATAATGGCTACTTTCATCTGCATGCTCCTTCGGGGATGGGTCAATATCGTGAGGCAGGCCAGTGTGCCTGCTGCGTGGGTTCTACTCTAGCCCTTAACAATAGCCGTGATTAGTGCCATATTCATGCTTTCTTGATTAAGTAAAACTTCCTAATCGTGGATAAACTCAATCGAATGGCGGTATTCGCCACCGTAGTGGCGGAGGGATCGCTGGCCGGCGCCGCGCGGCGGCTGGGCATGACGCCGTCGGCGGTCAGCCAGCACATGCGCTCGCTGGAGAAGGCGCTTGGGGTGCCGCTGCTGCACCGTTCCACCCGTCGTCTGGCGCTGACCGAGGCGGGGGCGGCGTTTTACCCCGGCTGCGAGGCGATGTTGCAACAGGCGCAGCAGGCGGAGCAGCGGTTGGCCGAGCTGCGGGATACGCTGGTGGGCGAGCTGCGCATCGCTACCCCGGTCGGCATCGGCGGCCGCTCGCTGGCGGAGGCGTTGTCGCCGCTGTTGCAGGCGCATCCCAAGCTGACGCTACGGGTGCTGGCGGACGATCGCATCGTCGATATGATAGAACAGCGGGTCGACATTGCGCTGCGAGCCAATCGTCAACTGGCGGACGCCAATATGATCGCCCACCCGCTGACGGAATGGCCGATGGTGCTGTGCGCGGCGCCCCGTTATCTCAGCCAGCATGGGGTGCCGGAAAGGCCGCAGGATTTGGTGCAGCACCGCTGGATCTCCAGCGGCTACAGCGGGGCGCACCTGGACTTGCTGCATCAGTCCGGGCAGCAGGTCAAGCTGCGGCTGGCAGAAGGGCAGATCGTCAGCGAGAGCATGAACGTGATGCGCGCCTTTACCCGCGCCGGGCTGGGGATTTCCGTTCAGCCGCTGTATGAAATTGGCGACGAGTTGCAGCGTGGCGAGCTGTTGTTGCTGCTGCCGGAATGGCGGCCTGCGCCGCTCCGCTTACACGCGCTGACCCTCGAGCGCACCATGCCGGAGAAAAGTCGCCAGGCGCTGCGCTATTTGCGCGACTATTTTCGCCGCAATGGCGAAAAGGGACTTGCCAGCGGCGGCGATGGCGTCTTCAATTAGCAAGAGAATGCAGGAGGCCCCGTGGCGCAGCAGCTTGAATTTTTCGACATCCCCAGCCCGTGTCGCGGCATTTGCCAGGCCGACGATCGCGGTTTCTGCCGTGGCTGCCTGCGCAGCCGCGAGGAGCGCTTCGGCTGGATGAGCATGAGCGACGCGCAAAAGCGCGAGGTGCTGCGCCTGTGCCGTCAACGCTTCCTGCGCCTGCAGCGCGCCAATAAAGCCCCCGACGAGCCGTTGCCGGAACAGCCTTCGTTGTTTTAACCTTTCCTGATCTGCCGCACGTTCGCGCGGCTTAGCGCTTCCCTGGGCCTCACCGGCTTGTGTATGCTGGCTGACAACTAATGTCATGAGGTTTTCGCAATGGTAGAACGTATTCGTCTCGCGCCGCAGGGGCCTGAGTTTTCCCGCATGATTTGCGGTTACTGGCGGTTGATGGAGTGGGGCATGTCGCCGCAGCAGCTGCTGACGTTTATCGAACAGCATGTCGAGTTGGGCGTCACCACCGCCGATCACGCGGATATCTACGGCGGTTATGCCTGCGAACAGGCGTTCGGCGACGCGCTGCGCCTGAAGCCGGCGCTGCGCCAGTCGCTGGAGCTGGTGACCAAGTGCGGCATCGCCACGACCGCCAGGCCCGGCAACCCGATCGGCCACTACATCACCGACCGCGATCATATCGTACAGAGCGCGGAACAGTCGCTGCGCCATCTGCATACCGACTACCTCGATCTGCTGCTGATCCACCGCCCGGACCCGTTGATGGATGCCGACGACGTGGCCGAAGCCTTTGTCGCGCTGCACAAAAGCGGCAAGGTGCGCCATTTCGGCGTCTCCAATTTTACCCCCGCGCAGTTCCAACTGCTGCAGTCGCGCCTGCCGTTCACGCTGGCCACCAATCAGGTGGAAATTTCGCCGATTCATCAACCGGCCATTCTCGACGGCACGCTCGACCAGTGCCAACAGCTGCGCATCAAACCGATGGCCTGGTCTTGTCTGGGCGGCGGGCGCTTGTTCAACGACGCCGAGTTCCAGCCGCTGCGCGATGAGCTGCAGCGGGTGGCGCAAGAGATTGGCGCCGAGACCATCGAGCAGGTGGTGTACGCCTGGGTGATGCGCCTGCCGTCGTCACCGTTGCCGATTATCGGCTCCGGCAAGATTGAGCGGGTGCGTTCGGCGCTGAAGGCGCAGAAATTGGTGTTGAACCGCCAGCAGTGGTTCCGCATTCGCAAGGCGGCGCTGGGGTATGACGTGCCTTAAGGCGGAGCGGCAAGAGCAAAGCCGGGCGGCGCAAGCGCCCGGCTTTTTTTACGTTGGTCCTTAGGCCAACACCACCTGATCGGTGTTGAAGTGATCGAGCGAGACGCCGATCAGCGTTACCTGGCTGTTGCCGAAGGCCAGCACCAGATCGTCGTTTTGCTGCGTGGCGTAGTCGCGGATATTGCCGCTGGCGCCTTCGGTGCCGATAAACACCAGTTTATCGGTGGCGTTGAAGCCATACAGCTGGTCGTGGCCGAAATCGCCGCTGAACAGGAAGGTATTGCCGTTGCCGACGCCCTTCAGGATGTCATCGCCGCTGCCGCCGACGAAGGTCAGGTTGCCGCCGGCGTGGCCGATAAGCGTGTCGTTGCCGGCATTGCCGAACAGCCAGGCGTCGTGGCTGCGAGCCTGCAGGACGTCATCGCCGTCGCCGCCGGTGGTGGCGGCCGCATAGGCTTTGAGGCCCGAATCCGATTTCAATCCGGCGGCGGTCACCTGATGATCCACCTCTTTGCTGAAAATCAGCCAGGAGGTTTCTTTACTGCGCAAGGTGCTGATGTCGTCCGCCAATGTAATGCCGCCCTTGGCGTCGCGCAGGTAAAGCGTATTGCCGTCGTAGGCGACCTCGGTGTTTTTCAACGCCTGCTGGGTATCGAAGATATTGTGACCTTTGCCGCCGGCGATCAGATTATAGCCACCGGCGTCGCGGAAGATATCGTCGCCGTCGCGGCCCTCGAGATAGTCGTTGCCTTTGCCGCCCTTGATCAGGTCATTGCCGTCGCTGCCGATGATAAACGTCGGCCCGCTGTGGGTTTCCGCGTTGCGGTTCAGATCTTCCACCCAGGTATTGCCGCGCGTGACGTTCGACAGGTTGGAGACGATGATGGTCGAGTCTTTGTCGGTCAGCGAATAAAACTCGGAGTTCAGCACCCGCATCAGACCATCCTGATAGAAAAACGGCAGGTGGGACAGCCAGGTCGGAATGTTGAGGATGGAGAACGGCAGCAGGTTCCAGGCGTCCGACGCGTAGTGGTCGTTGAAGTTGACGATATTGTTGGTGGCGGAGGTATGCGGCGCATCGTGGACGCCCAGTGACGGCAGGGTCAGCGAAGTGCCGTCGAGCGCACGGAACACCGGATCGTTCTCATAGCCGATATTGATCACCTTGCCGCCGGCTTCGTACTGGGTCGGCGAGGCGAAGGCGACATAGTTGGACTGCGCGTAGAAACCACCCCAGTTGGCGTCGCTCTGCGCCGCCATGCTGTTGACCGCCAGTCCGCCGAGGCTATGGCCGCTGACCACCACGTCCTCGCCGCTCAGCCCGTGCGCCTGCGCGAATTTTGCCACGTCGCCCAGCAGTTGGCCGAAGGCCTTCAGCGTGTAGCCGTCGGCGTAGCCTTTCGGCCCGAACCCGGCCAACAGATCGTTAATCACATCGCCGATGGTATCGCCGATCAGCGTCTCGCGCGGGCCGCTGGTACCGCGAAATGAGATGCCAATGGCGGTGAGATTGCCTTCGCTGTCATATTTTCCCAGCACCTCGGCCTGCGCGGTGGTGTAACCGGCGGTTTCGCCGTAGTAGGTGCCGCGCGCATCGGTTTTACCGGCGTAGCCCAGCTGCGCGGCGCTGATGACCGACCAGCCGGCATTGTTCACCGCCTCCTGCGCGGCCTGTTCGGAGTCGGGGTTCCAGGGAAGGCCGGGC
The DNA here is from genome assembly GCF_059740205.1 of Serratia sp. LTN-2. Classification (NCBI taxonomy): domain Bacteria; kingdom Pseudomonadati; phylum Pseudomonadota; class Gammaproteobacteria; order Enterobacterales; family Yersiniaceae; genus Serratia; species Serratia sp. LTN-2. The sequence goes on along the minus strand of NZ_JCAXDO010000011.1, from coordinate 93,577 downwards.
AGACCGCCCTGTGATTGGGTACTGCCGATGAGCGCGGTGATCAGCGTCAGCGGCAGGCCCAACCCGAAACCGGTTTGGTGGTAGCCTTCATCGAAGCCGTTATCGATATTGTGGTAAGCGTAGGTAGAGATGGCCAAGGCGTCGGAGAACAGCGCCTTCGACGCGTTTTCGTCAAGATCCTTATAGCTAAAGATGCCCATATCAGTTCCTTATGAAGTATGCCGCCTGGCCTGGATGTGAACTCTCATGCGCTGGCGGTAGAAACAGGGAAACAACGTTAGCCGAACGACAGCTGGTCAGAGGACCAACATCGGTAAAATGATTATTAGCGCTAAATATTAGGCCTGCGAATCAAATTGGCGAGATTGTGCGTTGGTTAACAGTGCCGGCACTGGCTCTCCTATACTGATAACTCGATATAGTCATTAAGGAGACTGATTGATGAAACGTTATTGGTATGCGGCGTTTGGCCTGATGGCCTGTGGGGCCGCTCAGGCGGCAACGGTCGACGTTGAGATGAATTTGGTGACCGGGCAGGGCATCGGTCAGGATATCGGCAAAGTGGTCATCAGCGAAACGCCGTACGGCTTGCTGTTCACGCCGGATTTGAAAGCGTTGCCGGCCGGGGTGCACGGTTTCCACGTGCATGAGAAAGGCAGCTGCGAACCGGGCATGAAGGACGGCAAGGCGGTGGCGGCGCTGGCGGCCGGCGGCCATTTCGATCCGCAAAAGACCGGCAAACATCTCGGGCCGTATGCCGACGGGCATCTGGGTGACCTGCCGGCCATCTATGTGACCGCCGACGGCATGGCTACCTATCCGGTGTTGGCGCCGCGGCTGAAGAAAATCAGCGAAATTGAAGGCAAAGCGCTGATGGTGCACGCCGGCGGCGATAATCATTCGGATCATCCACTGCCGCTCGGCGGCGGCGGTGAACGTTTCGCCTGCGGCGTGATTAAGTGATCATCCGCCGCTAACGGCCGGGGCAGCGGCGGGCTGGCCGGTAGCCAGCTGCAGCTGCTGCAGCGAACAGTAGAGCCGCCAAATCAGGCCGGCCAGATCGCGCGCCGCCTGTTCCGGGTGGTGCGCCAGCGCGTTGCTGATGCGCTGCAGCTCCTGCAGCGTGGCGTCGAGCGAGCTGTGCTGCACGCCTTTCTCCGTCATGATGCCGCGCAGGTGGTGAATGCAGACGTTGCGCACCGCCGACAGCGGATCGGAACGGGTTTGCCAGTCGCGCAGTTGCCAGACGATATGGCTGCAGTTGAGCAGCACCACGCCCCAGCGCAACAGCCAGGTGCGCGCCTCTTGATCCTGACTTTGGTTAAGCTGGCTGATGCGGTGGTAGATCAGCGATTCGAACTGACTTTCGCTCTGCTGCGGCCGTTTGCTCAACTGATCGATAAAATCGCGCCGCAGCGCGCGGATAATGCGGCGGCTTTTGCGTTTGTCCGAACTGGGGCGCAGGATTTGAAACGCCAGCCCGGCCAGCAGCACGCCGACGACTTTAGCGATATTGTCATTGATAAAGGACTGGTAGTCATAACTCGGCGGATTGCTGACGGTCAGGAACGAGCCCATAAAGACGATCAGCTGCCCCCAGAGCGCGGCATAAGGCGGATGCTGCAGCTTGAGCATTTGCATGGTCACCAGGATCGGGAACAGGAAGGCGCAGAACACCCAAAAATCGTCGATCTGGATCATCAAACCGAATTTCACCACGAAACAGGCGACCGAGAGCAGCAACACCGCCTTGAGCAAGGTGCTGATGCTGTTGATCGGTGAAGGCGTCGAAGAGTAAAGCACGCAGCTGATGGCGGTGAGCGTCAGCGCCGCGCTGCCGGCGTCCCACTGCGTGTTGATCCAGTAGGCACAGCCGATCACGATGCATAAAAAGGTGCGCAGGCCGTTGTAAGCGGCCTCATAACTGTCGGTGTGGCGCGCCAGCGAGGTGACGCGCGGCGGCTGGAGTTCGCTGACCGCCGTGGCGTTCTCCAGCCGCTGCAGCCAACGGTTGCAGCGCAGGTAAAGCCAGCAGAAATGTCGCAGACGCAGCCAGAAGGCGCGATGGCGATAGTCCGTCGGATCTTGCGGGGCGATTTGCTGGAGCAGGCGCGCCAAACGGTATTTGTCGGTGGCGGGATCGCGCAGTTCGTCCAGCAGCTGCGTCAGCACCGGCATCAGGTTGGCGGGGCGATCCGGCCAGTTCAGCAGCATGCGGCGCAGGCTGGAAATGACGCTGGTAATGCGCAGCTGCTGGTGCAACAGATAATTGAGCAGATTGTTTTGCCGCCGCAGCCGGTAGTGGCTCCAAAACGCCTGAATGCGCAGCAGGTTCATGGTCAGAATCTGGCCGATGACCCCCTCGTGCGAGGTGCGCATCTGCGCGGTGACCTCCGGCTGCCACAGCATGGCGGCGTGTTCCAGCAGGCGCAGCTGCATGCGCCGCAGCGAGGTCAGCAAGGCTTCGCCGTCGGAGGTGCTGGGCAGGATCATCATCATCAACCCGCCGCACAGAATGCCGGTGATCACTTCACAAACCCGCGCCTGGGCAATATCGAAGATCTGCTGGGTATCGGTGACGTTGACCGTACCGAAGGCGATGATGGCGGCGGTATACCCCGCCAGCGCGAAGGCATACGAAACGTTGTTCTGGTAATGGTTGGAGATATAGGTGCACAGCCCGATCCAGGCGGCGATGAACAGCGTGAACAGCCAGGGATCGTTCAGACAGTGGCCGGCGATCGCCACCGACGCAGCGGCGCCCAGCAGGCTGCCGAAGATGCGGCCGATGCTTTTGCTGATCACGCCGCCGATGGTGGGGAAGCTGACCACCGCGGCAGAGGTCAGCGCCCAATAGGGTTCGTCGAGCTCGAGCACGAACGCTACCCACAGCGCCAGACACATCGCCAGCGAATTGCGCAGCGCGTAGCGCCATTGGCCTCCGGTCGCCTTACCCCAAGGGGTGCGGCTCCACTCCAGAAAAGGCAGGTTCACACTTTAGTTCCGCTGATGAATCGAAATGGTGCAGGTGGTGCCGGCGACCAGCGTCAAATCGGCGGGCACGTTGAGCAATTTTATCCGTACCGGCACGCGCTGGGCCAAACGTACCCAGGGAACATTAGGCTTAACGTCCATTAATAGATCGTTGCTGCTGTCAACGCTCTGATCGTAAATGGCGCGGCCGATGCTCTCTACTTCCCCCTGCAGCGGCGTGTTGCCGTTATATAAAACGATGTCCGCTTTATTGCCTTCTTTTATATGCTTCAGCTTGGTTTCTTCGAAATAACCGAGTACATAAAACGAGTGCACATCCACCAGCGCCACCAAAGGCGTGCCGGCGTTGGCGTAGTTTCCGACTCGCGCCTGCAGGTTGGTGATATAACCGTCCGTCGGGGCGTAAATTTTGGTTTTGCTCAAATTCCATTTGGCCTGCTCCAGGTTGGCCTGAGCGGCTTTATAGGCGGCCTTCATTGCCTGAGCGGCTAAATTGGACTCGTCCAAATCTTCAGCGGAAATAACGTTGCGCGGCAAACCGCGGCGGCGGGCGGCCTCGTGGTCCGCCTTGGCCAGATCGGATTGCGCTTTTGCCACAGCGGCCTCGGCATTGTCCAGCGCGATCTGGTAGGGCACCGGGTCGAGGGTAAAAATCAGACTTCCCGCAGGTACGAACTGATTGTCATTCGCGCTTATTTTCTCTAATCTTCCAGAGACTTCAGGGGTGATATTGACGAGTTCGGCGCGCACTTTTCCATCACGGGTCCATGGCGATTGCATATAATAATTCCAGAGCCACCAACCGGCACAGACGGCAATGGCGCAGACGATCACCGTAGAAAAGTATTTTAATGTTTTATGCTGCATGGGTTACCAACTCGCTAAAATCCATAAGGAACCGCTGACGGTAAGAACGAAAATGGACAGATCCATCAACATGGGATGCCAGATTTCGCCGGAATACATCCAGTCTCGCAGCAGCTGATGAATCAGCAGCCATAAGACCAGCCCTAGCAAAAAAGCTTTAAATATAGGCGGAAAATAAAGCGATGCCCCCAGCACCAAATCGGGCAAGGGGGAAGAGGCGTGTAACCATGATGTATTCACATTAACAATCCCTAAGGGTGAATATGTTGAATATTTGCATAACGATTAAACAATAGCGGCTAAAAACAGTGGCTATTTCCACAATATACATTATATACATTTGTGTTTTTAATGTGAGTTACCCAAAATAGTCTAAACTCTGGGAGGTAATGTTAGCATGCTAATTATAAGGAGGGGGAAGTGGAGTCAACATTAGGTTCAGATTTAGCACGATTGGTTCGTGTTTGGCGCGCGCTCATCGATCATCGGCTCAAGCCGTTGGAGCTGACCCAAACACACTGGGTCACTTTGCACAATATCAATCGTTTGCCGCCGGAGCAGTCGCAGATTCAGCTGGCGAAGGCGATCGGTATCGAGCAACCGTCACTGGTTCGTACGCTGGACCAATTGGAGGAGAAGGGGCTGATTACGCGCCACACCTGTGCCAACGATCGCCGTGCGAAGCGCATCAAGCTGACCGAAGCGGCCGATCCGATCATCAGGGAAGTGGACAGCGTGATCACGTCTACGCGCAGTGAGATTTTAAGCGGCATTACCGCCGACGAAGTGCATCTGTTGGTTGGGCTGATTGGCAAGTTAGAACAAAATATCACCGAACTGCAAAGCAAATAATAATATTCTTATTTTTTCTACGATTACAGTTTCACAGCATCAGAAATAAAACCGGAGGCGATTGCCTCCGGTTTGCCGTGTGTCGCCTGCTGACTTACAGCGGAGAGACGGTGATGGTGTCGCCCATGCGCGCCATGCGTACGCGCTGGCCCGGGCTGAACTTGGTGTCGCCCGCTTTTTGTACCACCACGATGTTCTCTTTCTGGTCGGTTTTGATTTCCAGCTCGTAGCCTGAGGTACGGCCGGCCACTTCACCGATGCTGTTGCCTGCCGCGCCGCCGGCGATAGCGCCCGCCGCGGTAGCCAGCGTACGGCCGGTGCCGCCGCCAACGGTGTTACCCAACAGGCCGCCAATCACCGCGCCGCCGATCATCCCCAAGGCGTTGGAGCCTTCGCCGCCCTGAATTTTCACCGGACGCACGGAAACCAGCGTCCCGTAGGTGACGTTTTGCACCTGTTTGGCCTGCGAGGACGAGTAGACATCGCCGGACATGGATTCATTGGCGCACCCAGCCAGCGTAACGGCGGCGACGGCAACGACGAGAAGACGCTTGATCATATAAAACTCCTGATGGTAGTAGTCCATAACCTGGCAATGCTCTCCAGGCAAGATTCAGTGAAAATGATAGACAAAGTATGGCGGAAAGTTGGCATATCACCATGCTTCATCGCTGCACGCAGCTTAACTTTCCTCTGTTCAACCAATAATAAACCGCGGTTTACCTTTATGACAGCCTCGGCGACATTCCGTTGCCGGTTAAGGCACGGTTTAACACATAAAGTGTGCCACAGCGGCGCATCTGGCTCACGCCCCGCAAAAAAAAGCATCATAATTCATGGCGTTAATTCGTCAATTCTGGTTTATTTGTCAGGATGAAATTTGCTTACCGCGCAGGTTAGAGGATGTTGCTATGAAGTCAGGCCGCTATATAGGCGTCATGTCCGGCACCAGTCTGGACGGGATCGATGTGGTATTGGCCGCGATCGACGATCGCATGGTGGCGCAGCAGGCCAGCTATAGCCATCCGATGCCGATCGCGCTGAAAAAAGAGATTCTTGGCATGTGCCAGGGGCAGCAGACCACCCTGGCCGCCGTCGGCCGGTTGGACGCTCAGTTGGGCACGCTGTTCGGCGAAGCGGTGCTCGGCCTGCTGAAGCAAACCGGCATCGACGCGGAGCAGATCACCGCCATCGGTTGTCACGGCCAGACGGTGTGGCACGAACCGGAGGGCGACGCGCGTTTCTCAATGCAGCTCGGCGACAACAACCGCATCGCGGCGTTGACCGATATCACCACCGTCGGCGATTTCCGCCGGCGCGATATGGCCTACGGCGGGCAGGGCGCGCCGCTGGTGCCGGCGTTTCATCAGGCGCTGCTGGGGCATCCGCTCGAACGGCGCATGGTGCTGAACGTTGGCGGCATCGCCAACCTGTCTTTGCTGCTGCCCGGTACGCCGGTGCGCGGTTTCGACACCGGGCCGGGCAACATGCTGATGGATGCCTGGGTGTGGCGCCACCGCGCGCAGCCTTACGATCAGGACGGCGGCTGGGCTATGCAGGGGCGAGTCTGCTTGCCGCTGCTGCAGCAGATGCTGGCGGATCCTTACTTCGCGCTGCCGGCACCGAAAAGCACCGGGCGCGAGTATTTCAATATCGCCTGGCTGGAGCGCCAACTGGCCGGATTGCCGGCGATTGCGCCGGTCGACGTGCAGGCCACGCTCACGGAGTTGACCGCGGTCAGCATCAGCGAGCAGGTGCAGCTGGCCGGCGGGTGTGAAAGGCTGCTGGTGTGCGGCGGCGGGGCGCGCAACACGCTGCTGATGGCGCGTCTGTCGGCGTTGCTGCCGGGGACGGAAGTCGGGTTGACCGACGACTGCGGGGTCAGCGGCGACGACATGGAGGCGCTGGCCTTCGCCTGGCTGGCGTTTCGCACGCTGTCCGGCCAGGCCGGCAACCTGCCGTCGGTGACCGGCGCCAGCCGTGAAACGGTGCTGGGTGGGATTTATCCGGTTTTGCCATTAGGGTGCCGTTAGCTCTGTTAGGATAGCCTGTGAAGGATTTTTCTAAGGAGCAACAGCATGAAAAAAGTCATTTTCGTCGCCGGCGCGTTGGCGCTGTCCGGCTGCAGCTACATCCTGCCGCAGAGCAGCCAGACGATGCACTATCAGTGCGGCACCACGCCGCTGACGGTGGCGCTGGACGGCAAGGCGAGCGAAGTCAGCCTGCTGATGGATGGCGAACAGCTGCATCTCAAGCAGGTGCTGGCGTTGACTGGCGCCAAATACAGCGATGGTAAATACACGTTTTGGTCGAAAGACCGCAACGCCTATCTTGAACGCAACGGCAAAGTTGTGATGAGCGACTGCGTGCTGACGGACTAAAGGCCGGTGGCGGCGTCGGAGCGATTGAGTTCCTGACGCCGCAGGCGCAGAATGTAACGACGGATTTTTTCAGTTGGTCGATAACCCAGATGATTGAAAAGAATGAGTTTGATGTTGCGGACCTGCGCCGTGAATACACCCGAGGCGGCCTGCGCCGCAACGATCTGACCGCCAGCCCGCTCGAGCTGTTCGAGCGTTGGTTGAAACAGGCCTGCGACGCGCGCCTGGCCGATCCCACCGCCATGTGCGTCGCGACCGTCGACGAGCACGGCCAGCCTTATCAACGCATCGTGCTGCTGAAGCACTTCGATGAGCAGGGGCTGGTGTTCTACACCAATCTCGGCAGTCGCAAGGCGCAGCAGCTGGCGCACAACCCGCATATCAGCCTGCTGTTCCCCTGGCACATGCTCGATCGCCAGGTGATTTTCCTCGGCCAGGTGGAGCGCCTGTCGACTTTCGAAGTGCTGAAGTATTTCAACAGCCGGCCGAAAGACAGCCAGATCGGCGCCTGGGTTTCGCAGCAGTCGTCGCGCATTTCCGCGCGCGGCGTGCTGGAAAGCAAATTCCTCGAGCTGAAGCAGAAGTTCCAGCAGGGCGAGGTGCCGCTGCCGAGTTTCTGGGGCGGATTCCGCGTGAAATTCGACTCCGTCGAGTTCTGGCAGGGCGGCGCCCATCGCCTGCATGACCGTTTCCTGTATCAGCGGGACGGGAATGACTGGAAAATTGACCGACTGGCACCCTGAAGACGGAAAATCCCCTCTAAGCGCTGGTGCTGACGCCGCCGGCGCTTTATTCTATGCGCTACCCTGAATTTTTATTTCGCCACTGGGCGAAAGGCCGTGTACCGGCAAAGGTGCATTCGTTTATACATGGAGTCATTGATGGCAAGCAGCAACTTGATTAAACAACTGCAAGAGCGGGGCCTCGTTGCCCAGGTTACGGATGAGGAAGCGTTAGCGGAGCGACTGGCGCAAGGGCCAATTGCACTGTATTGCGGTTTCGATCCGACCGCTGACAGCTTGCATTTGGGCCATCTGGTTCCTCTGTTGTGCCTGAAGCGCTTCCAGCTGGCCGGCCACAAGCCGGTAGCCTTGGTGGGCGGCGCCACTGGCCTCATCGGCGATCCGAGCTTCAAAGCGGCGGAGCGCAAGCTGAACACCACCGATACGGTGAACGAGTGGGTCGAGAAGATCCGCAAGCAGGTTTCCCCGTTCCTCGATTTCGACTGCGGCAGCAACAGCGCTATCGCCGCCAACAACTACGACTGGTTCGGCGGCATGAACGTGCTGACCTTCCTGCGCGACATCGGCAAGCACTTCTCCGTCAACCAGATGATCAACAAGGAAGCGGTCAAGCAGCGCCTGAATCGCGACGACTCCGGCATCTCCTTCACCGAGTTCTCCTACAACCTGCTGCAGGGCTTCGATTTCTCCGAGCTGTATAACCGCCACCAGGTGGAGCTGCAGATCGGCGGTTCCGACCAGTGGGGCAACATCACCTCGGGTATCGATCTGACGCGTCGTCAGCACCAGAAACAGGTGTTCGGCCTGACCGTGCCGTTGATCACCAAAGCGGACGGCACCAAGTTCGGTAAAACCGAAGGCGGCGCGGTCTGGCTGGCACCGGAAAAAACCAGCCCGTACAAGTTCTACCAGTTCTGGATCAACACCGCCGACGCCGACGTCTACCGTTTCCTGAAGTTCTTCACCTTCATGAGCCTGGAAGACATCAACGCGCTGGAAGAAGAAGACAAGAACAGCGGCAAGGCGCCGCGCGCCCAGTACGTGCTGGCGGAAGAAGTGACCGGCATGGTGCACGGTGCGGAAGGTTTGGCGGCCGCCAAGCGCATCACCCAGAGCCTGTTCTCCGGCGCGTTGCATGACATGACCGAAGCGGACTTCGCCCAGTTGGCGCAGGACGGCATGCCAACCATCAAACTGGATAGCGACGCCGATCTGCAGCAGGCGCTGGTGAATGCCGAGCTGGTACCGTCACGTGGCCAGGCGCGCACCATGATCGGCTCCAATGCGGTGACCATCAACGGCGAGAAACAATCCGATGCCGAATACCGCTTCAGCGACGCGGACCGTCTGTTCGGCCGCTACACGCTGCTGCGCCGCGGCAAAAAACACTACTGCCTGGTGGATTGGCAGTAAGCGAATCATGACGGTAAGGGGCCCTGGCGGCCCCTTTATTTTTGGGCAGCCGCCCGGCTGCCGTATCCCGAACGAGTTCTGTCGATGAAAAACATTCTTTCTATCCAGTCGCACGTGGTGTTTGGTCACGCCGGCAACAGTGCGGCGGAGTTTCCAATGCGTCGCATGGGCGTCAACGTCTGGCCGCTGAACACGGTGCAGTTCTCCAACCATACGCAATACGGTCAGTGGACCGGCTGCGTCATGCCGGCCAGCCACCTGACCGAGATCGCGCAGGGCATCGCCAATATCGATCAGTTGAAGCGCTGTGATGCGGTGTTGAGCGGCTATATCGGTTCGCCGGAGCAGGGCGACCATATTCTGGAGATCGTGCGTCAGGTTAAGCAGGCGAACCCGAACGCCTGGTATTTTTGCGATCCGGTGATGGGGCATCCGGAAAAGGGCTGCATCGTGGCGCCGGGCGTGGCCGAGTTTCACTGCCGCCAAGCGCTGCCGTGCAGCGACATGATGGCGCCGAACCTGCTGGAACTGGAGATGCTCAGTCAGATGGCCGTCGCCAATGTGGACGACGCGGTGCAGGCCGCCCGCGCGCTGATCGCCAAAGGGCCGAGGCTGGTGCTGGTCAAGCACCTGGCCCGCGCCGGCTATCACGCCGACTGCTTCGAAATGCTGCTGGTGACGGCGGACGAGGCCTGGCACATCAGCCGGCCGCTGGTGGACTTCGGGGCGCGTCAGCCGGTCGGCGTCGGCGATTTGACCAGCGGTCTGCTGCTGGTGGATCTGCTGAAGGGCGAGGCGCTGGATAAAGCGCTGGAGCACGTGACCGCCGCGGTGTATGAGGTGATGCTGACCACCCAGGAGATGGGCGAGTACGAACTGCAGGTGGTGGCGGCGCAGGATCGGATCGTGCAGCCGCGCAGCGAGTTCAAAGCGGTAAAACTGTAAGTGAAACGGGCCCCGGCGATCGCCGCCGGGGCCGAACCTTTACTTCAAACCTTCGGCGTTCAGCGCCGCATCCACTGCCGGGCGCGCGGCGACGCGATCGAACCAGGCCGCCAGATGGGCGTGCTTGCGCACATCGAACTGCAGGGCGAATGCCCAGCGCAACACGGTGAACAAGTAAGCGTCGGCCACGCTGAAACGGCTTCCCAACAGGAAGTGCTGCTTCGCCAGCACCGAATCCAGATAGCTGAACTGCTGCTCCAGCTTGGCGCGCGCGATGGCTTTGTATTCCTCGGGCGTTTTCGGGTTGAACAGCGGGCTGAACCCTTTGTGCAGCTCGGTGGCGATGTAGTTCAGCCATTCGATCGCGTGGTAGCGCGACAGGGTGCCTGCCGCCGGAATAAGGTTGCGATCCGGCACGCGGTCCGCCAGGTATTGCACGATCGCTACGCCTTCGGTCAGCAGGCTGCCGTCATCCAGCAGCAGCGCCGGTACCTGTCCCTTGGGGTTGATGGCGAGGTAATCGGCGCCGCTCTCGGTTTTCTTGTGCGCCAGGTCGACCTTCTCCGCCGTAAAATCCAGCCCTGCCTCACGCAGCACGATATGCGGGGACAGCGAACAGGCGCCGGCTTTATAGAACAGTTTCATCGGAAGCTCCTTGTTGATGACGAATGACGGGCATGCTTAACCTCTCATCGTAGTCCCATAGCGCCAAAATTACAGCGGCTTAGCTAACAAATTTAACCGACGATCGCCTCGACGGGCTGCAGCTGCGCCAGCGTCGCGGCGATCTGCTGTTGCAGCGCCTGCGGCGCCACCTGCATCGGCGAGCGCAGTTCGTTGACGATCAGCCCTTGTTGGGCCAGCACCGTCTTGACCGGCGCCGGATTCGGGAAGCTGAACATCTGGTGGATCATCGGCAGCAGCTCATAGAAGTTGCTGCGCGCCGCGGCCAGATCGCCGGCGGCGACCTGCTGCGTCAACTGGACGAAACGTTCCGGGTGCACATGGGCGGCGGCGGAGATGGCGCCGGTGCCGCCGAGGCACAGCGTGGTGAGGATCAGATTGTCTTCCCCGGTCATCACATCGATCTCGCCGTCGGCGATCAGCGCCATGGTGGCGTCAGGGTTGCCGCCGCAGTCCTTGATGGCGGTGATGCGCGGATGGCGCGCGAGCCGGCGCAATGTGGCCAGCTCCATGGCGATGCCGGTGCGCTGCGGAATGTTGTACAGGATCACCGGCACGGTTGAGGCGTCGGCCAGCTGGGTAAAATAGTCGATCAGACCGCATTGCGAAGGGCGGATGTAGTAAGGTGCCGGGATCAGCACGCCGGCGATGTCGCGCAGCTGAATGGCCTGCTGCATCTGCAGCGTGGCGGCCATGTTATTGCCGGACAGTCCCATCACCACCTGATGGGCGGGCGCCACTTCCAGCACCGCGTCGAGCACCGCCAGCTGTTCTTCTTTGCTCAGTGCGGCGGCTTCACCGGTGGAGCCGCAGACCACCAGGCCTGAGACGCCGGCGTCGAGCAGGTACCGCGCCAGGCGTTTCACCGCTGGCAGATCGACGGCATCGTGATTGAAAGGGGTAACCATCGCCACCCAAATACCCGAAAATGAGGCCATAAAATATTCCTTCTGTGTGACCGACAGAGAAGCCAGATGAGAAAATTGAAGGCGGGGCGTTGCGTGCCATCCAGTCAGCTCATCTGACGGGACAGCTCGCCCCGGTCAAATGAGCGTCTGTTTCTTCGATTTAACCGCTGCCAAACCGCCAACAGGCAACGCAGGCGTCATCGGAATGTCAACGTTGCGTGGATAGGCCATGGCAGTCTCGCGAAAAGGGGAAGTGGGGTGATAATGAATATTCTTCATCAGGCTGTCAATTTACAACAGATTGATAACATTGTTATTCATGATTCGGCAGCGGGGATGAGTTTGGCTAATAAACCACAATCCCCGCGGCGGCGGGGATTGTTGGGCTGGCTCAGCGCGGTGGGCGGGAACCGATGGTGGCGGACCAGCTGAAGGTATCGCCACTCGGCCGGTAGCGATTGGCCTTGCGTTCCGCACGCTCCGCCTTGGCGAGTTTCGCTCTGGCGGCCATGATGCGCGCCACCGCTTCATCCTTGACCTTGTGCTGTTCGGCGTTGGTCAGTGGCCGCCCGTGGCTCTTGCGTGCCTTGTCCAATTCGGTTTTCACTTCCCGCTGTTCGCTTTCCGTCATCTCTTTCAACGTCAACTTTTTCATCTGTGCCGCCCGTTCGGTGAAGTTGACTTACAGTTTAGCGGCGTTATATGACCGAAAATGTTATGGGCATAACGAAATCGTCGCGCTATACCTCTTCCAACAGCTCGTCGACAAAGCGCCGCATGCGTTGGGTGCGCTGTTCGGCCATGTGCCGCCCGGCGGCGGTCTGGAAGCCGTCTTGCAGCTTGAACAGCTTGGTTTCGAAGTGGTCGAGGCAGAAACGCTTGTCGTCGTATTGACGATGTTCGGCCTGCGGATCGGCGGCGTCATACAGCGCGCTGCGCATGCGGCCGCCGATATAGAAGCAGCGCGCCACGCCGATAAGACCTATGGCGTCGAGGCGATCGGCGTCCTGCAGGATCTTGGCCTCCAGCGTTTGCGGGGGGATGCCGGCGGAAAAACTGTGCGCTTCGATGGCGTGCGCCACCGCCGCGATGTCCGCCGGCGCCCATTCCAGCCGGGCCAGCGTCAGCGTGGCCTGCTGCGCCGCCATGAGCGAGGCCAGATGGCGCTGCGGCGAATTCTTTTCCACCGCCACCGCGTCATGCAGCAGCACCGCCGCACAGAGAATGCGCCGATCGCCGCCTTCCAGCTTGCTGATCCGGCGGCAGTTCTTCCAGACTCGGTGCAGGTGCGCCACATCGTGCGAGCCGTCGTCAGACTCGAGGGTGAGCGGCAGCAGCGCTTGCGCCAACGACTGATAGGGGGAAAACGGTTGTAACAGCTCTTGCGTCAGCGAGGGTAAAGACACGTTCAGCTCCTGTTGGGGGAAATCGGTCAATCAGCATAGCCGCGTCGGATGCCGGGAAAATGACGGCGAAGCGGCTATTGTTTACTAAAGTGCAACTGACTATTGTCATAACTGCGGTTTTTGCAGCGAAACAAGCAACCTAAAATAGCCACGTTCCGCCGTCTCCGCTTGGTGAGAGCCTGTGTCCGCGGAGATGGCCGGAATATCCTCATCAGCCATGGGAGAAGAGACATGCCAACCCCTCTTGAAATAGTGCGCGCGACCTATGAAGGCAGCTCCGAAGAAAACGGCCGTAATCTGCTGGCGGCGCTGGCCCCCGATGCCGAGTGGACCGAAGCCGCCGGTTTCCCTTACGCCGGCACCTACATCGGTCCGGAGAACATCATCAAGAACGTGCATCAGCGTTTAGGCAGCGAATGGCAAGGTTACCGCGCCGACGTCGATCATTTTTACGACGCCGGCGACAATGTGATCGCTCAGGGTTTTTACCACGGCACCTACCGGTCCACCGGCAAATCCTTCAGCGCCTCTTTCGCGCATATTTATACGGTGCGCGCCGGTAAAATCGTGAAGTTCGTGCAGATCGTCGACAGTGCTAAGGTGCTGGAAGCGATGCAGCCTTAATCGCCGCTGCGCTTGCCGAATTTGCGATCGAACTCGCGCCGGTAGCCGCGAGCCTTGTTGCGATCGCGGATCCACAGATAACCGCACACCAGCGCGACCGCTCCCGAGAAGGTGACGTTGCGCATATCCCGGTCATACCAAAACACCAACAACGCATCCAGCGCCGCTACCAGGGCGATCCATTTATACATATGGGATTGGCGCCGCGTGGCGGCGTTGAGTCGCTTTAACTGTCTGGCTTCGTCCAACACCGGTTTTTGCTGCATAGCGTTTCGTTATCATCTGGCTGTTCACGCTAAATTAGCAGAATCCTCCCGGCCGCCGCAAAGATTAACGCGTGCCGTCCTGCGGTTTTCATCGCTCCTGGCGCGATGCTGAAAATTTCTGCGCAGACGCTTGAATTGTCCATTGGGCATGATAGGTTATTTATTCGCTATTTCTGTGTTTTTATTCAATTGCCGCGTGTCATCAAGCTGCCGCATTGAGCGGTTATGGTGAGGGGTTCGACGCATGCGGCGGTTAACTTCGGCAGGAGGATGTGATGAACGATAAAACGGTACGCCCGCAGGATGTGGTTCAACGCCAGCTCGACGCTTATAACGCCCGTGACATCGAGGCCTTTATGGCCTGCTGGGCGGACGATGCGCAGTATTACGAGCACCCCGACACGCTGTTGGCCAGCGGCAAGGCGGCGATCCGCGAACGGCACCTGGCGCGTTTTCGCGAGCCGAGCCTGTATGGTGAACGGATAAAACGCATGGCGGTGGGGAATATGGTGGTCGATCAGGAAGTGGTGACGCGCAACTTCCCGCAGGGGCGCGGCAAAATGGATGTTATCGCCATTTACGAAGTGGAGCAGGGGCGGATCGCCAAAGCCTGGTTCAAAATCGGCCCCTGCGTACCGGACGAAGGCGCGCTCTAACGCTGCGCTATTGCAACGCCATCACCGCCTCTATCTCCACGCACACCGCAGGTGAGAACAACGCGCTGACCGCCATCAATGAGCAGGCCGGCAGCGCGCCGTCGAAGTAGTCAAACAGCACCGGGCGCACGCCCGCCAGATCGGCGATGTCGGTCAGGAACACGCTGATTTTAATCAATGCCTTGAGATTCACGCCTTCGCTGGCGGCGATGGTCGCCAGCTGTTCGAGGATTTCCTGCGTTTGCTCTGACGCGCTCAACCCCTGAGCGTCGGTGGCGAAGGCGGTCAAGCCCGACACGTACAGGCGATCGCCGTGACGCACGGCGTGCACGTAAGGGCCACCCGGCGTAGGCAATTGCGGATAATTAATGCGTTTTAATGATGTCATGGTCGAACCCCGCGCAAGACCGGTTAATAAAATCGACAAACTTGGTTAGGATACTGATGAAACGGCGGTCAGACGCCGCGCACCGATGATATTTGAGAGTATCATCTCTCTTTATTTTATACGTCGTCTCTCACCTGAATGTGACAGTGCGGCGCAGCTCGGCCACAAGGACGCATGAGACGATGAACCCGCTTTTTACTCCCTACCTGCAACGCTGGCAACTGGAGCAGGACGGCAAAGCCTTCGAAACCCACAGCAGCTTGCTGATGCCGGTGCGTTACCGCGGCGAGGCGGCCATGCTGAAGATCGCCCGCGAGCAGGAAGAGCGCTTCGGCGGTCAACTGATGTGCTGGTGGCGCGGGGAAGGTGCCGCGCAGGTGCTGGCATGGCATGACGACGGCATTCTGCTGGAGCGCGCGCAGGGCGAAGGTTCGTTGGCACAGTTGGTGCGCGACGGCGACGATGAGCAGGCCACGCGGATCCTGTGTCGGGCGATCGCCGCCCTGCATGCGCCGCGTGCCGCGCCGTTGCCCGAGCTGATCCCGCTGCAGGAGTGGTTCAGCTCGCTGTGGCCGGCGGCGCAGGCGCACGGCGGCATGCTGCGCCTCAGCGCCACGGCGGCGGCGGAGCTGCTGAGCAGCCCGCGAGAAGAAAGCGTGCTGCACGGCGATATCCACCATGACAACGTGCTGGACTTCGGCGAACGCGGCTGGCTGGCGATCGATCCCAAGCGCTTGTTCGGCGAACGGGGCTTCGATTACGCCAATATCTTCTGTAATCCCAACTACGGCATCGCGACCGATCCGGCCATTTTCCAGCGGCGCGTGGAACAGGTGTGCCGCCTGGCCGGGCTGGAGCGCCGGCGCTTGCTGCAATGGGTCCTGGCCTGGTCGGGGCTGTCCGCCGCCTGGTTTATGGAAGACGGCCAGGCGGCGGATATCGACTTCCGCGTGGCCGAGCTGGCGGCGCGCGCATTGGATCTCCCGCTGCCGGACGGCGATTCAGGGTTCATCCTGCCAGTAATCGAGCGAGGTTGAAGGGCGTTGCAGGTAGCGTACCTGCTCGCCATCATTGCCGCGCGCCATCGCCTGGTATTTGCCGGAGTCCGGGTACATCACCAGCTCCGGCTGCTCGCGCGTGCTGACGGACAGGTACTTCAGCGGCGCATCGGAGGTGTTGATGATCTGGTGCGGGTATTCCGGGCCGGGCGGAATGAAGATGACATCCCCGCTGACGATCGGCAGCATTTCTCCGGCCACCCGCAGCGTACCGCTGCCTTCCAGAATGATGAACATTTCCTCCTGAGCGTAGTGAAAATGGTAGGGGCAGGAACGCATGCCCGGCGCCACGCAATCGAAAGAGGCACCCAGCTTGTCGGCGGCGGTGCCGGTGCCGAGGCGCGCGCCGACGCTGTCATACAGCGGCGGCCGCCGATCGTGCTGCTTATCTACCCGTTCGACATTGCGTATCAGGCGCTGAGCCAACAGCGCCGCTTTCTCAGTCATAAGCTTCCTTGGTGACATTGTCACTTAAAAGTTGACGATAGCCAGAGAGAATCCGTCCCAGCCCTTGCTGCCCACGGTTTGCAATGCGGTGGCGCTCAGGCGGGGTTCCGCAGCCATCATCGTGAAGAATTCGCGTACGCCTTGTACACGGGCGTCGGTACTGGCAGCGTCGGTGACTGTGCCATCGCGCACCACGTTGTCACCGATAATCACCGTGCCCGGGCGCGCGAGTTTAAGCGCCCAACGCAGGTAATCCGGATTGCTCGGTTTGTCGGCGTCGATGAAGATCAGATCAAAGGGAGCCAAGGCTTGCAGCGCGGGCAGGTGAGCGAGAGCGGGGCCGACGCGCAGTTCGACCTGGCCGGCGAGCCCGGCGCGAGCGATATTCTGGCGGGCGATGGCGGCGTGGTTTTCATCCGCTTCCAGGGTGACCAACGTGCCATCCGCCGGCAGCGCGCGCGCCAGCCAGATGGTGCTGTAGCCGCCCAACGTACCGATTTCCAAAATGCGTTTGGCGTTAATCATGCGGGCGAACAGCTGCAGCAACTTGCCCTGATTCGGCGCCACGTCATGGGCCGGCAGCCCGGCGGCGGCGTTGGCCGCCAGCGCCTGCAACAGGGCATCGTCTTGTTCTACCAGGCTGTCCGCGATATAGCGATCGACCTGGGACCATTGTTCCTTTTCTTGCATGTGGGCCTCGTGCGTAAATCGCAGTGTGCCCATCCAGTGAAGGTGCCGCCGCGCTGCTTGTCAATGCACCGCGTGCGTTTGGCATTTTATGTTGCTGTTCCTCGCCGCGGCAGCGATAGCAGCAGATGCGCGATGGCGCCGCCGACAATGCCCCAGAACGCGGAGCCGATGCCGAGCAGCGTGACGCCGGAGGCGGTGATGAGAAAGGCGATCAGCGCCGCATCGCGCTGTTTTTCATCCTGCAGCGCGCGCTGCAGGCTGCCGCCGATGGTGCCGAGCAGCGCCAGCCCGGCGATGGTGTGGATCAGCGCGGTCGGCAGCGCGCTGAACAGCAGACCGATGGCGCCGCCGAACAGGCCCGCCAGCAGGTAGAAGCCGCCGGCGGTCACCGCGCCCATGTAACGCCGCTGCGGATCGGGATGTACGTCCGGCCCCATGCAGATGGCGGCGGTAATGGCGGCGATGCACACCGAGAAGCCGCCGAACGGCGCCAGCAGCAGCGCGGTCAGCGCCGTCCAGGCGATCAGCGGCGAGGTGGGAACACGGTAGCCCGCCGCCTGCAGCGTAGCGATGCCGGGCGCGTTCTGCGAAGCCATGGTCACCACGAAGAACGGCACGCCGATGCCGAGCAGCGTCGGCCAGCTGAAGTGCGGTGCGATAAATTCCGGCATGGCGAACGCCGGCGCCTGCTGCGCCAGATGGATATTGCCCTGCAGTGCGGCGATCGCCAGCCCGACTGCCAGCGTCAGCACGATGGCGTAGCGCGGCAGATAACGGCGGCTGAGCAGATAGGCCAGCCCCATACCGGCGCTGAGAAGGAAATTGAGCTGCAGCGAAGCGAAGGCGTCCAGCCCGAAACGCAGCAGGATCCCCGCCAACATCGCGGCAGAAATCGCCTGCGGAATATAATCCATCAGGCGAGCGAACAGTCCGGTGACGCCGCACAGCAGGATCAGACCCGAGGCAAAGATAAACACGCCGATCGCGTCGTTGATCGGCGTGCCGGGCAGGCTGGTGACCAGCAGCGCCGCGCCGGGCGTCGACCAGGCGGTGAGGATCGGGGTGCGGTAGTAAAGCGAGAGCCCCAGCGAAGTGACGCCCATCGCGATCCCCAGCACGCTCAGCCAACCGCCGATCTGCGCCGGTGTCGCGCCCGCGGCGGCGGCGGCCTGGAAAATAATCGCGGCAGAGCTGGTGTAACCGACCAGAACGGCGACGAAGCCGGCCATTACGGCAGGCAGGGTCAGATGGCGCAGGGAGAGGGCTGGGCGCATGAGTGGCTCCAATCGGTGATTGTGCGTTATAGCGCACGGTAAGAAATCAGCATAGCACCGTGCGCTATAGCGCACAAGCGGGTATAATCGGGCGCGATACGCAGAGGAGAACAGGATGCAGGAACTTGCCGGCCATTTGGCGCACACCCTTCGCACGTTGCGCGCGCAGCGCGGCTGGAGCCTGACGCAGGCGGCGGAATACACCGGCGTCAGCAAAGCGATGCTCGGGCAGATCGAACGCGGCGAATCCAGCCCGACGGTAGCGACGCTATGGAAGATCGCCACCGGTTTCAACGTGGCGTTCTCCGCCTTTCTTGAGGCGTCTCCCGCCCAGCAGCAGGCGACGCTGCACCGTTACGGCGAGCTGCCGGTGTACGATCAGGACAACGCCGATATGCGCGTAGTGCCGCTGTTTCCCTACGATCGCCAGCTGGGTTTCGATATGTTCGTCATCGATCTGGCGCCGGGCGCGCTCAGCGAATCGTCGCCCCATGAGCCGGGGGTGATAGAGCATGTGATCGTGATCAGCGGGCGGTTGGAGTTGGCGATAGACGGCGAATGGCACAGCCTGGCGGCCGGCGAGGCGATGCGCTTTCAGGCCGATCGGCCGCACGCCTACCGCAACGCCGGTTCACAAACGGTGCGCATCCACGATCTGATCCACTATCCTCAATCCTGACTCAACGCGGCGGCCATGGGCTTTGACTCCGCGCCGCCAAACGCCTACCTTGTTGAAAATGACTCTTATTTCACAGGCTGTCGCCCACGACGGGGCGGCGTTGCAGCCGACTCAAAAGGAGCTTGATTTTGCCGGTCACCAATCGACGTCAGTTCATTAAACTCAGTGCGCAAACCGCAGGAGCCGTATTCGCGATGACTTCATTACCCAACAGTATCCGCCTGGCGATGGCGGCGGAGGGCGGCGCGGCCGCCGGCGATGAATTCCTGTGGCTGGAAGAGCTGCAGGGTAAAAAAGCGCTGCACTGGGTGCAGCAGGAAAATCAACGCACCACTGCGCGCTTCGCCCAGGGCGAAGACTTTCAGCGCATTGAGCGCGAGGTCCTGGATATCCTCAATAAAGACACCCAGATCCCGTGGGTGAGCAAACGCGGCGAGTTCTATTACAACTTCTGGCAGGATAAAGCCAACCCGCGTGGCCTGCTGCGGCGCACCACGCTGGACGAGTATCGCAAGGCCAAACCGGCCTGGGAGACGGTGCTGGATATCGATGCGTTGGGCAAAGCCGAGGGCAAGGATTGGGTCTATCAGGGCTCGCAGCCGTTGGCGCCGGAATACCGCTATTGCCTGATGCAGCTGTCGCCGGACGGCGGTGACGCCACCGAAATCCGCGAATTCGATCTGGTGGCCAAACGCTTCGTCAAAGACGGCTTCAACGTGCCGGTGGCGAAAAGCCGGGTCTCCTGGGTCGATCGGGACACGCTGTTCATCGCCACCGACTTCGGCCCCGGCTCGATGACCCAGTCCGGCTACGCGCGCATCGCCAAACGCTGGCGGCGCGGTACGCCGCTGAGCGCGGCCGAAACGCTGTACGAAGCGCAGCCCGAGGACATGGCGGTCTTCGCCTATCACGACCGCACGCCGGGCTTTGAACGCGATTTCGTCGGCCGCAGCCTGGACTTCTATCGCCGCGACTATTTCTTGCTGGCTCAGGACGGCCGGCAGAAAAAAATCGATATCCCGGCCGATGCCGAACTGGATACGCATCGCGAATGGCTGCTGATCAAACCGAGCAGCGATTGGGAAGTGGGGGGCAAACGCTATCCGTCCGGCGCACTGCTGGCGGCCAACTTCGATGACTATCTGGCGGGCAAGCGCGAGCTGCAGCTGCTGTTTACCCCGACCGCCGAGCAGGCGCTGAGCGGCTACAGCGGCACTCGCGATCATTTGATCCTCAGCATCATGGATAACGTGGTCAACCGGCTGGAGGTGCTGACGCCGCAGGGCGGCAGCTGGCAACGTCGCCCGCTGGGCAACCCCGGCGCCATCAGCACCATTTCCGCCGGCGGCATCGACGAAGAGAGCAACGCCTATTTCCTGACCGTCAGTGGGTTCCTGCAGCCGACCTCGCTGTACATGGGCAATCTCGACGGCGGTGAGGCGACGCTGCTGAAACAGGCGCCGCAGGACTTTGACGCCGCCGGCTATCAGGTCAGCCAGCATTTCGCGCGCTCCAAAGATGGCACCCGCGTGCCGTATTTCCAGATCGCCGCCAAAGATCTCAAGCTGGACGGCAGCACGCCGACGCTGCTGTATGGCTACGGCGGGTTTGAGGTGCCGCTGTTGCCGGGCTATCTCGGCGGCAAGGCGCCGGCCTGGCTGGAACGCGGCGGGGTATACGTGGTGGCCAACATCCGCGGCGGCGGCGAGTATGGTCCGGCGTGGCATCAGGCGGCGCTCAAGCAGAATCGCCATCGCGCCTATGAGGATTTCGCCGCCGTGGCCGAAGATCTTATCGCACGCAAGGTGACCTCGGCGCCGCATCTCGGCGCACGCGGCGGCAGCAACGGCGGCCTGCTGGTGGGCAATATGCTGACGCTGTATCCGCAGCTGTTCGGCTGCATCGTCTGCGAAGTGCCGCTGTTGGACATGCAGCGCTATACCCAGCTCTCCGCCGGCGCGTCGTGGATCGCGGAATACGGCGATCCGAGCAAGCCAGAGCAGTGGGCCTACCTCAAAACCTTCTCGCCGTACCACAATATTCAGGCGCAGACGGCCTACCCACCGGTGCTGTTCTATACCGCCACCAGCGACGATCGGGTCAACCCGGCCCACGCCCGCAAAATGGCGGCGCGCATGCAGGCGATGGGGTATCAACAGGCTTACTTCTACGAGAATACCGAAGGCGGTCACAGCGCCGCCGCCGACAAGCAGCAGGCAGCGTTCCACAGTGCGCTGGTGAGTGAATTCATGTGGGCTAATCTAAGCGGCAAGCCCAAGTCAGCGTAAGCACTTTTCTCGCGGGCATAAAAAAACACCGGGGCGTTAACCCCGGTGTTTTTATTTACGCGCTATTCGCCCGGCGATCAGTGAGTCGCAGTGGCTTCCTGCGCTTTCTGATTGGCGTCTTCGCTGGTGTCCAGCGTCATGCGGTACAGTTTCGGCGCGGTCAGCATCATCAGGATAGCGATGACGGCGGTGGCGATACCGATCTGCATAAACACATGGCTGTAGATGGCCAGTGAAGCGTGCGCGTCGTTAATGTCGCTCGGGACGGCGGTCAGACCGGCGACTTTACCGGCGATCAGCGCCGCGGCGGCGGTGGTCAGGAACCAGGAGCCCATGATGAAGCCCATCAGACGCTGCGGCACCAACTGCGCCACCATCGCCAGGCCCAGACCGGAAATCATCAGCTCGCCGATGCTCTGCAGCGCGTAGCTGAGGATCAGCCAGTTGACCGATACGATGCCCTGTTCGTTGGCGAAGCTGGCGCCCCATGGCAGCACCAGGAAGGCGCAGGAGCACAGGATCATGCCGAAAGCGAACTTGTGCGGCATCGGCAGGCGATCGCCCATTTTGTTATACAGCGCGGCCAGAATCGGGCTGGCGAGCATGATCCAGAACGGGTTCAGCGCCTGGTACTGCTCCGGCTCGAAGGCGACGCCGAGGATGCTGTGTTCCACGTTGTGGATGGCGAAGAAGTTCAGCGAGGTTGGCATCTGGCTGTACAGCACAAAGAACACCACCGCTTCCAGCATCAGCAGGAAGGCGACGATCATCTTGCGGCGTGCGGCGCCGTGCAGGGCGAAGGTTTCCTTGGCGAACACCAGAACGATGCCGGCGGAGATGAGGGCCAGCGCCCAGCGCGCAATCACCTGGTTGTGCAGCAGCCAGCTGGAAACGGCGACCAGCGCCACGATGCCGACCAGCACCATCAGCAGTTTCGGCAGATGCAGCGGCTTGAAGTCAGGTTTGGAGCCGTTTTTCTTCACCCATTTGTGGCACAGCATAAAGTTGACCAGGGTGATCAGCATGCCGACCACGCTCAGGGAGAACGCCACGCTCCAGCCGTATTTCGCCGCCAGCCAAGGGGTCGCCAGCATGGAGAAGAAGGAACCGATGTTCACCGACATATAGTACATGGTGAAGGCGCCATCGAGACGCGGGTCGTCTTTCTCATAGCAGGTGGACAGCAGGGAGGACGGGTTGGCCTTGAACAGGCCGCTGCCCACGGCGATGGTCGCCATGCCCAGATAGACCCAGAAGATGTCGTGACCGGAGTAGGCCACCATGGCGTAACCGGCGGCCAGCACCAACGCGCCGAGCACGATCACGCGCTTGGAGCCCAGCACTTTGTCGCCCAGCCAGCCGCCGATGGCGACGAAGCCGTACACCAGGGCGCTGAAGGAAGAGAACAGGGTGATGGAGTCGGCTTCGCTCAGGCCGAGCATCTTGACCAGATAAACCGCCATGATGCCCTGCAGGCCGTAGTAGCCGAAACGCTCCCACAGTTCGATCGAGAAGATCAGATAGAACGCTTTCGGTTGTTTGAACGCGTTAAGGCTCACGCTCTCCGGATGTTGGTTGTTTGCTGTTGACACTGGTACCTCTGTTTTTTCGCAGCCCGTCTTTTGAGGACGGGAAAGTACAAAAGTTGATGCGGAACGGCATCCTTTTGCGTTGTTATAGGATGGGGACGGCGGTTAATGTTCACTATCTTTGTCAACGTGGCAAGCAGTTTGTCATATTCGGTTACATTTAACGCCGACAGGATTATGCCGCGATGTTGCAAATGTTATGCAGTATTAACTTTCGGGTTTTAATGGTTTGCCGATTTTTTGTTTTGATTAAAAGCTATACCAATTTTAAACAGGGATATATTCTGCTGAATTGCTATTTTTTAGCGCATCAGTGTATGTGTGGTTATTAATCCGTTGGAATGTTGTGTATATGGCGTGTTTTGTAAAATTAAAGAAATTTAGGAAAATGGGGCTGGCATTTGTGAACGCCTTGTGATCCTCAAAGCGTGACGGTCACCGCAATTTTCGACTAATTTTTCGCTTGAAAATAACGCAGCGATGGTTTTTGCACTGAAAACCGCGATAACGCCGGGGTTACTGCTGCGCGATATCACATTTCCGATAAAAAAGAGGCGCTGGCGAGGGGAGAGGAAGCGGCGGGTGCGGTTTGCCGCACCCAACTGACTCAGGATTCCGGATAAACCTTCTCTTTATATTCACACAGGTCTTCGATAATGCAGGAGCCGCAGCGCGGTTTGCGCGCGATGCAGGTGTAGCGGCCGTGCAGGATCAGCCAGTGATGGCAATCGACCTTGAATTCGGCGGGCACCACCTTCAACAGCTTCTCTTCCACCTGATCGACGTTCTTGCCCGGCGCAAAGTGGGTGCGGTTGCACACCCGGAAGATATGGGTGTCCACGGCGATGGTCGCCCAGCCGAAGGCGGTGTTGAGCACCACGTTGGCGGTCTTGCGGCCGACGCCCGGCAGCGCTTCCAGCGCGGCGCGATCCTCCGGCACTTCGCCACCGTGCAGCTCCAGCAGCATGCGGCAGGTTTTGATCACGTTTTCGGCCTTGCTGTTGAACAGGCCGATGGTCTTGATGTATTCCTTGACGCCATCAACCCCCAGCGCCAGCATGGCGGCGGGGGTATTGGCGACCGGATAAAGTTTGGCGGTCGCCTTGTTGACGCTCACGTCGGTGGCCTGCGCGGACAGCAGCACGGCGATCAGCAGCTCAAACGGCGTGGTGTACACCAGTTCGGTGGTCGGGTGCGGATTGTTGTCGCGCAGCCGGGTCAGAATTTCCAGTCGCTTCTGTTTATTCATCAGGCCTTCTCAGCGTGTCCTTGCTCCAGCAGCGGCTCCACCGCCACGGCGCGGGCTTTGCGCGCCTTCATTTTTTCGTCGATCAGATATTTGACCGCCAGCAGCAACCCCAGGCCGATAAAGGCGCCCGGCGGCAGCATGGCCAGCAGGAACGGGCTGTCGAAATGCACCACTTCGATGCGCAGCGATTTGGCCCAGCCGCCCAACAGCTGATCGGCGCCGTCGAACAGCGTACCGTTGCCCAACAGTTCACGCATCGAGCCCAGCGTCACCATCACGCCGGTGGCGCCAAGGCCGATGGCCATACCGTCCAGCGCCGAGAGGCCGACCGGTTTCTTGGCGGCCACCGCTTCGGCGCGGCCCACCACGATGCAGTTAGTCACGATCAGCGGAATAAAAATACCGAGCGATTGATACAGGCCGAAGGCATAGGCGTTGATCAGCATCTGCACGATGCTTACCACCGCAGCGATGATCATCACGTAGATCGGAATACGCACTTCGCTCGGCACCCAGCGGCGCACCGCGGAGATGGAGGCGTTGGTCAGCGTCAACACCAGCGTGGTGGCCAGCCCCAGCCCCAGCGCGTTAGTGACGGTGGAGGTCACCGCCAGCAGCGGACACATGCCCAGCAGCTGCACCAGGGCGGAGTTGTTCTTCCACAGCCCCTGGACGATCAATTCTTTGGCTTCACTCATTCGGCGGCTCCACACACAGGTAAGCTTTCAAGTTTAGGCGGCAACGTTTCCATATACAACGCGGTGCGGCGCACCGCATTGACCACCGCTCGCGGGGTGATGGTGG
Source organism: Serratia sp. LTN-2 (assembly GCF_059740205.1). Lineage (NCBI taxonomy): Bacteria > Pseudomonadati > Pseudomonadota > Gammaproteobacteria > Enterobacterales > Yersiniaceae > Serratia > Serratia sp. LTN-2. The sequence goes on along the minus strand of NZ_JCAXDO010000011.1, from coordinate 68,372 downwards.
CGCCGGTGAATTGGTCGAACATGCCGCCGTCTTTCTTCACCGCCCAGCGTTTGTCTGCCGGGCCTTCGATTTTCTTGCCGCTGAAGAAGGAAATCCAGTCGGAAATGCGCAGTTCAATTTTGTCACCCAGCCCCGGCGTTTCGTGGTGTTCAATCACCCGGGTGCCGAGCACCGTGCCGCTGAAATCGGCGCCGACCAGCAGCTTGATGGCGCCGGAATAGCCGTCCGGCGCGGTGGTTTCCAGCGCGGCGGCGGTCGGTTGCCCGTTTTTGCGCGCCAGATACAAACGGTGCGGCGCGCTGTCGCCCAGCGCCGGATCGCTGACCAGGAAGCATTCGTTCTGCATGACGTTGTCGTAGTTTTCCGGCGGCACCACCTGATCGAGCAGCGCTTTTTGCTGTAGCGCGGCCTGATGGGCGATGGTGGTTTTCGTCAGGGCGTAGACCACGGCGGTCAGGCCGGTGGTGACCGCCGCAAACACCGCCAGCGTGGTGCCGTGCTTTCTCATGGAATTCAGCATGACGGCTCCTTAGCGATGGCCATACACGCGCGGCTGCGTGTAGTGGTCGATTAATGGGACGGTGATGTTGGCCAACAGCACGGCGAAGGCCACGCCGTCAGGGTAGCCGCCATAAACGCGGATCAGCCAGACCAGCACGCCGATCAGCGCGCCGTAGATCAGGCGGCCCTTCGGCGTCGTGGAGGCGCTGACCGGATCGGTGGCGATAAAGAACGCGCCCAGCATGCTGGCGCCAGAAAACAGGTGGATCAGCGGCGAAGCCTGATGCGCAGGATCGAGCCACCAGGCCAGACCGGAACAGAAGGCGATGGCGGCCAACATGCTGAAGGGGATCTGCCAATGGATCAGACGACGCGCCAGCATAAACAGACCGCTGGCCAGGAAACCGAGGTTGACCCACTGCCAGCCGATGCCGGCCAGCGCGCCGCCGAACAGCGGTTGCTGCAGCACCTGTTCGACGCTGTGGCCGCTGCGCAGGCCGGTTTTGAAGCCGTCGAGCGGGGTAGCCTGGCTGATGCCGTCAACGCCCATTTGCAGTTCGTGCAGCGTCGCGCCCTGTGTGGTATGGCCGCTGAAAATGGTCAGCAGCACGTCGTGGAACGACAGCGCGGCGGCGCGCAGTTCATCCGGCGGCAACCAGCTGGTCATTTGCACCGGGAAGGAGATCAGCAGCACCACGTAACCGACCATCGCCGGATTGAACGGGTTTTGCCCAAGGCCGCCGTACAGCTGTTTGGCGATAACGATGGCGAAGAAGGTGCCGATGACGATCATCCACCACGGGGCCAGCGGCGGCAGGCTGATGCCGAGCAGCAGCGCGGTCAGCAGGGCGGAGTTATCCGCGAGCCGGCTGCGCACCGGCAGCTTGCGCAGCCTGAGGATCGCGCCTTCTGCAACCAGCGCGACGATCGCCGCCAGCGCCACCTGAATCAGCACGCCGTAGCCGAAGAACCAAATCTGCGCCGCGATGCCGGGAATGCAGGCCAACATGACCCACAGCATAATGCGGCTGGTGCTTTGCTGGTTGTGGGTGAAAGGCGAGCTGGCGATGTGTAAGCCTTTGGCGGCTGTGGGTGTGGGTGATACCGGCCTGAACTTCATAGAGTAACGATACCTTCTGCGCCGCGCCTGCGGCAGTTTCGATGCGCCGTTTAGCGGGCGCGGCAAAAATGATAGCCGAGCATTCTACCTGATTCGATGCGAGGGTAATACGCCTTAATGATAGGGGTATTCGGCTTTTCGCACCTGCGGCGATCGGGGTGGCGCGATTTGATTTTTTTTTGGCCGTAAAATCGGCTAACGTGAGGAAATGTCAGTGGAACTTACGCCGCCAGTGGCTACGGAAAACGGGGTAACCGTATGAATGAGATATCATTTTTCTCCAGATTTCCGCACAAAATAACAACTTTCACATAATCCGTGTAGGTTACTATCGCGAACATTATTGAGTTAGTGAATCCATAATAATGACAAATGAAGATATTTTTTTTATTGAAGAGCTAATTGAGTGGGTGGAAATACATCTGGAGAAACGGCCAAACCTGGATGAAGTCGCGCGTATTTCGGGCTATTCCAAGTGGCATCTGCAGCGTAAATTCAAGCGTATTACCGGCATTCAACTCGCCACCTATATCCGTTCGCGCATCCTGACGCGCGCCGCGGTGGCGCTGCGCATTACCCGCCGTTCCATCATCGACATCTCCGACGAGCTGGGCTTTGACTCGCAGCAGACCTTTACCCGCATGTTCAAGCAGCGCTTCGGCACCACGCCCAACCGCTATCGCTCGATGGAGCACTGGGACGTGAAAAACCTGATGCCGCGCTTTAACTTCGAAGCCAGCTATGGCGCCGGCTATTATCCAGAGGTGAAGCGGCTGACGCTGCCCGAGATGCAACTGGTCGGCTTCTCGCGCCGGCTGGATTTCGCCTCGGAACAGGAGCTGGAGTACTCCTCCTGCATGGCGATGAAGGATGAAATTTTCAACGATTTCTTCAAGGGGCTGCATGTCGACTGCCGGCGGATTTATAGCATCTATTCCCCGCAAGCCGGGGAAGGCGACGAGCTGTCATCCACCCTGGTCATGGCGGTCGACCCTGAGCACAGAAAGGATATTCTTTCCAACCATCAGATAGACACCATCCATTTGCCAAGCCGCGAGTTTATCTCCATCAACCACAAGGGTACGGCGAAAGAGTGCCTGCAGTTCTTCGGTTACCTGATGTCGCATGTGATGCCGGGGCTGAAGGATAAGGTGCGCGGCAGTTTAGAAATGGAGATCATTCAAACCAAAGAGTGGAACCCAGAGTCTAAGCTGCGTCAGATTGAAGTGGATTACACCTACCTGATCTCTATCGATTAAACGGCGCCCGGGTTCGGCCAGGCGCCGCTGTCATCATTTGTCTTCCGTTTCCGCCGCCAGCGATTCTCTGGCGGCTTTTTTGGCTTTGGCGCGGGCGATGGCCGCCGCAACCGCCGCCTTGCGCGGGTCTTCCTCGGCGGCAGCCGGGGCCGGTTCTGCCGATGCCGGGGCGTCCGCCTGCTGCGCGGCTTTCTTGGCTTTGGCGCGGGCGATGGCCGCCGCAACCGCCGCCTTGCGCGGATCTTCCTCGGCGGTAGCCGGGGCCGGTTCTGCCGATGCCGGGGCGTCCGCCTGCTGCGCGGCTTTCTTGGCTTTGGCGCGGGCGATGGCCGCCGCAACCGCCGCCTTGCGCGGATCTTCCTCGGCGGTAGCCGGGGCCGGTTCTGCCGATGCCGGGGCGTCCGCCTGCTGCGCGGCTTTCTTGGCTTTGGCGCGGGCGATGGCCGCCGCAACCGCAGCCTTGCGCGGATCTTCCTCGGTGGCCGCCGGGGCCGGTTCCGCCGCCGCCGGGGCGTCCGCCTGCTGCGCGGCTTTTTTGGCTTTTACACGTGCCAACGCCGCCGCGACCGCCGCCTTGCGCGGATCTTCTTCGGTGGCAGCCGGGGCAGGTTCCGCCTCAGCTGGCGTGCCAGCCTGCTGCTCCGCTTTTTTGGCTTTCACGCGGGCCAGGGCGGCCGCAACGGCTGCTTTACGCGGATCGTCCTCTGTGGCGGCAGGGGCGGAGCCGTCTGCGGCCGGCGCTTCTTTGCGGGCTTTCACGCGGGCCAGCGCCGCGGCCACGGCGGCTTTACGCGCGTCGTCGCCGGCGGCCGCCGGTGGCGTTTCTGTTTCCGCTTCGGTTGCCAACTGGGCGCGACGCTCGCGCGCCTGCGCTTTACGCGCCTCGCGGGCGGCGATCATCTCGCTGTTATCCGGCTGTTGGCCGTCGACCGGCATGACTGTCGCTTCGGCATTCTTGCTGCGCACCCGCGCCAGCGCAGCCTGCACCGCACCCTGATCGTCATCGGTCAGTTTGACGGCGGCCTTTTTATGTCGCTCTTCACGCGCCAGTTTTTCACGCTCCAGGCGCGCCAGTTTGGCTTCGTAACGCGCCTTGGCCTCGGCGGTGCGCGCCGCTTCCAGATCGATGGCCTTGATCTCGGCCTTTTCCTGGCGGTAGTACTGCACCAACGGAATGTTGCTGGGGCAGACGAACGCACAGGCGCCGCATTCGATGCAGTCGAACAGGTTATGGTTGCGTGCCTTGTCGTGCTCCTGCCCGCGGCTGAACCAGTACAGCTGCTGCGGCAGCAGCCCGGCGGGGCAAGCGTCTACGCACAGGCCGCAGCGAATGCAGGATTGCTCCGGCTCCTGCGGCGTCATTTCATCGACCGTCGGCGCCAGAATGCAGTTGCTGATCTTGACGATCGGCACGTTCAGCGCGGGCAGGGTGAAGCCCATCAGCGGGCCGCCCATCACCACCATTTGCTGTGCCTGCGGGCGGAAACCGACGAAGTCGAGCAGGTGCTGCACCGGCGTGCCGATGCGGGCCCACAGGTTGCCCGGGCGCTCGATTGCTTCGCCGGTCAGGGTTACCACGCGCTCAATCAGCGGTTCGCCGTCGACGATCGCTCGCTTGATGGCGAAGGCGGTGCCGACGTTTTGCATCAGTACGCCGATAGCCGAGGAGTGCTTGCCGTGCGGCACTTCCTTGCCGGTCAAAATTTTGGTCAGCTGCTTGGCGCCGCCGGACGGGTATTTGGTGGGGATGACGCGCAGCGCAATGCCGGACTGGCCGCGCAGCGCCTGTTTCAGCGCCGCGATCGCCTCCGGCTTGTTGTCTTCGATACCGATCAGCGTGACCTTGGGCTGCAGAATGTGTTGCAGGATCTGCGTACCTTCAACGATCTGGTCGGCGTGCTCCTGCATCAGGCGATCGTCGGCGGTGATGTAAGGCTCGCACTCGGCGGCGTTGAGGATCAGCGTTTCCACGCCGCTCATGCCGCCATGCAGTTTGCTGGCGGTCGGGAAACCGGCGCCGCCCAGACCGGCGATGCCGGCCTGATGGATACGCTCAATCAACTCGGCTGCGGGCGATTGGCGATAGTCCGCCACCGGATCGCGATCGCACCAGCGATCTTCTCCGTCCGCCTCGATGATCACGCACAGCTCCGTCAGTCCGGAAGGATGGGCGGTGATGTGCGGCGCGATGGCGCTAACGGTGCCCGAGGTGGGCGCGTGCACCGGCACGGTGCGGCCGCGGCCGACGGTCAACGGTTGGCCTTTCAGCACCCGATCGCCGGGGTTGACGCACAGTTCGCCTTCCGGCCCCAGATGCTGCTGCAGCGGGATGATAAAGGTGTTGGGCAGAGGAGCGACACGCAGCGGCGCACCGCTGGACTGAGTCTTCATTTCCGGCGGATGGATCCCGCCGTCGAAATCCCAGATCCGGTCTTTTTTAAAGGCGGCGAACAGATTAAGCATGTTGCTCCACGTGGATCACTTGCACCGGGATCGTCTTCATGTCCCACTTCCAGTTGGCGGTGGTGGTGGCGACCGGTCTCATTTCAATACAGTCGGTAGGGCAAGGGGCGACGCACAGATCGCAGCCGGTACAGAGGTCGGTGATGACGGTGTGCATGGCGCGAGTGGCGCCGACGATGGCGTCCACCGGGCAGGCCTGAATGCATTTGGTACAGCCGATGCAGTTGGACTCGTCGATATAGGCCACCTTACGCTCCGGCTCGGCGGCGGCTTCGCTGCCCAGCGGCTGCGGTTCGACGTTGAGCAGCTCCGCCAGTTTCAGCATCACCTGTTCACCGCCCGGCGCGCATTTGTTGATCATCTCGCCGTTGGCCACCGCCTCGGCGTAAGGGCGGCAACCGGGGTAGCCGCACTGCCCGCACTGGCTCTGCGGCAGGATCGCGTCGACCTGCTCGGCGACCGGATCCTCTTCCACCTCAAAACGGCGCGCGGCGTAGCCCAGCACCAGTCCGAACAGCAGCCCGAGCGCGCTTAAAGCCGCGATAGCTATCCACAACGCAGTCATTAGAATTTCACCAGCCCGGTAAAGCCCATAAAGGCCAGCGACATCAGCCCGGCGGTGATCAGCGCGATCGAGGAGCCGCGGAACGGCGCCGGCACGTCGGCGACCGCCAGACGTTCGCGGATGGCGGCGAACAGCACCATCACCAGCGAGAAACCGGCGGCTGCGCTGAAGCCGTAAACGGCGGACTGCAGGAAGTTATAGCCGAGGTTAACGTTAAGCAACGCCACGCCAAGCACCGCGCAGTTGGTGGTGATCAGCGGCAGGAAGATGCCCAGCAGGCGGTAGAGCGCCGGGCTGGTCTTGCGCACCACCATCTCGGTGAACTGCACCACGACGGCGATCACCAGAATGAAGGAGAGCGTGCGCAGATACACCAGATCCAGCGGAACCAGAATAAAGGTGTTGATCACCCAGGCGCTGACGGAGGCCAGCGTCATGACGAAGGTGGTGGCCATTCCCATGCCGATGGCGCTTTCCAGCTTCTTGGAAACGCCGAGGAACGGGCACAGGCCAAGAAACTTCACCAGAACGAAGTTGTTCACCAGTACGGTGCCGACAAACAGGAGCAGGTATTCGGTCATTGCGATGCCTAAAAAAATAAAAGCCGCCTATTATCGGGAATCGGCGGCCGGACGACAACATATGAATCGCAGGGGTATTGCCTTTTTTGGTGAAAATTTACACAAATCACCCAATAAAACGTGCTGCAAGCGCCATTAACGCTCGGTAAAGGTACCTTTAACCCGCTGCGAACGCTTGATGTAAGGCACCAGTAGCGCCGCCATCAGCAACGGCCAGCCGAGGCTGCGCACCGCCACTTCGTCCGGCACCGGCGCGAAGGCGAAGGCTTTCACCGCCAGGAGCACGGTTATCAGCAGCCACAGCAGGAACAGTTTGGGGAAGCGCTGCGAGCGTTGGCAAAACAGCCACAGCAGCCACAGGGTGAAGCACCACATCAAGAGCGTGGTCAGCACCGAAAAATACCACTGCAGGGTAAACGCCTGGGCGTTGGTCAGCAGATAGTCGCGCGATTCGGGCATGAAGATCGCCATGGCGTACAGGAGCAGCATCAGGCTGGCGCTGAGCAGGGTGACGATCAGATAGGCCATCGGGGCCAACAACCAACCGCCGATACGAGAGTATTCAGCTTGAGACATAAACGGCTTCCTGATTGAAACGGGGATCACAGGCGGCATAGCTTAGCGGGTAATAGCGGCTTCGTCATCCCTATCAACCAGATAGCCCGGCATTGCGGCGCCGGGCCGCACGTTTGGCCACTCCGGCGCCGGGGCGTCCCCCGTGTCGAATTAACATCTCATTTACTTCTTGTTCCATCCGGCCGCATGGTGTCAAATCGAAAGGGTCTGTCGTGAGCCTGCAAGAGGAAATTCCATGGCTGAGAAAATTCGTGTCGGGCTGGTCGGTTACGGCTACGCCGGCAAAACCTTTCATGCGCCGCTGATCGCCGGCACGCCGGGGCTGGAGCTGGCCGCCGTTTCCAGCAGCGATGCCGGCAAAGTGCACGCCGACTGGCCGTCGATGACGGTGGTGGGCGATGCGCAGGCGCTGTTCGCCGATCCGGCCCTCGATCTGATCGTGATACCCACCCCTAATGACACCCATTTCCCGCTGGCGCAACAGGCGCTGGCCGCCGGCAAGCATGTGGTGGTGGATAAACCCTTAACCGTGACGCTGTCACAAGCTCAGGCGCTGCAACAGCAGGCGCAGCAGAGCGGTTTACTGCTGTCGGTGTTCCACAACCGCCGCTGGGACAGCGATTTCCTGACCCTTAAAGCGTTGCTGAACGACGGTTCGCTGGGTGAGGTGGTGTACTTCGAATCGCACTTCGATCGCTACCGGCCGCAGGTGCGTCAGCGCTGGCGCGAACAGGGCGGCGTCGGCAGCGGCATCTGGTTCGATTTGGGGCCGCATCTGCTCGATCAGGCGCTGCAATTATTCGGCAAGCCCGACCGGCTGTTTGTCGATCTGGGTGAGCTGCGGCCGGGGGCGCAGGCGGTGGACTATTTCCACGCGCTGCTGAACTATGGCGATCGGCGCGTGGTGCTGCACGCCAGCATGCTGGCGGCGGCGGAGAGCCCGCGTTACGTGGTGCACGGCACCCGCGGCAGCTATGTCAAATATGGCCTGGATCCGCAGGAAGACCGACTGAAGGCCGGCGAGCGCCTGCCGCAGGCCGACTGGGGCTATGACATGCGCGATGGTGTAGTGACGCTGTCACGTAGTGATCTGTTGGCGGAACAGCCGCTGCTCAATATTCCCGGCAATTATCCGGCTTATTACGCCGCGGTGCGCGACGCCATCGCCGGCATCGCTGAAAATCCGGTGCCGGCCGCCGATGCTATCGCGGTGATGGCGTTGATCGAACTGGGGTTGGAATCGGCCCGGCTGCAGCAGGCGCTGCCGGTGGCCTGATCCCGTCCGTTTCTCAGCGGCTCGGTGCACAACGCCGGGCCTTTTCATGATGTTAGGTGCAAGGAAATCCGTTTCATGTCCTGGTTGCAGCGTTTGCGCATTGATAAATTTTTACTGGTTCTGATTTTGGTGGTGATCGTCGCCTCGCTGTTCCCCTGCGAAGGCATCTGGAAAACCTTCTTCGAACACCTGACCACCGCCGCCATCGCGCTGCTGTTCTTTATGCACGGCGCCAAGCTGTCGCGCGAGGCGATCGTTGCCGGCATGAGCCACTGGAAGCTGCATCTGCTGGTGTTCCTCAGCACCTTTGCGCTGTTCCCGCTGCTCGGGCTGGCGATGAACCTGCTGGTGCCGGGCGTCATGACGCCGACGGTCTATCTCGGCTTCCTCTATCTGTGCGCGCTGCCGGCTACGGTGCAGTCTGCCATCGCCTTTACTTCGGCGGCGGGCGGCAACGTGGCGGCGGCGATTTGCAGCGCCTCGGCGTCGAGCATTCTTGGCGTGTTTCTCTCGCCGCTGCTGGTGGGGGCGTTGATGCATACCCAGGGCGGCAATACCGACGTACTGCACGCCATCGGTTCGATCATTCTGCAATTGATGGTGCCGTTTGTGGTCGGCCACCTGGCGCGGCCGCTGATCGGCAAGTGGGTCGATCGCCATCGCAAGCTCATCAATCTGACCGACCGCTCGTCGATCCTGCTGGTCGTCTACACCGCGTTCAGCGCGGCGGTGGTGGAAGGCATTTGGCATCGCATTGACGGCTGGTCGCTGTTGACCATTCTGGTGATGTCGCTGGTGCTGTTGACGGTGGTGTTGGTGATCAATACCTACGCGGCGCGCTGGCTGGGCTTCAACACCGCCGACGAGATCACCATCGTGTTCTGCGGCTCGAAAAAGAGTCTGGCGAACGGCATTCCGATGGCCAATGTGCTGTTCCCGGCTGCGGCGGTGGGCGCCATGGTGCTGCCACTGATGATTTTCCACCAGGTTCAACTGATGGTGTGTGCGGTGTTGGCGCAGCGCTATGCGCGCAAAACCGCCAAACAGCGGGAGCAGGCCGAGGCGCTGGCGACCAAATAGACCGTAGGCCGCTAGCGGCAGCACAGCGCGTCGAGCAGAAAGTCGGCGCGCTCGTCGGGTGAGGCACGCGGCAGTTCCTGCAGTCGATAACCCGATCGGCGGTAGACGGCCACCATCGCTTGGTAGGTCTGCTCGGCTTCGGCGAAAGATTGTTTTCTCTCGCTGTCCTGCGCGTAGACCGCTCGCCATGGTGGGGCGATGAACACCGTATCGGCATAGCGAAAATCGGCGACCGCCGCCGTTAAGGGAGCGGGGATCGATAATCCGCACAGCGTCAGGTAACCGGCGATATCCGGCAGGCCGCGATCGAAGAACCAGCATGTTGCGCCCGTCGCTTCCCGCCATGAACGCAGTTCCCAATCCAGCATCCGCTCGGCGAAAGCCTGGCGATCGCCCCATGGCAGCGCATTGCCGCCAATACTCACCTGATCCTGAATAATCGCCCGACCCGCCTCCTGCGAATGCGGGTAACCGCGGCGATGGAGAACGTCGATGAGCGTGCTTTTGCCCGAACCCGGGCCGCCGGTCAGCACGATGCGGCGTAGTTTGTCAGACATACGGAATTCCTCTATTGCGTCAGAGTTATGGATGAAAACAGCGAGAAAGACGGGCAGGCGGAAGAAAACGGGAGGTGAGAAGAAGGCGCCGTTTGGCGCCTTGGGGGGATTTAACCCTGAACTTTGGCGCGCAGCGCCTGTTTTTCCTGCTCGCTGAGGAACGCCAGCTTGAGGCCGTTTTCCTGCGCGGTGCGGATTTCTTCCGGCGTCAGCCCGGCCTGCGGCGCGGCGACGCGGTATTCGTGCTCGATCTCGATGCCCTGAACCGCCGGATCGTCGGTGTTGATCGACGCCAGCACGCCGTGGCGCAGGAAGGTGGCCAGCGGATGCTGCGCCAGTGATGGCACGGTGCTGGTCTGGATGTTGGAGGTCAGGCAGGACTCGATGCCGATGCCATGTTCCGCCAGGAAGTCCATCAGCGCCGGATCTTCGACCGCTTTCACCCCGTGGCCGATACGCTCGGCGCCCAGCTCGCGGATCGCCTGCCAGATGCTTTCCGGGCCGGCGGCTTCGCCCGCGTGTACGGTGATGCGCAGACCGGCGTCGCGCGCGCGGTTGAAGTGGTTGAGGAACAGGCTGCCGGGGAAGCCAAGCTCATCGCCCGCCAAATCCAACGCGGTAATGCCGTCGCGGTGCGCCAGCAGTCCTTCCAGCTCCTGCAGACAGGCAGCCTCGCCAAAGGTGCGGCTCATGATGCCGATCAGGCGAATGTCGATGTCGCGATCGCGGCAGCCCGAACGGATCCCGTCGATCACCGCTTCCACCACGCCGGCGACCGGCAGCTGGTGCTTCATCGCCATGTAGTAAGGGGAAAAGCGCAGCTCGGCGTAGTGCAGGCCGGCATTGGCGGCATCCTCGACGTTTTCATAAGCCACCCGGCGGCAGGCGTCCAGATCGCCCAGCACCGCCACACCCCAGTCCAGTTTCTGCAGGAAGCTGACCAGATCCGGTTCGGCGTGGGTGATCTGCACGTGCGGGCGCAGGCTCTCCAAATCGTTGGCCGGCAGGGCGAGATTGAACTGGCGACCGAGGTCGAGAATCGTCTGCGCGCGGATGTTGCCGTCGAGATGGCGGTGAATATCGGTAAGCGGAAGGCGGGGATCGATCATGCTGGGCACTCGCTGATTATCGTAGGTAAAGTGCAGAACAGTATAAAAACAAATGGATGAAACTTGCCATTGCGTTGCATAAAAAAGTGACTTACATCACAAATAATCCCAAGGATAGCGCATTATCACCCTCATTCAGGCCTTCAACACGCTGATGCCCGCCTGCTGCAACGGCGCGATCAATGCGTCGTCGGTGGCGCGTTCAACGATGACGGTGTGCGCCAACGTAATATCGCCGATCGCATATTGTGAGGCGGCATTGAGTTTGGCGGCAGAGGCCAGCACGACGGTTTCCGCCGCACGGGCCGCCAGCGCGCGCTTGATGTAGGCTTCTTCCAGATCGCCGGTGCTCAGCCCCGCAGTGGGGTGTACGCCGGTTACGCCCATAAAATAGATATCGGCGCGGATATGCGACATCGCTTCCACCGCGGCGGCGCCGACGCTAACGATCGAATGCTTATACAGCCGGCCGCCGATCAGGATCACCTCCACCGTAGGGTGATCGGCCAAACCTACGGCGACGCTGGGGCTGTGGGTGACGACGGTGGCGTTGAGGTTGGCCGGCAGTTGCCTGACCAACTCGGCGGAAGTGGTGCCACCATCGATGATCACCACCTGGCCGGGGGCGATCAGCGCCGCCGCCGCTTTGGCGATCGCGCGTTTGGCGCCGGATTCCAAGTGATTGCGTTCGGCGAAGCTGGCGATGGCGGAAGAAACCGGCAGGGCGCCGCCGTGTACCCGCTGCAATAACCCCTCTGCGTCCAGTTCGCGCAGATCGCGCCGGACAGTGTCTTCCGACAGCCCGAACAGCTCGCTGAGTTGCTTGGCCAACACCTGGCCGTCCTGAGCCAGTTTCTCCAGGATGATTTTCTTGCGCTGACTGGTCAACATGGCTATTTTCCCCTCAAATTTGCTTTGCACGAAATATCTTGATCATACACGAAATTGCACGATAGTATCAATTTCCTTCCTATGGCGGAGAAAAACCATGATTGCCACCAAAGACCGAGTCCGCATTGTCGAAACCCGGGTGTTGTCCGATGACTGGTATCTGCTGAAAAAAACCACCTTTGATTTTCTGCGGCGCGACGGCGTCTGGCAGCGGCAGAGCCGCGAGACTTACGATCGCGGTGATGGCGCCACCATTTTGCTGTTCAACCGGCAGACGAAGACGGTGATCCTGACGCGCCAGTTTCGCTTTCCGGTCTTCGTCAACGGCCATGATGGCATGTTGATTGAAGCTGCCGCCGGGTTATTGGACGACGCGTCTCCTGAGGCGCGCATTCGCGCAGAAGCCGAAGAGGAAACCGGCTATTTCGTGCAGAACGTGGAGAAAGTGTTCGAGGCGTACATGAGCCCCGGCTCGGTCACCGAGAAGCTGCACTTTTTCGTCGGCGAATATCAGGCGGCCGACCGCATCAACGAGGGCGGTGGGGTGGCGGCGGAGGGCGAAGATCTGGAGGTGATCGAGCTGCCGCTGACGCAGGCCCTGCAGGCGATTCGTCAAGGCGCGATCGTTGACGCCAAAACCATCATGCTGCTGCAGTTTGTCGCTTTGAATCGGATGCTGGAGGAAGAACCATGAAGGCCCAACAAATTTTGATCGCCGGCCCCTATCGCAGCGGCACCGAGGGCGATCCGGCGCGCATCGCCGCCAATCTGGCGCGCCTGGAACAGGCGGCGCTGGCGGTCTATCTGCGGGGACATGTACCGGTGATCGGCGAATGGTTGGCGCTGCCTCTGGCGGCTGCGGCGGGTTCCACCCAACTTGGCGATGCGGTGAGCGAGGCGTTTCTCTACCCGGTGGCTCACCGGTTGATTGCGCAGTGTCAGGCGGTGTATCGCATCGAAGGAACGTCTGCGGGGGCCGATAACGACGTGCGGTTGGCCAAGGAGTGGGGATTGACGGTCTATCGTCATCTGGAGGAGATCCCGGCCGTACAGGCATAACGCAGGGGCGGGCGCAGGCTCGCCCCCTCGCGTTATTTTTCGTTCAGGACAAACCTCAACCCGGCGATCAGCTTATCCATGCCGGCCTCCAGCTTGCCGCGCGGGCAGCCGGCGTTGAGGCGCAGGAACCCGCGGCCTTCCTCGCCGTAGGTGAAGCCCGGCATGATCGCCACCTTTTCACGCTCGATCAGCGCCTGCTGCAGCGCGCGATCGTCAATGGCCAGCGGCCGCAGATCGATCCAGGCCAGGTAGGTGGCCTGCGGCGGGCGCCAGCCCAGCGCGGGAAACGCCTCCGCCAGCCGTTCGGCGACGTAGGTCAGATTATCCTGCAGATAGTCGCGCAGCGCATCCAGCCAGGGTTCGCCGTGACGATAGGCGGCCACGTGCGCCGCCACCGCCAGCACCGCCGGCGAGGAGAGGCCGTCGCGGGATTTGAGCTGCTGGAAGTAGGCTTCGCGGCTGGCGTCGTCGCTGATAAAACCGTAGGCGCCGGTCAGCGCCGGAATATTGAAACTCTTGGAGCCGGAGGTCAGCACTGCCCAGGCGCCGGTCGCCACCTGGCTCCACGGCGTATGGCGGTGTTCGCCCCATACCATGTCCATGTGGATCTCATCGCTGATCACCCTCACGTCGTGGCGTTCGCACAGTTCGGCCATCTGCTGCAGCTCTTCGCGACGCCATACCTTGCCGGTGGGGTTGTGCGGGCTGCACAGCAGCAGGATCTTGGTTTGCGGCCGCGCCAGCAACGCCTCAAGGTGCGCCATGTCGCAGCGCCAGTCGTCGCCGGCTTTTTGCAGCGGACAGGCCAGCAGCTGGCGCTGGTTGGCGAGGATCACCTTGTAGAAGGCGTCGTAGGCCGGGGTATGGGTCACCACGTAGTCGCCCGGCACGGACCATTGGCGGATCAGCTGCGCCGCCATGTAGATAACGGAAGGGCCGTACACCGCCGTTGCGGTGTCGACAGCGGTGTTGAAACGTTGCTGATACCAGTGGCGCAGCGCGCCGAGAAAATCCTCGTGCTGCCAGCGGCTGTAGCCCAGCACGCCGTGCTGCAGGCGCTGCTGCAGCGCCTCGAGAATGCACGGCGCGGTGGCGAAGTCCATATCGGAGATGGTGAACGGCAGCAGATCGGCGCTGCCGAAACGATCGGCGATGTAGTCCCACTGGGTGCACCAGGTGCCGTGGCGGTCGATCGGGGTGGAGAAATCAAACATGGGTGGCTCCCTGCAGCGCCGCGGCAGGTTGCGCCGTGGCTATCAGTGAGTCTAATTCATCCTTCACCGATTGCACCTGCGGGCCGATCACCACCTGCAGATTATGTTCGTTGAGATGCACCACGCCGATGGCGCGGTTGGCCTTCAGCGCGCCATCGTCCACGCGGCTCATGTCATTGACCGACAGGCGCAGGCGGGTGATGCAGTTGTCCAGCGTGATGATGTTATCCGGGCCGCCGAGCGCCGCCAAAATCGCCGGCGCATTGTAGCCGGATTTGCCCACTGCTCCGCTCGGCGCGCTCTGGCTGGCGGCGCTGTCGCTCTCGCGGCCCGGCGTTTTGATGTTAAAGCGCTGGATGGCGAAGCGGAAAATGGCGTAATAGCCGACGAACCAGACGGCGGCCACCACCGGCACCAGATACCACTTGGTGGCGGTGCCGTGCAGAATGCCGAACACCACGAAATCGATGATGTTGCCGTCGGTGTTGCCGATGGTCACACCCAGCAGCGCCATCACGGTAAAGCCCAACCCGGTGAGCAGCGCGTGGATCAGATAGAGGAACGGCGCGACGAACAGGAACAGGAACTCGATCGGTTCGGTGGTGCCGCCGACCACGCAGGCTACCACGCCGGAGATCAACAGCCCTTTGATTTTATGGCGGTTCTCCGGTTTGGCACAGTGGTACATTGCCAGCGCCGCGCCCGGCAGGCCACCGAGGAACGCCGGCATTTTGCCCTGCGACAGGAAGCGGGTGGCGCTTTCGGCAAAGCCGGTGGTGGTCGGGCAGGAGAGCTGGGCCTGGAAGATGGTCAGGGCGCCGCTGACGCTGTGGCCGCAAACGTCCAGCGTGCCGCCCGCTTCGGTAAAGCGGATCAGCGCCACCAGAATGTGATGCAGGCCGAACGGCAGCAGCAGGCGTTCGCCGGTGCCGAAAATCATCGGCCCGAAGATGCCGGCGCCGTTGATGACGCGGCCCAGGCCGTTAATGCCGGCGGCGAACCACGGCCAGATCAACGGGATCACCAGGCCGCACAGGCCCAGCACCACGGTGGTCACGATCGGCACGAAGCGGGTGCCGCCGAAGAACGCCAGCGCGTCCGGCAGGCGGATGGTGTGGAAACGCTCATGCAGCAGATACACGATGATACCGACGATCACCGCGCCAAGGATGCCGGTGTCGATCGACTGAATGCCGAGAATGTTCTGGATATTGTTGGCCTTCAGCACCAACGGATCGCTGCTGGGCAGCACGCCGGCGGCGGTCAGATAGAAGTTGGTGGCCAGATTCAGCACGGCGAAGCCGACAAAGCCGGAGAACGCGGCCACGCCCTTGTTCTCGCGCGCCATGCCCAGCGGAATGGCGATGGCGAACATCACCGGCAGGAAGCTGAAGGCGAAGGAGCCTATCTTGCTCATCCAGGTGAAGATCAGCTGGAAGATCGGATGGCCGATAAACGGCATCAGGGTGATCACATCGCGGCTGCTCAGCGAGCTGCCGATCCCCAGCATGATGCCGCAGAAAGAGAGCAAGGCGACGGGCAACATGAACGTTTTGCCCAGGCTCTGGAAGAACTCCCAGAGGGTGATTTTTGGTTTGTTGGCTGCTGACATAACCGACTTCTCCTGGCGAAAAGACGAGCAAAAAGGGGACTGCTGATTAGGTAAAAAGAAGATAAAACGTTTTACCTAGCAAAAATGCGCCGTTAATCACAAATTTGCCGCCCGCTTTTTGGCGACAATGCGGCGGTCAGTAAAACGTTTTACTGAGTTAACGGATTCGGTATACCCTTGATCATCACGGCGCGGGTTGCCCAGGAACGGGTTCGCAGAGACTATGAGCATTAAAAAGATCACCATTACCGATGTGGCGCAACAGGCGGGCGTTTCGGTCACCACGGTTTCCCTGGTGTTGAGCGGCAAGGGGCGGATTTCGCCCACCACCGTCGAGAAGGTCAATCAGGCGATAGCGCAGCTGGGCTATGTGCGCAACCGCCAGGCGGCGACGCTGCGCGGCGGCGAGTCCGGGGTGATCGGCCTGATTCTGCGCGACATCTGCGAACCCTTCTATGCCGAAATGACTGCCGGGCTGAGCGAAACGCTGGAGGCGCACGACAAACTGCTGTTTTTGACGCAGAGCGGGCGGGAAGGTCTGGGGCTGCAGCGGGCGTTTGACGCGCTGCTGGCGCAGGGCGTCGACGGCATCGTGCTGGCGGGCGGCATTCGCGCGGCGGCGGGGCTGAAGGAAAAGGCGGCCGAGCAGGGCGTGCCGCTGGTCTGCGTGGCGCGCTCCAGCGGTCTCGAGGGGGTGGACGTGGTACGGCCGGACAATATGCAGGCCGCCAAGCTGGCCACCGAGTTTTTGATCGCCCGCGGTCACAGCCAAATCGCTTACCTCGGCGGCCAGAGCGACTCGTTGACGCGCGCTGAACGGCTGGGCGGATTCTGTGCCACGCTGTTGCAGTATGGCCTGCCGTTTCGCAGCGAATGGATCGTCGAGTGCGATTGCCGACAGAGCCAGGCGGCGGAGGCGGCGGAGCAGCTGCTGCGCCACTACCCGAATATCACCGCTATCGTCTGCCACAAGGCGTCGGTGGCGCTGGGCGCCTACTTTGGCCTGACGCGCAGCGGCCGCAGCATCGGTTCGGACGGGGTCGACGCCTACTACGGGCGACAGGTGGCGCTGATCGGCTTTGGCGACGTGCCGGAGGCCGAACTGACCGAGCCGCCGCTGACCTTTGTTTCCAGCTCGGCGCGGGAAGTGGGGCGCAGCGCCGCTGCGCGCCTGTTGCAGCGCATCCATGACGCCGATCTGCCGACGCAGAACGTCATCTTGCCGCCGGCGCTGATCCGGCGCGGCTCCGCTTAGTCGCGCCGCTGCTCCTCTTCCGCCTCCCGGCCGATCCAGCCGATAAAGGCTTTCATCGCCGGCGTCAAATCTCGCGACTTCAAATGGGTCAGCCAATAGGCGCCGAGCGCGGCCTCGGCGGCGAACGGCCGCTGCAGCGCGCCGGTGGCCAGTTCGCGGCGGAACATGCTGACCGGCGCCAGCGCCACGCCGTCGCACTGGATCGCGCCTTCCACCATCAGCCTTGAGGAATCGAACACCGGGCCGTTGATCCGCCACGGCGTCACCTGCGCCGCGCTGAACCAGCGCTCCCATTCATCCTTGCGGTAAGTGCGCATCAGCTGCTCGTGCTGCAGATCCTGCGGCGCGTGCAGGCGCGCGGCAACCGCCGGCGGGCAGAGCACCGTCAGCGGCGCGTCGAACAGTTTGATATTGCGGGTGGCGGGCCACAGGCCTTCGCCGAAGCGGATGGCGAAATCCATGCCGTCCGCCGACAGATTGACCAGGTTGTTGTGGGTCAACACCCGCAGATCGATAAACGGATGGGCGGTGCGGAACGCCGCCAGCCGTGGCATCAGCCAGCCGACGGCGAAGGTGCCGACCACCGCCACCGTCAGCACCTCGTGGAAATGCCCGCCTTCGAACTGCTGCAGCACCGCCTCGATACGGTCGAAGGCGTCGTTCAACACCGGCAGCAGCGCCTGGCCTTCTTCCGTCAGATCCAGCCCGCGCGGCAGGCGGCGGAACAGCTGAATGCCCAGCTGTTCTTCCAGCATGCGCACCTGCTGGCTGACGGCGGCCTGGGTCACCCTCAGCTCCAGGCCGGCGCGGGTGAAGTTCAGGTGGCGAGCGGAAGATTCGAACGCCCGCAGGGCGTTGAGGGGAAGTCGATTGCGCATGATTGATAGCCATAAGTTTTTCTTTATGCTGGCTGAAATTATTATCGCTTGTCAACCCGGCGGCAAAATCCGATATTTGGCGCCACTGCTGCGAAAGTGGCGGAGTCCGTAAAGGAATGACATCATCAATCAGGGAAAACGCCGTGTTCAACGCCAACAAAAACTTTTGGCCGCGCCGATGCCCTGCAACCGAAGAGTTTCTATCATGACGAAAATGAATCGCCTGGCGGCCGCGCTGATCGCCGCATTGATCCTGCCGACCGCGCATGCCGCACAGCAGCAGGATATCGACGCCGTAATTCAGCCGCTGATGAAAAAGTACGGCGTGCCGGGCATGGCGATCGCCGTGTCGGTCGACGGCAAACAGCAGATCTACCCGTATGGCGTGGCCTCGAAGCAGACCGGCAAACCGATCACCGAGCAGACGCTGTTCGAAGTGGGCTCGCTGAGCAAAACCTTCACTGCGACGCTGGCGGTCTATGCGCAGCAGCAGGGCAAGCTGTCGTTCAGCGATCCGGCCAGCCGCTATCTGCCTGAACTGCGCGGCAGCGCCTTCGATGGCGTCAGCCTGCTGAATCTGGCGACCCATACCTCCGGTTTGCCGCTGTTCGTGCCGGACGACGTCACCGACAATACGCAATTGATGGCCTACTATCGCGCCTGGCAGCCGAAACACCCGGTCGGCAGCTACCGCGTCTACTCCAACCTCGGCATCGGCATGCTGGGCATGATCGCCGCCAAGAGCCTCGACCAGCCGTTTATTCAGGCGATGGAACAGGGGATGTTGCCGGCGCTGGGCATGAGCCACACCTATATTCAGGTGCCGGCGGCGCAGATGGCCAACTATGCGCAAGGATATAACAAGGACGACAAACCGGTGCGGGTCAATCCCGGCCCGCTGGATGCCGAGTCTTACGGCATCAAATCCAACGCCCGCGATCTGATTCGTTACCTGGACGCCAACCTGCAGCAGGTGAAAGTCGCACAGCCGTGGCGCGAAGCGCTGGCCGGCACGCACGTCGGTTATTACAAGGCGGGCGCGTTCACGCAAGATCTGATGTGGGAGAACTACCCGTATCCGGTAAAACTGCCGCGACTGATCGAAGGCAACAACGCCGGGATGATCATGAACGGCACGCCGGCCACCGTCCTCACGCCGCCGCAGCCGGAATTGCGCGCCGGCTGGTATAACAAAACCGGCTCCACCGGCGGCTTCTCCACCTACGCGGTGTTTATCCCGGCGAAAAATATCGCCGTGGTGATGCTGGCCAACAAGTGGTTCCCGAACGACGATCGCGTCGAGGCGGCTTACCGCATCATCCAGGCGCTGGATAAGCGCTGACGGACAGGGGCGCCGACGGGGCGCCCCTATTACCGATGCTGCCGTTCACGCCGCTCGCGCATGAAATCGATAAAGGCGCGCAGCTTGAGCGGCAAATGCCGGCCGGCGGGAAAGTAGATGAAAAATCCCGACGTCTCGCTGGCGCAGTCCGGCAACACTTCCACCAGATCGCCCTGCGCCAGTTCTTTCAGCACCGTGCCCTGAAAACGCTGTGCAATCCCCAGTCCCGCCAACGCGGCATCCTTGATCAGCCTATCTTCGTTAAAAATCAAACTGCCGCTGACGTCCAGCGCGCGTTCATCGCCATGTTGACTGAAATACCAGGGTTCCAGTTTGCCGCTGCCGGGAAAACGGTAGCGCAGGCAATGGTGCGCGAGCAGCTCATCCGGCGTGGCCGGTGCGCCGCAGCGCGCCAGATAGTCGGGTGAGGCGACCAGCACCCGGCGTTGCCCGTTGTCGATCGGCACGGCGACCATGTCCTTTTGCAGCATGGCGTGCATGCGAATGCCGGCATCGAAACTGCCCAGCACCAGATCGGAAAAGCGGTCTTCGGTAAACAGTTCCAGCTGCACCTCGGGATAGCGGCGCTGAAACGCCGCCAGGTGCGGCATTACCAGCAGCGAAGCGGCCAACTGCGGCAGCGTAATGCGCAGCAGGCCCGCCGGCTGTGCGCCCAGGGTACGCACGTCGTCCGCCGCCGCGTCGATCTGGTTCATCGCCGGCGACACCTTCTGATAGAACAACCGGCCTTCGTCGCTCAGCCGCACCGAGCGGCTGGTGCGGTGGAAGAGTCGCACCCCCAGCTGATTTTCCAGCGCCTGTATATTTTGCGACACCGCCGGCGGCGTGACGCCCAGCTGGTTAGCCGCGCGGGTAAAGTTGCCCAGGCGCGCGACGGCTTCGAAATAGGGCAGCAGTTGCAAAAGTGAACTCATAGATTGCTAACCTGTGCTTAATGATCCATTAAATTATGCCGTATTTTAATTTATGAATAACGTTCTAGACTGAATGTACTTTTTATCAAAGAGCAAAAAACATGTTGGCGAAACAACAGACGTTAACAGAACGGCTCGCGGCTATCGATCGGCAGGCGATCGCCGAAGGCCGCATCGTGGGCAGCGTGGTGCTGGTGGCGCGGCAGGGCGAGATTTGCTACGCCGGGGCGGCCGGCTATGCCGATCGCGAGGCGCGGCGGCCGATGCGGCGGGAAACGCAGTTTCGGCTGTCGTCGGTGTCCAAACCCTATACCGTGCTGGCGGCGCTGCGTTTGATCGAACAGGGTAAGTTGGCGCTGGACGATGCGGTCAGCGATTGGCTGCCGTGGTTTACCCCGGCGCTGGCCGACGGCCGTCGACCGGCGATCAAAATTCGTCATTTGCTGAGCCATACCGCCGGGCTGGATTATCGGCTGAATCAGCCGCCGACAGGCGTATATCACCAGATGGGGATCCAGGACGGCGTGGAGCGCTCGACGCTGACGCTGGAGCAAAACCTGCGGCGGCTGGCGCAGGCGCCTTTGCTGTCGGAACCAGGAGTGCGCTTCAACTATTCGTTGGCGATCGACGTGCTGGGGGCGGTGCTTGAACGGGTGACGAGCATGTCGCTGCCGCAGCTGTTTGTCGAATGGGTCGCGCGGCCGCTGGCGCTCGGCAATACCGCGTTCCATGCCACCGACGCCGCGAACCTGGCGACGCCGTATTACAATACGCCGCAGGGGCCGCAGCGCATGTCGGAAGGCGTGCGGGTGGCGCTGCCGGAGGACATGGGCGCCGATGTCGAATTCTCGCCGGCGCGCGCGTTTGACGCCGAAGCGTTTCCTTCCGGCGGCGCCGGCATGGTTGGCGATGCCGACGACGTGCTGCGGCTGGTGGAGGCGCTGCGCAGCGGCGGGCAGGGCATTCTGCGGCCGGAGACGGTGGCTTTGCTGAATAGTCCGCACGTCGGCGCCGAGGCGCAAACGCAAGGGCCAGGTTGGGGGTGGGGATTCTGCGGGGCGCTGCTGGTAGATGCCGAGGCGGCAAATACGCCGCAGCATGCGGGCACCCAGGCCTGGGGCGGGGTTTATGGCCACAGCTGGTTCTTTGATCCCGAGGCGCAGCTGAGCGTGGTTGTCTTGACCAATACCGCGTTCGAAGGCATGTGCGGCCGCTATCCGCAGCAGATCCGCGATGCGGTTTATGCGGGGTAAATAAAAAGGGCCCCGCAGGGGGCCCTCGATCAGGCTTTCAGGCGATTACTGCGCCGGTGCCGGAACAGGCTGCGCATCCTGCGCCGGTTCGTCGTCTTCCGCCGGGGCGCCGCCGCCCAGCAGGCCGAACTGGCCGATGAACTCCTGCAGCGACATCTTGTTGCCGTTCAGGTCAACCTGATTGTCAGCATAGTGGAACTTGCTCGCGATCACGCCGTCTTTCTGGGTAGTCAGCTTGAACATCTGGCCCATCGCCGCCAGACCCTGCACTTGCTGCTGCGCCAGCTTCTGCGCGTCTTCCTCGTTGTAACCCTGCAACAGCGCGGTCTTCGCGGTCACTTCGGTGGCCATCGCTTCCGGAATGGTCAGGCTGAGATCCAGTTTTTTCACCACGCGCGCGACCATCTGGTCCGGCGATTCGGCCGGAGAGCCGGCCTGGCTTGGATCGGTCAGCGCCAGATCCAGCGTGAAGGTGCTTTCACCCTTGCCGTTTTTCCAGCTCAGCGGGGCGATGCTGAGGCTTGGGTTGCCTTTCAGCAGCAGCGGCAGGTTCTTTTGCAGCATCTCGGTGGTCTGCTGTTCGTAGACCTCCGGATCCAGATTTTCACCCTGCTGCAGCAGCGCCATGGTCTGGCGGTTGTAGCTATCGGAGAAATCTTTCAGCGCTTTGCCGTCGACGTTGTCGATTTTCAGCGTCAGTTTACCGGCGCCGAAGTCGTTGCCCTGCACCTTGAGCGCGTCCATGGTGTAGTCGATCTGGCCGCCGATATTGCTGCTGCCTTGCTCGCCGAACTTGCTCACCAGGTTGAAGCCGTCCAGGGTCACGGCGTCTTTACCGTCAATCGCCAACTTGAACTGCTTCAGCGTCATCGTCTGATCGCCGAGTTTAACGCCGAACTTGCTCTCGTCGCTGTTGCCTTTCAGCTTGAAGCCCTGGAAGGTGATCTGCTCGGTTTGGCCGAAAGCGTTCGGGCTGCTCACGGTGATGTTGTCGCTGTTGGCGTCGAGCGCGAGGTTCTTCAGATCGCTGGACACGTCGGCGTTGAGGGTGGCGCCGCTGAATTTCAGCGAGGATTTATCCTTCTGGTATTCCAGCGGGATGATGTCGATGGCGGACGCGGTGTCACCGTTGTACGAGATGCGCGAATCGGCGGTAAACAGCGATTTGCCTTTGGTGACCTCAAACAGGCCTTTCACCGCCGGGGTATTTTCCAGCTCGGTATGCACCGACGCCATGCTCGGCAGCAGGTTGAATTTTTTCAGCTGGGCGAA
This sequence comes from Serratia sp. LTN-2, assembly GCF_059740205.1. Lineage (NCBI taxonomy): Bacteria > Pseudomonadati > Pseudomonadota > Gammaproteobacteria > Enterobacterales > Yersiniaceae > Serratia > Serratia sp. LTN-2. The sequence continues at coordinate 45,574 of NZ_JCAXDO010000011.1, read as the reverse complement.
GGGGAACGGACCGTGATCGATGGTTTCCAGGAACGCCACTTCTTCACCGGTTTTCAGCGCCGCGTTCTCACTGGTATCCGTGCCGTCGGAACGCAGCACATAACGCACTTTGCTGCTGAACAGGCCGCGCTGGTAATTTTCATAGCTCAGCTTGACGCCGGCTTTCGGCAGGTAAGCTTTCAACTGGCCGTTGGCGTTGTCGACGACTTCGCCCATGTGTTGCTCGATCAGTTTCCCGGTGTACCAGGATGCCCCGGTCCATGCTGCGCCAAGAACCACAATGACGCTGACAGCGACTAACGATTTTTTCATAGCTCTGTTTCATCCTTTTTTCTTATAACCCTCCGTTGCGAGGGAGGGGGCAAATACGGGCCGACAATAAACGCCCGCAGGCGTTTAATTGTGGGGGCAGCTCTCGCTTTCAGCAAGCAATTTGCTGAAATTTATCAACGGTTAGGCCAGCTGGTTATAAACCCGGGCGATGCGGCCGCTGCCGCTGACGTTGACCGGGGATTCGAAGGCGCCGATAAAGCAGGATTCGCCCGGTTGGAGCGCCAGGCGCTGCCCCGATTTTTCCAGCGTCGCTTCACCGCTGACGCAGAACACGATGGCCGCGCTCTGCTGCGTCAGCGCCTGTGGAGCGGCGGTCAAATCGTGCAGCGAGAAGGCGAAATCCTCCACCGGGATCGGGAAGAACAGCTCATTGCCGCGCTGTTCCGGTTGGGTCAGCAGGCCGGACGCCGGCTGCGGGCGGAACTGCAGGTTGGCCAGCAGCTCAGGCACGTCGATAAATTTCGGCGTCAGGCCGGCGCGCAGCACGTTATCCGAGTTGGCCATCACCTCCAGCGCCACGCCTTTCAGGTAGGCGTGCGGCGTTTCGGCATACAGGAACATCGCCTCGCCCGGTGCGAGCTGCACCACGTTCAGCAGCAGCGGCGAGAACAGGCCGCTGTCGTCCGGGTAAAAGCCGGCGATAAAGCGCACGGTATCCCAGGGTTCACCCTGCTGGTTGTTGAGCGCGGCTTTCAGCACGCCGAGCGCCAGCGATTTTTGCTCGCCGCTCATCGTCAACAGACTGGCGAACAGGGTCGACAGGTGCGCGGTGTCCGGCTGTTGCAGGAAGGCGGCGATGTCGTGGTGCGCGCCGGCGATCGGCTGCAGCAGGGAAACGATATCGGCCAGCTCGCGAAAGCCGTTCATCGCCAGGAACGGCGTCAGGGCGAAGACCAGCTCGGGCTTGTGATTGGGATCTTTGTAGTTGCGTTCGGCGGCGCTCAGCGGGATGCCGGCGGCGTTCTCTTTCGCGAAGCCGATCTCGGCCGCCGCTTTGCTCGGATGGACCTGGATCGACAGCGGTTGATCGGCGCACAGCACTTTAAACAGGAACGGCAACTCGCCAAAGCGGCTGGCGACGTCGGCACCCAGCTGCTTTGGCTGGTCTTCATCGATAAGAAAGCGCAGCGACCGCAGCTCGCCGTCGGCGCCCGGCACGCGGGAAGGGCTCTTGGGATGCGCGCCCATCCACAGTTCGGCCATCGGCTGGTTATCGGGATTGGCGATGCCGTAAAGGCGAGTCAGCGCATCGTGGCTGCCCCAGGCGTAATTCTGTACCGCGTTGGTCATTTTTTGCATGTCGATAAACGTCCTTTGCGTCATTGCCGTACTGACGGCCAATAACTTACTGATTTTTTGTATGATTATCTCAATCTTTGCCGACGACCATCATACGCCCGCGTCGACGGTAAAAATCATGGGCGCGATCAAAATAACGCCGGATAACGTCGCGCCCGGCAATGCGGCCAAAGTATAGCGTGATAACGATCGGCGTCTCAAATGGCGCGCCGGCCTCAAGGCGGCCCGGTAAACCCGTTAATCGATTATTTTTGGGGAAGGCGGGGTTATTGCCGACTGCTCGGACAACCTGCCGCATTATTTAATTTTCAGCATGTCAAAATATGTCGACCGAATTTATTTTTTACCGTCTGAGCCATTCCCTTATTATTATTTTCGCGCTGCGCCGGGCGATCACACGCCGAGCTTAAACCTGAATGACAGACCTCGTTACCGTAACCGTTAACGAGTCAATTTAATGAAACAAGAGGTCTGTCGCATGAAAAAACTGTTGTTGCTATTGGGGCTTTGCACCGGCGCAGCCCAGGCCGCGGTGATCGTCACCTATCCCTACTCCGCCCCGCGCGCCGTGGTGATAACGCCGGCGCCGATCGTCGTTGCGCCCGCACCGGCAGCGGTTCCCGTCGCGACCGCGCCCGCACCGCATCCGTTGGCGCTCACCGCCGGCGCGGTGGCGGCCGGGGCGTATCGCCATAATGAGCGGCAAGACGCCTACGATGAGATCAATCATCTGCAGCAGCAGCGTATCGATGAGCTCAACCATTTGCAGGCGCAGCGCATCAATAACGTTAATTCACGGCATCCGCGTTAGTTCTTATCTGCGTGTCTATTATCCGGGCGCATTCTTCAACGTTATTTTTGCACGGGTTAACCGATGGCAAATAACCGCGTCATCAATGGGTCAAAGAGATGAAACGTGCTGTGAGATAACTCTCTTAATGCGAATAGTTATTATGTCACTATACTGGGAGTGCGTGCCGACGGGGGGTAGCGCGTCGGCCTGACCCTACAATTTTAGGAATTATGCTAAGGAGACAATGATGGCAGGCGTTCGTATCGAAAAAGACTCCATGGGCCCCATCGAAGTACCGGCCGACAAGCTGTGGGGCGCGCAGACCCAGCGCTCATTGGCGCATTTCCGCATTTCCACCGAAAAGATGCCGACCGCGCTGATCCATGCGCTGGCGTTGACCAAGCGCGCCGCTGCGCAGGTGAACGTGGATCTCGGGCTGCTGCCGGCCGAGCGGGGCGCCGTCATCATCAAAGCCGCCGACGAAGTGCTGGCGGGCAGCCATGCCGACCAGTTCCCGCTCTCGATCTGGCAAACCGGCTCCGGCACCCAGACCAACATGAACATGAACGAAGTGTTGGCCAACCGCGCCAGCGAGCTGCTGGGCGGCGTGCGCGGTGAAGAGCGCAAGGTGCACCCGAACGACGACGTCAATAAAAGCCAAAGCTCCAACGACGTGTTTCCCACCGCGATGCACGTGGCGGCGGTGATTGCGCTGCGCGAGCACCTGATCCCCGAGCTGAAAGTGTTGCACAAGACGCTGAGCGACAAGGCCGAAGCCTACCGCGACATCGTCAAAATCGGCCGCACCCATCTGCAGGACGCCACGCCGCTGACCCTGGGCCAGGAGATCTCCGGCTGGGCGGCGATGCTGGCGCACAGCCTGAAACACATCGAAGACAGTATCCCGCACCTCGCCGAGCTGGCGCTGGGCGGCACGGCGGTCGGCACCGGTCTGAACACCCATCCGGAGTACGCGGTGCGCGTCGCTAAAGCGCTGGCGGCATTGACCCATCAGCCGTTCGTCACCGCCCCGAACAAGTTCGAAGCGCTGGCGACCTGCGATGCGCTGGTGCAGGGCCATGGCGCGCTGAAAGGGTTGGCGGCCTCGCTGATGAAGATCGCTAACGATGTGCGCTGGCTGGCGTCCGGCCCGCGCTGCGGCATCGGCGAGATCGCGATCCCGGAGAACGAACCGGGCAGTTCGATCATGCCGGGCAAGGTCAATCCGACCCAGTGCGAAGCGATGACCATGCTGTGTGCCCAGGTGCTGGGCAACGATGTGGCGGTGAACATCGGCGGCGCTTCCGGCAACTTCGAGCTGAACGTATTCCGCCCGATGGTGATCCACAACTATCTGCAGTCGATCCGTCTGCTGGCCGACGGCATGCAGGGCTTCAACGAGCACTGCGCGGTAGGCATCGAACCGAATCGCGATCGCATCACCCAGTTGCTGAATGAATCGCTGATGTTGGTGACCGCGCTCAACACCCATATCGGCTATGACAAGGCGGCGGAAATCGCCAAGAAAGCGCACAAGGAAGGGCTGACGCTGAAAGCCGCGGCGCTGAAGCTCGGCTATCTGACCGAAGCGCAGTTCGACGAGTGGGTGCGGCCGGAGGCGATGGTCGGCAGCATGCAGAAGTAATCGCGTTCGCCGTCATCTCTTAACGGGGCGCGTTTGCGCCCCGTCTTTTCAAGCCAATCTCTCCAGCACCGATAACAGCGCCTGCGGCTCCGGCCGCCGGGTGTAGTCGGCGTGCGCTTCGGCATAGGCGATACGGCCATCGCGGGCGATGACGAATCGCGCCGGCAGCGGCAGCGTCCAGTCGTCATTCTGATTGAACTGCGCCAGATCGAGGCCGAGCCGTTGTTGATACAGGGTAATCAAGGCCTCCGGCAGGCGGTAACGCAGGCCGAATTGCGCCGCCAGACGGTTGCCGGCATCGCTGAGCAGCGGAAAGGTCAGATCGTGATCGCGCGCGGCCTGGCGGTTATGCATCGCGCTTTGCGGCGAAACGGCCAACAGCTGCGCGCCGCGTTGCTCTATGGCGGGCAATGCGGCCTGCAGCGCCTGTAGATCGAGCGTGCAGTAGGGGCACCAGATCCCGCGATAAAAACTGACGACCAGCGGCCCGTTCGCCAACAGCGCTGCGGAAGCGCATGGCCGGTTTTCGCTGTCCGGCAGGGTAAAGCCGGGCGCGACGTCGCCGACGCTCAGTGCGCGTTCGGCGATGCCTGACGCGATCTGCGCCTGGATCGCCTCACGCATCAGCGCGTGATCTTGCGCAGCGAGTTTGAGCGGCAGTTGGCCGGCTTCGAATGCCGCTTTGAAGGCATCGAGTTTGTCTTGCAGAGTCATGCGTTCTCCTGACGGGAATGAGGGGGTGCGCTTATCTTGCCCATTCCGGAATGGCGCGTGTAGACTGCCAGAGGTGTTAACCGTTATTCCATGAGGGAATGCATGGGCAAATTTGCCGATTACGAAACCTATGCCTGCGTTTACGAGAGCGGTTCCTTTACCGCGGCGGCGCGGCGGCTGCACGTAGGGCAACCGGCGGTCTCGAAGGCGGTGGCGCGCCTGGAACAGCAGCTCGGCACACGCCTGATGCTGCGTTCGACCCACGGCCTGCAGCCGACGGATGCGGGGGAGCAGCTGTATCAACGCACTCGGCGCATTCTGAACGAGCTGGCGGAGACCGAAGCGCTGGTGCAAAACGCTGGCGAGACGCTGAGCGGGCGGCTGCGGGTCGCTTCGGCGGCGGTGTTCGCCCGCATCGTGCCCTTGCCCGACCTGACGGCGTTTATGAGCGCCAATCCGCGTTTGAGCGTCGATCTGTTGCTGGATGACGGCAACCTGTCGCTGATTGAAGAGGGCATCGATATTGCTCTTTGCGTCGGCGAGCTGGAGGATTCCGGCTTTACCGCGCGCAAGCTGGGTGAGGTAAAGCAATGTGTGATCGGCACGCCCGATTATTTTGCCGCCGCCGGCATGCCGCAGCGGCCGGAGGATCTGTTGCGGCACGAGATGGTGATTTACCATCGCCAGGGCGGCGGCGAGCAGTGGCGTTTCAGCCGTGAAGGGGAACAGCGCATGCTGCGGTTGCCGGGGCGCATGCGGGTCAACGCGGCGGAGTGCGTGCGCGAGCTGGTGCTGGCGGGCTTCGGCGCTACCGTCGCCAGCGAAGGCCTGTTTCGCAGCGAACTGCAAAGCGGGGCGGCGATCGCGGCATTAGCGGATTGGCAACTGCCGCCGCTGGCGCTGTGGGCGGTGTTCCCCGGCGGCCATTTCGTCTCGGCCAAGGCGCGGGCCTTTGCCGATTTTGTCCAAACCTCGCTATGCAGGGAGCCGTGATATGTCGCGCGCGCAACGTTTACTCGATCTGATGCAGCTGCTGCGCAGCCACCGTTATCCGGTGGCGGGCCATGCGTTGGCGCAGGCGCTGGGCATCAGCATGCGCACGCTGTATCGCGATATCGCTACGCTGCAGCAACAGGGGGCGGAGATCGTCGGCGAGGCCGGCGTCGGCTATGTGCTGCGCCCCGGCTTTATGCTACCGCCGCTGATGTTTTCGCAGGCGGAGATAGAAGCGCTGGTGTTGGGCATGCGCTGGGTCAGGCGCCGCGGTGACAGCCAGCTGGCGGACGCCGCGGGCCAGGCGCTGGCCAAGATCGCCGATGTGCTGCCTTCGGCGCTGCGGGAAGAGTTGGAGGCCAACACGCTATTGATCGCGCCGGTTCAGGCGCCGCCGGTGGCGGATGAGATGCGGGTGCTGATCCGCGACACCATTCGCCGTGAGCGCAAGCTGCAGATCGACTATCTCGATCTGGCGGGGCAGCGCAGCGAACGCCTGCTGTGGCCCTTTGCACTGGGTTTTTTCGACCAGTTCCAGATGCTGGTCGCCTGGTGCGAGCTGCGTCAGGCCTTTCGCCATTTTCGCCTCGATCGCATTCAGGCCGCCACGCCGCTGGAACAGCGCTATCCGCGCGGCCGACGGCGGTTGCTGAAAGAGTGGCGTCTCAGCGAGGGCATTGCGGAACAATAGCGGCACACTGCTGCCATAAACTGTCAGTCGCACGCCTTAGTCTGTGCCTATCGGGAACCGACCGGTTCCCATCACTCAGAGGACAGACCGATGACCCTTCCCAGCATGACGATGCTTTACGTCGATAACCCACTCAACAGCGCCGCTTTTTATCAACGCCTGCTGGGGCAGGCGCCACAGGAGCTTTCCCCCGGCTTCGCCCTGTTCGTGCTCAACAACGGCTTCAAACTCGGAATGTGGGCCAGGCAAAAAGTGGAACCTGCCGCCACGTTGACCGGCGGCGGCGGTGAGCTGGGCTTTCTGTGCCAGGATGCGCAAGAGGTGGAGGCGCGCTATAACCAGTGGCGCGAACTTGGGCTGACTATCGAGCAAACGCCAACCGAGATGGAGTTCGGCTACACCTTTGTCGCGCGGGATCCGGACGGCCATCGCCTGCGGGTGTATACCCTCAGCGAGTAGCGTCGTCGGTGTACAGGTGCAGGCGCGGCACCAGCAGCCGCAGCGGCCTGGCGTCGGGTTTGTAACGGTGTTTCACCGCCTCGGCGTCGTAGTTGAGCAGCTCGCCGATCTTCGGCACGGCGGCGCCGCTTTCAACCTGACACAGGGCGATCAGCGGCAGCGGGCAGGGGTGCTGCACCTGTTTCTGCTGCTGCTGATACCACACCCGGGCGATCGGCTGCACTTTTACCGGCCGCTTGATTTTCAGCGTAGCCTGCTGCGGCAGCCGGCTGACGTCGTCTATCTCACGGCTGACCAGGGCGGCCCACTGTTCGCGGCTGTGCGGCGGCACCGCGCGGCCGGCTTTCAGGCTTTTATCCAGCTGCGCCAGAATGTCGTCCCGTTTGACGTTTTTGATGATGTGCTTGTTGGCCCAGCCGAAGCGCACGGAATCGGGATTGGTCAGGGCGGTGAGGGTGCGATAGGCGCTGAGGGTGATCAGCCCGTGCAAATGGGTGTGCACGAATTCGAAACGCTGCTCCGGCGCCAGGCCGGAATCGACGGTGATAATCTGCTCCAGCTCGCCCTTCAGGCGGTTGATCAGCGCCAGCTGCGTTTGCAGCGCCTGATATTCCGGTTGCTCCACCGCCAGACAGATAACGCCGGGCAGGCGCACGGCGGCCTTGCTGCTGACATTCTCCCGGTTGTGGTGAATGAACAGCCGCTGATAATGCTCCAGCGCCAGATCGCGCGCCGCTTGCCCCACATGCTGCTCGACCGCGATATGCGAAATAGCCTGATGCTCCTGGCCTTTTTCTACCTCCGGCAGGCTGAACACCCGCGCCGCCAGCAACCGCAGCGGGGCTATCTGCTGTTGCAACGCGCCGAGCGCCTGCTCCAGCTCGGCAAAGCAGGTGTTCATTCGGCCAATCACATCGTATCTGCTCATCGCGCGCTCCTATTTTAGTTACAACATACTATAGAAGAGTGGCGGACTAGGGGCAACATCGGCAAACGAGGAGGGAGCGGCTTCACTGGCCACTCGGCTTGCCAGCGAAAAATGCGCCAGAGGGGCCTTCTACAGCAGGGCGCGAAATAGACATTGCATTGGTAGGGGTTTGATTCATTGATGGATTTTTTCTGTTGGTTGATATTTTGTTTGATCCATTTTCCGTTTGCCGTTGTCCAACCGCTGAAACAAACAGAATGGCAGGACGCTGTGAGCCCTTCGGGTTATCTTTTTTTCTGTCATTAACGGGTGCTTTAAACGGAGGTTTACTGTGGATATTAAACAGAAAGTCAAAAACATGACGCTGGAAGAGAAAATCGGGCAAAAAATCATGCTGGATTTTCGCTACTGGGATCAGAACGGTAGCAGCAATCAGGATATGACCGTTCCCGACGAAGCCATTGGCAAACTGATCGCCGATAACCACATCGGTGGGGTGATCCTGTTTGCCAATAATCTAAAAGACAAACAGCAGATTAAAACGTTGACGGCCTGGTATGCCGCGATGAAAACCCACGCGGGCGTTGGTTTGTTTATTGGCACGGACAACGAAGGCGGCAACGTTTTCCGGCTGCCACGCGGCGACTACGCCTCATTCCCCGGCAATATGGCGCTGGCCGCCGCGATTGAAGGGGGCGCGGATAAACAGCTCGCCGTTGAACAGGGCAAACTGATGGCCCAGGATATGCGTGCGTTGCATATCAATACCAACTTTGCCCCGGTCGTGGACGTTAACACCAACCCGTTCAACCCGGTGATTAATGTTCGCGCCTTCAGCGATGATAAAAACGCCGTTGCCCGCCTGGCGGAAAACATGGTGGCGGGGATGAAACAGCAGGGGCTGATCACCGCGTACAAACATTTCCCCGGCCATGGCAGCACCTCCACCGATTCGCACACCGGTTTGCCCCGCGTCGATCGCACGCGGGAAGAGGCTTTTGCCATCGATATCGCCCCTTACAAACAGGCTATCGATCGCTGCGCGGCGCCGGATATGGTGATGACTGCGCATATTCAGTACCCCGCACTGGATAACAGCCAGATCGACACCCGCAACGGTGAAAAAATCACGGTGCCGGCCACCATGTCGCGCGAAATCCAGACCCAGATCCTGCGCAATGAGCTGGGTTATGCCGGCGTAACGATTTCAGACGCGCTGGATATGGGCGCGATTGCCGAGCATTTCAGCCAGCAAGGGGCGGCTGAAAACGTCTTTGTCGCCGGGGTGGACATCGCTCTGATGCCTGTCAGCATCGCCTCGCCGGCGCAGGCGAACCTGCTGCCCGAGCTTATCCGCTACATTGCGCAGCGGGTGAAAAGCGGGCATCTCAGCGAGGCCGATATCGATGCCTCTGTCGAGCGCATTTTGCGCCTCAAATTACGTCATAACCTGATGGGCCATAGCGATAAATCGTGTTCAAACGGCGTTTCGTCTTCCGCGCATCAGCTGGAGAAACGCATCGCCGATCGTTCCATTACCGTCGTTATCAACCGTCAACGTCTGCTGCCGTTAAAGGACAAGGCGCTGCGCTACTTTATTCTGACGCCATGGGGCGAGCAGGCCAAAGGCATTGCGAACGTGATGGCGCAGGAGGGGTATCAGAACGTCGTGGCCGCGAAGGAAACGGAACTGAGCGATGCCCAGATCAGGGAACATATTGCCGGCTGCGACGTGTTCCTGCTCGGCACGCTCTCAACCCGCTTTACGCCTGCCGAGCAGGATGGCGTGGTTACCTCCGCAACCGGGGCGGCTAATGATACCAGTCCTTATCCGGGATGGCTGAAATACGCCGCCGAACAGGGGAAAAAGCGCGTTCATCTTTCACTGCGCGCACCTTACGATATCGTGAACTATGCCGCAGAGGTGGAGGCGGCTGTCGCTACCTATTCCTATTACGGCTATGACAGTGGCGTGTGGCGCGGCCACTCGATGGTATCGCTGGCGCAGGTGCTGACGGGTAAAATCAAACCGCACGGCAAACTGCCGGTTAATACCTGGCATGACTACGATGAGCAAACCAATACCGGCAAGGTGGCGTTCCCTCGCGGGACTGGGCTGAGCTGGTGATGGGATAAGGAGAGGCGTCGTCTGAGAAGGGCGGCGCCGGTCGCTAAACCGCGTTGCGAAAGCGGGCGGTTTCTTGCTCCGCACGCCGCGACATGGGATAACCGTCACTCACGGAAGGAGAACACTGATGCCGACAGGCGCAACAAAATTAGGCGGATGGCTGTTGATGGCCGCCATGCTGGGCGTGGGCGGATGCGCTAAGCCCCCCGAGCCGGAGAAGCCCACGCAGCCCATACCGCCGGCAACGCCGATGCGGGGCATCTGGCTGGCCACGGTTATTGGCCTGGACTGGCCGCCGGCGGCCTCCCTGAAAGCGGCCACCGCGCAAGAGCGGGTTCGCCAGCAGAAGCAGGGGCTGACGGACGCGCTGGACGAGATGGCAAGAGCCGGGATTAACACGGTGTATTTTCAGGTTAAGCCGGACGGCACGGCCCTGTGGCGCTCGAACATCTTGCCCTGGTCTGGGGTATTGACCGGCACGGTGGGCCAGGACCCGGGCTACGATCCGCTGGCCTTTATGCTGCAGGAAGCGCGTCGGCGCGGCATCAAAGTGCATGCCTGGCTGAATCCTTATCGGGTTTCCATGAACACCGGGCAGCAAACGATCGATGCGCTTAACCATACGCTGCAGTCCCCGCCGGCCAGCGTCTATGCGCTGCATCCCGACTGGGTACGCACCGCCAGCGATCGCTTCGTGCTCGATCCCGGCCTGCCCGACGTGCGCAACTGGATCACCAGCGTCGTGGCGGAAATTGTCAGAAACTATGATGTCGACGGCATCCAGTTTGACGATTATTTCTATTACGAAACGCCGCAATCGCCGCTGGATGATGAAAGGACCTATCGCCAATACGGCAAAGGGTTTGCAGACAAGGCCAGCTGGCGAAGAGACAACACGCTGCAATTGATAAAGCAGGTTTCCGCCACCGTGAGAGCGTTAAAGCCCGCCGTCGCGTTTGGCGTCAGCCCGGCGGGGGTATGGCGAAACAAGGCGGACGATCCTGCCGGTTCAGCGACTCAGGCCGGCGCGCCATCGTACGATACGGCCTATGCCGATACGCGCCAGTGGGTAAAACTGGGGCTGCTCGACTATATCGCACCGCAGCTGTACTGGCCTTTTGAGCGTGAAATTGTCCGCTACGACGTGCTGGCCAACTGGTGGGCCGAGGTGGTGAAAGGCACGCCGGTCCGGCTCTATGCCGGGGTGGCGCTGTATAAAGTGGGTACGCCTTCCGCCAGCGAACCGGCCTGGACCTTCGACGGCGGCGTCCCTGAGCTGAAAAGGCAGTTGGATCTCAACGAAAGCCTGCCGGGGATGGGAGGAACGATACTGTTCCGGCAGCGTTATCTGACTGAGCCGCAAACGCATCAGGCGGTGGAATACCTGCAAACTCGCTGGAAACCCGGTCAATAATCACAGCGTTGGCATCACGAGCCGCGGCTAACCACCGCGGCTTTTTCCATTCACAGGCGCGCCGCTTCCGGCAGCCGTTTCAGGTAATGCACCACCAGCAGCGCCAGCAACAGCATCAGGCTGATGAACGCCGCCACGCCATTCCAGCCGAAACTGTGCCAGAACACGCCGCCGAGGGTACCGGCCACGCTGGAGCCGACGTAATAACAGAACAGATACAGCGACGACGCCTGTCCTTTGGCGCGGCGCGCGCGGCGGCCGATCCAGCTGCTGGCCACCGAGTGGGCGGCGAAAAAACCGGCGGTGAACAGCATCATGCCGATAAAGATCGCCGGCACCTGCGGCAGCGCGGTAATCAGAATCCCGATCAGCATAATTGCGATCGACGCCAGCAGCACCGGGCCACGCCCGAAGCGTGAGGTGAGCGCACCGGCCTTGGGCGAACTGTAGGAGCCGGTGAGGTACACCACCGACAGCAGGCCGACGATCGCCTGGCTCAGGTGATAAGGGTCCGCCAGCAGGCGATAGCCAATGTAGTTGAACAGGGTGACGAAACTGCCCATCAGCAGGAAACCTTCCGCGAACAGCAGCGGCAACCCTTTATCGTGCCAATGCAGTTTAAAGTTGATCAGCAGGGTGCGCGGGCGCAGCGAACTGGCGCGAAAATGCCGCGAGGCGGGCAGGATGCGCCAGAACATGCAGGCGGCGGCGAGGGCAAACAGCCCGATGACGCCCAGCGATACGCGCCAGGAGAAGAAATCGGTCAATACCCCGGTGACCAGGCGGCCGCTCATGCCGCCGATCGAGTTGCCGCTGATATACAGCCCCATCGAGAAGGCGACGAAGCTCGGATGGATCTCTTCACTGAGATAGGTCATGCCGACCGCCGCCACGCCGCTCAGCGACAGGCCGATCAGCGCGCGCATCAGTAAAATGCCGTGCCAGCTGGTCATAAAGGCGCAAATCAGCGTGCAAACCGCCGCCAGCAGCAGCGCCACCACCATGACCGACTTGCGGCCGATGGCGTCGGACAGCGGCCCGGTGAACATCAGGCCGATCGCCAGCAGGCCGGTGGAGACCGAGAGCGACAGGCTGCTTTCCGCCGGCGATACGCCGAAGTCTTGCGACAGCACCGGCAGAATCGGCTGCACGCAGTAGAGCAGCGCGAAGGTCGCCAGCCCGGCGGAAAACAGCGCCAGCGTTACGCGCATAAACTGCGGCGTGCCGCGTTCGATATAGGGGAGTTTATTGTTGAGGGTGGAGCGTTTTACTTTTGGCGCAGCGGCCGCGTCATCGTTGGCGGCCAGCGTCGACGGCATCACGGCCGCAGAACGCACAGGGGTTGTCACAGCGTTTCCTTACCGAACTTCGGGGAGATAACAGACACTTTACAGATGACAAAATGATAGGGAGCGGCTAGTTTTTTGTCTAATATATTAATAATTCAAATTAAGACGTTTTACATATGAATATCGAATTGAGACACCTGCGTTACTTTATCGCCGTGGCCGAGGAGCTGCATTTTGGCCGCGCCGCTGAACGGCTGCGTATCTCTCAGCCGCCGCTCAGCCAGCAAATTCAGGCGCTGGAAGAGATGGTCGGCGCGCGGCTGCTGGCGCGCAACAACCGCAACGTCAGTTTGACGCAGGCCGGGGAGATGTTTCTTAAAGAAGCCTATCAGGTGCTCGATCAGGTCGGGCGCGCGGCGGAAAAGGCGGCGCGCCTGGATCGCGGCGAACTGGGGGAAATGACCATCGGGTTTACCTCCTCCGCGCCCTTTATCAGCGTGGTGTCGCGCAGCCTGCGCGCCTTTCGCCAGCAGTCTCCGCAGGTACATATCAAGATGCGCGAAATCAACACCAAGCAGCAGATCGAACCGCTGCTGAACGGTGAACTGGATCTGGGGGTGATGCGCAACACGCGGCTGCCGGAAGCGCTGCACTATCAGCTGCTGCTGCGCGAACCGCTGGTGGCGGTAGTGCCGGAAGGGCATCCGCTGGCGGAAACGCCCGGCGGCGCGCTGCGTTTTCAACATCTGGCGCAGGAGCCGTTCGTATTTTTCTCGCGTGAAGTGGGCACCGCGCTGTACGACGAAATTCTGCTGCTGCTGAGCAAGGCCGGTATCACCCCGTATATCACCCAGGAAGTGGGAGAAGCGATGACCATCATCGGTCTGGTCTCCGCCGGGTTGGGGGTATCGATTCTGCCGGCTTCTTTCGCCCGGGTGCGGGTGGACGGCGTGCGCTATTTGCCGCTGGCGGAGCCGGACGCCACCACCGAAGTGTGGCTGGTTCATCATCGCCGGCGGCCGCTGACCGCGGCGGCGCAGTCGCTGATGGCGTTGATGCTGAAATGACGTTGAGATTGGGCAAATAAAATTCAATTCACGCTGAAATTGCGAGGAATTTGTGCAGCAAATCACATAACGAATCAAATAGTTGACGCTGTATGACAAAAGCCCCACCATAACCCCTAGTCTTTATTTAGAAGCGCGAAAAATAGTAGGAGCAGGTTTGTGATTGCGGTTGGGCAGCCTGGGCATATTGATCAAATCAAGCAGACCAATGCGGGGGCGGTTTATCGGCTAATCGATCAGCTGGGCCCGATTTCGCGCATCGAACTGTCAAAACGCGCGCAGCTGGCGCCCGCCAGCATCACCAAGATCGTGCGCGAGCTGCTGGAAGCCCATCTGGTCAAGGAAACCGAGTACCAGGAGATCGGCAGCCGGGGGCGGCCGGCGGTGGGGTTGGTGCTGGACACCGAAGCCTGGCACTACCTTTCCGCCCGCATCAGCCGTGGCAGCATCACGCTGGCGCTGCGCGATCTCAGCAGCAAACTGGTGGTGGAGGAACAGCTGCCGCTCGCTGCCGAACACCCCGAACCGCTGCTGAAACGCATCCTGACCGAAGTCGATCAGTTCTTTATCCGCCACCAAAGCAAACTGGAACGGCTGACGGCGATCGCCATCACGCTGCCGGGCATGATCGACGTGCAGTCCGGCGTGGTACACCGCATGCCGTTTTACGACGTGCTGGAGATGCCGCTCGGCCCGGCGCTGGAAACCCGCACCGGCCTGCCGGTTTACCTGCAGCACGACATCAGCGCCTGGACCATGGCCGAGGCGCTGTACGGCGCTTCGCGCGGCAGCCAGAACGTGATTCAGGTGGTGATCGACCACAACGTCGGCGCCGGGGTGATCACCGGCGGCCATGTGCTGCACGCCGGCAGCCACAGCGTGGTGGAGATTGGCCACACCCAGGTCGATCCTTACGGCAAGCGCTGCTACTGCGGCAACCACGGTTGTCTCGAGACCGTGGCCAGCATCGAGAACATGCTGGAGATCGCCCAGCAGCGGCTGAGCGGCTCGATGAGTTCCAGCCTGCACGGCGCGCCGTTGACCGTCGAATCGCTGTGCGACGCGGCGCTGGCGGGCGATCAGCTGGCGCGGGACATCATCCTCGGCGTCGGCCACAGCGTGGGGCGCATTCTGGCGATCATGGTCAACCTGTTCAATCCGGAGAAGATCCTGGTAGGATCGCCGCTCAACCGCGCGGCGGAGATCCTGCATCCGGCCATCGCCTCCTGCATTCGGCAGCAGGCGCTGCCGGCCTACAGCGAGCAGGTCAAGGTCGAATCCACGCAGTTCTTCAATCAGGGCACCATGCCCGGCGCGGCGCTGGTGAAAGAGGCGCTGTATAACGGTTCATTGCTGGTGCAGTTGCTGCAAGGCTAACTTCAGAACATCTTATTAATCCGCAAAAGATTGAGCTACCTCAAGCCCCTACGCGGCAGCATCCCCTAGAATTTTTCCGATAGACTTCCTCGCCGCCGATGCGGCGACACATTGTTAACGGGGCATTCCGGGGCATTTTATTCATGTTGAAGCGTTTATTTGTTACAGGCACGGATACCGACGTCGGTAAAACCGTGGTTTCACGCGGGTTGATGCAGGCGCTGGCCGCCAACGGCCGTTCGGTGGCCGGCTATAAGCCGATCGCCGCACGTTGCCAGGAAACCAGCGAGGGCATCCGCAATAAAGACGCTTTGGTATTGCAGGCATCCTCCAGCCTGCCGCTGTCTTACGAGGAGATCAATCCCATCACCTGTCTGGATGAGGTGTTTCACGCCCATGCGAGCGAGGACATCAACTACGGCGTGATGAGCAGCGGCCTGCGGGATCTGTCGGCCAAAGCCGATACGGTAGTGGTGGAGGGCAGCGGCGGCTGGCGGGTGCTGATGAACGATCTGCGGCCTTACGCCGAGTGGGTGGTGCAGGAGCAACTGCCGGTGGTGCTGGTAGTGGGCATCAAACTGGGCTGCGTCAGCCATGCGTTGTTGACCGCTCAGTCGATCATCAACGACGGCCTGCCGTTGTTGGGCTGGGTGGCCAACCGCATCAATCCGGGGCTGGCGCACTATGCCGAAACCATCGCGGCGCTGCAGCAGCGCATACCTGCGCCGCTGCTGGGTGAGATCCCGTATCTGCCGCGCGCGGAACAGCGCGAACTGGCGCACTATCTCGACATCTCCACGCTGCTGCGCTAGCGCGGTCAGGCCAGCAAAGGGGCCAACAGACGGGCGGAGACAAACAGCCCCAGGCCGTACACCGTATGCACCAGCAGGCTGATGATGCGGCTACGCGTCGGGTTGGGGGTATTCGCCGCCGCCACGCCAAAGCCCAGCGCCGGCTGCATCACGAAGAAAGGCGCCGCCAGGCTCAGCCAGCCGCTCAACAGTGCGACCAGCGGCGCCGGTGCGGCGTACCAACCGATGCCCGCCAAACCGAGCGGGATAAAGGCGAAGGCTACGCCGATCGCATAGTGCAGCAACCATCCTGTCGCTTTTTCTCCTCGCCGCACCGGCGACGCCATGATCGGCGCGTGATAAAACCGGCCGTCGAACAGGCCGATAAACCAGCGGCCAACCAGCGCGTAGTTAAGGGGCGGGATGCCCAGCACGCGCTTTTGCACGATGGCCCACAGGTCGGTGCACAGCGTGGCGCCCACTCCGGTCAGCACAATCATCAGTAAAATTTCTGTCGTCATTTTCGTGTCCTTAAAGTCACTCATGGTGTAATGTGCGCACAGTTTGCAACTTAAAGTCGACTTCAAGTCAATGGAAAAAGAACTGGATATTGGCGAGGTGGCGCGTTTGAGCGGCATCGCGCCCTCGGCACTGCGGCATTACGAGAAAAAGGGGCTGATCGCGTCGATAGGCCGCAACGGTTTACGCCGCCAATATGCCGCCGGTGTGCTGGATCAACTGAAGCTGATCGCTCTCGGGCGGTTGGCGGGATTTACGCTGGATGAGATCGCCTCGCTGTTTGACGAGCGCGGACGCATCGCCCTCGATCGCCGGCTGCTGGCGGCGCGGATTGAAGAACTGGATCGCACCCTGCGGCGTTTGGGGCAGGTGCGCGCCGGTTTGCAGCACATGGTCGATTGCCCTGAACCGGAGCACCTGCAGTGCCCGCAGTTCAGGAAGTTGCTGCAGCAGGGCGAGTTTTAAGCCTCGCGTTTGGGCGGCGGCGCGGTGTGGTAGACCGATACCGGCCGCAGACCGCGCGACACGGTGGTGGCGATCACGCAGGCCAGCAAAATGCCGGGCAGCAGCGCGTATTCGCCGGTCATTTCAAACACCATCAGCGCCGCCATGATCGGCGCATGGGTGGTGGCGGCCAGCAGGGTGGCCATGCCGGTCAGCGCCAGCAGCAGCGGCACCGCCGCATCCATGCCCGGCCACAGGCCGAACAGCTGGCCGATCATCGAACCGAGCGCGGCGCCGACGAACAGCGTCGGGGTGAAGACCCCGCCGGGCGCGCCTGAACCGCTGCTGGCGAGGATCGCCAGCAGTTTGCACACCAGGATCGCGCCCAGCAGCAACACCCCTGGCGGCGCGATCAACAGCGCCTGCACCACGCTATAGCCATTGCCCCACACCTGCGGGAACAGCAGCGAAAGCAGCCCGACGATCAGGCCACCCAGCGCCAGCTGCAACGGCGGTTTCAGGCGCAGCGATCGGAAGGCGCGGCCGGTGGCGGTCATCAGCCATAAAAACAGCGGCCCGCCGGCGCCGGCCACCACGCCGACCAGCGCCATCAGCAGGTATTGCGTCGGCAAGGGGGCGGCGAGCGGCGTCACCAGATAGAGCGGCGCCTGGCCGCCGTTGAGCAGGTTGGTCATCAGCAGCGCGCTCACCGCGGCGATCACCACTGGCCCGAGCGAGGCCAGCATCAGGGTGCCGAACAGGATCTCGGCGATAAACAGGCTGCCCGCCAGCGGCGCATGGTAGGCGCTGGCCATCCCGGCGGCGGCGGCGCAGGCCACCCACAGTTTCCACTCTTTCTCGTGTGTAAAGCGCTGGGCGAACAGCGAGCCCACCAGCGCCGCCAGCAGGATCATCGCGCCTTCGCGGCCGATGGCGCTGCCGCTCGACACCACCAGCAGCGACGCCAGGCATTTCACCAGGCTGGCGCCGGTGTCCAGCTTGCCGTTGCCGGTCTCTATCGCTTCCATATAGTCGGTGGGCGCCGCCGGGCGCTGGTGACGGTAGCGCTGGTGGATATACAGCAGCAGGCCCGCCGCCAGCCCGCCCAGCGCCGGGGTCAGCGCGCGCCGCCAGCCCGGCAGCGCGGCGGCGGCGGCCACCAGGCTGCCGTCGGCATTGCCGAGCAACAGCCACTCGAGGCCAATCATCGAACGGTGAAACAGCCACACCGCCAGGGCGGCGGCGACGCCGATAAACACGGCGATAAACAGGCTGCGCAGCAGGGCGCGATAGTGGTGCAAGTGGACCAATCTTTTCATGCGTGGGCGGCGTCGTGAGAAAAATCAAAGGGTCATCAGCGCATTGTGCTTGGCGCTCCGGCCGATGACCAGTGAATCTTTATCAAACTGCGGCATGGGCGGGGCGGCGGTCGCCCCGGCGCGGATTACTGCGGGGTCAGCACCCGGCGCGTACGGCCGGAGCTGAGGTAGTCGGCGATGTAATCCTGCGAGATTTCGCCGCTGTAGCGGCCGTCTTCATCGACGATCGGCATCCAGGAGGTGTTGTGCTCGTACAGCTTCGACAGCACCACGCGCAGGTTTTCCTCCGCTCTGGCGGTGACGCGAAAACGGTGCAGGCTGTCGGCGCAGACGCCCGGCGCGCCGCGCGCCTCGCGGCGTTTGACATAGCCCAACGGTTTGCCGTCGGCGTCGACCACCGTCACCGAGCGGGCGTCGATATCGTCCATCAGCCCGAATGCCTCCGCCAGCGGCGTTTCCCGGCGCACCGTCACCGTTTCCTGTTGATCGGCCACGTCGCCGGCCTGTACCAGCAGCAGGCGCTTCAGCGTACGATCCTGGCCGACAAAGGAGGCGACGAATTCGTTCGCCGGCCGCGCCAACAGCTCATCGGCGCTGGCGTTCTGCACGATCTTGCCCTGGCGGAACACCGCGATGCGATCGCCAAGTTTCAGAGCCTCATCGATGTCGTGGCTCACCAGCATCACGGTCTTTTTCAGCTGGCGCTGCATGTCGAGAAACTCGTTCTGGATGGTTTCGCGGTTGATCGGATCCACCGCGCCGAAGGGTTCATCCATCAGCAGCACCGGCGGATCGGCCGCCAGCGCGCGGATCACGCCGATGCGCTGCTGCTGCCCGCCCGACATCTCTTTCGGGTAGCGGTGCAAAAAGCGCTTCGGATCCAGCGCCACCATGCTCATCAGCTCCTCGGCGCGATCGTGGCAGCGTTTCTTGTCCCAGCCCAGCATGCGCGGCACCACGGTGATGTTTTCCTCGATGGTCATGTTGGGAAACAAACCGATCTGCTGGATGACGTAGCCGATTTTGCGGCGCAGGCTGACGGTATCCAGCGTGCTGGTGTCTTCGCCATTGACCAGAATGGCGCCGGCGGTAGGTTCGATCAGGCGGTTGATCATCTTCAGCGTGGTGGTTTTGCCGCAGCCGGAAGGGCCGAGCAGCACGCAGATTTCGCCTTCCGGCACGTCCAGATTGATGTTGTCGACGGCGTTGAACGGCGTGCCGTTCTTTTGCATGAACTGTTTGGTCAGATTTTCCAATTTAATCATGAGCGGATCCCCTTGGGCGTGAGCGCAATTTGCAAACGGTGCAATAACCAATCGAGGACGATCGCCAACAGGCTGATCATCACGGCGCCGGTAATCAACTGGCGAATGTCGCTGCTGCTGATGCCGTTGAGCAGCAGCAGGCCGAGGCCGCCGGCACCGATCACCGCGGCGATCGCCATCACGCCGATGTTCATCACCACGGCGGTGCGGATGCCGCCGAAAATCACCGGCAGCGCCACCGGGATCTCCACCCAGCGCAGGCGTTGCCAGAACGTCATGCCGATGCCGCGGCCGGCCTCGCGCAGCCCGCCGGGCAGGTTGTCGAGCGCGGTGTGGGTATTGCGCACGATCGGCAGCAGCGAGTAGAGAAATACGGCGGTGATCGCCGGCACATAGCCAATGCCGTGACCGATTAAGGAAAACAGCGGGATCATCAGCCCGAACAGGGCGATGGAGGGCACGGTCAGCACCAGCGTGGCCAGGCTCAGCACCGGCGTCGCCAGCCACTTGTGGCGGACGATCAGCACGCCGAGCGGCACGCCGATCAGGATCGCCAGGCCGACGGCGACGCCGACCAGCAGCAGGTGTTCCAGCGTCAATCCGGCGATATAGGCCCAGTTTTGCCAGGCGTAAAGTAAGGTATTCATCATGCCTCCCTAAATCAGGCCGCGCTGCTTGAGGAACGCGTCGGCGACCTGTTGCGGCGTCTGGTAGTCGATATCCACCCTGGCGTTAAGCTCGGTGATCACCTGGTTATTGAACTGTTTCGACAGCGTGTTCAACGCCTCTTCCAGCCCCGGCGTGTTTTGCAACACCTCGGCGCGCACCACCGGCGTGACCGCATAGCTCGGGAAGTAGCCTTTGTCGTCTTCGAGCACCTGCAGATCGAAGCCTTTCACCCGGCCGTCAGTGGTGTACACCAGCCCGGCGTCGACGAAGCCGTCGCGGATGGCGTTGTACACCAGGCCCGGATCCATCTGGCGGATTTGCGGGCGATCCAGTGGCATGTCGTACAGCGCCTGCATCGGCTTCAGGCCGTCGGAGCGGCCGGCAAACTCCAGGTCTAGTCCCAGTAGCCAGTTGTGTTTCGGGTCGTTTTTGCGCACCTGTTCCACTTTGGCCACCAGCTGCGACATCGTGCGGATCTGCTCTTTTTCCGCGCGCTGGCGCTGCATGGCGAAGGCGTAGGTGTTGTTCATGTCCGCCGGCTGCAGCCACACCAGACCGAGTTTGGCGTCGAGTTTTTTCACCGTGTCGTAGGTTTCCTGCGGCGACATGCGCTTATTGATGTGGTTAAAGATGATCAGCGAGGTGCCGGTGTATTCCCAGGTCATGTCGATCTGCTTGTTGATCATGGCGTTGCGGGTGATCACCGTGGCCAGGTTGGTCTTGGGTATGACCTGAAATCCCTTGGCCCGCAGGTATTGCACGGTGATCGCCGACAGAATGCGCTGTTCGGTGAAGTTCTTGCTCGCCAGCGTCAAGGGGGCGGCCCAGGCGGCCGCGCCGCTCATCAGCAAGGAGAACAGCAGCGCGTGGCAAGTGCGTTGTAACCATCGAGTCATCGCGTCTCTCCCTTCAGGATGCGGTGTGCGGGCTGAGTCGGCGGCCGAGCCCGGCCAGCGCCAGATCGAGTAGCAGGGCGATCAGCGCGGTGGCGGCGGCGCCGAGGATCAGCGTCGGGAAGTCGTTCAGGTAGATGCCGGGGAAGATCAGCTCACCATAGCTGCTGGCGCCGATCAAAAACGCCAGCGGCGCGGTGCCGACGTTGATCGCCATCGCGATGCGCACCCCGGCGAAGATCACCGGCAGGGCGTGGGGCAGTTCGACCTGGCGCAACCGCTGCCCGGCGGTCATGCCAATACCGTTGGCGGCCTCTGTCAGCGCCGGCGGCACCGAACGCAGACCGGCATAGGTATTGCGCACGATGGGCAGCAGCGAAGCGAGGAACAGCGCCACTACCGCCGGCCGATCGCCGATGCCGATGATCACCATCGCCAGCGCCAGCACCGCCAGCGGCGGCAGGGTGTTGCCGACGTTGAAGATCTGCATCACGTGTTCCGCCCAGCGGCGGGCGAAGGGGCGGCTCAGCAAAATGCCGCTGGGAATGCCGACCAGCAGCGACAGCAGCATGGAACACACCACCAGGAACATGTGCTGTTGGCCGAGGTAGATCAAATCTTCCCGGCGCGACATGAGGGTTTTCCAACCGATGCCGTAAATCAGCAGCGCGATGACGGCGATAAACAGCAGGCTCCCGAAGAGCAGGCGCCGGTATGGCGCGGACTTATGCATGATGTTGCGTCCTCCGTTGCGCGGAGCGGCCGGCGGCGCACTCCACTCTGATTGTTACCCACTGCCCGGCGGGCGTGGCGGTACAAAACGGGCGTTTCGCATGAGGTTAGCGACATTGAGCGAAGGGTGTGTTCGGCATAGCGTGCTGAACGGTGGCTCAATACGTGAGTTAATCAGCATAAGATACTGATATTTAAACTAGAGAAAGCACGAAGCCCAATGACCCCGGCTAGGGAAGGTATAGCACCCTGTCGTTGGCCATGCCAAGTTTTATGAACAAAATCAGTTGATTGAGCTTAGGCGGATCTGCGCCTCAGCCCGCGTCAGCGCTGGGATGCGCGGAAAGTAAAAAAAATCCGCCGCAAAGCGTTACGCCGTAACAATTAGTCCAAATGGTGCGATTCGCCGGCGGCAGCGGCAGGATGTGAGGGCGGATAAACCTGCCGCAGGCGCTTGCTGATATACTCAGGGAAAATAAAAACGCCAGGAAGCCTGCATAACGCCATGACAAATAACGTTTCACCCGCACCTATCGCCCACCGCCCGCTGATCCTGATCGCCTGTATGCTGGCTATGTTCATGTCGGCGATCGAAGCCACCATCGTCGCCACCGCCATGCCGACCATCATCGGCGATCTCGGCGGCTTCTCGTTGCTGGGCTGGGTGTTCGCGGTCTATTTGCTGTCGCAGGCGATCACCATCCCCATCTACGGGCGGTTGGCGGATCTCTACGGCCGCAAGCGGGTGTTCTTCTTCGGCGCCACGCTGTTCCTGCTGGGGTCGGTGCTGTGCGGTTTCGCCCCGGACATGTATTGGCTGATCGGTTTCCGTTTATTGCAGGGGCTGGGGGCCGGCGCCATCATGCCGATCGCTTCCACCATCATCGGCGACATCTACAGCGCCACCGAGCGGCCGAAAGTGATGGGATATCTGTCGAGCGTATGGGGCGTGTCGGCGATCATCGGCCCGCTGTTGGGGGCGTTTATCGTGCAGCACCTGCCGTGGGCGCTGGTGTTCTGGGTCAACCTGCCGATCGGCCTGTTGGCGATGTTCTTCCTTTGGCGCTATCTGCCGGCGCATCAGCAATTGCGCCGGCACGCGCTGGATCTGGCCGGCACCGCCTGGCTGACGCTGTTCGTTTCCGCGTTGCTGCTGGCGCTGTTGCAGATGGAAAGCCTGGGATGGTGGGTGGTGCCGCTGCTGGCGCTGGCGGCGGTGTCGCTGGCGCTGCTGATCCGTCAGGAGCGGCGCGCGGTCGAACCGCTGTTCCCGCTGGCGCTGTGGCAAAGCCGGGTGATCGTCGCCGGCAACATCGGCGGGCTGGTGATCGGCGCGGCGATGATGGGCATCAGCGCCTTTCTGCCCACCTTCATTCAGGGCGTGATGGGCGGCTCACCGCTGGAAGCGGGCACCACGCTGGCCTTGATGTCGATCGGCTGGCCGCTGGCCAGCACGCTGAGCGGCCGTTTGATGCTGATGACTTCGTATCGCGCCACGGCGCTGTTAGGCGCGCTGCTGCTGGTGGCGGGCGGCCTGATCCTGCTGATGCTGCAGCCGGACGGCGGCCTGCTGTGGGGCCGGGTGGCGGCGTTTATGGTCGGCGCCGGCATGGGGCTGTGCAATACCACGTTTCTGGTTTCGGTGCAGAACGCGGCCCATTACAGCATTCGTGGCATCGCCACCGCCTGTACGGTGTTTACCCGCATGGTGGGATCGGCCATCGGCACCGCCATTCTGGGTGCGACGCTGAACCTCAACCTGCAGTGGCGTTTGCCGCAGATCGACGATCCGGTGCAGCGGCTGATGGAGCCGGCGGTGCGGCACAGCATGGGGGGCGAGGCGCTGGCGCAGTTGACCCAGCAAGTGGCGGCTTCGCTGCATTGGGTGTTCCTGGTGTCGGCGTTGGTGTCGTTGCTGGCGCTGGCGGCGGCGATGCTGATCCCGGCCCGTTGTCGGCCGCAGGGCGAAGAAGAAGAGGCGGAGCAGGCGTAAGGGATGAGAAAGGGCGCTGCTGCAGCGCGCCCTGGGTAGCCGGTGCGGCTTACTGCGTGTTGGAGGTATCCTGGCTGGTGCCGGTCTGCGCCGCGTCACCGCGATCGTCGCCGTTGTTCAGGCGGGTATAAACGATCTTCTGGGTGTCGTTTTCGCAGTGCCCAACCACCTGGCCGCCCGCTTGATCGGCCTGATCGTTTGGCACGATCTCCAGTTTGAAGCCGGACTCCGGAACGCCGTTATTGACGATTTTTTGCGAAATGTCGGCTTTCACGCTTTCGCAGGAGGCCAGGGCCGCCAATGGCGCGCCGGCCAGCAGCACAGCGGTTAATATCAGCGTTTTTTTCATCACGTCATCCTTTTAGACAATGGACTTCCTGTAACAGGATAGCAGCAACGGCGGCCGGGTTTCACGCTCGCCCGCCCGCCGCAGGGGGATTAAGGATTAATCCGACGCCCGGTCTGGCGATCCAGACATTTACGGGTATCCGGCTCCCAGTAGGCGTTAACGTTGTTGCTGTCGTTGCAGCGATCTTCGTCATCCGCCGCGCGGTCGGCCTTGTCGAACTCTTTCTCGACGCGGGTATTAACCTTGTGGCGCAGGGTTTTGGTATCATTCCACTGCTCTTTGCTCTGGCGCGCTTCTTCGGTGCTCATCGCGCCGCTGCCTTTGCCATCGACGGTGACGCAGGTGCTGCCCTGAGTGCAGGTGGCGGCCAGCGCCGGCGCCTGCCAGGCGCCCATTACGGCCAGCATGGCGACCGGCAGCATCCCGCGCAGCAGTCGTTGGGTCGAAAATGTTTTCATCGTTTCATCCTTATGAGTGAGTGCGCCTGATGATGGCGACACTGGCGTTACCTCGCCCGCAGGCGTGGTGACAAATATACCACCGCGCTCCTGGAATTCACCAGCCAAGCGCCGATTCGTTTAATTTACCGAGAGAAAACTGCGACCGATGTTAAAAACTACGCTGTTGTTTTTTGCGACCGCCCTGGCTGAAATTATCGGCTGTTTCCTGCCTTATCTGTGGCTGAAGAAGCAGGGTAGCGCCTGGCTGCTGCTGCCGGCGGCATTGAGCCTGATGCTGTTCGTCTGGCTGTTGACGCTGCATCCGGCGGCCAGCGGGCGGGTCTATGCGGCCTACGGCGGCGTGTATGTGGCGACGGCGCTGCTGTGGTTGCGGGTGGTGGATGGCGTGAAGCTGTCTGCGCTGGATTGGGTCGGCGCCGGCGTGGCGCTGGCGGGCATGCTGATTATCGTTTCCGGCTGGCGCGCGGCCTGAGGAAACGCGGCGGGAGTCGCCTCCCGCCGTCGCGGCTCAGGCGCCGCGGTGGATGTTCAGCCCGGCGAAGGACTGGCTGACCGGCATCATTTCCAGCGTGTTGATGTTGACGCGCGCCGGCAATGTCGCGACCCAGAACACCGACTCGGCGATGTCTTCCGGCGTCAGCGCATCGGCGCCTTCGTAGGTTTTGTTGACCTTGCCGTCATCACCCTTGAAGCGCACGTTGGAGAACTCGGTACCGCCCACCAGGCCGGGCTCGATATCGGTCACGCGGATGCGCGTGCCGTGCAGATCGGCGCGCAGGCCCAGGCTGAACTGCTTGACGAACGCCTTGGTGGCGCCGTACACGTTGCCGCCGGCGTAAGGCCAGTTGGCGGCGGTGGAGCCGATGTTGATCACATGGCCGACGTTGCGCTCGACCATGGCGGGCAGCAGCGCGCGGGTCATGTTCACCAGCCCTTTGGCGTTGGTGTCGATCATGGTTTCCCAGTCATCGGCGTTGGCCTTGTGCGCCGGCTCCAGCCCCAGCGCCAGCCCGGCGTTGTTCACCAGCACGTCAATCTGGCGCAGTTCGACCGGCAGCGCTTCGATCGCCTGCTGAATGGCGGCGCGGTTGCGCACGTCGAGCCGCACGATGTGCAGCGCTTCGCCCAGTTCTTCCTGCAGCTCTTCGAGACGCTCAAGGCGGCGCCCGGCGGCGATCACCCGATGGCCTTCACGGATAAAACGGCGTGCGATCGCCTCGCCGAAACCGGAGGTGGCGCCGGTAACAAAAATAATCATGTTGCTGTTCCTCAACTGTTTTTACCCTACATGCCTCTATCATTAGCACAAAGCCGCAGGCAGTGGCAGCGGTTATCGTGGCGGAAAGAAAAAAAGCAAACCGGGCCGATCAGCGTTGAGGCGGCAGGTGGTACACCACCGCGTCATACTTGATGCGTTCGCAGCGGCCTGCCAGCACGCCGCCCAGCGACTCGACGAGGCGGCGGCTGGCGGTATTCTGCTCGGCCACCGGGTAGAGAAAGT
This sequence comes from Serratia sp. LTN-2, assembly GCF_059740205.1. Lineage (NCBI taxonomy): Bacteria > Pseudomonadati > Pseudomonadota > Gammaproteobacteria > Enterobacterales > Yersiniaceae > Serratia > Serratia sp. LTN-2. The sequence goes on along the minus strand of NZ_JCAXDO010000011.1, from coordinate 19,508 downwards.
GCGGCGGCTGAAAGCGCTCGCTGGCCCAGCGCGCGATACCCTGCACGATTTCACGGCCGTAGCCCTGGCCATGCAGGCCCTCTTTCACCCAGATACCCAGCTCCGGGGTGTGGCTGCGCAGGTTGTGCGCGCCGCCGACGCCGACGAACTGCCGGTCTTCGCGCCGGCGGGCGACGAAGATCACTTCTTCGCCTTCGCGCATCAGCGGCAGCCAGCTTTGCCAGACGTTGGCGAAGTCTTCCGGCGACGCTTCCGGTTCAAAGGTCATAAAGCGCGTCAGAGTGGGGGTGATCGCCTGGTAAACATCGTCGGCGTCTGCTGCGGTAAAGGGGGCAATCAACAAACGGTCGGTGTCCACGCGGCACTGAGAAAGGTCATTGTGATTCATGTTATTTTCCCTCGCTTTTCAGGCCAGAACGGCAAAAAATCCGCGCCCATAAATCGGGGCGGATCGTCGATATTACGCGTATTGGCGTCAGAAGCGACTTATTTTTCACCGCTGCGGCGGTGCGCAAGCGCGGCATTTCGTGACGTCGTCACGTTGGTGGGGAAAGCGGCGGGCAGGGTTGGCCGCCCGCCGCTGAGGGTCAGAACTTCACCGAACCTTGCAGATAGATCGTGCGCGGTTGGCCGATGTACAGACCTTTGTTGTTGTCGTCATAGGCGCGGGTGAAATACTCGTGGTTGAACAGGTTTTTCACGCCGACGCCCAGATTCAGGCCGGCCATTTCCGGGCCGAAATCATAGGCGGCGCGCACGCCCCACAGCATATAGCCGGGGATGCGGCCGGTGCTGCCGTCGGCGCTTTCCGCCACGGTGTTGGCGTTGTCGGCGAACTGGCTGGATTGGAATTCGCCGTTAAGGTTAAACGCCCAGCTGCCTGGCGTGTAGTCCAGCCCCAGCGTGCCTTTATGCTTCGGCGAGAACGGCACCTGGTTGCCCTTGTAACCGCCGTCTTCACGAATGGTGGCGTTGACGTAGGCGTAGCTGGCGTAGGCGGTCAGGTCGTCCAGTTTCGGCGTCAGCTGCGACAGATCGTAACGCAGGCTGCCTTCCAGCCCGGCGTGGCGGGTTTTGCCGCGCGCGGTCACGCTGTCGGTCACCTGGTTGGAGTCGTACTGGTTGTTGAAGTTGATCAGGAACAGCCCGATTTCGCCGGTCAGCGCATCGCCGGCGTAGCGGGTGCCCAGCTCCCAGGTGCGCGCCTTCTCCGGTTCGATCTTGCCGCTGTCCACCGCTTTGCCCATCTGGCTATATTGCACGGTGCCGAAGGAGCCTTCGGTGTTGGCGTACAGGTTCCAGTATTCGTTCAGGTGATACATCACGTTCAACGCCGGCAGCGGCGCGTTATAGCTGACGTCGAGGCGGTTGTTCTTGATGTAGTTGTTCTGATACGACTTGATGTATTCGTAGCGCATGCCCGGCGTGATGGTCCAGTCGCCGATGTCGATGCGATCGTCGATATAAAACGCGTGCGCCTCGGTGCCGGACTGGGTGTCGCGATCGTACGGGCTGGCGGTGGACGGCAGCTTGCCGGTGCTGGCTTTAGTGTAGTAGCGCAGCTCGTGGGTGGATTCGCTGACGTAGCGATAACCGACGCCGACCTCGTGCGCCGAATCGCCCCAGCGGAAACTCTGGCTGTAGCGCGGTTCCACGCCGCGCACCCAGTATTCGCGTGGCGACAGCGTCAGGTTTTTACCCTGATCCAGATAGCCGCTGCGCAGGGTGTAGGTGTAGAAGCTCTGCACGTCGAACTTGTGCTGCTGATCCGGCTGATACTGGTAGCCGAAGTTGGCCAACTGGCGGCGGCCCCAGAACTTGTCGTACGGGCGCGTCGACTGGAACGGGTTGGCGTTGTAGTCCGCCCGGCTCAGGCCGCCCGGCATCTCCGCTTCGCCTTCGTAGTATTGCAGCAGGCTGTTGAAGGTGTGCACCTCGTTCGGCGCGTAACGGCTTTTCAGCATCACGTCGTCGATTTTGGTCGCGCTGTGCTCGCGCCAGTCGCTGCCGCGGGTGCCGGAGTAGAGCAGCGCCGCGCCGAGGCCGTTGTCGGCGGTGCCGCCGATCATCAGGTTACCGGTGCCTTTCGGGTGATCCTGGCGCGAGGTCGGGCTGAGCTGCCCCTGCATGCCGGCCTCCATGCCGAAGGTTTTCGGGATGGCGCGGGTGACGAAGTTGACGACGCCGCCGACGCTCTGCGGCCCGTAGCGCACCGCGCCGCCGCCGCGCACCACGTCAATCGCATCCATATTGCCGAGCGAGACCGGCGCCAGCGACAGCTGCGGCTGGCCGTAAGGGGCGAAGGGCACCGGGATGCCGTCCATCAGCACGGTGGAGCGGCTGGCGAGGCGCGGGTTGAGGCCGCGAATGCCGAAGTTCAGCGCCATATCGTGGCTGCCGGTGCCGTTGTTCTCCGGCGCCACCACGCCCGGTACGCGGTTTAACGCTTCGCGCACGGTGGTGGTGCCGGTTTTGGCGAACTCTTCGCGGCGCACCACGTCGCGCGCGCCGGGATGTTCGAATACATCGATCTGGCGGCCTTCTGCCAGCCAGTCGCCGACTACGGTGATGTCTTCTTCTTTCTGCGGCTGCGGCAGTTTGGCCAGCGTGTAGCCGTTGTTGCCGAGCGCTCGGGCCTGCAGGCCGCTGCCCGCCAGCAGAGCATTCAGGCCGTCGTCGACGCCGTAGCTGCCGTTCAGGCCCGGCGAACGTTTACCGGCGGTCAACGCGCCGTCTACCGAGAGCGCGATGCCGGCGCGAGCGGCGAACGCGTTCAGCGCGCCGTCCAGCTCACCGGCCGGAATGTGATAGGTGGCCGCGGCGCTGGCGGCGCTCGCCATCAGCGGTGCGGCGAATGCCAGGCCAATGGCCACGGCCAGCGGTTTGGCCCGTTTTCCCCAAAGCGAAGCCGGAGCGACCTTTCCCCAAGCGTTGTTCATACCTTCTCCTGAATCATTTTTATTTATTGCTGCAGTGTTTTCCTGGGAGTCGGATGAGCAAGGCAAAAGGGACAATCAAAAATGCGATTTTTTATCATTTTCATTTAAAAAGTTCAGGCGGGGACGATCTGCAGCCAATAGCGGGTAAAGCTCTGCAGACGTATCGGCAGCGTCTGGCTGAGCAGGGCGAGAGCGCGATCGGTATCGTTGAGTGGGAAACTGCCGCTGACGCGCAGGCCGGCAACGGCCGGATCGCAGCTCAGATGGCCGCGCCGGTAGCGCGCCAGTTCGGCGATCACCCGCTCCAGCCGCCACTGGCTGACGCTCAGCACGCCGCGCAGCCAGCTGTCCTCTTGCGCGGCGGGGTGTTTGTCGCCGAAGGCCGTGGCGCTGAAGCTGATCTGTTCGCCGGCATCCACCCGGCGCGTTTGCCGCGCGTCCTGCGCCAGCTGCGCTTCAACCGCATGCTCGAGCACTGTCAGACGCGTCTCGCCGCCGCTCTCGCGCACCAAAAAGCGGGTGCCGAGCGCGCGCATCGCCCCCTGCGGGCTTTGCACCCACAGCGGCCGGGCGTCGCGTCCGGTGATCAGGCTGATTTCCCCAGTGTGCAGGCGGATCAACCGTTGGCGATCGTCGTAATGCACATCGACCGCGCTGGCGGTATTCAGCACCAGCTGGGTGCCGTCGCTTAATACAATGGGCTTGATTTCGCCAGTGGCGGTGCGGTAGTCGGCGCGCAGCTCCCGGCCGAGCGGGGACTGATAAAAGAAGCCGCCGCTGCCCACACCGAGCAACAGCAGCAGGCTTTTCAGCAGCGTGCGGCGGTCGATCGCCGATTGGCGGCCGGCGCGATCGAGCGCGCGGTAGCTGAACTTGCCCGGCACGCCCTGTAGCTGGCTCTGCAACGCTTCGACGCGCCGCCATGCCCAGCGGTGATCGTCATGCTGCTGATGCCAGGCTTGCCACTGTTGGCGCTGGCGTTCGGTGACGTGCTCATCGCACAGCAGGGCGTACCAGTGTGCAGCCATTTTCAGCGCCTGGCGCTGCTCCGGGGTGATGGCGTTGCTCATGAGAAAACGTCGTTTTCCAGGCTGAACAACAGGCAGTGTTCGGTGGCCTTGGCCATGTATTTTTTAACCGAGCTGACCGACACGCCGAGGCGCGCGGCGATGTCCGCATAACCCAGGCCTTCGAGCTGCGACAACAGAAAGGCCTGCTTCACCTTGGGCCCGAGGCCGTCGAGCATGGCGTCGATCTGCTGCAGGCTTTCCAGCAGGCTCTGGCGCTGCTCCGGCGACGGGGCGTAGCCTTCCGGGATCAGCGCCAGCATCTCCAGATAAGCGCGCTCCAGCGTTCTGCGGCGGAACAGATCGACCATCACCCGCTTGGCGACGGTAACCAGAAAGTCTTTCGGTTCGCGCAGGGTCGCCGCGGCGTCGCTTTTCAGCAGGCGCATGAAGGTATCTTGCGCCACGTCGTCCGCATCGAACGCGCAGCCCAGCCGTCGGCGCAGCCATCCCTGCAACCAGGCGTGATGGGTGGCGTAGAGGCGCGATAGCGCGGTGTGCGGGGCAGAAGCGGTGGCGGACATGATTTTCGCATTGCTGGTCAAAAAGATGCGCGGATGATAATTGAGAATGGTTATCGTTTCAAGTTTGGCCGTTGTCCTCAGGCCGAGATTCAACCCCCAGGCGCGGCGTTGAAATAAGCCGTGCGCCGTGAAGATATTCGCTTGCCCATTCATGGTGCAGCGGCGCGGTGTTATTTTGGCAGGCAAACGGTTGCTATTGATCTGCCGGAGAGGATCGATGGTTTGCTTTATTCTTTTTTGCCGGTCAATTCCCCTTGATTAATTAATATCATTTTGTTTTTTAACAATAATGTATTTTGGCGCCGTCAACTGGCATACGGCTTGCTATGCTTAAGCCGGTCTTAGCGTTTGGGTAACAAAAGGCATTGTTTCATCTGCGTGGGTTATTACGCGGGTGAGGCGCGCCGGTCGCGACAAGGAAGAAAATAATGGCACTGCAATTCACCACGGCTATTCGTGGCAATTTTTTTGATATCTCCGCCTGTGTGGAGGAGCCGCAACAGCTCGACGAACGCCTGCGGCATGTTCCCGACGGTTTGCTGCTGCTGAACGACGGCGTCATCGTCTGGTTCGGCAGCTGGCAGCAGGGCGAGGCGCTGCTGCCGCCGGGCTTCGCGGTCACGGAATATCGCGACAAACTGATCGTGCCGGGATTTATCGATACCCACATCCACTACCCGCAAACCGAAATGATCGGCGCCTATGGCGACCAGCTGTTGGGCTGGTTAAACAATTACACCTTCCCGACCGAAAGCCGTTACGACTGCCAACGGCACGCCGACGAGATGTCGGCCTTCTTTCTGCAGCAGTTGCTGAGTAACGGCACCACCACCGCGTTGGTGTTCGGCACGGTGCATCCACAGTCGGTCGACGCCTTGTTCGGCCAGGCGCAAACGCTGAACATGCGCCTGATCGCCGGTAAGGTGATGATGGATCGCCATGCGCCGGAGGCGCTGCTGGAAACGCCGGAGCAGAGTTACCGCCAGACGCGTGAGCTGATTGAACGTTGGCACGGCAAAGGCCGCCTCGGTTACGCCATTACGCCGCGCTTTGCGCCCACCAGTACGCCGGCGCTGCTGGCGCAGGTTCAGCGGCTGCGCGAAGAGTATCCCGACGTCTGGCTGCAAACGCACCTGAGCGAGAACCCGCAGGAAGTGGCCTGGGTTAAAGCGCTGTTCCCGCAGCACCGGAGCTATCTGGATGTTTACCATCGTTATGGCATGACCGGCGATAAAAGCGTGTTCGCCCACTGCCTGCATCTGGAGGAGCAGGAGTGGGACTGCCTGTGCGATACCCGCTCGGCGATCGCCTTTTGCCCCACCTCTAACCTGTTCCTCGGCAGCGGGCTGTTCGACCTGCAGCAGGCCTGGCGCAAGCGGGTGAAGCTCGGCATCGGCACCGACGTGGGGGCAGGCACCACCTTTAACATGCTGCGCACGTTGGGCGAGGCGTACAAGGTCGGCCAGCTGCAGCATTACCGGCTCTCTGCTTTAGAGGCGTTCTACCATGCCACCCTGGGCGGCGCCCGCGCGCTGTCGCTGGACGACAAAATCGGCAACTTCAACGTCGGCAAAGAGGCGGATTTCGTGGTGCTCGATCCGGCGGTGACGCCGCTGCAGCAGTTGCGCTGCGCCAACAGCGCCACGTCGGCGGAACAAGGGTTCGTGCTGATGACGCTGGGGGACGATCGCAACATTTATCGCACCTATGTGGACGGTAAGGTGGTTTATCAGGCGGCGCGCTGACGCAGCCGCGCCTGCAGCCAAACGCTGAGCGGCGCGGCGACGACGGCGCTCAGCGCGCACAGCCATAACAGACGTTGCAAACCGAGCGGGGTGAAGCCGCTGCCGAGCAACGCGGAGGAGAGCAAAAAGGCCGCCGTGGCGCTCAGGTGTATCAGGGCGGTTTGCAGCACGCCGAAGGCCGCGCGTTGCTGATGGTCCGGCCAGCGCATGCTCAGGGAAGAGATCGCCACCAGTCGCGCGTAGGCCGCTGCGAGAAACGCAATCATGAACAGTTCGCCGCGATCGCCACCGCACGCCGCCAACCACAGGCTACCCAACAGCAACAGCGTGGCACCCAGCGTCAGCGTCACGGCGCCAAAACGTTGCAGCCAGCGTCCCGCCAGCACGGTCGCCAGATAGCCGGCCACGCCGCCGATGAGAAACAGCCAGGCCAAATGCGCGTCGGCCACCTGTAGCCGCTGGGTAAGCAGCGGCGCCAGTACCGGGATCAGCAGCATCGGGCTGAACTGTGTCAGGCCGGCGGCGGAGGCGAACAGCAACAAACGGCGATCGAGCGTGGCGGGGGCGGCGGCCTGCGGCTGCGGCGCATCACTGGGAACGAACAGCGCCACCAACACCGCCGCCAGCAGACACAGCCCACCGATCGCCACCAGCGCAACGCGCCAGCTCGCCACCTCGCACAGGTACAGCATGCCCGGCATGCCGACAATGCTCACCAGCGAAAAGGACGAAATCACCGTCGCCAGCATCCGGCCGTGCAGCGCGGCCGGCGCGGCGTTGAGCAGCAAGCCGATCCCGACGCCCATCGTGGTGCCGCCCAACAGACCGGCCAACAGCCGCAGCGCCAGCAGCCAATAGAACTGCTGAGTGGCGGCGATCAGTAAGGTCGTCACGCCCAGCAGCGCGACGTTGAACAGCAGAAAACGCTGCTTCTCAACGCCGCCGATCCAGAAAAACGCGCCGATGCCGGAAATTACCGCGGCCAGCGTATAGGCCGCGCTGACATAGCCGGCGAAGCTGACGGGCACCGAAAAATCGGCGGCCATATAGAGGAATATCGGGTTGAACACCATGTATTCCAGAGCGTTGGTGAACTGAATAAAGGCGATAACCAGCGCGATCGCCGTAAGCTTTCTTGTCGGGGACATAAGCATCCATCGGTTGCAGAATCAGGCCGGCAGTGTAGCGTTTGGCGTTTACCAGGATTAGGTGGTAGAAATGGCAGGGTTTATTATCAAAACCGGGATAATCATGCGCGCCAAATTGGATTTAAACCTGTTACGCATTTTTGTGGCGGTGGTGGAACAAGGCAGTTTCGTCGGGGCCGCTCGGGCGCTGGCCATGCCGACCTCTAACGTCAGCCGCGCTATCTCGCAGCTGGAGCGCCAGCTCGACCAGCGATTAATCGAACGCAGCACCCGCTCAATGCGGTTGACGCCGAACGGCCAGCTATTGCATGAGCGGACACAGCCGCTGCTGGCGTCGCTCGATCACACCGCGCAAACGCTCAGCGAACGGCAGCAACAGCTACGTGGGCCGCTGCGTCTGTGCGTGCCCAATGAAGTGGGGCCCTACCTGTTGGGCGATCCGTTAGCGGCCTTCGCCGTGCAGCATCCGCAGATCGAAATCAGCTGCGTCACCAATCTGGCGGGGATGGCGTCGCTGCTGGACGATGTCGATCTGGCGGTCATGATCAGCCGTGGCATGCTGGACGACAGCGACTATATCGCGCAGCCGCTGGCGACCTTTCCCTGCATCGTGGTAGCCGCTCCGGCGCTGTTGGCGCAATGGCCGCCGACGTCGAAGATTGAACAATTCACGCAACTGCCCTGTATCAGCACGGTGGATGCGCTGAAGGGGAGGCCGTGGCAGTTCGTCCACCCGGACGGAACCTTCGTTACCGTACCGGTCAATGCGCGTTATCGCGTCAATAGCGGGGAGATGGCGCTGAAGGCCGCCCTGGCCGGCGTGGGCTTCGCCATGCTCTCCGAGCTCGGCTGCCGGCCGTTTCTGGCCGACGGACGTTTGGTTGAGATACCGCTGACGTTGCCGCCGGCGCCGCTGCAGCTGTATGCCGTTTACCCCGGCCGCCGCTATCTGCCGGCCAAAACGCGTGCGCTGCTGACGTTCCTGATACAGCAGGTTGGCGAGGCGACTAACTTCTAATCACTTGTTTTTGCTCAAACTGCCAACTGCGCCTAAGCTAGGTAGTGACTCAGAGGGAGCCATTCCCCGAGACCTTATTCCGTGAACATGGAGGAGTTTCGATTTGATGCGTTTATCCACATTGGTGCTGGCGATCGGCATGGCGCTGGGCTCGCAGGCACAGGCAGCAGAAACCCAACCACACGCCGACCATAGCGCGCTGCCCAGCGGCCAGGCGAAGGAGGCTACCGTGACCGGTGAAGCCAATCATCACGACCAGCAAAAGACTCAAAATCCGTTCTTCTATCAAAGCCGTCTGCCGTTCCAGGCACCGCCGTTCAACCTGATCAAGGAAAGCGACTACGCGCCGGCAATCGCAGCGGGCATCAAGCAAAAGCGGGAAGAGGTGGAGAAGATCGCCAACAACCCGGCCAAGCCCAACTTCAAGAACACCTTCGTGGCGCTGGAGCAGGCCGGTTCGCTGCTGACGCGGGTAATGAACGTGTTCGGCGCCATGACCTCGGCCAACACCAGCGATGCGCTGCAGAAGCTGGATGAAGAGACTTCGCCGAAGCTGGCGGCGCTGAACGACGACATCATGCTCAACGGCAAGCTGTTCGCGCGCATCAAGGCCATTTATCAGGATCGCGATGCGCTGAAGCTGGATCCGGAATCGCGTCGGCTGGTGGAAGTGACCTACAAAAACTTCGAGCTGGCGGGCGCCAACCTGTCGGACGCCGACAAGGCCAAGCTGAAAGCGCTGAACCAGGAAGCGGCGACGCTGAGTACCCAGTTCACCAACAAACTGCTGGCGGCGAGCAAAAACGGCGCGCTGGCGATAACCGACCCGGCGAAGCTGGACGGCCTGTCGGAAGGCGAGCTGGCCGCAGCCGCGCAGGCGGCCGCCGAGCGCAAGCTGGAGAAACAGTGGCTGTTGGTGCTGCAGAACACCACGCAGCAGCCGCTGCTGCAGAGCCTGAAAGATCGCGACACCCGTAAAGCGCTGTTCGACGCCTCCTGGACGCGCGCGGAAAAAGGCGACGGCAACGATACCCGCCAGACCATTTCCCGTCTGGCCAAGGTGCGCGCCGAGCAGGCCAAACTGCTGGGCTACCCGAACTACGCCGCCTGGAAGCTGCAAAACCAGATGGCCAAGACGCCGGATGCCGCGCTGAGCTTTATGCGCAACATCGTGCCGGCGGCCACCGCACGCGCCGAGCGTGAAGCCAAAGACATTCAGGCGGTGATCGATCAGCAGAAGGGCGACTTCAAGGTGCAGGCCTGGGACTGGCAGTTCTACGCCGAACAGGTGCGCAAGGCCAAGTACGATCTGGACGAGTCGCAGATCAAACCTTACTTCGAGCTGAACAACGTGCTGAACAACGGCGTGTTCTACGCCGCCAACCTGCTGTACGGCATCAGCTTCAAAGAACGCAAGGACATCCCGGTCTACCAGCCGGACGTCAAGGTGTATGAAGTGTTCGACAAGGACGGCAAATCGCTGGCGCTGTTCTACACCGATTACTTCAAGCGCGACAACAAGGGCGGCGGCGCCTGGATGAGCAACTTCGTCGATCAGTCGAAACTCAACGGCACCAAGCCGGTGATCTACAACGTGGCCAACTTCACCAAACCGGCGCCGGGCCAGCCGGCGCTGCTGTCGTATGACGACGTGATCACCATGTTCCACGAGTTCGGCCACGCGCTGCACGGCATGTTCGCCGATCAGGAATACCCGAGCCTGTCGGGGACCAACACCGCGCGCGACTTCGTCGAGTTCCCGTCGCAGTTCAACGAACACTGGGTCAGCGATCCGAAAGTGTTCAGCCACTTCGCCAAACATTACCAGACCGGCGAGGCGATGCCGCAGGAACTGGTCGACAAGATCAAGAAGGCCGACAAGTTCAACAAGGGCTACAGCATGACCGAGCTGCTGTCCGCCGCGCTGCTGGATATGCACTGGCACATGCTGACCGCCGATCAGCCGCAGCAGGACGTGGACAAGTTCGAGGCCGAGTCGCTGCAAAAAGACAAGGTGGATCTCAGCTATGTGCCGCCGCGCTACCGCTCCAGCTACTTCCAGCACATCTGGGGTAACGGCTACGCCGCGGGCTACTACGCCTATCTGTGGACGGAAATGCTGGCGGACGACGCCTTCCAGTGGTTCACCGAGCACGGCGGACCGACCGCCGAAAACGGCCAGCGCTTCCGCGACATGATCCTGTCGCGCGGCAACAGCCAGGATCTGGAGAAGCTGTACATCGACTGGCGCGGCAAAGAGCCGAGCATCGAGCCGATGCTGCTCAACCGCGGGCTGAAGGACGAGTAAGTTCGTCCATTCCCGGTAAGTCAACAAAAGGGCGCGTGATGCGCCCTTCGTCTTTTTTGGCGTCGAGGCGTTAGAGAAAGGTTGAAGGTTAATCCGTTGCCGTGCGGTCGGCAAGATCCTCCTCTCCCTGGCGCAGGAACGCCACCAGCCGCTGCGCCGGCAGCGGCAGCTGCGCCAGTTCACGCACCGCAATAGACAGACGCCGGGTCGCCCAATCGTCCGTCAGCGCGAGGGCGCTGCGTTGAATTTCTGCATGGCGCCGGGCACTCTCTTCCGGCATTACCGCCAGCCCGGCGCCGCGCAGCACCATGCGGCAGATGGCGTCGAAATGGCCGGCGCGCGCCCGCAGCCGCATTGGGCCGCCGCTGCGTATCGCCAGCTGCTCCAGATGCTGTTGCAGCGCGCTCTCTTGCGGCAGGCCGATAAAATCAAAAGGCAGGGCGTCCGCAAAGCCGATCTGGCGGCGGCCGCTGAGCGCATGCCCCGGCGGCAGCGCCAGCACCAGACGATCCTGGCGAAAAGGATAGCTGACCAGACCGCGCAGGTCGGCGTGATCCGCCACGATGCCGATATCCGCCGCCCGTTCGGCGATCGCCTGCGCGATAGCCGGGCTGGGCAGCTCCTCCAGCGCGATGTCGGTGTGCGGGTGCAGCGCCAGAAAATCCGCCAGCAGCTCCGGCAAAAAGGCGTCGGCGGCGACGGTATTGGCGACGATGCGCAGCTGGCTGCGCTGGCCCGGCGCAAACTCGGCCATTTCGCCGCGCAGCCGGTCGCGCTGTTGCAACAGCAAACGAGCGTGTTGCAATAAGCGTTCACCGGCGGCCGTTACCTGGACGCCGCGCGGATTGCGCGTCAGCAGCGCCACACCTGCCTGCTGCTCCAGCCCGCGCATGCGGGCGCTGGCGGCGGCCAGCGACAGCCCGACGCGCTCGGCGCCGGCGGTGATGCTGCCGGTCTCGATCACCGCCACCAGCAGCCGCAGATCGATAAAGTCAAAATGCATGCGTTCTCCCTCTGTCTTTGCCGCAGGCAGGCTCTGCCATTGCCGCATTGTGCCGCGCCGCGCCGCTGGTCACAATCGGGCCGTTGATTGCCATAAGGATAGACGCATGTCGCTGACGCTACTGGATATTATCGCCCTGACGGGCATTTTTACGCTGGCCGGCACGGTCAAAGGGGCGATCGGTCTGGGATTGCCGACGGTGTCGATGGGGCTGCTTAGCCTGATGATGCCGCCGGGGCAGGCCGCCGCGCTGCTGCTGTTGCCCTCACTGATCACTAACCTGTGGCAGTTGCTGTGCGGGCCGATGCTGGGGGCGCTGTGCCGTCGGCTGTGGCCGATGATGCTGTGCGTCACGTTGGGCACGTTGCTGAGCGCCGGCGCGCTCACCGCCAGCGACGGCCGCCTGGCGCCGCTGGCGTTGGGCGTTTGCCTGTTCGGTTATGCGCTGTTGGGTTTTACCCGTTTCGATTGGCGCATTTCCGCCGCGACCGAACCTTGGCTGGGGCCGTTGTGCGGCCTGGTGACCGGTGCGCTGACCGGCGCCACCGGCGTGTTCGTCATACCGGCGGTACCTTATCTGAATGCGTTGGGCCTGGCGCGCGACGATCTGGTGCAGGCGCTGGGGCTGTCGTTCACCGTCTCGACGCTGGCGCTGGCCGCCGGTTTGGCCTGGCATCAGGCGCTGCCCGGCGCGCTGCTCGGCGGTTCGTTGTTGGCGCTGTTGCCGGCGTTGGGCGGCATGTGGCTGGGCGGGATCGTGCGCCGTCACTGCAGCCCGCTGATTTTTCGTCGCTGCTTTTTTAGCGGGTTATTGGTCCTGGGGGCAGAGATTGTGTGGCGGGGGATGTATTAGGCGGTAAATTTTACTTGCGCCTTCCGCTTTCAATTTACGGCGCGGCGCATTGCGCGATATTCTGGTTTCCTGATGGGCTAACGGCGGACGAGGGAACCATGACGGACAGCCAGGTGTTTGAACAACAAAGCCTCGACAATCTGCTGAGCTATTGGCGACGTCATCGCCGCCTGCCGGGCGCGCGTTACCCGGCCGGCCCGACCGACAGCCTGTGCGACGTGCCGGGCGTCAGCGTCGGGCATCACACGCTGGCCGACGGTGAATGCCAGACCGGCGTCACCGCCATCGTGCCGCCGGGCGATCTGTTCAACCAACCGCTGCCGTGCGGCAGTGCGGTGCTCAACGGTTTCGCCAAGCCGCTGGGATTGGTGCAATTGAATGAGCTGGGGGAGTTGCAGACGCCTATTCTGCTGAGCAATACCTTCGCCGTCGGCACGCTGTTTAACGCCATGGTGCGGCGCAGCTGTCTGCGCTATCCGCAGATCGGCCGCGGCAGCGCCACCATTAATCCGCTGGTGCTGGAGTGCAACGACGGCTACCTCAACGATATTCAGGCGATGGCGGTGCGTGAGGAACACGTCTTCAGCGCGCTGGATAATCACTCCACCCGCTTTGCGCGCGGCAGCGTCGGCGCCGGGCGCGGCATGAGCAGCTTCGGCCTGAAGGGAGGCATCGGCACCGCCTCGCGCTATTGCCCGGGGTTAGGCACCATGCTCGGCGTGCTGGTGCTGGCCAACTTCGGCACCCTCGACTCGCTGACGCTGAGCGGCGTGCGCGTAGGTCCGGCGCTGGGCAAACTGTTGGCGGATCCGCCGCCGCAGGTAGACGCCGGCTCGGTCATCATCATCATCGCCTGCGATCGGGCGCTGGACAGCCGTCAACTGAACCGTATCGCCCGCCGAGCGGGCGCCGGTTTGGGGCGGGTAGGCAGCCATTGGGGGCACGGCTCCGGCGACATCGCGCTGGCGTTCTCCACTCGGTTGTTGGGGGCGACGTTGCCGGACGAACGGCTGGAGCCGCTGTTTGCGGCGGCGGCGGACGCCACCGAATACGCGGTGCTGGATGCCTTGCTGAGCGCGGAAGGCGTCAGCGGTTTCCAGCAACATGCGCGCGTGGCGCTGGGCCCGCTGCTCGATCGGCTGGCGGCGGCAAATTAACTTACGGGAGCCCGATGTGAAGGTCTTTATCTCTGCAGATATCGAGGGGATAGCCGGCGTAATGCGGCCGGAGCAATGTAACCCGGCCCATGCCGACTATGCGGCGGCGCGCGAGCTGATGGAGCAGGAAGTCAACGCCGCCATCGACGGCGCTTTCGCCGGCGGCGCCACCGAGGTGACGGTGGCCGACAGCCACGCCATGATGCAGAACCTGCGCGCCGATCGCATCGATGCGCGGGCACGACTGGTGCAGGGCAAGCCGCGTGGGCTGTCGATGGTGGAAGGGCTGCAGCATCAGCGTTACGACGGCCTGATGTTTATTGGTTATCACAGCGCCGCCGGCGAGCGCGGCGTGCTGGCGCACACCATCAACGGCCGGGCCTTTTATCGCGTCAGCCTGAACGGCGACGTGGTGGGCGAAAGCGATCTGTATGCGGCGGCGGCGGCCGAGTTGAACGTGCCGCTGTGGCTGGTGAGCGGCGACGACGAGCTGCAAGGCTGGATCGCCGAACGCTATCCGCAAGCCGGCTATGTCTGCGTGAAGCGCGCCATCTCGCAAACCGCCGCCGAATCGCTCAGCCCGCAACGGGCGCGCGCCGAGATCCGCGAACGCGCGATGCAGCAGGTGCGACAGGGCGCCAGGCTGCCCGTGGAACGCCGCTTCATGCCGCCTTATCGGCTGACGCTGATGGCGGCCAAACCAGTGCTGGCGGATCTGTTCAGTCTGGTGCCCGGCGTGCAACGCCAGGACGCGCTCACCGTGGTCTTCGACAGCGATAACATGGCGGCGCAAATCAGCCTGCTCAGCGTATTTTCCTATCTGGCGACGACGCAGAGCTGAGCATCCCGGTCATTACTGCCGGTCGCGTTGGGTTAACTGGATAGTGAGGTGCTCAATGCGTTCGGCCATCTGCTTGGTCAGGGCGGTGAGCTCGGTGTTTTGTTTCAACAGCTCGAGCAGCTGTTCGGATTGCCGTTCGACCAGGGTTTGCCGCTGCGCCATCGCCTCATCCAAATCCTCCCGGTGCTGGGCATCGGCCAGGGCGTGCGCCTGATCGCGCTCGGCCTGACGGGTTTGCGCCAGCAGGATCAGCGGCGCGGCGTAGGCGGCCTGCAGGCTGAACGCCAGGTTCAGCAAAATAAACGGATAAGGGTCAAATTTGGTGAAGCCCGCCAGGTTGAGATAGATCCATACGCCGACCACCACCGTTTGCCCCACCAAAAACGTCGGGGTGCCGAAGAAACGGGCGAACGCCTCGGCTTTCAGGGCAAACCACTGATCGCCAAAGGTGTGGGTCAGGCCTTTCAGCGGGCGATACAAGCGAAATTTTTTGTGTTCCGACATAGCGGTAAGACTCGTTGCGGTTGGAAGTGCCTCATTTATAGCACAAATGAATGCAAAATTTTGTCCGCGCGACGGTCGGGCGTTGCCGGCCCGCACCGCACGATTCTCCAATAGAAAAATCCCTTTTCAACATTAAGCCTACTGAATAATAGGCTACGCTAATTATTGCTCTGCTGCGCTATATCACCTGACCGGCGCAGCAAGCCATTCCCATAACAAGATTTGTTTCGCCGAAGGCAGTGACGCCTTCGGTTTTTTTGGAGTCATGAGCAATGAGCATATCCCAAGTTCCGCTTTCGCGGCGGCGGTTCATCGTCGGCGCCGGGGCGTTGGTGATCGGCGCTTATCTGCCGTCCACCGGCGCGCTGGCGCGCTCGAACGCCCCGGCCGCCTCCGGCACGGCGGCGTTTGACGCCAACGCCTTCGTCCAGATCGGCGCCGACGGCATCGTCACCGTGATCAGTAAACACACCGAAGTGGGCCAGGGGGTCTATACCGGCATGGCGACGCTGGTCGCCGAAGAGCTCGATGCCGACTGGGCGCAGGTGCGGGTCGTGGCCGCGCCGGTGGACACCTCCGTCTACAAGAACCTGGCGTTTGGATTCCAGGGCACCGGTGGATCCAGCTCGGTCGCTAATGCCTATGAGCAGATGCGGCGCATGGGCGCCATGGCGCGTGCGCTGTTGGTGCAGGCCGCCGCGCAGAGTTGGAAAACCTCGGCGCAGGAAATCACCGTGCAGGCGGGCAAGATTCGCCACGCCGCCAGCGGGCGAGAAGCGGGTTTTGGCGAGTTCGCCGCGTTGGCCGCCACGCTGCCGCCGCCCGATCCCGCCAGCCTGACGCTGAAGGATCCGGCCCATTTCACCCTGATTGGCAAAACGCGCGGCCTGCACCGCGTCGATTCGCTGGCGAAAACCAACGGCAGCGCGCAGTTCTCGCAGGATATCCACGAGCCGGACATGCTGACCGTCACCATCAAGAAGCCGCCGCGTTTCGGCGGCAAGGTGGCGACCTTCGACGCCGAGCGCGCGCTGGCGGTGCCGGGAGTGGTGGCGGTGAAGCAGATCGCCACCGGCGTGGCGGTTTACGCCAAAAATACCTGGGCGGCGATCCAGGGACGGGAGCGGCTGCGGGTAACCTGGGACGACGCGCAGGCCGAACGGCGCAACACCGAAGAGATTTACGCCGAATTCCGTCAGGTGGCGCAGAAAAGCGGCGTGGTGGCGAAGAGTCTCGGTAAGCCGGACGAGGTGTTCGACAAGGCCGACAAGGTGATTGAGGCCGAATACACCTTCCCGTACGTCGCCCACGCCCCGATGGAGCCGCTGGACGGTTACCTGTTCTGGGATGGCGAAAGCGTCAAGGCGCGCTATGGCTGCCAAATCCAAACGCTCGATCACAAGCAGCTGTGCGATCTGTTCGAACTGCCGCCGGACAAGGTGCAGATTGACACTATTCTGGCGGGTGGCAGCTTTGGGCGGCGCATCGATCTGGGTAACCCGACGCTGGGGCCGGACCTGGCGGCCGACATGGCGGCTGCCGCCAAGGGCATCGGCCCCGGCCACGGTGTGAAGGTGGTGTGGACGCGCGAGGACGACATCCGCAATGGTTGGTATCGTCCGATGATCCTGCACCGCCTGCGCGGCGCCATCCGTGGCGGCAAGGTGGTGGGGTGGACCGATACCGTGGTCGGCCACTCCTGGACGCGCCACAGCGCGATGGATGCGCTGGTGGTCAACGGCCTCGATCAGATGATGGTCGAGGGTGCCAGCGAGGTGCCTTATACCTTCGAAGCCTTCCGCTGCGATGCGCACATCGTGCCCGGCAAGGTGCCGACCACCTCACTGCGATCGGTCGCCAGCACCCACACCGGCCACGCGGTGGAGAGCTTTATCGATCAATTGCTGCAGGAGACCGGGCAGGATCCGGTTGAAGGGCGGCTGGCGTTGATGGGCGAGGCGCCGCGTGCGGCGGGTGTGCTGCGGGCGGTGGCCAAAGCCGCCGGCTGGCAGGGTGCCAAAGTGGTGGACGGACGCGCGCGCGGCGTGGGCGTCGCCAAGGCGTTCGATACCTATGTGGCGCAGGTGGCCGAGGTGTCGATCGGCGAGGGCGACATTCCGAAAGTGCACAAGGTGTGGTGCGCGGTGGACTGCGGCGTGGCGGTGAATCCCGACGTGATCCGCGCGCAGATCGAAGGCGGCATCGGCTACGGCCTCAGCATGGCGCTATACGGCAACATTACGCTGAAAGACGGCGTGGTTGAACAGTCCAACTTTAATAATTACCGCCCGCTGCGCATCGATGAGATGCCGGAGATCGAGGTGATCATCGTGCCCTCGAGCGAGAAACCGACCGGCATAGGCGAACTGGGGGTGCCGACCATCGCTCCGGCGGTCGGCAACGCGCTGGCGCTGCTCGGGCGGCCGCGCAGCTCGCTGAACCTGCCGCTGCATAATCCCACCGCGAATCCGGCATCTGACAAGGAGAGAACCTGATGATGCAATTAACCGTAAACGATCGGCCGCTGACCTTTGAGGGTGACCCGCACATGCCGCTGCTGTGGTTTTTGCGTGACGAAGCCGGCCTGACCGGCACCAAGTTCGGCTGCGGCATCGCCATGTGCGGTGCCTGCACCGTGCATCTGGACGGCGTGCCGGTGCGATCGTGCATGACGCCGGTCTCCGCCGCCGTCGGCAAGAAAATCACCACCATCGAAGCCGTGGGCGCCACGCCGGAGGGCAAAGCGGTGCAGGAAGCCTGGCTCGACCTGGACGTGGTGCAGTGCGGTTACTGCCAGTCCGGCCAGATCATGAGCGCCAGCGCGCTGTTGGCGCAAAGTAAAAATCCAAGCGATGCGGACATCGATGCGGCGATGGGCGGCAACGTCTGCCGCTGCGCCACCTATGTGCGCATTCGCGCCGCCATCCACCAGGCCGCCAAGGCATTGGGTTAGGGAGAGATGCGATGAGCAACGCCTTGAAAGGGCTGTTATGGCTGATTATCGCCGTGGCGGTACTGGCGGGAGGGTACGCGCTGTACACGCAGCTGCGGCCAACCGGCGCGGAACCCGCGGCGCCGATCGCCGGGGCGCCGGCCGGCATCACCGATAAGCTGGCGCGCGGCGAGTACCTGGCGCGCGCCGCCGACTGCGTGGCGTGCCATACCGCGCCGGGCGGCGCGCCTTATGCGGGCGGCTTCGCCTTTAAACTGCCGTTCGGCACCATTTACGGCACCAACATCACCGCCGACAAGGAGACCGGCATCGGCAACTGGAGCGACGATCAGTTCGTGCGCGCGGTACGTGAGGGCATCGGCCCGCAGGGCAACCTGTATCCGGCGATGCCGTACACCTCGTACACCGGGCTGAGCCGCGACGACGTGCTGGCGATCAAGGATTATCTGTTCAGTCTGCCGCCGGTGAAACAGGCCAACCCGCAAAACGATCTGTCGTTCCCGTTCAACCAGCGTTGGGGCATGAAATTCTGGAACCTGGCGTTCTTTAACGAGCAGCGTTTTACGCCGGATCTCAATAAGGACGAACAGTGGAATCGTGGCGCCTATCTGGCGACGGCGCTGGGCCACTGCGGCGAGTGCCACACGCCGCGCAATCTGGGGTTTGGTCTTAACCAGAGCAAGCACCTGAGCGGTGAAGTGGTGCAGGGCTGGTTCGCCGCCAACATCACGCCGGACAAACAGACCGGCATCGGTGGCTGGAGCGACCAGCAGCTGTCGCAATATCTGGCTACCGGCCATGCGCCGGGGCGCAGCAGCGCCGCAGGCCCGATGGCGGAAGCGGTGGAAAACAGCCTGCAGTTCCTGACGCAAGAAGACAATCTGGCGTTGGTGAAATACCTGCGCGACATCGAGCCGATCGCCGGCGACGCTGCCGCCGCGGTGAACCTACAGCCGAAGGGCGCGGCGGCTTCCACCCCGATCCTGCCGGGCGGGCAAGACAGTTCGCTCGGGCGCCGGCTGTTCGCCAACGACTGCAGCGGCTGCCACCAGTGGAACGGGCCGGGCCGCCAGAGCGAGTATGCGTCGCTGGTGGGCAGCACAGCGGTGAACGATCCGCAGGGGCGCAGCGCGGTGCAGGCCATCCTGAAGGGGACGAGCATCAGCATCGGCGATCGGCATGAAATGATGCCGGCGTTCGGCAGCGCCTATTCCGACGAGGAAGTGGCGGCGGTCGCCAACTTCGTGGTCGGCCACTTCGGCGATAAGCAGGGCAAAGTCACCGCCAAGCAGGTAGCGGAGCAGCGCAAGCAGTAACGCATCGCGGTGGCGTGTGTGTTGAGGGCGGCGATATCGGTGATATCGCCGCTTTTTTGTGCACAGAAAACCCCCAGCTAGGCTGGGGGTTCAGTAAAGCTTTCAGCTTTGGGCCAGTTATAAAAACCCCTT
>NZ_JCAXDO010000105.1:0-512 GCF_059740205.1 Serratia sp. LTN-2 | reverse complement strand
GGCGTGGCGGCCAACACCGTGACGGCAACGTTCCTGGATGCGTCAGGCGTGCCGGTGGCGAATGTACCGGTCACCTTTACGGTGTCGGGTACAACGGCGCAGCTGACTGCCGCGACGGTGAACACGGATGCTTCCGGTGTGGCGGTTGCGGAAGTGAAGGACACGGTGGCAGAGGTTGTGACCGTGGGGGCCACGGCTGCGGGCGTGGGCACCACGCCGGCATCTGTGGACGTGACCTTTATTGGCGTGCCGGATGCGGCGAAGTCAACGCTTGCGGTGACGACGGATAGCGCCCTGTCTGACGGCGTGGCGGCCAACACCGTGACGGCAACGTTCCTGGATGCGTCAGGCGTGCCGGTGGCGAATGTACCGGTCACCTTTACGGTGTCGGGTACAACGGCGCAGCTGACTGCCGCGACGGTGAACACGGATGCTTCCGGTGTGGCGGTTGCGGAAGTGAAGGACACGGTGGCAGAGGTTGTGACCGTGGGGGCCACGGCTGCGGGCGTGGG
>NZ_JCAXDO010000104.1:0-515 GCF_059740205.1 Serratia sp. LTN-2 | reverse complement strand
TCCGGGATGACATTTCCTTTAGCGTCCTTCGGGCTTAACTCTCTGGCCAGCCTGGAGATACACATGCCGACGGTATGCTTGCCGCCATCGCAGAAACTGATGAGCAGGGGCCAGAGGGAGTCGATCAGGCTCCGGCGTTCCGGCCGGAAACCATATTTGCGTCCTGCCTTACGGCGACCCGTGACAAAAAGGGGATGACGGGAAACGTGAACACGCAGTCTGGGGCGGCCGGTCCGCTTGTCGAACATCACGAGACGGTTGTAGGCATGCCCCAGTTCCCCGGAGAGCTTTTTATAATGCTCAGGACGGAACCAGGACGGGTTTTCACATTTGGCTTTTGTGGAGTGTTCACCGCGCTTGCGGCGGGTCCGCTTTTTGACCGGCTCAGTAAGAAAATTATCCTGTGTGCCGGCATCGACGTCCTGCCAGAAACGGATTAACTCTTCGGCCGGAAGTTCAGACCAGTGAACAGAAATCTGCTTGTCATTCACGGCGGCCTGTTCTTATGGCGGCCG
>NZ_JCAXDO010000103.1:0-533 GCF_059740205.1 Serratia sp. LTN-2 | reverse complement strand
ACACCTCGATGGTCTCCGGCGGCCCGGGCTCGTGCCCGGCCGGCAACGACGGCTGTATCGACATCACCAATCCGGGCACGGACAACCCGGGCGTGATCCAGACCGGCACGCCGGCGGTGGATATGGTGAAAATCAGCGGTGCGGACCTGAACGTGGGCACGACGCTGACGGGCTCCTACGTGTATGCGGCAAACGGCGCGGGCGCGGACAGCTCGCATTATGAGTGGACCCTGGATGCACAGGCCTCTGAGCCGGCGAGCACCATCACCACCTCCGGTAACGCTGGCAGCCGCACGCTGGAAGCCGCTGATGCGGGCAAGGTGCTGTGGCTGACGGTGAAGGCGCAGGATGACAAGGCGGTGGCCGGTAACACGGTGGCGGTCAACACCTCGATGGTCTCCGGCGGCCCGGGCTCGTGCCCGGCCGGCAACGACGGCTGTATCGACATCACCAATCCGGGCACGGACAACCCGGGCGTGATCCAGACCGGCACGCCGGCGGTGGATATGGTGAAAATCAGCGGTGCGGACCTG
>NZ_JCAXDO010000102.1:0-541 GCF_059740205.1 Serratia sp. LTN-2 | reverse complement strand
AAGGTGACCGGTACATTCGCCACCGGC
Organism: Serratia sp. LTN-2; assembly: GCF_059740205.1. NCBI lineage: Bacteria > Pseudomonadati > Pseudomonadota > Gammaproteobacteria > Enterobacterales > Yersiniaceae > Serratia > Serratia sp. LTN-2. The sequence goes on along the minus strand of NZ_JCAXDO010000102.1, from coordinate 514 downwards.
ACGCCTGACGCATCCAGGAACGTTGCCGTCACGGTGTTGGCCGCCACGCCATCAGACAGGGCGCTATCGGTCTTCACAACCAAGGTTGAAAGGGTTTGGCTTGGTTTGCCAACGACAAGCCCACCATTCCCGGGCACATTGGTAATTCCGTTGCACTGCCCACCCTGTGCGCACTGAGCACCATCGCTCATCGCCGTGCTCACCGCCACCGTGTTACCGGCAACAGAATTTTCATCCCGCGCCTTCACCGTCAGCCACAGGACATTGCCAACATCACTAGACCCCAGGGTATAAGGTGGAATCACTCCCGTTGTACTAATTGCTTTTGAAGGATCACCTGCGGGAGGAGCTGACTGGGTCCACTGATAGAGAGAGCTGTCCGCGCCCGCGCCGTTTGCCGCATACACATAGGAGCCCGTCAGTTGAGTTCCTTCAAACAGGTCCGCACCGCTGATTTTCACCATATCCACCGCCGGCGTGCCGGTCTGGATCACGCCCGGGTTGTCCGTGCCCG
>NZ_JCAXDO010000101.1:0-598 GCF_059740205.1 Serratia sp. LTN-2 | reverse complement strand
CAGTAACGGTTGATACAGTCCCTGCAGACCTGATCGGTGCGATCACGATTCCTGAAGACCTAAATGGCGACGGTATCCTGAATGCAGACGAGTTAGGCACAGACGGCAGCTTCAATGCACAAGTGGCGTTGGGACCAGATGCGCTTGACGGCACAGTGGTGAATGTCAATGGTGTGAACTACACCGTGACAGCAGCTGACCTTGCAAACGGCTATATCACAGCAGCGATTCCTGTGACAGGCGAAGGCCCTGTAGCGATCCATGCAGAAGCAGTGGATGCACAAGGTAATGTCGATGTTGCAGATGCAGACGTGACAGTAACGGTTGATACAGTCCCTGCAGACCTGATCGGTGCGATCACGATTCCTGAAGACCTAAATGGCGACGGTATCTTGAATGCAGACGAGTTAGGTACAGACGGCAGCTTCAATGCACAAGTGGCGTTGGGACCAGATGCAATCGATGGCACAGTGGTGAATGTTAACGGTACTAACTACACCGTCACAGCGGCTGACCTTGCCAACGGCTTCATCACAGCAACTCTGGATGCAACAGCAGCAGATCCTGTGACTGGTCAGATTGTGATTCATGCTGAGGC
>NZ_JCAXDO010000100.1:0-605 GCF_059740205.1 Serratia sp. LTN-2 | reverse complement strand
CGCTTTAACTTACCATGATCACATTCAATGACATTATTTTTATACTTAATCTGCCTGTGCTCAATATCTACTGGACATTTTCCTTCTCGCTTTAATCGTGATAAAGCATGGCCATAGGTCGCTGCTTTATCTGTATTGATGACCCGTGGAATTTGCCATTTTTTCACCGTATTGAAGATCTTTCCTAGAAAACTATAGGCTGATTTACTGTTCCGTCTAGCGGAAAGGTAAAAGTCAATCGTATGACCCCGTTGATCAACTGCACGATACAGGTAAGTCCATCGCCCCTTCACTTTGATATAAGTCTCATCCATATGCCATGAATGTAAATCTGTAGGATTACGCCAATACCAGCGTAACCGTTTTTCCATTTCTGGAGCATAACGCTGAACCCAACGATAAATTGTACTGTGATCCACATTTATGCCTCGTTCAGCGAGCATTTCTTGAAGTTCACGATAGCTGATGCCATATTTACAATACCAACGAACAGCCCAAAGAATGATTTCACCTTGAAAGTGCCGACCGTGGAAGGGATTCATCTGCTGTATCTCGAAATAAATAAGATATTTAGCTTATCATGTCAGCCTATTTGCAACAGTGCC
>NZ_JCAXDO010000010.1:218547-221485 GCF_059740205.1 Serratia sp. LTN-2 | reverse complement strand
TGCGCGTAGTGACGAGTCGGGGTGTCATACTCAACGTGAGAGGTGTTGATGGTGATACCACGAGCTTTTTCTTCTGGCGCGTTATCGATCTGGTCGAAAGCACGTGCAGAACCGCCGTAGGTTTTAGCCAGTACGGTGGTGATCGCTGCAGTCAGGGTAGTTTTACCGTGGTCAACGTGGCCGATAGTACCAACGTTAACGTGCGGTTTTGTACGTTCAAATTTTTCTTTAGACACGGCTATATTCCTTACTATAGCGCTCTCCCCTTCTGGAGAGAGCACGGGACTTTGGTTTTAACCCTGCGGCTTATTTGCCACGGGCTTCGATTACGGCCTGAGCGACGTTGTTCGGTGCATCATCATACTTCAGGAATTCCATGGTGTATGATGCGCGACCTTTAGTCAGAGAACGCAGCTGAGTTGCGTAGCCGAACATTTCGGACAACGGTACTTCAGCGTGGATCTTAACGCCAGTCACTTCAGATTCCTGACCGCGCAGCATGCCGCGACGACGGCTCAAGTCACCGATAACGTCACCGGTGTTCTCTTCTGGAGTCTCAACTTCAACCTTCATGATAGGCTCAAGCAGAACTGGTTTCGCTTTCTTAAAGCCTTCTTTAAAGGCGATAGACGCGGCCAGTTTAAACGCCAGTTCAGAGGAGTCAACGTCGTGGTAAGAACCGAAGTGCAGACGAATACCCATGTCTACTACCGGGTAACCAGCCAACGGACCAGACTTCAGCTGCTCCTGGATGCCTTTATCAACGGCAGGGATGTATTCGCCAGGAATTACACCACCTTTGATGTCGTTGATGAACTCGTAACCTTTCGGGTTAGAGCCCGGCTCCAGTGGGTACATGTCGATCACAACGTGACCGTACTGACCGCGACCACCAGACTGCTTGGCGTGCTTACCTTCAACATCGGTAATCTTCGCGCGAATCGCTTCGCGGTAAGCTACCTGAGGTTTGCCCACGTTAGCTTCAACGTTGAATTCACGCTTCATGCGGTCAACGATGATGTCGAGGTGCAGTTCACCCATACCGGCGATGATGGTCTGGTTAGACTCTTCGTCAGTCCATACGCGGAATGACGGGTCTTCTTTAGCCAGACGGCCCAGAGCCAGACCCATTTTTTCTTGGTCAGCTTTGGTTTTTGGTTCAACGGCGATAGAGATTACCGGCTCAGGGAATTCCATACGCTCCAGGATGATTGGAGAGTCTGGATCACACAGGGTGTCCCCGGTGGTCACGTCTTTCAGACCGATCGCAGCGGCGATGTCGCCTGCGCGAACTTCTTTGATCTCTTCACGCTTGTTGGCGTGCATCTGAACGATACGGCCGAAACGCTCGCGCGCAGCCTTAACGGAGTTCAGCACGGTGTCGCCGGAGTTAACAACGCCGGAGTACACGCGGAAGAAGGTCAGGTTACCCACGAACGGGTCGGTAGCGATTTTGAACGCCAGCGCAGAGAACGGCTCGTCATCACTTGCGTGACGCTCAGCCGGAGTGTCTTTGCCATCGTCCAGGATACCGTTGATCGCAGGAACGTCAGTTGGTGCCGGCAGGTATTCGATTACCGCATCCAGCATCGCCTGTACGCCTTTGTTCTTGAACGCAGAGCCACAGGTAACCAGGATGATTTCGTTGTTCAGCACGCGCTGACGCAGAGCGGATTTGATTTCTTCCTCGGTCAGCTCTTCGCCGCCCAGGTATTTTTCCATCAGCTCTTCGGAAGCTTCCGCAGCGGACTCGATCAGGTTCTGGCGCCATTCTTCAGCCAGGTCCATCATGTCAGCCGGCACGTCTTCGTATTCGAAGGTTACGCCTGCGTCTTCTTCGTTCCAGTTGATCGCCTTCATTTTCACCAGGTCGATAACGCCGGTGAATTTGTCTTCTGCGCCGATAGCCAGCTGCAGAGGAACAGGGTTGGCGCCCAGACGAGATTTGATCTGGCCTACAACTTTCAGGAAGTTAGCACCCATACGGTCCATTTTGTTAACGAACGCGATACGTGGCACTTTGTATTTGTTAGCCTGACGCCATACGGTTTCAGACTGTGGCTGAACACCACCAACAGCACAGTAAACCATTACCGCGCCATCCAGCACACGCATGGAACGTTCTACTTCGATGGTGAAGTCAACGTGCCCTGGGGTGTCGATGATGTTTACGCGGTGCGGTTCGAACTGCTTGGCCATACCAGACCAGAAGGCAGTAGTCGCTGCAGAAGTGATGGTAATACCACGCTCCTGCTCCTGTTCCATCCAGTCCATGGTGGCAGCGCCGTCATGAACTTCACCGATTTTGTGGTTTACACCGGTGTAGAACAGAATACGTTCGGTAGTGGTGGTTTTACCGGCGTCGATGTGAGCACTGATACCGATGTTACGGTAGCGTGCAATGGGTGTTGTACGAGCCATTTGATTCCTCTATTCCTAGGGCGTTCAAGTTCAGTTAACCCAAGCGGGCCGATTTGACGCGCCCGCTTGGTTAGCATAACTATCGCGTGGTGATTACCAGCGGTAGTGGGCGAACGCCTTGTTGGCTTCGGCCATACGGTGAACGTCTTCACGCTTCTTAACAGCAGAACCTTTGTTCTCTGCTGCGTCAGACAGCTCGTTCGCCAGGCGCAGAGCCATGGATTTATCACCGCGTTTACGTGCAGCATCAACGATCCAACGCATTGCCAGAGCATTACGACGAACCGGGCGGACTTCAACTGGTACCTGATAAGTAGAACCGCCAACGCGACGCGACTTAACTTCTACAGTCGGGCGAACGTTGTCGAGAGCGACTTCGAAAGCTTCCAGGTGATCTTTACCAGAACGCTGAGCCAGGGTCTCCAGCGCGGTATAGACGATTGCTTCTGCAGTAGATTTTTTACCGTCTACCATCAGGATATTTACAAATTTGGCCAGCAGCTCAGATCCGAACTTA
>NZ_JCAXDO010000010.1:153683-217862 GCF_059740205.1 Serratia sp. LTN-2 | reverse complement strand
TTGTTCGGTTAATTCAACGAAGTGATTATAGCCGACGACAGTGATTTTGTGCGAAAAATGACCAACCAATCCCCGGGCTTCCAGGTCGTCCTGCAGCGCATAAAGGGATATGGGGGCGGCGAGCAGCAATTCAAGATGAGCGCTGCCGGCAAGGCCTGCCAGCACGCCATCCTGCAGCAGCAATAGCGCGTCGCCCTCCGCCGTCAGGCGCAGCAGCGCAGGCAGGTCACATTGGTTTGGCGAATGGCTCAGGGTATACAGCATCAGAGGATCCTAAAACGTCATCACGGTATCATAGCCGGCCAGTTCGCGGCGCAGTTCGTCCGGCGCCAGCACCTCGGCGTCCAGCACCCAATCGGTCACCTGGCCCAGCCCGCGCTCCTGCAGCGAAGCCTGGCACAGATAGCACCGTTCCACGTCATACAGCGGCAGCACGCCGAAGGTGGCGATGTAATTGCGCGCCAAAATTTTTTCCGGCTGTTGGCCCGGCAACAGCTGCAGCACGCCGTCACCGACAAAAAACACCCCTAGATCTTCACTGAGCGCCGACGTGGCGAGCAGCGCGTCCAGCCCTTCCCTGCCGCCGGCGCCGCCATGCGGCCCGTGGGTGAAAACAAAAGCGACTCGTTTCATCATATCCTCAGAACTGCACCAGACGGTCGCAACTCAGCGACGCTTCGGCCAGGGAACCCAGCCCGCTCAGGGTAAAACCGGGCTGCAGGTTGGCGTTTGCCAGCCCCTGTTGCGCCGCCTCCTGCTCGTCGGAGACGCCGCGGCGCAACGCGGCGGCCACGCAGACGTTGAGCGCCACGCCGTGTTGCTGCGCCAGCTGCGCCCAAGCGCGCACCAGATCGAACTCGTCGCTGGCGGGCGCGGTCAGTTGGTTGGCGTTCAGCACCCCTTCACGGTAGAAAAAGACGCTGGAAAGACGGTGCCCTTTCGCCAGCAAAGCCTGAGCGAACTGATAGGCGCTGCTGGCCTGCTGCGTGCCGTAAGCCGGGCCGGTGACCAACAGACAATAATCGAGCATCAACGGTCGCTTCCCGACAGATCGCCGCTCTTGAACTGGCGGATGTACAGATAGACGGTGTGTTTGGAGATATTCAGACGATCCGCCACCTGGTTGATCGCATCCTTGATGTCGAAGATGCCTTTCTCATAGAGGTTTAGCACCACCTGACGGTTCTTGGCGTTATTGGACACCGAGCGGTCGGCGTTCACCTCTTCGATGGTGAACTCCAGCGTCTGCGCCACCAGATCGTCGACGGAAGAGGCGAAATTCACCGACGACGGCACGTCTTGCGTGGCCGGCGGCATAAAGGTCTGCATGATCTGCGAGAACGGCACATCGAGGTTCATGTTGATGCACAGCAGGCCAATCACCCGCTGTTCGCGATTGCGAATGGCGATGGTCACCGACTTCATCAGCACGCCGCTCTTGGCGCGGGTGAAGTAGGCTTTCGACACGCTGCTGTCGTCGCCGGCCATGTCGTGCAGCATGCGCAGCGCCAGGTCGGTGATCGGCGAGCCGATTTTGCGCCCGGTGTGTTCCCCGTTGGCGATGCGCACCGCCGAACTGTTCAGGTCTTCCAGCGCGTGCAATACGATCTCGCAGTGGCCGCCGATCAGCATCGCCAGCCCGTCGACCACCGCTTCATAGGATTTCAGGATTTCATGATCCGTTTGAGTAAACGGACGTTCATTCAGCAAATCAAGTTCGCTGGCTTCGCTGGATAAAAGCGAATTCGACATCGAAGATACCACCCTCATAGATCGCCTGTGCCAGGGGGCGCAGCTAAAATCGCTCGGACCGGCTCGCGGCCGTCGTCAGACATGCGCAGCGCAGTTGGCTGAGATCGACATGAAGCGGCCGTGAACAATTTTAGGTACACGCCCTAAGGGGCAGACGCATGACTGATAAGTCAGAATTATTAGTCTAGCAAAGCGGCCGGAGCAAAGTCCTTGCGTTTGCGCGTGGTATTGACGTTAAGCCCGATGCCCGGCAGGCGTCAAGCGTTCAATGGAGAGAGAGGCGGCGGCGGCCGAAATGAAAACCGCCGCGGAGGGCATCCGCGGCGGTGGCAAACAGAGCGACGAGATTATTTCGCTTTGGCGCCTGCTTTCGCGTCAGCCGGTTTCTCGGCTTTAGCGTCGGCTTTCGGCGCCGCTTTCACGTCCAGCAGCTCAACGTCGAACACCAGCGTGGAGTTAGCCGGGATGCCCGGAACGCCGGTTTTGCCGTAGGCCAGCGCCGGTGGGATCACCAGCTTGATTTTGCCGCCTTTCTTGATGTGCTTCAGACCTTCGGTCCAGCCTGGGATCACGCCGTCCAGACGGAACGACAGCGGCTCGCCGCGGGTGTAGGAGTTATCGAACTCGGTGCCGTCGGTCAGGGTGCCTTTGTAGTTCACCACTACGGTGTCGCTGTCTTTCGGCGCTTCACCTGCGCCCGGCTTCTCTACCTGGTACAGCAGACCGGATTCGGTTTTCTTCACGCCTTTTTCTTTGGCGAAGCTGTCACGGTACTTGGCGCCTTTGGTTTCGTTGTCTTTGGCGTCCTGTTCCATCTTCGCCTGAGCGGAAGCCTTCACGCGCGCTTCGAAGCCCTGCAGGGTCTTCTCGATATCGGCGTCGTTCAGCTTGCTCTTGTTGGCAAACGCGTCCTGGACGCCGGCGATCAGCTGATCTTTGTCCAGCTTGATGCCCAGCTTCTCTTGCTCTTTCAGAGAGTTGTCCATGTAACGGCCGAGAGAGGCGCCCAGTGCGTAAGCCGCTTGCTCGTCGTCGTTTTTGAACTTGCCGGTGCTTGGCGCTGCTGCCGCGTCCGCTGGTTTAGCGGCTTCTGCCGGTTTGGCGGCATCGGCTGCCATGACCTGGGTCGCATTCAGAGCAAAAGCCATGGTGGTTGCCAGAAGCGTGACTTTAAACAAAGATTTCATCCATTTCTCCAGTGTCTGAAGCAATGCCCCAAACAATCATTAGGTAAGATAACCGGGCTACTATAGCTGCCTGAAACAAAACAAAACAGTCGCACAGGTAACCAATCGAGTCAAAGTGTGACTCCCACTTTGCCAAGAAGTTTCCCATCCCGCGCTACTCACATGATAAATCAGATTTTTCTTGCAGAATATTCGGCGAGGTTAGCAAAAAACGGCATATCGAGCGCATAACTTTTCAGCACTTTACACTGCCGACCGCAACGTTGCGCGCCGACCAGAGAAATAGCGCGAGCAAACCCGGCGCCAGCTGTTACCATAGCGCCGAATCAGGATTTTATCGCGTCAGAGGTAGCCTCATGCACAATCACGACATTCAAGGTCTGTTACAGCGGCTTGAAGAACTGGAAAGCCGTCAGGCCTTTCAAGAGCTCACCATCGAAGAGCTCAACCAAACGGTCATTCAGCATCAAATGGAAATGCTGAAGATGCGCGAACACCTGCGCATGTTGACCGACAAGCTGCGTTCGACCCAAACCTCGATGATCGCCTCGCAATCGGAAGAAACACCTCCGCCGCACTATTGATAGCCCGCCATGCGCTCATTTCAGGCGCGCCAGCCCGGCGACGGCGCGCTCGAGATACTGGCGCGGGCATCCCAAATTGATGCGAATGAAGCCGCTCCCCTGCGGGCCGAAACCGCAGCCCATCGACGGCGCCAGCTTCGCCTCCTCCACCAGCGCTCGCTGCAATTCCGCATCGCTCAAACCCAGAGCGCGGCAATCCAGCCAGGCGAGATAGGTTCCTTCGGCCCGGGTCAAGGTGCACCAGGGGGCGGCGGCCGCGAGCGCCTGCGCAAACCAGCGCCGATTTTCCGCCAGATAGCCGAGCAACTCGTCAAGCCAAACCGCGCCACGTTGATAAGCCGCAGTCGCCGCCACCATCGACAGCGCGTTGAACACATCCAGGCCGTGAGCGTTCAGTCGATCGACAAACGCCTGCCGCAGCCGGGCGTTGGGGATCAGGAAATTCGAAATGCGCAGCGAGGAGAGGCCAAAGGTTTTGCTGGCGGACGTCGCCACAATCACCCTTTCGCGATAGTCCTCGTTCAGATGCAATACCGAGGTAAACGTCTCGCCGGGCAGCAGCAGGTCGGCCCAGATTTCATCGGAGATCACCGTGACGTCGTGGGCGTGACAAAGCGCCATTAACCGCTCCAGCTCATCGCGGGTCCAGCAACGGCCGGTCGGATTGTGCGGATTACACAACAGCAGCAGCGGCGGCTTACGCTGCGCCAGGCAGGCGGCCAGCCGGTCAAAATCTATCCGGTATCCCTGCGGGGTTTCCTGCAGCGGATTTTCAAGCACTTCTCGGCCGTTCATGGTGATTATCTTGGCGAACGAGCCATAGTACGGCCCCTGCACCACCACGCCGTCCCCCGGCTGGCTGAGCAGTTGGATCAGCATCGCCAACCCGGGCACCACCCCTTCAACCGAGGTGAACCACTCGCGCCGCAGCGGTAAATCGTGCCGCCTGGCGAACCAGTCGATCGCCGCCTGATAGTAGGCGTCGTCGCGCTCGCTGTAGCCAAAGACGCCGTGTTCCACCCGCTGATGCAGCGCCTGCTGCACCTCCGGCGGGCACGGAAAGTCGAAATCGGACACCCACATCGGCAGCAGCTCGCTGCCGTCCAGTTGCAAATAGCGGTCGATGAAGTCCCACTTCACGGAGCCGGTGTTGTGACGGTCGATAATGGCGCTGAAATTAGTCGTCATGTCAGGCTTCCTTACGCTGCAAATCGTTCTGAGGCTGGAGTTTGGCGATACCGAAGCCGGTGAAGCCATAAATCAGGGCGAACACCACCGCGGCATAACATTGAATCGCCCACGGCAACAGATCGAGCGTGCTCACTCCCAGCGTGGTCGCCATGTAGATGCCGGCGGCCGTCCACGGGATCAGCGGTTCAATGACGGTGCCCGCGTCCTCGACGGTGCGCGACAGGTTTTTATTGTCCAACCCCATGCGACGATAGGCCCCTTTGAACAGCTCCGCCGGGATCAGCAGCGCCAGCTTGCCGTCGCTGGTCGCACCGGTCACCAGGATGGTGGTGGCAACGGTAGCGGCGATCAGTTGACCGGTGGTGTGCACCACTTTCAGCAGTCGGCTGATGATCACCGTCAGCGCGCCGGTCAGCGTCAACGCGCCGGCAAAGGAGAAGGCGCAGAACACCAGCAGGATCGTGCTCATCATCGAGAACATGCCGCCACGGTTAAGCAGGCGCGGCACGTCGGCGACGATCCCCTCGACGTTGTGGCCTTGGGCGGCGAACATCGACAGATTGAAACCGTCCATCAACGCATTCAGCCCCTGCTGCAGGCTAAAGCCCTGCAGCGCGACGCCGATGGCGATCGCCAGCGCGCAGGCGGCCAGCATGACGGGGATCACCGGCCGTTTGGTCACCGCGCCCCACAGCACCAGCACCGGCGGCAGGATCAGCAGCAGATTGAAATGGTACAGCCCCTCGAGCGCGCTGACGATTTCGGTCACTTTTTCCGGCGTAGCCACGCTGGCCACCGCGCCGGTGTGCCCGGCGATCAGGTACACCACGGCGGCCAGGATGAAGCTCGGCAACGTCGTGTACATCAGATGCTGGATATGGCTGTAGAGATCGGTATCCGCGACGATGGCCGCGAAGTTCGTCGAGTCGGACAGCGGCGAGATTTTGTCGCCGAAGTAAGCGCCGGACACCACCGCCCCGGCCGCGGCGGCCAGCGGCACGTCCAGACCTGCGGCCACGCCCATCAGCGCCACGCCCACGGTGCCGGCCGCTCCCCAGGAGGTGCCGGTGCATACCGAGATCACGCTGGTGATGAAGAACGCGGCGATCAGAATATATTGCGGGCTGATCAGCTTCAGCCCCCAATACACCATGTAAGGGATAGTGCCGCTGATCATCCAGGTGCCGATCAGCCCGCCCACGCAGATCAGGATCATGATCACCGGCATGGCCTTCGCCAGTTTGGCCACGATGGCCTCGATGATGTCGTCCCAACGATAGCCTTGCCACCAGGCCAACGCGGCGGCGATAGCGGCGGACACCAGCAGCAGCGGTTCAATGCGCAGGCCAAACTGGCCATAGCCGATGATGAGCAGCAACAGCATGGCCACAATCGGCAGCGTCGCCAACCCAAGGTTGAGCGTTTTCTTATTATCCATATACGGCTCCTGTTGAAGATGGGGTACTGCAACAGCGTAATGGCTTCGATAACCGGAGGATGTGAGCGCAGACAACTGCCCATGTAATCGGTTTCATGCAATAAAATTGTGTGAGCCGCCTCTCATTCACCGCGCTTGCTTTGCTCATGCGGCTCGCCCACGGCCACGGCCACGGAGTCTCGCAGGATAAGTTCGGCCGAAAAGCGGTTGTTCTGCGGCGCAACGCCGCTGCCGCTGTGGATCTGTAGCGCCAGGCGCGCGGCGCGGCGGGCCATTTTTTCGATGGGGTAATGCACGGTGGTCAACGAGGGGTGGAGATATTTCGCCAGGGCAATGTCGTCAAAGCCGACGATCGACAGCGCCTCAGGCAGCTGAATTTGCCGTTGGTGGCAGGTGCGCATCATGCCGGCGGCCATCACGTCGTTGAACGTCACCGCCGCGGTAAAGCGTTGATCGCTGGCCAAAACGCGCTCGGCCGCCAGTTCGCCCCCTCTTTCGTTGAAGGGCACGCTGATGATCCAGGCGCCCGGCACCTCAATGCCGGCGGCCGCCATGGCCTGGCGGTAACCCGTTAGTCGCTGTGCGCGATCGTCGATCGGCAGCTCCGCCGTCACGCAGGCGATTCTTCGATGCCCCTGACGAATAAGCAATTCGGTCGCCGCCTGCGCCGCATTGGCGTTGTCGAGCCAGATGCAACGGTTGGCGATGGCGGGCAGGTAGCGGTTGATCAGCACCAGCGCGGGCGTGTGAGCAGCGTAACGCAGCAGTTCGTCCTCCCTCATGCGCGTGACGTGTGCCACGATGGCCTCACATCCCTGGTTGATGAGAAAGTCGAGGCCGCTTTTTTCCAGCTCCGCCTGATGTCCGCCGCTGCACAGCATCAGACGCACACCGGCCTGCCGCGTGATGTCTTCCACGCCTCGCGCCAGGCGCGAGAAAAACGGATCGTCGAGGTTGCCGGTCAGCAGCCCCAGCATATTGCCGCTTCTTTTCGCCAACGCCAGCGCGGCGGCGTTACGGTGGTAGTTAAACTCGCGCATCGCCTTCTCGACACGCTCACGGGTCACCGGCTCAACGTAGGCGGTATTATTGATCACCCGGCTGACGGTGGCCGTGGAAACGCCGGCACGGCGCGCAACGTCTTTCATGGTGGCCATGACATGTCCTGTCGTGCTGTTCGGCGCCCGGTGCGCCGCGCATAAAAAAGGGCAGCCGATGGCCGCCCTCTTGTCTCGTGATCGCGTTCTGCTTAGTGGCAGCCGCAACCGCCGTTACCGCAACCGCCTTTACCGTGGTCGTGACCATGGTCGTGATCGTGGCTGTGGCCGTGACCGCCGCAGCAGCCTTCACCGTGTTCGTGGTGATGGTCGTGCTCGCCGTGTACGTGACCGTGTGCCAGTTCTTCTGCAGTTGCTTCGCGGATCGCGACAACTTCCACGTTGAAGTTCAGGTTTTGGCCGGCCAGCATGTGGTTGCCGTCAACCACAACGTGGTCGCCGTCAACTTCGGTGATTTCAACCGGTACCGGACCCTGATCGGTGTCAGCCAGGAAACGCATGCCGACCTGCAGTTCGTCAACGCCCATGAAGACGTCTTTCGGTACGCGCTGCACCAGGTTTTCGTCGTAGTTGCCGTACGCGTCGTTCGCGCCGACGTGAACGTCAAAACGATCGCCAACGTCGTGGCCTTCGAGTGCTTTTTCCAGACCTGCGATCAGAGAACCATGCCCGTGCAGATAGTCCAGCGGTGCGCTCACCGGAGACTCATCAACCAAAACACCGTCTTCTGTACGTACTTGGTAAGCCAGGCTGACCACCAAGTCTTTTGCTACTTTCATGATATCTCCTACCGTTGGCTACTAGGACGCACACCGTTATCGGGATGCGCGCCTTTTCCGGACAGATTGTAACGGAAATCTGTCGCGCTGTACCCTCCGGGATAAAAAAACGCTACTTCGGCTGGAAAATGCCGATCACCTGCTCTTGCGGGCGAACGTGTTTTTCCACCTGTTGTTCGGTCTGGCGCTGATGATGGCCGCACTTGACGCACTCCACCACTTCCACCTGATCCTCCCGCCACACCGCCAGCGTATCCATGGCGCTACAGCTCGGGCACACCGCCCCGGCGATAAATCTCTTACGTGTTGCAGACATCGTTATGCTCCCGCTTATTCATATTCATCCCAGCCGTCGAACTGGCGACTTTCTTTTTGCATTTCGCGATGGAACAGCTCTTCCAACTCGCGCCGCGCCTCTTTCACGCGGGAAATTTGCGCCACGTCGCCCTGATGCGGCGGCATCAGTTCACGCAGCATGCGCATATCCAGGCGGCGGAAATGCTGCTGGGCGCGGAAGGCCTGATGCGGGTGCATGCCCAACTCCATCAGCGCCTTGCGCCCCAGTTCCAGCGCGCTGGAGAAGGTCTCGCGGCTGAACTGTTTCACCCCCGCCTGCAGCAACTCATGCGCCTCCACGCGGCCGCGCGCGCGCGCCAGAATGCTCAGGTTCGGGAAGTGCTGCTGGCACAGCCGCACGATCTCCATGGTGTCTTCCGGCTCATTGCAGGTGATCACGATCGACTTGGCCTTCTCGGCGCCCGCCGCGCGCAACAGCTCCAGCTCGGTGGCGTCGCCGTAATAAACCTTGTAGCCATAGCGCCGCAGTACGCCAACGGCGCTGACGTCGCGCTCCAGTACGGTAATGCGCATCTTGTTGGCCATCAGCAGGCGGCCGATCACCTGGCCGAAACGCCCGAAGCCGACGATGATCACCTGCGGATCGTCGTCTTCCACGTACGGCGTTTCCTCATCCTCGTCCTTGGCGTTGTAGCGGCGCGCCAAAATGCGGTCGATGGCCTGCATCAGCAGCGGCGTGGTCATCATCGACAGCGTCACCACCACCAGCAGTAAAGAGAGTTGATCCGGCTGCAGCACCTTTTGGGCGCCCGCCGCAGAAAACAACACGAAGGCAAACTCACCGCCCTGGCTGAGCACGCCGGCGAACTGCAGGCGCACCGAGCTGCGCAGGCCGAACAGGCGCGACACGCCGTAGAGCACGCCGGATTTGACCGCCACCAGCGCCAGCACGCCGATCAACACTTCGGCCAGGTGGGTGTAGAGCACGCCGATATTCAACACCATACCCACCGAGATAAAGAATAACCCCAGCAGCAGCCCTTTAAACGGCTCGATGGAAATTTCCAACTCGTGGCGGTATTCGCTCTCCGCCAGCAGCACGCCGGCAATGAAGGTGCCGAGCGCCATCGACAGGCCGAGCGTCTCCATAAACAGCGCCGAGCCGAGCACCAACAACAGCGCCGCGGCGGTGAAGATTTCGCGCACGCCGGAAGCGGCGATATAGCGGAACAGCGGGCGCAGCAGGAAGCGGCCGCCGATCAGCATGCCGCCGAACGCCGCCACCTTGAGCGCGATTTTCGCCCAGTCGTCGCTGGTGCCGCCCGCGCCGGCCAGAATCGGGATCAACGCCAGCGCCGGGATCACCGCCATATCCTGGAACAGCAGCACCGAGAAGCCGAGCTGCCCCCCTTCGTTGCGGTTCATGCCCTTCTCGCGCATCAGCTGCAGCGCCATCGCGGTGGAAGACATCGCCAGACCGACGCCGCCGATCACCGCCGCCTGCCAGGCAAAGTGCGTCAGGTACAGCAACGCGCCCAGCACCGCCGCGGTGATCAACACCTGGCCGGCGCCGGCGCCGAAGATCGAGCGCCGCAGTTCCCACAGCTTGCTTGGGTTCAGCTCCAGGCCGATGATGAACATCAGGAACACCACCCCCAGTTCGGAGAAGTGCAGGATCTCGTCAACGTCGCGAATGAAGCCCAATCCCCAGGGGCCGATGGCGATGCCGGCGATCAGATAGCCCAGCACCGCGCCGATCCCCAGGCGACGAGCGATGGGCACCGTCACCACCGCGGCGAACAGGAACAGTAAAATAGCGGTCAGTAAGGTTGATCCTTCCATGCTCACCGCCCTCCGTGCGGCAGCGGGTGGCTCAGCCACTCGCCGTAGGCGTCCGCATGGCTGCGCAGCACCTCCGGCTTCTGCCGCCGCGCCCAATACACCACGAACGGCGTCAACCAGTGCATATGGCACATTCCGGCGGTCAACTCGAACGGCCGCAGGATATCTTCCATCGGATAATGGTTATAACCGCCGGTGCGATAGGCGCCTTCCGGCTCGCCGGTGGTGATCACCGAGCGCCAGTATTTGCCCGCCAGCGCATTGCCGCCCACCCCGCTGGCGAAGCCGCGCGACAAGACTCGATCCAGCCACTCCTTCAGCAGCGCCGGGCAGCTGTAGGTATAGAGAGGATGCTGAAACACGATGACCTGATGCTCACGCAGCAGCTGTTGTTCGTGATGGATATCGATAAAAAAATCAGGATAGTGCGCGTAGAGATCGTGCACGGTGACATGTTCCAACTGCTGCGCCGGTCGAAGCAAAACCCGGTTCGCCACCGAGTCATGGGATTCCGGATGGGCATACAGCAGCAAGACCTTGGGCGGCTGCGACATCATTCCCCTCCAAAGCGTCGTCAGGGTAGCGGTTTTCCGTTACCATGCATCGCAAAGACAAAAACAGCGCGCGGTGCGCGTTCTGTTACCTTAATGATAATTTAACATACTCTGAACATACGGCGCTTTATGATTGTATTCTCCTCGCTACAAATCCGACGCGGCATTCGCGTCCTGCTGGACAACGCCACGGCGACGGTTAATCCCGGTCAGAAGGTCGGCCTGGTGGGCAAAAACGGCTGCGGCAAATCCACGCTGCTGTCGCTGCTGAAGGGCGAGATCGCGGCGGACGGAGGCAGTTTCACCTTCCCCGGCAACTGGGCGCTGGCTTGGGTTAACCAGGAGACGCCGGCGCTGGACGTGCCGGCGATCGAGTATGTTATCGACGGCGACCGCGAGTTTCGCCAGCTTGAAGCCGAACTGCAGGCGGCCAACGACCGCAACGACGGCCACGCCATCGCCACCCTGCACGGCAAGCTGGACGCCATCGACGCCTGGACCATCCGTTCCCGCGCCGCCAGTCTGCTGCACGGCCTCGGCTTCTCCAACGAACAGCTGCAAAGCCCGGTACGCGACTTCTCTGGCGGCTGGCGCATGCGCCTTAACCTGGCACAGGCGCTGGTGTGCCGTTCGGACCTGCTGCTGCTCGACGAACCGACCAACCACCTGGATCTCGACGCGGTGATCTGGCTGGAGCGCTGGCTGAAAAGCTATCCCGGCACGCTGGTGCTGATCTCGCACGACCGCGACTTCCTCGATCCGATCGTCGACAAGATCCTGCATATCGAACAGCAGACGATGAACGAGTACACCGGCAACTATTCTTCGTTCGAACGCCAGCGCGCCACCAAACTGGCGCAGCAGCAGTCGCTGTATCAGCACCAGCAAGAGAAAGTGGCGCACCTGCAAAGCTATATCGACCGTTTCCGCGCGCAGGCCACCAAGGCCAAGCAGGCGCAGAGCCGTATCAAGATGCTGGAGCGCATGGAGCTGATCGCCCCGGCGCACGTCGACAATCCGTTCACCTTCAGCTTCCGTCCGCCGGAAAGCCTGCCGAACCCGCTGCTGCGCATGGAAAAGGTCAGCGCCGGCTATGGCGAGAAAGTGATCCTGAAGTCAATCAAGCTGAACCTGGTGCCCGGATCGCGCATCGGTCTGCTCGGCCGCAACGGCGCCGGTAAATCGACGCTGATCAAACTGCTGGCCGGCACCCTGGAACCGCTGAGCGGCGAGATCGGCCTGGCGAAAGGCATCAAGCTGGGTTACTTCGCCCAGCACCAGCTGGAATTCCTGCGCGCCGACGAATCGCCGCTGCAACATCTGAGCCGCATCGCCCCAAGGGTGCTGGAGCAGCAGCTGCGCGACTATCTGGGCGGTTTCGGCTTCCAGGGCGACAAGGTCAGCGAAATGACCGAGCGGTTCTCTGGCGGCGAGAAGGCGCGGCTGGTGCTGGCGCTGATCGTCTGGCAGCGCCCGAACCTGCTGCTGCTCGATGAACCAACCAACCACCTGGATCTCGACATGCGCCAGGCGCTGACCGAGGCACTGATCGATTTCGAAGGCGCGTTGGTGGTGGTATCGCACGACCGTCATCTGCTGCGCTCCACCACCGACGATCTGTATCTGGTGCACGACGGCCAGGTCGAGCCTTTCGAGGGCGACCTCGACGACTACCAGCAGTGGCTGATCGATCTGCAGCGTCAGGAAAGCCAGCAGGACGCACCGGAAAAAGAGAGCGGCGGCAACAGCGCGCAGGCGCGCAAGGATCAAAAACGCCGCGAGGCGGAGTTCCGTACGCAAACCCAACCGCTGCGCAAGCAGATCGCCAAGCTGGAACAGCAGATGGAAAAACTGGGCGCCGAACTGGCGGCGGTGGAAGAGCAGTTGGCGGACTCCGCGCTGTACGACATCAGCCGCAAGGCCGAGCTGACCGACTGCCTGCAAAAGCAAAGCCAGGCCAAATCCGCGCTGGAAGAGACGGAAATGACCTGGCTGGATGCGCAGGAACAGCTGGAGCAGCTAACGCAGGCGTTCGACGCCTAAGCCTCAGGCCTTGTAAAAAGGTTTATCCCCCAGAATGGTCGCGCGGTGCATGATGCGCCGCTGCGGCAGATAATCCGCGTTGGCGTAGTGTTGCGTCACGCGGTTATCCCAGATCGCCACGTCATTCTCCTGCCAGCGCCAGCGCACCTGAAACTCCGGTTTGGTGATGTGAGCAAACAGGAAATTCAGTAAAGCGTCGCTCTCCTTCGGCGCCAGATCGACGATTCGCGTAGTGAATCCTTCATTGACGAACAGCGCCTGCCGGCCGCTGACCGGGTGGGTGCGCACCACCGGATGCAGCAGCGGCGGGTTTTTCTGCACCGCCTGTTGCCAGCGCTGATGTTCCTCGTCACTGCCGCGATGCTTGTGCTCCGGGAACGACTTGGTGAAGTCATGCTCCGCGCGCAGCCCCGCCAACAGCGTTCTGAACGGCGTCGACAGCGCCTCGTAGGCGGCGATGCCGCTGGCCCACAGCGTATCGCCACCGGTGGAAGGCAAGGTCTTGGCCGCCAGGATCGCCCCCAGCGGCGGGTTTTCGATAAAGGTCACGTCGGTGTGCCAGTTATCGTTGTCCGGCGGGTTGTCGTCGTGGGTATCGAGCACGATGATCTCTTCCACGTCGGTAGCGTGCGGATAGACCGGATGGATATGCAGATCGCCGAAGCGGCCGGCCAGATCGCGCTGCTGCAGCGGCGTGATCGGCTGATTGCGGAAGAACAGCACCTGATGCTTCAGCAGCGCATGATAGAGCTGTTCAAACTGGCCGTCGCCCAGCGGCCGGGCTAATTCAACGTTTTCCACCAGCGCCCCGATGTAAGGCCCCAGCGGGGTGATATTCAGACGTTCGTTCATTGCTGTACTCCATGCCACGGGGTCAATCGACGCTGCAGGGCGCGCAGCCCCAGCTCCAGACCAAAAGCAATCACCGCAATCACGCCGATGCCGGCCAACACTACGTCGGTCGCCAGAAACTCACCGGCGGATTGCACCATAAATCCCAGGCCGCGCGTGGCGGCGATCAGTTCGGCGGCCACCAGCGTCGACCAACCGACGCCCAGCCCGATGCGAATGCCGGTCAGGATCTCCGGCAGCGCGCTCGGCAACACCACGAAACGCAGCACCTGCCAGCGCGTAGCGCCCAACGCGCGGGCGGCGCGCACCCGCACCTGCGCCACGCTGCGCACACCGGCCACGGCGGAGAGCGTCACCGGTGCGAAGATAGCCAGATAAATCAGCAAGATCTTCGAGGTTTCGCCGATGCCGAACCAAATCACCATCAGCGGCAGATAGGCCAGCGGCGGCACCGGACGATAGATCTCAATCAGCGGATCGAGGATGCCGCGCACCGTGTCGTTCAGCCCCATGGCGATGCCCACCGGAATGCCGACGATCACCGCTGCCAACAGCGCCACCAAAATGCGTCCCAGGCTGGCCGCCAGATGCTGCCACAGCGTGGCGTCCATAAAGCCCTGCGGGCTGGCGATGGTGATCAGCTGGTGCAGCACCTGCTGCGGCGCCGGCAAAAACAGCGGGCTGATCAGCTGCAGCGCCGTCACGCCCCACCAGACGATCAATACCGTCAACAGCGTGGCGCCGCTCAGCCAAACGTTGCGCGGTACGCTGAAACGGCGTACCGGCTTGTCCTGCGGCTGCGCCGCGGCCTTCAGAGTGGAATGCAGGCTCATAGCAAGGCCTCGCGCTGTTGGAAAACTTTGCCCAGCACGTATTCGCGCTGCGCGATAAATTCAGGGTCGGACTTAATCGCGCGGCAGGCTTCGCCGTCGGCATAGCGTTGGCCGAAGTTCAGCGACAGCCGCTCCACCACCTGCCCCGGCCCCGGCGACAACAGCAGCAGCTCGCTGGCGAGGAACACCGCCTCTTCGATATCGTGGGTGATCAGCAGCACCTGCTTGCCGGTGTCGCGCCAGATGGTCAACAACAGCTCCTGCATCTGCTCGCGGGTGAACGCGTCCAGCGCGCCGAACGGCTCGTCCAGCAACAGCAGGCGCGGATCGGCGGCCAGGGCGCGGGCGATGCCGACGCGTTGACGCATGCCGCCGGAAAGCTGCCAGATAAAATGCCGTTCGTAACCGGCCAGCCCCACGCGCTGCAGCATCTGCTCTGCTACCTGGCGACGCTGCGCCTTGCCGACGCCAGCCAACTGCAGGCCGAATTCGACGTTGTCCACCACGTTGCGCCACGGCAGTAAGCCCTCATGCTGGAACACCACGCCCCGCTCGGCGCTCGGGCCGTGAACGGGCGTTCCATCCAGCGTGATGCTGCCAGCTGAAGGCTCGATAAACCCGGCGATCAAATTCAGCAGCGTGGTCTTGCCGCAGCCCGACGGGCCGAGCACCACCACCAGTTGCCCGGCGGCGATCTGGAACGACACGTCGCGCAGCGCCGGCCGCCCCTGATACTCTGCTGAAAGATGATTGACGTTTAGCATCCTGCTTCCTTACGACTGCGGCGCAGCCTGCACCTGTTTCACAAAACGGTCGGTCACATACGCGCTGTAGTCGCTGTCGACCTGCGGGATCTTGCCCTGCTGCTTGAGGAATTCGGCGGTATCGCGGATCGCCTTATCCACCGGCTGGCCGAGCTGGGCAACCTGATCCGCCACCGGCAGATAACGGTTCCCCTTCACCAACTCCGGCACCTGCGCTTGCGGCACGCCGCTCAGGCGCGCCAGCGTGCTGAGATGGTTCGGATCTTTCAGCCACTGTTCCGGCGCCGCCAGGTAGGCCTGTTGCGCCTGCAGCGCGCTGGCAGCAAAGGCGGTCACCACGTCGGGATGTTTCTCGGCGAAGTCCTTGCGCACCACCCACACGTCCAGCGTCGGCGAGCCCCATTCACCTACCTGCGCGGAGTCGGTCAGCACCTTGCCCTGCTTGGCCAGTTCATTGACCACCGGCGCCCAGACGTACGCGCCGTCGATGTCGCCGCGCTGCCAGGCGGCGGCGATGGCCGGCGGCTGCAGATTGAGGATCTTCACCTGCTCAGGCTTGATGCCCCAATGTTTGAGCGAAGCCAGCAGGCTGTAATGGGTGGTGGAGATAAACGGCACCGCGATGCGCTTGCCGATCAGATCCTGCGGGCTTTTGATGTCATTCTTCACCACCAGCGCTTCGGAGCTGCCGAGCTGCGAGGCGATGAGGAACACTTCGATGGGGAGTTTTTGGCTGGCGGCCACCGCCAGTGGGCTGGAGCCGATATTGCCGATCTGCACGTCGCCGGAGGCCAGCGCGCGCAGCACGCTGGAGCCGCTGTCGAACTTACGCCAGTCGACGGTCGCGCCGGATTGTTTGGCGAAGCTGTTTTCCGCCTGCGCCACCTTGGCCGGTTCCGCCGACGTCTGATACGCCACGGTCACGTCCACCGCGTAGGCGCTGGCCGCGCTGAGCGACAACGCCAACAGCGCCGCGTTGCGTAAGGAAAAGAGTTTGCCCGCCATGTTCCGCTCCGTTGATAAAAATCTGTTCAGTTGCTGACAGTTTTATCTGAGCGATGACGGGCGATAAAAGAATAAAAAAGTCTTCTTTATTACCTTAAGTAATATTAGAGTAAATTACAGCGCGATCGTCCCGCGCAAGAACACGTGAGCATAGCCCCCAAGCAGCGTGCGGTCCCCTTGCAGTTCGCAGAACAGCTCACCGCCGCGCGCCGAGATCTGCCGGGCATGCAAGCGATGGCGGCCGAGACGCGCCGTCCAGTAAGGCATCAGCGTGCAATGTGCGGAGCCGGTGACCGGATCCTCGCCGCCGTCGAGGGTGAAATAGCGCGAAACAAAGTCCACGACGTTACCCGGCGCGGTGACGATCACCGCCCGCCCGGCCAGTGCGATCAGCGCGGGAATGTCCGGCCGCAGCGCGCGCACCTGCGCCTCGTTTTCCACCACCACCAGCAGCGCTTTCGCCTGCCACACTTCTTGCGGCTGCACGCCCAACAGCGCCGAAAGGCCCGCCGGCTCGGCGACTTTCTGCGGCGGCCGGGCGGGGAAATCAAGCACCAGCCGCTCCCGGTCCTGCGCATCGCGCTTGACGAACAGCTCGCCGCTGGCCGAACGGAAGCGAATATCCTGCAGCGCCGGGTTAACCGCGCTGAACATCACATGCGCCGCCGCCAGCGTGCCGTGGCCGCAAAGATCGACCTCGCGTTCCGGGGTAAACCAGCGAATGGCAGTCATGTCGCCATCATCCCAGACAAAGCTGGTTTCCGGCAGACCGATCTCGTTGGCGATCGCCTGCAGCCGCTCCGTCGGCAGCGGCTGCGTCAGCAGACAGACCCCGGCCGGGTTGCCGCGCAGCCCTTCGCCGGTAAAGGCGACCACGTGATAATAGTTTTCCGCCATCGTTCGCTCCTTAATGCCAGATCAGTAACACACAGGCTGCAGTCAACAACCCCATGGAAACGTTGAAGATAACCCAGGCTTTTTTGCTGTGCAGCAGGCGGCCGATCACGGTGCCGAACGCCAGCCAGATAATGCCGGCGACGATGTTCACCGCCAAAATGCCCAGCGCAATCGCCGCAATGGAACCGTTATACCTGTCGCCCGCCAGGCTGAAACTCGCCACCGCGCCCAACGCCATCAGCCAGGCTTTCGGGTTGAGGAACTGCAGCAGCCAGCCCTGATAAAGCCGCACCGGCTGCGGCGGCGCCACCTCGGTTTCCAGCTTTTCATAGGCGGCGGTGGCCACTTTCCACGCCAGCCACAGCAGGTACAGGCTGCCGAGGATTTTCAGGATCAGGTGCAGCGACGGATAGACCAGGATCAGGCTGCCGACGCCGAAGGCCACCAACAGCAAAATGCTTTGCATGCCGAGCATGATGCCGATCATCAGCCCCAGCGATCGCATAAAGCCAAAGTTCGCGCCGGAGGTAGTCAGCAGCAGGTTATTGGGGCCAGGCGTGATGGCGGCCACCCACAGGAAGCCCAGCATCGACAGGAATAAACTCGGTTCCATGGCACGGGTGCTCCTCACCCAAGGCGCTTTTTTGCAGTATCATTGTTAGTTATTGGTATTGAAGCTAACAGTGCGTCTGGGATCTCACAATAGTCGCCAACAACATTTTTACTCAGCCTATGCATGACGTCTTTCGCCCCCTGACCGGGGCCAGTAATCCGCACCTGCAAACGCTGTTGCCGCGGCTGGTGCGCCGCCGCGTGTTATTGAAACCGCATTGGCAACGGCTGGAATTGCCCGACGGCGATTTCGTCGATCTCGCCTGGAGCGAGGATCCGGCGCAGGCGCGCGACAAACCGCGCGCAGTGCTGTTTCATGGCCTGGAAGGCAGCTTCTACAGCCCCTACGCGCACGGCCTGCTCAACGCCTGGCGCGAGCGCAGCTGGCTCGGCGTGGTGATGCACTTTCGCGGCTGCAGCGGCGTGCCCAACCGCAAGCAGCGCATCTACCACTCCGGTGAAACCGAAGACGCGCGCTTCTTCCTGCGCTGGCTGCGCGACAGCTACGGCGAGGTGCCGACCGCGGCGGTAGGCGTTTCGCTCGGCGGCAACATGCTGGCCTGCTATCTGGCGCAGCAAGGCGCCGACAGCCTGCTGCAGGCGGCGGTGGTGGTCTCGGCACCGCTGATGCTGGAGCCCTGCGCCTATCGCATGGAGCAAGGCTTCTCTCGCGTTTATCAGCGCTACCTGCTGGGGCAGTTGAAACAAAACGCCACCCGTAAGTTGTTGCACTACCCGGACACCCTGCCGCTCAAGCTGTCACAGCTTAACGGCCTGCGGCGCATCCGCGAATTCGACGACGCCATCACCTCGCGCATTCACGGCTTCAGCGACGCTATCGACTATTATCGCCGCTGCAGCGCCCTGCCGCTGTTGCCGGCTGTCCAGACGCCGCTGCTGATCATCCATGCGAAGGACGATCCCTTCATGACCCATGAGGTGATCCCCGACGTCGCCGGCCTGCCGCGCAATATCGAATACCAGTTGACCGAGTACGGCGGCCACGTCGGCTTCGTCGGCGGCACGCTGAAAAAACCGCACATGTGGCTGGAGCATCGCATTCCGGCCTGGCTTTCCCCTTATCTGGACATCCCGACGTGATCATTCCCTGGCAAGAGCTGACAACCGATACCCTGAATAGCCTGATCGAATCCTTTGTACTGCGCGAAGGCACCGATTATGGCGAGCACGAGCGCTCGCTGGAGCAGAAGGTGGAGGACGTGCGCCGCCAGCTGAAAAACGGCGACGTGGTGCTGGTGTGGTCGGAACTGCACGAGAGCGTCAACATCATGCCGCGCGGCCAGTTCCGCGCCGGGCAGGAAGAAATTTAGTGGCGCTCGGTTCTATGACTGACGGAAAAAATCAGGTAACAATGGGGCATTGCAAACCAGCGCGCACCATTTTTTCCTGACATAGAGAGCGTCAACAAGAGCCACAATAATCCCCTGACGCCGGCGCATTCAACACGGAGTGACAACCACCATGTCTGCCAAACATCCCGTTATCGCGGTGACCGGTTCCAGCGGCGCCGGCACCACCACCACCAGCGTGGCGTTCCGCAAAATCTTCCAGCAGCTCAACATTCGCGCCGCCGAGCTGGAGGGCGACAGTTTCCACCGCTATACCCGGCCGGAGATGGACGCGGCGATCCGCAAGGCGCGCGATCTGGGCAGACACATCAGCTATTTCGGCCCCGAGGCCAACGACTTCGGCCTGCTGCAGCAAAGCTTTATCGACTACGGCAAGAACGGCACCGGCCGTTCGCGCAAGTACCTGCACACCTACGACGAAGCGGTGCCATACAATCAGGTGCCGGGCACCTTCACCCCGTGGGAGCCGCTGCCGGCGCCGACCGACGTGCTGTTCTACGAGGGGCTGCACGGCGGCGTGGTCACCGAGCACCATGACGTGGCCAAACATGTCGATCTGCTGGTCGGCGTGGTGCCGATCGTCAACCTGGAATGGATCCAGAAGCTGATCCGCGATACCGGCGAGCGCGGCCACTCCCGCGAAGCGGTAATGGATTCGGTGGTGCGTTCGATGGAAGACTACATCAACTACATCACGCCGCAGTTCTCGCGCACCCACATCAACTTCCAGCGCGTGCCGACGGTGGACACCTCCAACCCGTTCGCCGCCAAGGCCATTCCGTCACTGGATGAAAGCTTCGTGGTGATCCACTTCCGCGGGCTGGATCAGATAGACTTCCCCTATTTGCTGGCGATGCTGCAAGGATCGTTTATTTCGCACATCAATACGCTGGTGGTGCCGGGCGGCAAGATGGGGTTGGCGATGGAGCTGATCATGGCGCCGCTGGTGCAGCGGCTGCTGGAAGGCAAGAAGATCGAATAAGCGCATTGAGCGCGGCGGCTGGCCGCGCTCCGTCTCGATTACGCCGGCTGGCGGATCTCGAAGCTGTGGGTCACCGTAGCGGCTTTGTTGAGCATCAGCGCCACCGAGCAGTATTTCTCCGCCGACAGGTTCACCGCTCGCTCTACGATCTTGTCGGTCAGATCCTGACCGGTGACGATGAAGTGCAGGTTGATATGGGTGAACAGCCGCGGGGCTTCTTCGCGGCGCTCGGAGGTCAGCTTCACCTCGCAATCGCGCACGTCATTGCGCCCTTTTTGCAGGATGGACACCACGTCGATCGCGCTGCAGCCGCCTACCGACATCAGCACCATCTCCATCGGGCTGGGCGCTTTATCGCCGGCGTTGCCGTCCATCAGTACCTGATGGCCGGAGGCCGATTCACCCAAAAACGTTAACCCTTCCACCCATTTAACTCTTGCCTGCATTCTGGTCACTCCGGTTGATTTCTTAAAATCAGAGTACGCTTTCGCATAGAAACAGGCAACGTAACCTGATGCTAATCATGCTGAAGCGAGACAACACGAGACACCCGCCTTACTCTGTGCTACAAACAGAGCCGCAATAAATCTTTCCGGGACACTGCATTTCAGGGAAACGCCCAGAGAAAGGCTCCTTTACCGGTATGTTAACAGAATGTAGCTTGCAGCGCTTACGGCAAGTTAATATGCTAGAGCGACAGCGTATTTTTATGACACGCCTCAAAACTTGCCGGTAGCCCTCGCTCATAACAGCGGCTACAGGCGGGTTTTACAGGGAACTCTGACCCCTGTGACACAAGGCAGCGATAACAACAGAGGATAACAGCGAATGGTTCTCGGCAAACCGCAAACAGACCCTACTCTCGAATGGTTCCTGTCTCATTGCCATATCCACAAATATCCATCGAAGAGTACGCTGATTCACCAAGGTGAAAAGGCCGAAACGCTTTACTACATCGTGAAAGGCTCCGTCGCGGTGCTGATCAAGGATGAAGAAGGTAAAGAGATGATCTTGTCCTACCTCAACCAGGGGGATTTCATCGGCGAGCTCGGATTGTTCGAAGAGGGCCAGGAGCGCAGCGCCTGGGTTCGCGCGAAAACCGCCTGTGAAGTGGCCGAAATTTCCTACAAGAAATTCCGCCAGCTGATCCAGGTGAACCCGGACATCCTGATGCGTCTGTCCGCCCAAATGGCGAGCCGCCTGCAGGTCACTTCCGAAAAAGTGGGCAACCTCGCCTTCCTGGACGTTACCGGCCGCATCGCGCAAACCTTGCTGAATCTGGCGAAGCAACCCGACGCCATGACTCACCCGGACGGCATGCAGATCAAAATCACCCGTCAGGAAATCGGCCAGATCGTCGGCTGCTCGCGCGAAACCGTTGGCCGTATTCTGAAAATGCTGGAAGACCAAAATCTGATTTCCGCCCACGGCAAAACCATTGTCGTCTACGGCACCCGTTAATCCCTGAAAAAACGGCGCAATCTGCGCCGTTTTTTATCTGCTCGCTGCCATGTGGCGTCGTCTGATCTACCACCCGGAAGTCAATTACGCACTGCGACAAACGCTGGTGTTGTGCTTGCCGGTGCTGTTCGGCCTGCTGATCGGCCAACTGCAGCTCGGCCTGATGTTCTCTCTGGTGCCCGCCTGCTGCAATATCGCCGGTCTCGACACGCCGCATAAGCGCTTCTTTAAACGGCTGATCGTCGGCGGTGCGCTGTTCGCCCTCAGCAGCCTGCTGCTGCAACAGGCCCTGCTGTGGCATCTGCCGCTGCCGGCACTGATGCTGGGTCTGGCGCTGTTGCTCGGCGTCACTGGCGAAATCAGCCCGCTGCACGCCCGGCTGTTGCCGGCGGCGCTGGTGGCCGCCATCTTCGCTCTCAGCATGGCTGGCACGGTACCAATCTGGCAGGCGCCGCTGCTGTACGCGATCGGCACCGCCTGGTACGGCTTATTCACCTGGTTCTGGTTCAAACTGTGGAAAGAGCAGCCGATGCGCGAGACGTTGAGCCAGCTTTATCTGGAACTGGCGGACTACTTCGAAGCCAAGTATTCGCTGCTGACCCAACACACCGACCCGCAAACCGCGCTGCCGCCGCTGCTGGTGCGCCAGCAAAAGGTGATGGATCTGATCAGCCTTTTATACCAACAGCTCAATTTCCTGCCGCACGCCAACAACCTCGAACAAAAGCGCCTGCAGCGCGCCTTTCAGGTGGCGATGGATCTGCAGGAGCACATCACCGTCAGCCTGCATCTGCCGGAGGAGGTGCAAAAACTGGTGGAGCAGAGCCAGGCCGAAGCGATCATTCGCCGCAACGCTCAGGTGATCGCCGGCCGGCTGCGCGTGGTGGCGCACGATATTCTCTACCATCAACATTCGAAGCGCTTCTCCATGAGCCACGAACTGGCGGCGCTGGAAAAAATGGCGGCGCAGCATCCCGATAACCCGGTCGGCCAGTTTTGTTATTACCACTTCAGCCGCATCGCTCGCCTGCTGCGCACCCAGCATCCGCTGTACCGCCGCGACCTGATGCCCGGCCAGCACCGCCTGCCGTTTTGGCCGGCGCTGGCCAGCTACCTGTCGTTCAAATCCACCGCCCTGCGCAACGCCGCGCGGCTGGGGGTGACGCTGGCGGTCGGCAGCAGCCTGGGTGCGGTTTTCAACCTGCCGAAGCCTTACTGGATCCTGCTCACCATCATGCTGGTGAGTCAAAACGGCTATAACGCCACCCGGGTGCGTATTCAGCACCGTGCGCTGGGCACGATTGCCGGGCTATTGCTGGCGGCCGGGCTGTTGCAGCTGCAGCTGCCGGAAGGAGAAACGCTGAGCATCATGCTGGTGATCACGCTGCTGGCCTACCTGGTTTCGCGCAAGAATTACGGGCTGTCGGTGATTGGCTTTACGGTCACGGCGGTTTACACCCTGCAGCTGCTGGCGCTGAACGGCTCGCATTTTCTGGTGCCGCGTCTGATCGATACGCTGATAGGCTGCGTGCTGGCGTTCGGCGGCACCATTTGGCTGTGGCCGCAGTGGCAAAGCGGGCTGCTGCGCAAGAATGCCCATCAGGCACTGGAGAACGATCAGGCCGCGCTGCGACTGATGCTGAAGCAACCGGAACCGGACGCCACCGCATTGGCCTATACCCGCATGCAGGTCAACCAGGCGCACAACGCGCTGTTCACCTCGCTCAATCAGGCGATGCAGGAGCCGGGGTTCGCGTCGAACTATCTGGCGGACATGCGGCTGTGGGTCACGCACAGCCAGTTCATCGTCGAACACCTGAACGCCATGACCATTTTGGCGCGCGAGCACTACATGCTGACGCCGAAACTGGCGGAAGCCTATCTGCAAACCTGTGAAATTGCGCTGCAAAGCTGCCAGCAGCGGTTGGAATACGACGGCCCGAGCAGCGACAACAGCGGCATCATGCAGCCGCCAGATCTGCATCCGGACATGCCCGTCACCGAGATGGAACGTCATTTGCGGCGCATTTTGTCGCACCTGAGCGTGATGCATACCATTTCGTCGCTGGCCTGGCGCCAGCGCCCGCACCACGGCATCTGGCTCAAGCGCAAACTGCGCGATCAATAAGGGCGCGGCATGCCGCGCCCCGTTATTCGCCGCACGGGCTTCAGGCGTTGATCACGTCCTGCACCGCCAGCTCGAACAGCACCATGCCGGCTTCGATATCCTGCAGCTCCACCACCAGCGACGGCGCGAAACGAATCACGTTCGGCCCGGCGTTGAGGATCATCAGCCCACGCGCAGCGGCGGCGGTGAGGAAGTCACGCGCTCTGCCGTGATAATGCGGCGTCAGTTCGGCGCCAATCAGCAACCCCATACCGCGAATGGCGGTGAAAATACCGTATTTATCGCCGATATTCTGCAAAGCCTGCACATACAGCGCATGGCGCTGCTCAATGCCGCTCAACACCTCCGGCGTATTGATCACATCCAGCGCCGCCTCCGCCACCGCGCAGGCCAGCGGGTTGCCGCCGTAGGTAGTGCCATGAGTGCCCACCTGCATCACCGACGCGATCTCTTCGGTGGTCAGCATGGCGCTGACCGGGAAACCGCCGCCCAGCGCCTTGGCGGTGGTGAGAATGTCCGGCGTCACGCCATAATGCATGTAGGCGAACAGCTTGCCGCTGCGCCCCATGCCGCTCTGCACTTCGTCGAACACCAGCAGCGCCTGATGTTGGTCGCACAGCTCGCGCACGCCTTTGAGGAAGCCGGCGTCGACCGGCGTAATGCCGCCCTCACCCTGAATCGGCTCCATCACCACCGCGCAGGTATGGTCGTCCATCACCGCTTTCACCGCCGCCAGATCGTTAAACGGCACGTGCACAATGTCGGCCGGCTTCGGCCCGAACCCGTCGGAGTATTTAGCCTGCCCGCCCACCGAAACGGTGAACAGCGTGCGGCCGTGAAACGCGTTATAGAAGGCGATGATTTTGGTTTTGTATGGGCTGTGGCGGGTGATGGCGTAATGGCGCGCCAGCTTGAACGCCGCCTCGTTGGCCTCCGCGCCGGAGTTGGCGAAGAACACCCGATCGGCGAAGGTGGCGTCGATCAGTTTACTCGCCAGACGCAGCGCCGGTTCATTGGTGAAGACGTTGCTGGTATGCCACAGGGTTTCCCCCTGACGTTTGAGCGCGTCGACCAGCGCCGGGTGACAATGTCCCAGCGCCGTTACCGCGATGCCGCCGGAAAAATCGATGTACTCTTTTCCCTGCTGATCCCAGACCCGGCTGCCTTTGCCGCGCACCGGCACGAACTGGGCAGGTGCATAAACAGGCAGGATAACCTGGTCAAAGGTGCTGCGGCTCACTGCGAATTTGTCAGTCATTTTCGGCTCCACCCCGAAGGTTTTTCAGCGCTATTTCGATGTCAGATTGAAAACATAATCACGAAATATGCATAAAAAACCAATCAAGCGCAAACGCAAAACGCCTGACGGGCGAAAAAACGCGAAAGTATTAACGCTTGAGGAAATTATCCAGCAGCTGGTGGCCCTGCTCGCTGAGCACGCTTTCCGGATGGAACTGCACGCCTTCCAACGCCAAAGTGCGGTGGCGAATGCCCATGATCTCATCACGCACGCCGTCGCGCTCGCTCCAGGCGGTCACTTCAAAACAGTCCGGCAGCGTCTCGGCTTTCAGCACCAGCGAGTGGTAACGGGTCACGGTCAATGGATCGCTCAGGCCGCGAAACACGCCGACGCCCAGGTGACGAATGGCCGAGGTTTTGCCGTGCATCACCGCACGGGCGCGCACCACCTCGGCGCCGAACGCCTGCCCCAGCGCCTGATGCCCCAGGCACACGCCGAGGATCGGCAGTTTGCCGGCGAAATGTCGAATGGCGGCCAGCGAGATACCCGCTTCGTTCGGGGTACAGGGGCCAGGGGAAATCACCAGATGCTGCGGCGCCAGCCGCTCGATATCGGCCAGCTGCAGCTCATCGTTGCGCTTCACCAGCACCTCGGCGCCCAATTCGCAGAAGTACTGGTAAAGGTTATAGGTAAAGGAGTCGTAGTTATCGATCAGCAGCAGCATGTTAGGTCCGGCAGAGAAAAATGCCGCCACAGTTTACTGATTTAACCCGCCGCTGCCGACGATAATTTCCGCTTACTTTTTACGGCCGCCGGTGATCGACCCCAGCACGCCGCGCAGGATCTGGCGGCCGAGATCGCGCGCCATGCTCTTGGCGGCGGTCTGGACGATGCCGTCGCGCTTGCCGCCGCGCGGGCCGGTGGAACCGAACAGCAGCTCGTTCAGGCCGTCCATCAGGCCGCCGCCCGCCTGCTGTTGTTGCTGTTGCGCCTGCGGTTGCTGCCCCTGCTGCGGGGTGCCGACGGTGGCAAATCCACCCGACGACAGCTTCTCGTAGGCGGACTCGCGATCGATCATATCCTCATAGCGGCCATACAGCGGCGACTTGTTGATTGCGCTGTTCAGCCCTTCCGCGCCAAGCATGCCCATCTTGGATTCCGGCGCGATCACCATCGCCCGCTCCACCACGTTCGGGCGGCCCTTCTCGTCGAGGAACGACACCAGCGCTTCGCCCACGCCCAGCTCGGTGATCGCCGTTTCGGCATCGAAGGCCGGGTTGGCGCGCAGGGTTTGCGCCGCCGTCTTCACCGCTTTCTGATCGCGCGGGGTAAAGGCGCGCAAAGCATGCTGTACGCGGTTGCCCAATTGGCCCAATACGCTGTCCGGAATGTCCAGCGGGTTCTGGGTGACGAAGTAAATGCCGACGCCTTTGGAGCGGATCAGGCGCACCACTTGTTCGATCTTGGTCAGCAGCGCCGCCGGCGCGTCGTTGAACAGCAGGTGCGCTTCATCGAAGAAGAACACCAGCTTCGGCTGTTCGGGATCGCCCACTTCCGGCAGGTGTTCAAACAGCTCGGCCAGCAGCCATAGCAGGAACACCGAATACAGCTTCGGCTGATTGATCAGCTTGTCCGCCGCCAGCAGGTTGATCACGCCGTGACCGTTGGCGTCGGTTTTCATCAGATCGTTGATGTCCAGCATCGGCTCGCCGAAGAACTGGTTGGCACCCTGTTCTTCCAGCGTCAGCAATCCACGCTGGATGGCGCCGATCGACGCGGTAGAGATATTGCCGTACTGGGTCTGGAATTGTTTGGCGTTATCGCCGACGAACTGCACCATGGCGCGCAGGTCTTTCATATCCAGCAGCAGCAGCGCATTGTCATCGGCGATTTTGAACACCAGCTGCAGCACGCCGCTTTGCACCTCGTTCAGATCCAGCAGGCGCCCCAGCAGCAACGGCCCGAGATCGGAAATCGTGGCGCGGATCGGGTGGCCTTTTTCGCCGTAAATATCCCACGGGATAATGGTGCAAGCCTGCGGTTGCCAGTCGGTAACGCCGATCGCCGCCAGACGCGCCTGCAGTTTTTCGGAAGGCACGCCCTCGGCGCCGATGCCGGACAGATCGCCCTTCACATCCGACAGGAACACCGGCACGCCGATGCGTGAGAACTGTTCGGCCATTTTCTGCAGCGTCACCGTCTTGCCGGTGCCGGTTGCCCCGGTGATCAAGCCGTGGCGGTTGGCCAACGCCGGCAAAATCACCAGATCCTGTTCCGGTTTTCCGTCTTTCATCGCTTTGGCGATAATCCGTGGTTCACTCATTTTCTGTTCCTTTGACGCTGACGCGGCGCGAAACGCGCCTGTGGATGCAATAAAGCTATAAGTGCCGCGTAACCCCGTCAAGGACAAACAAAATGAGCGCCGTCGGGGCCTGATGAATTCAGATTGCGCTTAACGTCAGAGCGTCTTTGCTTGAACAATAAAGCACCAGTGCTATAGTGAGCATTACGCTGTATATACGAGGTAAATACCATGTCTGAATCTACCGTGG
Organism: Serratia sp. LTN-2; assembly: GCF_059740205.1. Taxonomy (NCBI): domain Bacteria; kingdom Pseudomonadati; phylum Pseudomonadota; class Gammaproteobacteria; order Enterobacterales; family Yersiniaceae; genus Serratia; species Serratia sp. LTN-2. The sequence continues at coordinate 190,441 of NZ_JCAXDO010000010.1, read as the reverse complement.
TAATCCGCGTGGATGACGAGTTAAAAACCGCTTTCGCCAGCGCGGCAAAGGCCGCCGATCGCACGGCTTCGCAACTGTTGCGCGATTTCATGCGCGAGTTTGTCAGCCGCCAGGCGCAGCAGGAAGAGTACGACCAGTGGTTAAAGGAAAAGGTCGAGGTGAGCCGCAAGGCGTTGCGTGAAGGCAAGTTCGCCGACGATGAAGAGGTGGCCGCTTATTTCGCCGAACGCAGAGCTAAATCAACGCAATAAAACACAAAAGGACTTTTGTGAAACTGACATGGACGGTACCCGCCATCGCCGATCGTCTGGCGATTTATGAATGGTTGGAACTTAAAAATCCGGCCGCCGCCGCAGAAAATGATGCAAAAATCGCTGACGCGGCGGCACGCCTCGTGCATCATCCCACCAGCGGGAAAACGGGTCGGATAGCCGGCACGCGCGAGCTGGTCATCTCCCCGTCCTATCTGCTGGTCTATGAATTGGCGGCTCAACGCGTCATCATATTGGCCATCGTGCATACTCGCCGCCGGTGGCCGCCGGCATAGTCACCCCCGCAGCCCCAGTTGTTCCTTCAGCGCCTTCAAATAGCGCCGGCTGACCGGAACCGGATCGCCGGCCGACATGATCATCTCCGCCGCGCCGCCCTCTTCGAAGCGGATCTCGCGCACCTGCTCCAGATTGACCAGATACTGCCGATGGCAGCGCACCAGCGGGGTGCGGCTTTCCAGCGTGCGCAGCGTCAATTCGGTGAAACACTCCATGCCGTCGCTACGCACCACAAATACCCCGCTCAGTTTGGAACGGATCGCCAGCACCTCGTCGAACCGCAGCAGATAGATGCGGCTGTGGCCGGTACAGGGAATGTATTTCAGGTAACCGGCGCTCTCATCCAGCACCGCCACGTCCTGCGGCGCACTACGCTGCCGCAGGCGTTGCAGCGTTTTGCTCAACCGCTTCGGCTCCGCCGGCTTCAGCAGATAGTCGAAGGCATGCTCCTCGAACGCCTGCACCGCGTATTCGTCGTAGGCGGTCAGAAACACGATGTGCGGCATGCGATTGGGATCCAGCATGCCGACCATTTCCAGCCCGCTGATGCGCGGCATTTGGATATCGAGAAACACCACGTCCGGCTGCAGCCGGTGGATCTGGCTGATGGCTTCGATGGCGTTGGCGCATTCGCCGATAATCGCAATCTCCGCCTCGGCCTCCAGCAGATGGCGCAGGTTGTCGCGCGCGGAAGGTTCATCGTCAACAATCAGTGCGTTTAACATCAGGCGGCCCTCTCCATGGGAACATTGAGCGTAATGCGGGTGTAGGCGTCCGGCCGGCAATCCACCCGTACGCCATAGCCCTCGCCGTAGCGCACGCGAATGCGCTTATCCACCAGGTTCATCCCCAGCCCGCTGCAGTTCGGTTTCGGCTGGAACAGCCCGGCGTTGTCCGTCACCTGCAGCAGCAGATGCTCACCCTCACAGCAGGCACCGATTTCGATGCGTCCCACGCCCAACAGGTGCGAGGTGCCGTGCTTGATGGCGTTCTCGACGATCGGTTGCAGCGAGAACGCCGGCAGCCGCACCGCCAACAGCGCCTCCGGCAGCGATACCGCGATCTCCAGCCGATCGGCGAAGCGCGCTTTCTCGATCTGCAGATAGGCGTTCACATGTTCAATCTCGTCCGCCAGGCTGACTTCGTCATCCGAGCGTTTGAGGTTTTTGCGAAAGAACGTCGAGAGGGACTGCACCAGCTCGCAGGCGCGCTCGCCGTCGCGACGGATCACCGCCACCAGGGTATTCAGCGCATTAAACAGGAAATGCGGGTTGACCTGCGCATGCAGCAGCTTGATCTCCGACTGCGCCAGCAGCTGCTTGTGGCGCTCGTACTGTCCGGCCATGATCTGCGCCGACAGCAGGCTGGCGATGCCTTCGCCCAGCGTCCGGTTGATGGTGCTGAACAGCTGGCTTTTCGGTTCATACAGCTTGATGGTACCGATGACCCGCTGGTTTTCGCCGCGCAGCGGGATCACCAGCGTCGATCCCAGTTTGCAGGCCGGATTGATCGAGCAGCAGTAAGAGAGCTGATTACCGTCGGCATAGACCACCTCGTTGTTGTCGATGGCGCGATGCGAATGCACCGAGGCGATCGGCGTGCCCGGCAGGTGGTGATCGTCGCCGATGCCGATGAACGCCAGCAGCTTGTCGCGATCGGTGATCGCCACCGCGCCGATGCCCAGCTCCTGATAAATCACCCGGGCGACCTTCATGCTGTTTTCCTGATCGAACCCCTGCCGCAGAATGCCCTCGGTGCGCTCGGCGATCTTCAACGCCTTGGACGAAAAGGCGCTGGTGTACTTCTCGAACATGGCGCGCCTGTCCAGCAGGATTTGCATAAACATCGCCGCGCCGACGGTATTGGCGATCATCATCGGCAGCGCGATGTGTTCCACCAGCTGCAACGCCTCGTCGTAAGGGCGTGCCACCGCCAGAATGATCGCCATCTGCAGCACCTCCGCCACCAGCGCCACGCCGCCGACGAACAGCGGGTTAAACAGCAGCTCGATGCGCCCGCGGCGCATGGCGATGCTGTGTACGATGCCGCCGACCAGACCTTCCGACACCGTGGAGATCGCACAGGCCACGTCGGTCATGCCGCCGAGCGTATAGCGATGCAGGCCGCCGGTCAGCCCGACCAGAAAGCCCACCGACGGCCCGCCCAGCAGCCCGCCCAGAACCGCGCCTATCGCACGGGTGTTGGCGATCGAATCCTGAATGTGCAGCCCGAAATAGGTGCCCATGATGCAGAACACCGAGAAGATCACATAGCACAGCAGCTTGTGCGGCAGGCGAATGGTCACCTGCATCAGCGGGATAAACAGCGGGGTTTTGCTCAGCAGATAGGCGATAACGAGATAGACGCACATCTGCTGCAACAGCAACAGCACCTGGTTAAATTCATACATGGCAGCAACTCATCCAGAGACAACAAAGGGCGAACGCCGGATTTCCGGTCTGGTTATTGTCTGCCGATTAGAGCATGAGGCGCGGGAGAAAACAGTGATGAAGGCAAGGCTTCACGAGGAAGGAGCGGCCGACCCCGGCGGGATCGGCCAAAAAATTTACGGCAGCACCTTGGCCGACAGAATCACCACCGGTTTGGTCGGCACATTCTGGTATGGGCCGACGTTGCCGGTTGGCACCTGAGCAATCTTGTCCACCACGTCCATGCCTTTCACCACTTTGCCGAACACCGCGTAACCGAAGTCGCGCTGGCCGTGATCCAGGAAGGCGTTATCCGCCACGTTGAGGAAGAACTGGCTGGTGGCGCTGTCCTTGTCGGCGGTGCGCGCCATCGAGATGGTGCCGCGCAGGTTGCGCAAGCCGTTGTCGGCTTCGTTCTTGATTGGCGCCTTGGTGGATTTCTGCTGCATGTCAGCGGTGAAACCGCCGCCCTGGATCATGAAGCCCGGGATCACGCGGTGGAAAATGGTGTTGTTGTAGTACCCGCTGTTCACGTAATCGACGAAGTTCTGGGTAGAAACCGGTGCCTTCTTGCTGTCGAGCGCCAATTCGATATTCCCCGCCGAGGTCGTCAGCATGACGTGGGTCTCACCGGCGGCGAGTGCGGCTGGCGCCACTGCGGTCAGGGAACACAGCGCGACGAAGGTCACTAAAGTACGTTTGAACATTAACGGGTCCTTTCTCTGAGAGACAAACAACGGAAAAGCGCTTTGATTCTAAAGAGCTGTATCGGCAAGTGCCAGCCATTTACCTATATTTACCCAATTACGGGACATATCCTAGGCGGCCCTGAATTTTGCTGCGGAAAGTATGGGCGCAGAAGACTTTTTTGCCAACCGCATCACGCATTTTTTGCCCAGCGCCGCCCTGGGGCGGTTTTTGCGATCCACCTCTCAGTTTGCACACGTATTGTCGTTACTCTATATAAATGAGAGCGCTCTCATTTTAAAAAGAACGGATACTGAGGCATTCCACGACGGCGTCGCCGCGCAACCCCTGGAGAAATGACGTGAGTGAATTGATGACTGAAATCAGCCCCGAGTTTGAAAGCACCATCATGGAACTGCTGGTGTTCTCCGGCAGCGCGCGCAGCAATGCGCTGACGGCGTTGCGACAAGCGCGCGCCGGCGACTTCGCCGCCGCAGCCAAACACATGGCCGAATCCAAAGAGTGGGTGAAGAAGGCGCACCTGATCCAGACTGAGCTGATCGGTCTGGACGAAGGCTGCGGCAAGTTGGCGATCAACCTGATCACCGTGCATGCGCAGGATCATCTGATGAACGCCATGGTGATCCAGGATCTGGCCGAGGACATGATCGAGCTCTATCGCCGCCAGTCGCAGATGGAGGGCCGCCCATGAACGCGCTCAAAATCGCCGTGATCGGCGGCGGCAGCAGCTATACCCCCGAGCTGGTCGATGGGCTGATCCAACGCATCGAGGAACTGCCGGTCACCGAACTGGCGTTGGTGGACGTCGAACCGGGCCGGCAAAAAGTGGAAATCATCGCCGCCCTGACCCGCCGCATGCTGGCGCGCCACGGGCTGGAGCAGGTGAAGGTCAGCGTGCACTTCGCGCTGGACGAGGCGATTCGCGGCGCCGCTTTCGTGCTGACCCAGTTCCGCGTCGGGCAACTACCGGCGCGCGCCGCCGACGAACGGCTGGGCCTGAAATACCAGCTGCTCGGTCAGGAGACCACCGGCGTCGGCGGCTTCGCCAAAGCGCTGCGCACCATCCCGGTGATGCTGGATATTGCCCGCCGGGTGGAAAAACTGGCGCCGGACGCCTGGATCATCAACTTCACCAACCCGGCCGGCATCGTCACCGAGGCGGTATCCCGCTTCACCAAGGCGAAGATCATCGGCCTGTGCAACGTACCGATCAGCATGCACCACATGATCGCCAACATGCTGCAGGCGCCCTACGCCGATGTGCAGCTGCGATTCGCCGGTCTGAACCACATGGTCTGGGTGCATCAGGTCACGCAGCAGGGACGCGACGTCACCGCCAAGGTGATCGACATGCTGTGCGACGGCGCGGCGCTGACCATGAACAACATCAAGGAAGAGCCCTGGCAGCCGGACTTCCTGCGCGCGCTCGGCGCCATCCCCTGCCCGTATCATCGCTATTTTTACCAGACCCGCGAGATGCTGGCGGAAGAGATGGCCGCCGCCGGCGAGCGCGGCACCCGCGCGGAACAGGTGATGCAGGTGGAAAAAGAGCTGTTCGAGCTGTATGCCGATCCGCAGCTGAACACGAAACCGGAGCAGCTCAGCTTCCGCGGCGGTTCTTTCTATTCCGAAGTTGCGCTGGAGCTGATTCGTGCTATCCATAATAATCTCGGCACGCAATTAGTGGTCAACACCGCAAACCGCGGCGCAATCCATGGCCTGCCGGACGATGCTGTGATAGAAATCAACTGTATCGTCGATGCCCAGGGCGCGCATCCGCTGACTTTCGGCCCGCTGCCGGAACCGATGCAGGCGCTGACGCAGCAGGTAAAAGCCTACGAACGCCTGACCATCGAAGCTGCGGTGCACGGCGATCGCCGCAGCGGGTTGCTGGCGCTGATCGCTAATCCGCTGGTGGGCAACGCCAATCTGGCGCAGCCGCTGCTGGACGAAGTGTTGGCGATCAACGCGCCGTATTTGCCGCAGTTCAGGTAAGCGCTTAAGCGCAGCCAGACAAGGGTTCGGCGCGCCGAGCCCCTTTTTTTAGCCGTAATCAGGAGTTGGACGATGGTGACACTGGAAGATGTCGCGGCGTTGGCGGGCGTATCGCGCGCCACCGTATCGCGCGTGGTGAACGGCGACAGCAACGTCAAGGCGCCGACCCGCGAGAAGGTTGAACGCGCCGTCGCCCAGCTCGGTTACACCCCCAATCCGGCGGCCCGCGCGCTCGCCTCCAGTCACAGCAATACCCTCGGGCTGGTCACCACCTCGTATCGCGGCGGTTTCTTCGGCGCGCTGATGGACTTCGTACAGACCGAGGCCGAATCCCACGGCAAGCAGCTGTTGGTGACCCAGGGCCGCAACAGCGCCGAAAACGAATGGCAGGCGGTGCAGCGGTTATTTAGCCTGCGCTGCGACGGCGTGATCCTGCACGTGCGCTTTCTCAGCGACGACAGGCTGCGTCAGCTGGCGGCGGAGCAACGTCATTTCGTGTTGCTCGATCGCCTGGTGCCTGGGCTGGAGGCCCGCTGCGTCACCTTCGATCACCCGCTCGCCAGCCGCATGGCGACGCAACAGCTGCTCGATGCCGGGCACCGGCGCATCGCCTGCATCAGCGGCCCGCGCGAGCGCCCGTCGAGCCGCCTGCGGCTGCAGGGGTTTGAGGAAGCCATGCAGGCGGCAAACATCGAACCGTTGGCCTGCCTGGAAGGCGTCTACGATCTGGAAAGCGGTTACCGCTGCGCCGATCGGCTGCTGCGGCAAGACGCGCGGCCCAGCGCCATCTACTGCTGCAACGAAGAGATGGCGATCGGCGCCCTGCTGGCGATCAACGAGCACCGTTTGCGGGTGCCGCAGGATATCTCGTTGATCTGCTACGACAGCGGCGAACGCGCGCCTTTCGTGCGCCCGGCGCTGAGCAGCGTTCATTTTCCCATCAGCGAGATGGCGCAATACGCTGCGCGGCTGTTGATCGATCCCGCCACTCCGGCGCGCCGTTTTGAGCCGGCGATTATCAACCGCGATTCTATTGTGACTGCGCGCAAATAGATCACAACAACAGGCATCAGCCTTTCATAAATTGCATCAAAAAATCGACAGCCATCACAAAAAATCCCGTTGTCTGTGCTAGGATCCGCCCCCTGGCGGCCTGATCGGGACTTTTCTGCTTTGCCGGGAAAAGCCAGCGGCCTTATGCCAGCGTTAAAACCTCTAACAGACATATTCAGGCCTATACAATGAATGACAGTAACCGCATACGGCTTACCTGGATCAGCTTCTTTTCATACGCGCTGACCGGTGCTTTAGTGATCGTCACAGGGATGGTGATGGGAAACATTGCAGAGTACTTTAATCTGCCGGTTTCCAGCATGAGTAACACCTTTACTTTCCTCAACGCCGGCATTTTGATTTCGATCTTCCTCAATGCCTGGCTGATGGAAATCATCCCGCTGAAGCGTCAGCTGATCTTCGGCTTTGTCCTGATGGTGCTGGCGGTCGCAGGCCTGATGCTCGGCAAGAGCCTGACCATGTTCTCGCTGTGCATGTTTATCCTCGGCGTGGTTAGCGGTATCACCATGTCGATCGGCACCTTCCTGATCACCCACATGTATGCCGGCCGCCAGCGCGGCTCGCGCCTGCTGTTCACCGACTCCTTCTTCAGCATGGCCGGTATGATCTTCCCGATCGTCGCCGCGATGCTGCTGGCCCGCCATATCGGCTGGTACTGGGTTTATGCCTGCATCGGCCTGCTGTACGTGGCGATCTTCGTGCTGACCCTGTGCTCCGAATTCCCGGTGCTGGGCAAGAAAGGCGCCGACGCCGGTCAGCCGGTCGAGAAAGAAAAGTGGGGTATCGGCGTGCTGTTCCTGTCGATCGCCGCGCTGTGCTACATCCTCGGCCAGTTGGGCTTCATTCAGTGGGTGCCTGAGTACGCCACCAAGTCCTTCAACATGGACATCGGCCAGGCCGGTAAGCTGGTGAGCGACTTCTGGACCTCTTACATGGTCGGCATGTGGGTGTTCAGCTTCATCCTGCGCTTCTTCGATCTGCAGCGCATCGTCACCGTGTTGGCCGCACTGGCTACCGGCGCGATGTACCTGTTCGTCAGCACCGACAATCCGGAGCACCTGGGCTACTACATCATGGCTCTGGGCTTCGTTTCCAGCGCCATCTACACCACGCTGATCACCCTCGGCTCGCTGCAGACCAAGGTCTCCTCACCGAAGCTGGTCAACTTTATCCTGACCTGCGGCACCATCGGTACCATGCTGACCTTCGTGGTCACCGGCCCGATCGTCGCGAAAGGTGGCGCGCACGCGGCGCTGACCACCGCCAACGGCCTGTACCTGGCGGTGTTCGTGATGTGTCTGCTGCTGGGCTTCGTGACCAAGCACCGCAGCCACGGTCATGTGACGCACTAACGTCTTCGCATCAGATGCACCCAGGGCGCCCGCAAGGCGCCCTTTTTTATGTACATTTTTCACACTTGATTATACATTGTTTATACATGAACAATGGAGAGGGATTGCTCATGAAAGTCTCTATCAAAAAATGGGGCAACAGCGCGGGAATGCTGGTGCCCTCAGCGCTAATGAACGAGCTGGAACTACAGGTAGGTCAGGAAATGGACATGCAGGTTATCGATGGAGCCTTGGTCATTAAGCCGGTTAAGAAACGCTATTCACTGCAGCAATTGCTCGATGGCTGCGACGGTGAAGCGCCGGCCGCCGCAGATGACAGCTGGGAACACATGCCGCCGGCGGGGAAAGAAGTATGGTGAAGCGCCCCGTTTTTCAGCGCGGAGATCTTATCCGGGTCAGCCTGAATCCCGTGGTTGGCCGTGAGCAACAAGGCGACTTTCGTCCGGCACTGGTGCTGTCTCCCCGCGAGTTCAATGCGCTGGGCATGGTATTGGTCGCCCCCATTTCCCAAGGGGCGAATTTTGCCCGTACAGCGGGTTTCACCGTCAGCCTGAGCGGCAGTGGCACCGCAACGCAGGGCGTCATCTTGATCAATCAGGTTCGCATGATGGATCTGGCCGGGCGCAGCGCGCAATTCGTCGAGCATGCCCCCGGCGAAGTCATCGCCGATGCACTGGCGCGGCTTCAGGCGATCATCGACTAACGCCGAAAATCCACCGTCTCATCCTGCTGCAGATGCAGCGTAGTTTCCGCCGGCCGCGTCTCGGCGATCACCGCCCCCTGGCGGATCGAATAACGCACCGGCGTCTGGCGGCGCACCGCATCGAAGCCGCTTTCCGCCGGCAGGATCACCAGGTTGGCGCTGTTGCCGGCCGCCAGACCGTAGTCGCTCAGGTTAAGGGTGCGCGCGCTGTGGCTGGTGATCAGCTTCAACCCGTCGTCGATCTGGCCATAACCCATCAGCTGACACACGTGCAGCCCCATATGCAGCACCTGCAGCATGTTGGCAGTGCCGAGCGGGTACCAGGGATCGAACACGTCGTCGTGGCCAAAGCAGACGTTGATCTCCGCCTCCAGCATCTCCTTCACCCGCGTTACGCCGCGCCGTTTCGGGTAGCTGTCGAAACGCCCCTGCAGGTGAATATTCACCAGCGGGTTGGCGACGAAGTTGATGCCGGACATTTTCAGCAGACGGAATAGTCGCGAGGCGTAAGCGCCGTTGTAAGAGTGCATCGCCGTGGTGTGGCTGGCGGTGACTTTCGCCCCCATCTCCAGCTTCAGTGCCAGCGCCGCCACGGTCTCGACGAAGCGCGATTGCTCGTCGTCGATCTCATCGCAGTGCACGTCCACCAGCCGATCGTATTTTTGCGCCAGCGCGAACGCCTTGTGCAGCGACTCCACGCCGTACTCGCGGGTGAATTCGAAATGCGGAATGGCGCCCACCACGTCGGCCCCCAACCGCAGCGCTTCTTCCAGCAGCGCTTCGCCGTTGGGATAAGAGAGGATCCCCTCCTGCGGGAAGGCGACGATCTGCAGCGTCACCCAGGGCGCCACCTCCCGTTTCACCTCCAGCATGGCGCGCAGCGCAGTCAGCGTGGGATCGGAGACGTCGACGTGGGTGCGCACATACTGCACGCCGTTGGCAATCTGCCACTTGAGGGTTTGCCAGGCGCGCTGCTTGACGTCTTCATGGGTCAACAGCGCTTTGCGTTCGGCCCAGCGCTCGATGCCTTCGAACAGCGTGCCGGACTGGTTCCAGGCCGGCTGGCCGGCGGTTTGCGTGGTATCCAGGTGAATATGCGGTTCGACGAACGCCGGCAGCGCCAGCCCGCCCTGCGCATCCAGCACGTCGCTGCGCCACTCCTGCCCTTCCGGCTGCGGCACCAGATGCGCAATGCGCCCCTGCTCAATCGCCAGTTGCCACAATCCTTCATGCCCGCTTAAACGCAGGTTGTCGATAAACTTCAATGGACGTTTCGCCACCCTTCACCTCTGCCGTTGCGCTGGTTTTCTTCATCATACTGGCAGCGGATCGCGCTGACAAAGTCGCCGTTTCGCTCCTACCTCCTGCGGCTACCCCCTGCGGGGTAATTGGCATGCAAACTGACTCGCTTCAGCTAAAGGTGAATAAAATCCGCAACTTATCAAAAATCGTGAAAAATCATCTATATACCACGTTAGAGGTATATAAGAGTGTGATTGATTTGCATCAATAAATTGCCCATCGGGAGAGATAAGGTAAGCCTAGGAAACCAGAATTTTGAGGCAATAATGAGCAGAGTCAAACTTGCCGTCGTCGGCAATGGCATGGTCGGCCACCGGTTCATCGAAGATCTGTTGGATAAAGCAGACAAAGACCAGTTCGAAATCACCGTATTTTGCGAAGAGCCGCGCATCGCTTACGATCGCGTGCATCTCTCTTCCTACTTCTCGCACCACACCGCCGAAGAGCTGTCGCTGGTGCGCGAAGGCTTTTACGAAAAACACGGCGTGAAGGTGCTGATCGGCGAGCGCGCCATCACCATCAATCGCGACGAGAAGGTCATCCACTCCAACACCGGCCGCACCGTCTATTACGACAAGCTGATCATGGCCACCGGCTCTTACCCGTGGATCCCGCCGATTAAAGGCTCGGATAGCCAGGACTGCTTCGTTTACCGCACCATCGAAGACCTGAATGCCATCGAAGCCTGCGCGCGCCGCAGCAAACGCGGCGCGGTGGTCGGCGGCGGGCTGCTGGGGCTGGAGGCCGCCGGCGCGCTGAAAAGCCTGGGGGTGGAAACGCACGTGATCGAGTTCGCTTCGGTGCTGATGGCCGAACAGCTCGACCCGATGGGCGGCGACCAGCTGCGCCGCAAGATCGAACGCATGGGCGTCAAGGTGCACACCGGCAAGAATACCCAGGAGATCGTCAACGGCGGCGGCACGGCGCGTAAAACCCTGCATTTCGCCGACGGCAGCCTGCTGGAAGTGGATTTCATCGTGTTCTCCACCGGCATCCGCGCCCAGGACAAGCTGGCGCGCCAGTGCGGGCTGGAGATCGGCCGCCGCGGCGGCATCGCCATCAACGACAGCTGCCAGACGTCGGATCCGAACGTCTACGCCATCGGTGAGTGCGCCGCCTGGCGCGATCGCACCTTCGGCCTGGTAGCGCCGGGTTACAAAATGGCGCAAGTGGCCGCCGATCACCTGCTGGGCCGCGAAAATGGCTTCCAGGGCGCCGACATGAGCGCCAAGCTGAAGCTGCTGGGCGTGGACGTCGGCGGCATCGGCGATGCCCATGGCCGCACCGAAGGCGCCCGCAGCTACGTTTATCTGGATGAAAACAAAGAAGTCTACAAACGCCTCATCGTCAGCGCCGACAGCAAAACCCTGCTCGGCGCGGTGCTGGTGGGCGACACCAGCGACTACGGCAACCTGCTGCAGCTGGCGCTGAACAGCATCGAACTGCCGGAGAACCCGGACGGCCTGATCCTGCCGGCCCATGCGGGCAGCAAACCGGCCATCGGCGTGGATTCGCTGCCGGAAAGCGCGCAGATCTGCTCCTGCTTCGACGTCAGCAAAGGCGACATCATTCAGGCGGTCAACAAAGGTTGCCACACCGTGGCGGCGCTGAAAGCCGAAACCAAGGCCGGCACCGGCTGCGGCGGCTGCATCCCGCTGCTCACCCAGGTGCTGAACGCCGAGCTGAGCAAGCAAGGCATCGAGGTCAACCACCACCTGTGCGAACACTTCGCCTATTCACGCCAGGAGCTGTTCCACCTGATCCGCGTCGAAGGCATCAAATCGTTCGAGGCGTTGCTGGCCAAATACGGCAAAGGCTACGGCTGCGAAGTCTGTAAGCCGACCGTCGGCTCGCTGTTGGCCTCGTGCTGGAACGAATACGTTCTCAAGCCGCAGCATACGCCGCTGCAGGATACCAACGACAACTTCCTCGGCAATATCCAGAAAGACGGCACCTATTCGGTGATCCCGCGCTCCGCCGGCGGCGAAATCACCCCGGACGGCCTGCTGGCCATCGGCCAAATCGCCAAGGAGTACAACCTCTACACCAAAATGACCGGCTCGCAGCGCATCGGCATGTTCGGCGCGCAGAAAGACGACCTGCCTGCCATCTGGAGCAAGCTGCTCGCCGCCGGCTTTGAAACCGGCCACGCATACGCCAAGGCGCTGCGCATGGCGAAAACCTGCGTCGGCAGCACCTGGTGCCGCTACGGCGTCGGCGACAGCGTCGGCTTCGGCGTCACGCTGGAGCACCGTTACAAAGGCATCCGCACCCCGCACAAAATGAAGTTCGGCGTCTCGGGCTGCACCCGTGAATGCGCCGAAGCGCAGGGCAAGGACGTCGGCATCATCGCCACCGAGAACGGCTGGAACCTGTATGTCTGCGGCAACGGCGGCATGAAACCGCGCCACGCCGACCTGCTGGCTGCCGACCTCGATCGCGAGACCCTGGTGCGTTACCTCGACCGCTTCATGATGTTCTATATCCGCACCGCCGATAAGCTGCAGCGCACCTCGGTGTGGCTGGAAAGCCTGGAAGGCGGCATCGATTACCTGCGCAAGGTGATCGTCGACGACAAGCTCGGCATCAACGATCAATTGGAAGCGGAGATCGCCCGCCTGCGCGACGCAGTGATCTGCGAGTGGAAAGAGACCGTCGAGCATCCGGAAACGCAGCTGCGCTTCGCCCACTTCATCAACAGCCCGCTGCGCGATCCGAACGTGCAGGTGGTGGCCGAACGCGACCAGCACCGCCCGGCGCGCCCGGACGAGCGTATTCCCGTCACCCTGATCGATACCGAGGAGAGCCACGCATGAGCCAGTGGATTACCGTTTGTCCCGTCGCCGACATCCTGCCAGGCACCGGCGTGTGCGCCCTGATCGGCGATCGGCAGGTGGCGGTGTTCCGCCCCTATGCCGACGAACAGGTGTTCGCCATCAGCAATATCGACCCCTTCGCCCAGGCCAGCGTGCTGTCGCGCGGGCTGATCGCCGAACATCAGGGCGAGTTGTGGGTCGCCAGCCCGCTGAAGAAGCAGCATTTCCGCCTGTACGACGGCCACTGCCTGGAAGATGACAGCCGTTCCGTCGCCAGCTTCGCCAGCCGGGTGGTCGACGGCATCGTGCAAGTCGCGGCATAACCTTTCGGGAGGCCACATGTTTACCGACACCCTCAACAAATGCGCCGTCAACGCGGCGCGCATCGTCCGCCTGGCGAAGGAGAGCCCGCTCGGTTTCTGGATCAGCTCAGCGATGGCCGGCGCCTACGTCGGCCTCGGCATCATCCTGATCTTCACCCTCGGCAATCTGGTCGATCCAGGCGTGCGGCCGCTGGTGATGGGTGCCACTTTCGGCATCGCGCTGACGCTGGTGATCATCGCCGGTTCCGAGCTGTTCACCGGCCATACGATGTTCCTGACGCTCGGCGTCAAGGCCGGCACCATCCGCCAGAGCCAGATGTGGGCGGTGCTGCCGCAAACCTGGCTCGGCAACCTGCTCGGCTCGGTGCTGGTGGCGCTGATGTATTACTACGGCGGCGGCAGCCTGCTGCCGGTGGATACCAGCCTGGTGCACAGCGCCGCGCTGGCGAAAACCACCGCGCCAGCCGAAGTGCTGTTCTTCAAGGGCGTACTGTGCAACTGGCTGGTTTGCCTGGCGATTTGGATGGCGATCCGCGTTGAAGGCGCCGCCAGGTTCATCGCCATCTGGTGGTGCCTGCTGGCCTTCATCGCCTCGGGTTATGAGCACTCCGTCGCCAATATGACGCTGTTCGCCCTCTCCTGGTTCGGCAACCACAGCGAAGCCTATACCCTCGCCGGCATCGGCCACAACCTGCTGTGGGTGACGCTGGGCAATATCCTGTCCGGCTCGGTGCTGATGGGCCTGGGTTATTGGTACGCCACACCGCGCGCCGAACGCCCGCATGCGGCGAAAGCCGCCGCACGTCAGACCGCCTGAGTTTTCGGGGGCGCCTTTCGCCCCCGCACTGATTATCCCGAGGAGTGCCGATGGACTACCTGCCGATTTTCTGCCAACTGCAACATAAAGCCTGCCTGCTGGTCGGCGGCGGCGAGATAGCCGAACGCAAAGCGCGCCTGCTGCTGGACGCCGGCGCGGCGCTGACCGTCAACGCCCTGGAGTTCACCCCGCAGTTCCGCCAATGGGCGGAAGAAGGCCTGGTGACGCTGACCGAAGGCGAATTCAACCCAAGCCTGTTGGCGGAAAAATGGCTGGTGATCGCCGCCACCGATCGGCTGGAAGTCAACGCGCTGGTGTACCAATGCGCCAACCAGCAGCGGGTATTCTGCAACGTGGTCGATGACCCGAAACGCGCCAGCTTTATCATGCCGTCGATCATCGATCGTTCGCCGATCATGGTGGCGGTATCCTCCGGTGGCAAAGCGCCGGTATTAGCACGGCTGCTGCGCGAGAAGCTGGAGGCGATGTTGCCGCAGCACCTCGGAAAACTGGCCCAGTTAGGCGGTTCGCTGCGGCAGCGGGTAAAACGACGCTTCAGCAGCCTCGGCGCGCGTCGTCGCTTTTGGGAACGGTTGTTCGCCCACGATCGGCTAGCGCAGTCGCTGGCCAACGACGACGCCGCACTGGCTGAACGCCAGCTCGAGCAGCTGTTCAGCGAACAGCCGGAAGATCGCGGTGAAGTGGTACTGGTGGGCGCCGGGCCAGGCGATGCCGGCTTGCTGACGCTGAAAGGGCTGCAGCAGATCCAGCAGGCCGACGTGGTGGTTTATGACCGGCTGGTCTCTGAAGATATCATGACGCTGGTGCGCCGCGACGCCGAGCGCATCTTCGTCGGCAAACGCGCCGGCCACCACTGCGTGCCGCAGGAGCAGATCAACCAAATCCTGCTGCAGCAGGCGTTGCAAGGCAAACGCGTGGTGCGCCTGAAAGGGGGCGATCCCTTTATCTTCGGCCGCGGCGGCGAAGAGCTGGAGACGCTGGCGGACGCTAACGTGCCATTCTCGGTGGTGCCAGGCATTACCGCCGCCTCTGGCTGTTCCGCCTACAGCGGCATCCCGCTCACCCACCGCGACCACGCGCAGAGCGTGCGCCTTGTGACCGGCCACGCCAAAGCCGACGGTGGATTGGACTGGGCGACGCTGGCTGCCGGGCAACAGACGCTGGTGTTTTATATGGGGCTGTCGCAAGCGGCGGAGATCCAACGCCAGCTGATCGCTAACGGCCTGCCGGCCGCCACGCCGGTGGCGCTGGTGGAAAACGGCACCTCCTGCCGTCAGCGAGTGATCGAAGGCGAGCTCGGCCAACTGGGCGCCTTGGCCCTGCAGGCCGCCAGCCCCAGCCTGATCATCGTCGGCAGCGTGGTCAGCCTGCGCGGCAAGCTCAATTGGTTCGCCAGCGAGGCAGCGCCCGCCAGTCTGGCGCAAATGGCGTGATAGCGACGTAAAAAAAGCGGCCTAGGCCGCTTTTTCTATTTGTGCCGGCGTTACGCCTGCGGCGGTACGAAACCGACGGCCTGATAGACCTTCGCCAGGGTTTCCTGCGCCCGCGCACGCGCTTTGGCCGCGCCATCGCGCATCACCTGCTGCAGGTAGGCTTCATCGTTGCGGAAGCGATAGTAACGCTCCTGCAGCTCGCCCAACATGCCGGAGACGGCGTCCGCCACCGCGCCTTTCAGATGGCCGTACATTTGGCCCTCGAACTCGGCTTCCAGCTGTGCGATGCTCTTGCCGCTCACGCCGGCGAGGATATCCAGCAGGTTGGAGACACCCGCCTTGTTGGCCACGTCGTAACGCACGACAGGCGGCTCTTCCGAGTCGGTCATTGCGCGTTTGATCTTCTTGCTCACCGCTTTCGGATCTTCCAGCAGACCGATCACGTTGTTGCGGTTGTCGTCCGACTTGGACATCTTCTTGGTCGGTTCCTGCAGCGACATTACGCGCGCGCCGGATTTAGGGATAAACGGCTCCGGCACTTTGAACACGTCGCCGTACAGCGCGTTGAAACGCTGGCCCACGTCGCGGCTCAGCTCCAGGTGCTGTTTCTGGTCTTCGCCCACCGGCACCTGGTTGGTTTGATACAGCAGGATGTCCGCCGCCATCAGCACCGGATAGCTGAACAACCCGGCGTTGATGTTCTCCGCATAGCGTGCGGATTTGTCCTTGAACTGCGTCATGCGGCTCAGCTCGCCGAAATAGGTGTAGCAGTTCAGCACCCAGCTCAGCTGCGTGTGCTCAGGCACGTGCGACTGCACGAAGATGGTGCTTTTTTCCGGATCGATGCCGCAGGCCAGGTACAGTGCCAGCGTATCCAGCGTGGCCTTGCGCAACTTCTCGGCGTCCTGGCGCACGGTGATGGCATGCAGATCGACGATGCAATAGATGCAGTCGTAGTCGTCCTGCATCTGAACCCACTGACGCAGCGCACCCATGTAGTTGCCGATGGTCAGTTCGCCGGACGGCTGCGCGCCGCTAAATACGATGGGCTTACTCATGTTTAAATTTCCTGATTCTCTAAAGATGACAGCCCAAGAGCGGGCAACAAATCGGCGAAGCGCTCCAACACCCGATCGGGGTGGCTCAGGGCGATCGATTCGCCGTAGTTATAACCGTAGGTGAAACCGACACTCGGGCAACCGGCGCCCTGTGCGGCTTGAATATCGTTGCGTGAGTCGCCGACGAACAGCAGTTCATGCGCGCGCAGGCCAAGCTTGCCGAGCACCAGGTACAACGGCGCAGGATGCGGTTTCTTTTCCGTCACGTCGTCGCCGCCGATCACCAGCGAGAAATAGTCGCCAATGCCCAACGACGCCAGCAGCGGCGCCACGAACGGCGTCGGCTTATTGGTCACCAGCGCCATCGGGTAACCGTGCGCCGCCAGTCGGGCCAGCGTCTCTTGCACCTGCGGGAACAGGCGGCTGCCGCTGTCGACGGTCTGCGCATAGAAATGGTCGAAGCGTTCACGCAGCCGGCCGCACTGCTCCGGCGTGCCTTCCGCTTCCGCCCAGCGCAGCGCGCGCTGCACCAGCACGTCGGCGCCGTTGCCGATCCAGGTGCCGACCCGCTCCTCACCCGCTTGCGGCAGGTTCATCTCTTCCAGCGCCATATCGATGGCGGCCGCCAGGCCCGGCGCGCTGTCGACCAGCGTGCCGTCCAGATCGAAGGCCAGTGCGCGGATCGCGCCGAAATCAGCCATGGGAAACCTTCGCCAGCTCGCTGCGCATCTCGTCGATCACCTTGCGGTAGTCCGGCTGGCCAAAGATGGCGGAACCGGCGACAAACATATCGGCGCCCGCGGCGGCGATTTCGGCGATGTTGTCCACTTTAACCCCGCCGTCGACTTCCAGACGGATATCGCGGCCGCTGTCGTCGATCAGCTTGCGCACCTGACGCAGCTTGTCGAGGGTACCGTGAATGAACGACTGGCCGCCGAAGCCCGGGTTGACCGACATCAGCAGGATCACGTCGATTTTATCCATCACGTAATCGAGATAGCTCAGCGGCGTGGCCGGATTGAACACCAGGCCGGCTTTGCAACCGTGTTCTTTGATCAGCTGGATGGTGCGATCGACATGTTCGGACGCTTCGGGGTGGAAAGAGATATAGGATGCGCCGGCCTTGGCGAAATCAGGCACGATGCGATCCACCGGCTTGACCATCAAGTGCACGTCAATCGGCGCGGTAATGCCGTAGTTACGCAGCGCTTCGCACACCATCGGACCGATGGTCAGATTGGGCACGTAGTGGTTGTCCATCACGTCGAAGTGCACCACGTCGCCGCCAGCGGCCAGCACGTTAGCGGTATCTTCACCTAACCGGGCAAAATCTGCCGACAGAATGGACGGGGCAATCAAAAACTTTTTCATCCGCTTCTCCAAACGTAGGGTCGAGTTGTTATGCGCCGGGGAGCCCCGGCTTAGCGATACAGCGCCAAAAGCTCGTTCACTTTGCTGCGGCCGAGAATATTGCGGCTGATCGTGCGGCGCGCTTTCACCACATACAGCGCAGCATGCTGATACCAGTCGCGCGTCAGCTCGGTATCGTGATTGGAGATCAATACCGGCACCTGGCTCTCTACCGAGAGCTGGTGCGCCAGATGCGCCAGGCTCTGCTGATCGGCGATGCTGAAGCTGTTGGTGTGGTAAGCGGTGAAATTCGCCGTCGCCGACAGCGGCGCGTAAGGCGGATCACAATACACCACGGCGCCGGCCACGGCCTTCGCCATGGTATCGCGGTAATGCTCGCAGACAAAAGTGGCATTGCGCGATTTTTCGGCAAACCAGTAGAGCTCTTCTTCCGGGAAGTACGGTTTCTTGTAGCGGCCAAACGGCACGTTGAACTCGCCGCGCAGGTTATAGCGGCACAGGCCGTTATAGCAGTGACGGTTCAGATACAGGAACAGCAGCGCCCGGCGGTAAGGCTCGGTGCTAGTATTGAACTCTTCTCGCAGCAGGTAAAACTGATCCGAGTTATTGAATTCATCGGCGAAAAGCGTGCGGGCATCGCGCACGAAGTCATCCGTGCGCAGCTTAACGATGTTATACAGGTTGATAAGATCGCTATTGATGTCGGCGAGAATGTAGGCGTCGTAATCCGTATTCAGAAAGACGGATCCCGCACCCACGAAGGGCTCGATTAAGCAGTCTCCCGCCGGCAGATGGCGACGAATCTCATCTACCAGCGGGTATTTTCCACCAGCCCATTTTAAAAAAGCGCGGTTTTTCTTCATGCCGTCAATTAGCTACTTATACAATTCAGAGCGGCGGATTGTACTCTGTTTCAGACAGCACATCAGCGCACAAATTTAAATGATTTATTTTTTAAGATCTTGCTGCACTTGGTGTACAGGTCGGACCCATGGTTTTTTCGCCTGCACATCCGCCGGCAACGAAGCGATGGCGCGCTTCGCTTCCGCAGAAGACGCGTAGTTGCCGCTCACCAGCACGTACCACGGCTTACCGTCGCGCTTAGTGGCGTACACCAGGTAATTCTGCAGCTTCTGTTGCTTGGCGTAGGCGTTCAGCGTATCGGAGCGCGAAGCGCTGCTCAGCTGCAAGGTATAGTGGCTGCCCGGCGCAGACTGCAGAGAACTGCCGCTGCTGCTGACCGCCTCCGCTTTCGCGGTGGAAGACGGCTTGGCCGGCGGCGTATACACCGTAGTCGGTGATTTATGCTGCGTAGCGTTCGGTTTAGTCACGGCGGTTTTCGCCGGCGTTTTATGCTGCTGCGCGGTGCCCTGCACAGGACGTGTCGCTTCGCGCGCCGCGGCGCCGCTCATCACCGTCGCCGGTGCGGTCGGCAACGTCGACGCTGCGCCGGTCATGCCCTGGGTCGCGGCATCCACCTGCCCCTGCTGCTGCGACAGCGCATCCGCCATGTTGCCCGGCAAGTCGACGCGCTGCTGCGCACCGCCCTGCTGAGGCTGAGTTTGCGCTTCGGTCGGCGTGCCAGAGATCGGCGGAACGCTGACGTTCTGCGGTTGCTGCGGCTGAGTCGCGCTTACGCCGCTGTTGTCGTGGGTATCTGTCGTGCCGCCCGGCACGCCGTTATTGGCGGTGGTCAGCGACGAAGAACCGGACAGATTGATATCGCGGGCAGCGCCGTTTTGCGCGCCGCTCTCCTGAGCCGCCTCATGTTTGGTCGGCGCCTTCAGGGCGGAACCGATGCCGATAATCAGCAGCAGCAACACCAAAATGCCGATGCCAATCATCAAATGCTGGCGCGAAACGGCGAAGCGCGGCGCAGCGGCCGGCTTGCGCGAACGCGTAGGACGACGATCGCTGCTATCAGGTCTGAGATCGTCTTCCGGTTTAAACTCGTCCATCTGAAACCCTCCAACTAGAGGCAAAAGCCCACCACCGTAGACCTACCGTGGCACGGGCAGATTAACCCGATGATGGCAAAGCGACACCCGTCGTGCTCTGCTCACTGTATTAATATAGATGCAAATGGCGGCTAAGCCACTGTTACTTAGTCCGATTTAATTACGCTTCTGCTCAGGCAGGCAGGCGGCGATCGACGCCAACACCAGCTCATGCCCTATGCCGCCGCGCACTTCCGCCGCGCCGATCGCGGTCGGCAGCACCAGACGCAGTTCACCCGCCAGCACTTTCTTGTCGCGCAGCATGTGCGGCAGATAGGATGCCGGCGTCATTTCCTGCGGCCCGCAGACCGGCAAGCCGGCGCGCAACAGCAGCGCTTTGACGCGTTCGATGTCTTCAACGGAGAACTGGCCGAGACGATATGCGGTTTCCGCCGCCATCACCATGCCCGCAGCCACCGCTTCGCCGTGCAGCCATACGCCGTAGCCCATTTCGGCTTCGATGGCGTGGCCGTAAGTATGGCCCAAATTCAGCAAGGCGCGCAGACCGCTTTCGCGTTCATCGGCGGCCACGACCTCAGCCTTCAGTTCGCAGCAGCGGCGAATACAGTAGGCCAACGCCTGCATATCCAGCGCCATCAGCGCATCGATATTGTTTTCCAACCAGACGAAGAATTCGCGATCGAGGATGATCCCGTATTTGATGACTTCAGCCAGGCCGGAAGAGAGTTCACGCGCCGGCAATGTCTTCAGGCAATCCAGATCAACCACCACCGAAGCGGGTTGATAGAAAGCGCCGATCATGTTTTTGCCGAGCGGGTGGTTGACGGCGGTCTTGCCGCCCACGGAGGAGTCCACCTGCGACAGCAGCGTGGTGGGAACCTGAATAAAGCGCACGCCGCGTTGATAGCACGCGGCGGCAAAGCCGGTCAGATCGCCGACAACGCCGCCACCAAGCGCGATCAACGTGGTGTCGCGCCCGTGCGGTTTTTCGAGCAGCGCCGAAAACACCTGCTCCAACACCGCCAGAGATTTGTACTGTTCACCATCGGGAAGGATCACCTGATCCACCACGACGCCGCCCTGCTCCAGCACCTGCCGGACACGCTCCAGATAGAGCGGCGCCAGGGTCTGGTTGGTGACCAACATCGCTTGCTCACCCGCCTTTAACGGCATAAAAGAAGCCGGATCGTTAAACAATCCGGCGGCGATGGTAATCGGGTAGCTGCGCTCCCCAAGCGTTACAGTAATTCTCTCCATGTCGCGCTCAGTTCTCTGTATGGTGCGGCGGTGGTTGCTCCCCGCAGCGGCGGGGAACACAAATCAGTTTTCCGCATTAGCCGACGGCGAACGCGAAAATCGGCAATCAGTTGCTTTCCAGCATGTTGATGATCTGGTTGGCAACCACTTTAGCGCTCTGATCGTCGGTGCGGATGGTGACATCAGCAATCTCTTCATACAACGGATTGCGCTCTTTCGCCAACGCTTCCAACACCTCGCGCGGCGGAGAGTCGACCTGCAGCAGCGGGCGTTTTTTATCACGCTGGGTGCGAGCCAGCTGCTTCTCGATCGTGGTTTCCAAATAGACCACCACGCCGCGCGCAGACAGACGGTTGCGCGTTTCGCGCGACTTCACCGAACCGCCGCCGGTCGCCAACACAATCCCTTGTTTTTCCGTCAGTTCATTAATGACTTTTTCTTCACGATCGCGGAAACCTTCTTCCCCTTCCACGTCGAATACCCAGCCCACGTCAGCTCCGGTACGTCGCTCAATTTCTTGATCGGAGTCGAAGAACTCCATATTGAGTTGCTGAGCTAACTGACGGCCAATAGTGCTTTTGCCGGCACCCATAGGCCCAACCAGAAAGATATTGCGTTTCTCTGCCATGTTTTTCGGTATTACTAAGACAATTCGTTAATGTTAACCCGCCCCGCCAATCAAATCAGCGGCGGGACCTAAACTGAAACCTCATGAGCGATAGTGCGAGATCAGACGAAAAATTATCTCAACACTCTTGGTAGTTTGGCAACCGAATAAATCGCAATCCACGCCGCGGGAGGGAAACCATATGTTTTTAACGGCGTCTTGGCGCTAACAAAAAACCTCGGTGCTCAATTCGGTAACCCTTGTAAGCTAAATCGGCCGCAGCGTCAAACGCAGATCCCCCCAAGGGGATAAAAAAGTGTATCTGCTCATCAACTTTAGGAGATTTGCCGTCCGGCCGACAGGCAGCCGCTTATCCCTTAATCAACGTCGGCGTAATGAAGATCACCAGCTCGCGTTTTTTCTGCTGTGCGCCGCTCTGTCGGAACAAGCCCCCCAGCAGCGGCGCGTCTCCCAACCCCGGCACCTTGTCCGCCGTATTGCCTTGATGCCGTTGAAAAATGCCGCCGAGCACCAGGGTTTCGCCGTTTTTCACCGTGATCTGCGTCTTAATCTCCTGTTTATCGATGGTCAGCGCTTCGCCCGCCCCCCGGCTGATGGCGCGCCCCGGCATATTTTGGCTGATGTGCAGCGTCAGCGTGATGCGCCCGTCCGGCAACACCTTCGGCGTCACCTCCATGCCCAGCACCGCCTCTTTGAACTCGATCGCGGTCGCGCCGCTGGCGCCGCTTGAGACTTCGTAAGGGATCTCCGTGCCCTGCTTGATGCTGGCGGTTTGCAGGTGCGCCGTCAGCAGGCGCGGGCTGGCGATGATCTCCACCTGATTCTCCTGCTCCAGCGCCGTCAACTCGAGGCTCAGCAAGCGCCCGCTGATGCGCGCCAGGTGGAAACCGGCGTTCACCGCGCTGCGCTCCAGCGGCAGGTTGACGCCGAGATTGCCCGGCCGCAGCGGCTGTGCCGGCCTGTCGTCGGGCGCCAATCCCCAGCGCACGCCGAGTTCACGCAGGCTTTCGCTGTTGATGGTCACGATATGCGCCGCCAGCTGCACCTGCGCCAGCGGCGCGTCCATTTCCGTTACGCGCTTTTTCAACTGTGCCAACATCGGCGTGGTGTCACGCAACAGCAGCGTATTGGTGCGCTTATCCGCCAGCACGCTGCCACGCTCGCTAAGCAAGGCGCCGCGTTGGGCGTTGAGGCTTTCGGCAATCTCCGCCGCATCGCCGTTTTGCAACGTCAGCGTCAGGCTGTGCAGCGGTTGCCTTTGCGCCTGCGCCTCTCGCTGCTGTTTTTTTTGCTGCTCGTCCGGCTCCGGGGAGACAAGCATCACGTTGCCCTCACGCGTCATCGCCAGTTTGCCCATGCGCAAGGTCAGCGCCAGTGCCTGCGGCCAGGGCACATTCTCCAGCCGCAGCGTCAGGTTGCCGCTCACACCGGGCGCGGCGATCAGGTTCATCTGCCGATAATCCGCCAGCGCCTGCAGGATGACCGTGACCGGCGCGTCTTGAAACTCCAGCGAAATAACCTGTTTATCCTGCGCCTGCGCGGCGCCGAGCATCAGAGACCACAGCGCCATACCCAGTCCAGCGCGTCCTTTCATGATTTGCCATCCTTGTTGTCCATCGTCAGCGATACGTCGCCGTGATCTGCCGGGCAATCCGGTTCGGCTGCCAGCGCCGTTAACGTCAGGCTGCGCGCCTGCACCTGCGTTACCTGCCAGCGTTCGGCGAGCACCCGCTGCTGCGGCCGCAGGCGCAGCCATTGACCCGCCGGCGTCACCACCCAGCCATAGCGCTGCGTTGGTTGCCCGATGACGCCCTTCAGCCGCCAACCTGCCGGCGATGCCGCCGCCTGGGCACAAGCAGGCTGCGAAGGTGGCGCAAACGGATCGCGCGATTCAGCGCATAAGGCCCACGGCCATAGCAACCACCACCCAAGGCCGAGTAGTCTTCTACTCATGCTCATCGGCTCGCTCCTCGGAGGCATCCTGCAGCACCAACCGCGCCGTCATGCCCTGCGGCGGGGTCTCCACGCGCAGTTGTACAAGGCGCAAATTGGCCGGTAGCGCCTCCAGCAACGTCAGTAAACCGGCGTAGTCAATGCGCAAGCTCAGCGTTTGCCGCAGCGGTTTTTCCTGCTGCTGCCAGCGCAGCAAGTCGCCCCCCGCCCGTTGCAGCGCGCTCGCCAGATCGCCGGTTGGGAATGGAGGAACTGGCGCTGCGGGGATAACGGCCTGCGGCGCCTCGTCCAGTTGGCTCCGCACCATGGCGATCTGTTGCAGCAAGCGTTGTTGCCTTTCCGTCGCGTTTTCCCGCTGGCGCCATTCGTCTTGCAGCATCCAGCCGCCGGCCAGTAGCGCCAACGTGCCGATGCCCAACCATTGCGCGGCCAGCAACTGCCAACCCGACAGGCCCAGCCAGAAGTGCAGCCCGGATGATAAACGGCTATCCATCACGCCCCCATGGCGCCGCCAGATGAAAGGAGAACAGGCCGTCTTCGCGCTGCACCACCTCCGCCAAACGCAGCCGCGGCAGCGCGGGCATCTTCGCCAATCGCCGTTCGAACTGCGAGATGGCCGCAGGAGAACCGCTCAGCCCATGCAGCCGCAGGCCGTTCGCCGCATCGCTGTCCAACGTCGTGAGCCACAGCGGAGGGGGAACGCAGGAGGACAAATGTTGCAGCAGCTGTAAATAACGCCGGTTATGTTGGGCATTGTTCGCCTGCCGTTCGGCGAGGGCGCGGTGCCGTGCCTGCTGAGCCCGCTCTTGTTGCTGTTGACGGGCGAGCAGCGTCAATGCCGCCAGCTCTTCATCCAACGTCGCCAATCGCTCTTGCCGCTGCGCCTGTTGATGGCGCTGCTGGCCGGTGACGAGGAATCCCGCCAACAGCAGCACCGTAACCTGCAACAGCAACACGCACAGCCAGAAATAGCCGCGCTGTCGGTCACGGCGTTGCCGCCAGGGCAGAAAGTTGACCTGATACATCAGCGGTCCTCCTCGCGCAGCGCCAGACCGCCGGCCAACGCGAACGCCGGGGGATGCGCAGGCAACGGCGGACGCAGCTGCGTGAAGGCGCTGAGCGGTGACCAGGAAAGACAGCCGGCGGGCAGAGATCCCGCCAGCACGCCGCCGGCATAGATCGGCCGATCGTCGCCTGGCGGCGACTGGGATTGCAGCGCCCGCAACGCCTGCGCGCCATCGTCGCCCGGCGCCAGGCCAAAGGCGAACGCGCCGTCGGCCGGCGCCACCCACAGCCATTCTCGTTCGAGACGGTGCATCAGCCCCGCAGCGATCGGCACGCCCGCCGCCGTCGCCATCATTCGCAGCGCGCAGGGCGTGATATCGACCGCTTGCGGATGCAGACCAGCCTGGCGCAGACAATGCAGCCACTGCTGCAGCTCCTGCCGCCGCGCGGCGGTCAACAACAACGCCGCCTCATCCGCCGGCGCGGCGCGATAATCGAGCGCCAGCGTCTGGCCATCGAGCGGAAACTGTTTTAAACCGTGGCCGCAGATATAGTCGCTGCGCTCCGGCTCGCGCAGTCGCGCGTCCGGCTGCGCCATGCGCTGCTGCAACACTCGTTGCGCCGGCAGGGCAATGCGTAAGGAAATATGTCGCGGCAGTTGAACGCGCCATTGCCGCAGCGCACGGGTAAGGAATTCTGAAGGTGCCAGGCAGCCGTCGCGTAAAACCGCCTGCGGCAGCGCCTGTTGCCACCAGTGACGCAACTGCCAGCCATTGCGGCGACGCTGAACCGCCATCGCCCGCACGCAGTCGATTTGTATATCCAGCCCCACCTGCCATGCTTGAGGGAACATGTTTCGCAAGCCTCCATAACATCAGATGATAAAAGAACATATCCATGTCGCAGGCTTGCCTTTATACTACCGCGCGGTTGTTTATAAACTGCCCAAATGACTAAGAAATGGGAAATCTCAGGTGAAGTTCGTAAAGTATTTACTAATCCTTGCAGTATGTTGCATCGTGCTGGGAGCAGCCTCGATTTTCGGCTTGTACAAATATGTCGAGCCGCAGCTGCCCGACGTTGCAACGCTGAAAGACGTGCGGCTGCAGATACCGATGCAGGTCTACAGCGCCGATGGCGAACTGATCGCCCAGTACGGCGAGAAGCGCCGCATTCCGCTGAAACTGGATCAAATTCCGCCGGTAATGGTGCACGCGTTTATCGCCACCGAAGACAGCCGCTTCTATGATCACCACGGCGTGGATCCGGTCGGTATCTTCCGTGCCGCCTCCATCGCGTTGGTCTCCGGCCACGCTTCACAGGGGGCCAGTACCATTACCCAACAGCTGGCGCGTAACTTCTTCTTAAGCCCGGAACGCACCCTGATGCGTAAAATCAAGGAAGCCTTCCTGGCGGTGCGCATCGAGCAGATGCTCACCAAGGATGAAATCCTTGAGCTGTATCTGAACAAGATCTATCTGGGTTACCGCGCCTACGGCGTGGGCGCCGCCGCGCAGGTCTATTTCGGCAAAGACGTCAGCCAGCTCACCCTGAGCGAAATGGCGACCATCGCCGGTCTGCCGAAAGCGCCGTCCACCTTTAACCCGCTCTATTCGCACGATCGCGCCGTTGCCCGTCGCAATGTGGTGCTGTCGCGCATGCTGGACGAGCATTACATCACGCAGGCGCAGTACGATCAGGCTCGTAGTGAAGATTTGGTCGCCAACTACCATGCGCCGGAAATCAGCTTCTCCGCACCGTATCTCTCCGAGATGGTGCGCCAGGAGATGATCAAGCGCTACGGTGAAAACGCCTATACCGACGGCTACAAGGTTTACACTACCGTCACCAAGCGGCTGCAGCTGGCGGCGCAGGAGTCGGTGCGCAACAACGTGCTGGCCTATGACATGCGCCACGGCTATCGCGGCCCGTCCAACGTGCTGTGGAAAGTCGGCGAAGCGGCCTGGGATCGCAAACAGATTATCGATTCGCTGAAAAACCTGCCGAACTACGGCCCGCTGGCGCCGGCAGTGATCACCGCCGCCAACCCGCAGGAAGCGACGGCGATGCTGGCCGACGGCAGCAGCATTGCCTTGCCGATGGCCACCATGCGCTGGGCGCGGCCATACCGTTCAGACACGCAGCAGGGCCCAACGCCGAAACGCGTCACCGACGTGGTGCAGGCCGGCCAGCAAGTGTGGGTGCGTAAAGTGAACGAAGCCTGGTGGCTGTCGCAGGTGCCGGACGTCAACTCGGCGCTGGTCTCCATCAACCCGAACGACGGCGCGGTAAAAGCGCTGGTCGGCGGCTTCGACTTCAACCAGAGCAAGTTCAACCGCGTCACGCAGGCCCTGCGTCAGGTCGGCTCGAACATCAAACCGTTCCTGTACACCGCCGCGATGGATAAAGGCCTGACGCTGGCCACCATCCTGAACGATTTGCCGATCACCCGTTGGGATGCCGGCGCCGGCACCGACTGGCGGCCGAAAAACTCGCCGCCGACCTACGACGGCCCGATCCGCCTGCGTCAGGGGCTGGGGCAATCGAAGAACGTGGTGATGGTGCGCGCGATGCGCGCGATGGGCGTCGACTACGCGGCGGAATATCTGCAGCGCTTCGGCTTCCCGGCGCAGAACATCGTGCATACCGAATCGCTGGCGCTGGGTTCCGCCTCCTTCACGCCGATGCAGTTGGTGCGCGGCTATGCGGTGCTGGCGAACGGCGGTTACCTGGTCGACCCGTACTTCATCACCAAGATCGAAGACGATAACGGCAATACGGTGTTCGAAGCCAAGCCAAAAGTGGTGTGCAGCAGCTGTAATCTGCCGGTTATCTACGGTGACACTCGCCGCTCGGCGGTACTGTCCGATGACAACATCGAAAACGTCGCCACTTCGCAGGAAGGCAACAACAGCACGGTGCCGATGCCGCAGCTGGAGCAGGTCACCCCGGCTCAGGTACAGCAGGACGGCGATCAACAGTATGCGCCGCACGTGATCAGCACACAGCTGGCGTTCCTGATCCACGATGCGCTGAACAGCAACATCTTCGGTGAACCGGGTTGGATGGGCACCGCCTGGCGCGCCGGGCGCGATCTGAAACGTCATGATATCGGCGGCAAAACCGGCACCACCAACAGCTCCAAAGACGCCTGGTTCTCCGGTTATGGTCCGGATACCGTGACGTCGGTGTGGATCGGCTTCGACGATCACCGCCGCGACCTGGGCCGTTCGACGGTGTCCGGCGCCATCCCGGATCAGATTTCCGGCGGTGAAGGCGGGGCCAAGAGCGCCCAGCCGGCGTGGGACGACTTCATGAAGACCGCGCTGGAAGGCATTCCTGAGCAGAAAGTCACGCCGCCGCCGGGCATCATCAGCGTCACCATCGACAAGAGCAGCGGCAAGCTCTCCGGCGGTGGCGGCGGCAGCCGTTCCGAGTACTTCATCGAAGGAACGCAGCCGACGGACTACCCATCGCGCGATACCGGCACCACGTTGACCGATCCGGGCGGCGAAAGCCACGAGCTGTTCTGATCGAAAAGGGCCAGAGAAATCTGGCCCTTTTTTTATGCGGCGCGCAGCGTCTCAGCGCGAAGCGCGCAGAAATGCCTCGGAGAGGAACAGCGCGCTGACGTTGCGCGCCTCGCGGAAATCCGGTTCTGCCAGCAGCGCCATCATGTTGGCGATCGGCCAGCGCACCTGCGGCAGCGGCTCCGGCTCGTCCCCTTCCAGGCTCTGCGGATAGAGATCGTGCGCCAGCACGATATTCATTTTGCTGGAAAAGTAGGATGGCGCCATCGTCAGCTTGCTGAGGAAGTCAAAGCGCTTCGCCCCGTATCCCACCTCTTCCATCAGCTCGCGGTTGGCCGCCTCCAGCACCCCTTCACCGGGATCGATCAACCCTTTCGGGAAACCCAGCTCATAGGATTCAGTGCCCACCGCATACTCGCGGATCAGCAGCAGGTCATCGCCAATCACCGGCACGATCATTACCGCTTCGCGATCCGAAGGCCGCATACGCTCATACACCCGCCGAACACCGTTGCTGAATTCCAAATCGACCGACTCGACGTTAAACAAACGCGAACGCGCGACCGTTTCCACTTTCAGAATTTTAGGTTTTTGCAGGTGTTTATCCATGATTGCCTCAAAGAGGTTACCCAGGCGCAGACGGGGGCAACCGAAATAATGATTGGCGTAGCGCACGGCTCGTTGGCGCTCAAACGCTGACCAAATTCGATCTTGATCACATTGTGCGTTAAGGGCAAGCTTCGCCGCAACGAGCATGAACAGTAATTTACTTTCTTTTAACAAGCGTAGCCAGCGGCGGGCGATTTTCCGTACTGATTCAGCAAACAGCACGCATGAAAATAGGATAATACCGATATCGACGGCACAGGCCGGCTGCTAGTATCACGCAGGCAAGAATCAGTGATAAAATGGCCTTGCGTCATGAAGGAATGAGATCCAAAGCGAGAATCTGTTTGTTCCCTCATTAGTTCTGGGTGCCTCCTGGCGGTTTACTCCGTATAATATTCAGCTTTTCATCAGGTTGGCGAAATTCACGGGTGTGAGATGGGGATTGCATGAGCACAATAGTGTTGATATTGGCCTTAGTGCTTGTCTGCCTGATCGCCGCCGGCCTGTATCTGTGGTTCAAGGCCCGCCACCCGTCGGCGCTGACGCACACGTTGCCGTTTATCAAACCCGCCCATCGCAAGCTGACCGACGAAGAGCGCGCCGCAGTCGAGTTCTATCTCAATCAGCAAAACAAGCTGAGCAACAAACTGTTGCCCGGCGGCAGCGCGATGCAGCCCAACGCCAAACTGGCGCTCACGCCGCAAAGCGATAGCGTGTATCCCGTGACGCACGCCATCACCCGCTACGGCCTGGCCAGCGACGATCCCAATAAATGGCGCTACTATCTCGACGCCGAAGAGGTGCACCTGCCGCCGTTTTGGGAACCTTATATCACCGCAGACAACCATGTGGAAGTGATCAGGACCCAGACGTTGCCGCTGGTGATTTCGCTCAACGGACACTCGCTGAAAGATCATATCCACGATCGGCCGCAGCCGCCGGTAGTGACCGCCGCACCGACTAAAAACGCCTCTATCCGCAAGGAGGAGAGCGAACATGTCGAGCTGGTGAACATTCGCAAAGAAACGCCGGAAGAGCATGCGCTGAATCGGCCGAACGGCATCCGTGAAGCCGTCATCATCTCCGCCGCGCTGTTGTTGCTGTTCTTTAGCCTGATCAGCCCGGTGCTGGTGATCCCCTGGATGATCTTCGTGGCGGTGCTGATGATCGCCTGGGGCTGCTGGAACCTGTTCCGCCGCCCGGCGCCGCGCGAACTGAAAGAGATCCACTGCCTGCGCGGCACGCCAAAGCGCTGGGGCCTGTTCGGTGAATCCGGCCAAGGGCAGATCAGCAATATTTCGCTCGGCATTATCGATCTGATCTATCCGCCGCATTGGCAGCCTTACCTGACGCAGGACCTGGGCAAAACCACCGATGTGGATGTCTACCTCAATCGGCAGGTGGTGCGCCAGGGGCGCTTCCTCTCGCTGCATGACGAAGTGAAGAATTTCCCGCTTCAGCAGTGGGGGCGCAATGCGGTGCTGGTCGCCAGTTCGGCGCTGGTGCTGCTGCTGCTGCTGGTCTATATCCCGCTCAACCTGCCATTGACCCTCAGCATGGCCTG
Organism: Serratia sp. LTN-2; assembly: GCF_059740205.1. Lineage (NCBI taxonomy): Bacteria > Pseudomonadati > Pseudomonadota > Gammaproteobacteria > Enterobacterales > Yersiniaceae > Serratia > Serratia sp. LTN-2. Next base: position 159,987 of record NZ_JCAXDO010000010.1, on the reverse strand, counting down.
GCTGCAAGGCGCGCAAAAAGTGGAAGTGACCAGCGTGCAAGCGCTGGAAGCCACGCCGCTGCGCATCGGCGATACGCTGAAGGTGCGCGGCAGCGGCATGTGCTATGTGCCGCCGCCGGCCAACGGTGGCGGCGCCGTCAACTTTGCGCCGTTCGACTGCTCCGGCATCTACTGGAACAACGCCGCTCCACTGCCGCCGCCGGAATCGGAAGTCATCGACAAAGCGACGGCCCTGTTGGCTACGGTCAACAGCCAGCTGCATCCAAGCGGCGCCGATCAGAAGGTCAACCCGCAACTGGCCAGCGCCATCGAGAAATCCGGCATGATCCTGTTGGACGACTTCTCCGATATCGTGCTGAAAACGCAGGATCTGTGCCAGGCTGAAAGCGACTGCGTGCGGCTGAAAAACGCGCTGGTCAATCTGGGTAACGCCAAAAACTGGAACGGCCTGGTGAAACGCGCCAAGTCTGGTGCGCTGCAGGGCGTCAACGTCCTGCTGCGCCCGGTAAGCGCCGAATCGCTGGACAGTTTGACCAAGGTGGCCACGTCATCGTTCATCTTCAATGAAACGCGGCTGGCCGCCGCGGCGCTCAACAGCCCGCCGCCGGGCGGTTTCCTGATCAGCAGCGACGAAGGCCGTCAGTTGGTCAGTCACCCGCAGCCGCAGACGCCGCAGAGCGAATACAACGCCCTCGACCAGTGGAACGAGCTGCAACGCCTTTCCAATCTGCTGCTGCACACCCCGTTCCAGGCGCAGGGCGTTATCACCAGCCTCAGCGTTGATGCCAACGGCACTCGCCACGTGGCGCTGCACAGCGAACCGGACATGATCACCCTGTGGCGCTATCTCGGCACCAGCCTGCTGTTGCTGGCGGTGGTCGTCAGCCTGGGTTATAACGCCTGGCGGCTGGTGCAGCGTCGGCGCATCAACCAGCACCGCGTCGCCGATATTCAGCGCTACTACGATAGCTGCTTCAACCCGCAGCTCAATCCGATGTCGATGCGGCCGATGGCCTGATCCTGACTCCGGGGCCTCCGCCCTGTCATCTGCTTATGCTACGCTAACGCTATTATTCTCATCTGCGGACCGTCCGTCGGTCCGCCCGTGGAGTTTTTATGGTCCCTGAGTTTGACTGGCCGCAGATCGATACCGTGCTGCTGGATATGGACGGCACCTTGCTGGATCTGGAGTTCGACAGCCACTTTTGGCTCAGCCTGGTGCCGCAGGCACTGAGCGAGAGGCGCGCCATTCCGTTCGACGAAGCCCGTGATATCATTCAGCGGGAATATCAGGCGGTGCAGCACACCATGAACTGGTACTGCTTCGATTATTGGAGCGAGCGGTTGGATCTGGACATCTACCGCATGACCAGCGAAGTGGGCAGCCGCGCCCGGCTGCGCGAAGACACCGAGCCGTTTTTACGGGCGCTGCGCGACGCCGGCCTGCAAACCATTCTGTTGACCAACGCCCATCCGCACAGCCTGGCAGTCAAAATCGAGCATACCGGTCTCGATCGGCACCTTGATTTATTGTTTTCCACCCACACATTTGGTTATCCGAAAGAAGATCAGCGTCTGTGGCAGGCGGTGCAGCAGCACACCGGATTCAATCCGCAGCGCACGCTGTTTGTCGACGACGGCGAGCCGATCCTGGACGCGGCGCGCACTTTCGGCATTCGTTACTGCCTGGGCGTGCAAAACCCGGACTCCAGCACGGCGGAGAAAAGCTTCCAGCGCCATCCGTCGATGCGCGACTATCGCCTGCTGATACCGGCGCTGGCCAAGGGGGAAGCATGAAGGAAAAAGCGACGCGCGACGACGCGGTCCGACTGGATAAGTGGCTGTGGGCCGCACGCTTCTATAAGACCCGCGCACTGGCGCGCGAAATGATCGACGGCGGCAAGGTGCATTACAACGGCCAGCGCGGCAAGCCGAGCAAGATTGTCGAACTCAACGCCGAGCTCAAGCTGCGGCAGGGCAACGAAGAACGTACGGTGATCGTGCTGGCGCTGACCAGCCAACGCCGCGGCGCCAACGAGGCGCAGCAAATGTATCAGGAAACCGAAGCCAGCATCGCCAACCGCGAAAAAATGGCGCTGGCGCGCAAGATGAACGCGTTGACCATGCCGCATCCGGACCGCCGTCCGGACAAAAAGGAGCGGCGCGACCTGATGAAATTTAAATTTGGTGAGCCGGAATAACCCCTCACCGCAATGAGAGAAGATTATGTCCAACCATGACCAATTGCACCGTTACCTGTTTGAAAACTACGCGGTGCGCGGCGAGCTGGTTACCGTCAGCGAAACCTATCAGCAGATCCTGAATAACCACGACTACCCGGCGCCGGTACAAAAACTGCTGGGCGAGCTGCTGGTCGCCACCAGTCTGTTGACCGCCACCCTGAAGTTCGACGGCGACATTACCGTTCAGCTGCAAGGCGACGGCCCGCTGAAGCTGGCGGTGATCAACGGCAACAACCGTCAGGAGATGCGCGGCGTTGCGCGCACCCAGGCGCCTATCGCCGACGACAGCACCTTGCATCAGATGATCGGCAACGGCGTCATGGTCATCACCATTTCCCCGACGGAAGGCGAGCGCTATCAGGGCGTGGTCGGCCTGGAAGGCGAAACCCTGGCCGAATGCCTGGAAGCCTACTTCCGCCAGTCTGAGCAGCTGCCAACCCGCCTGTTCATCCGCACCGGCGAAGCGGAAGGCAACGCCGCGGCGGCCGGTATGCTGCTGCAGGTGCTGCCGGCGCAGGACGGCAACCTCGATGATTTCGATCACCTGGTGCAACTGACCAACACGGTCAAAAGCGAAGAGCTGTTCGGCCTGCCGGCCAACGAGGTGCTGTACCGTCTGTACCACCAGGAAGAAGTCACCCTGTACGAACCGCAGGACGTACAGTTCCGTTGCACCTGTTCACGCCAGCGTTGCGCCGACGCGCTGCTGACCCTGCCGACCGACGAAGTGGCGGACATGCTGGAGCAGGACGGCAATATCGACATGCACTGCGACTATTGCGGCAGCCACTATGTCTTTGACCCGGTTGATGTTGCCGCGTTGTATGCGGGTAACACCGGCGAAAGCGACCAGTTGCACTAAGTTACACCCTCCCGGCGGGCGCGCCCGGCGCCCGCCAACGCCCGCCGTTTGCACGTTTGCTTTTTTCCGTGTGCTATCTCTCAGATCGTAACGAAATACCGCCTAAAACGTTAAATATTTGATACCCATCGCGGTTACGCACCGTTAGATCCCTACAATTGCCGCCAGAAATTCTGTGACCAAGGAGTAGTAACATGCGCGTTAAAGGTATAACCCCTCAGGATCTGGCCGCTTACGGCATTCACGACGTTAGCGAAATCGTTCACAACCCGAGCTATGAACTGCTGTTTAAGGAAGAAACAGACCCATCTCTGGAAGGTTTTGAGCGTGGGGTAGTCACCAAGCTGGGTGCCGTCTCCGTCGATACCGGCATCTTCACCGGTCGTTCGCCGAAAGACAAATACATCGTCCGCGACGACATCACCCGCGATACCGTGTGGTGGGCCGATCAGGGCAAAGGCAAAAACGACAACAAACCCCTCAGCCCGGAAGTATGGGCCGATCTGAAACACCTGGTCACTGAGCAACTGTCCGGCAAGCGCCTGTTCGTGGTGGATACCTTCTGCGGCGCCAACGCCGACTCGCGCCTGAAAGTGCGCTTCATCACCGAGGTGGCCTGGCAGGCGCACTTCGTGAAAAACATGTTCATCCGCCCAAGCGACGAAGAGCTGGCTGACTTCGAACCGGACTTCGTGGTGATGAACGGCGCCAAATGCACCAACCCGAACTGGCAGCAGCAAGGCCTGAACTCGGAGAACTTCGTCGCCTTCAACCTGACCGAGCGCATGCAGCTGATCGGCGGCACCTGGTACGGCGGCGAAATGAAGAAAGGCATGTTCTCGATGATGAACTACCTGCTGCCGCTGAAAGGCATCGCCTCGATGCACTGCTCGGCCAACGTGGGCGAGAAAGGCGACGTAGCGGTGTTCTTCGGCCTGTCCGGTACCGGCAAGACCACCCTCTCCACCGATCCTAAACGCCAACTGATCGGCGATGACGAACACGGCTGGGACGACGATGGCGTGTTCAACTTCGAAGGCGGCTGCTACGCCAAGACCATCAAACTGTCTGAAGAAGCCGAGCCGGATATCTATCACGCCATCAAGCGCGATGCGCTGCTGGAAAACGTCACCGTGCTGGCCGATGGCACCATCGACTTCAACGATGGTTCGAAAACCGAGAACACCCGCGTTTCTTACCCGATCTACCATATCCAGAACATCGTCAAACCGGTGTCCAAGGCAGGTCACGCCACCAAGGTGATCTTCCTGACCGCCGACGCCTTCGGCGTGCTGCCGCCGGTATCGCGCCTGACCGCCAACCAGACGCAGTACCACTTCCTGTCCGGCTTCACCGCCAAGCTGGCCGGCACCGAGCGCGGCGTGACCGAGCCGACGCCAACCTTCTCCGCCTGCTTCGGCGCCGCGTTCCTGTCGCTGCACCCGACGCAGTACGCCGAAGTGCTGGTGAAACGCATGCAGGCCGCCGGCGCCCAGGCTTACCTGGTCAACACCGGCTGGAACGGCACCGGCAAGCGCATCTCAATCAAAGACACGCGTGGCATCATCGACGCCATCCTGAGCGGTGAGATCGACAAGGCGGAAACCGTAACCCTGCCGATCTTCGATCTGGCGATGCCGACCGCGCTGCCTGGCGTGAATCCAGAGATCCTCGATCCGCGCAATACCTACGCCAGCCTCGAGCAGTGGCAGGAAAAAGCGCAGGATCTGGCCGAGCGTTTCATCACCAACTTCGACAAATACACCGATACGCCGGCAGGCGCCGCGCTGGTCAGCGCCGGCCCGAAGCTGTAATTCGGTAGCATTACCTCTTCAGCTAAGGCGCGGATCCCGCGCCTTTTTTCATTTTTCGTGATTGCTTTTTAACCAGTGAGACGAGAAAATAAGTCAATGCAATCATTGATAGCAAAGGAGGTTTCAATGGCTACTATCACCGTCAGAAATCTGGACGACGAAATCAAAGAACTGCTGCGTATTTCAGCGGCGAAAAACGGCCATTCCATGGAAGAGGAAGCGCGCATGATCCTGAAGCAGGCGCTGGTGAAAAAGCCGCCACGCTATGGATTGGGTACCTGGATGCATCAGCACTTCGCCGAGTTCGGTGGCGTCGAGCTGGAGATCCCACCACGTGACGCCGTGCCACCGCGCATCGTCACCTTTGACGATGAAGATGACAACGCATGATTATTCTCGACACCAACGTCATTTCAGAAACGCTGCGCCCCAGTCCGTACTACAACGTCATTAACTGGTTAAATGAAAAGGACAATGACAAGCTCTATCTGAGCGCCATTGTCCTGGCCGAACTGTTCAGCGGCGTCGCCTGCATGCCTGACGGCAAGCGCCAGCGGGATCTCAAGCTCAAATTGGCGGACGCGATTGAATTGAAGTTCGAGGGGCAGATATTGCCGTTTGATGGGCTGTGCGCGATGCAATACGCGGAATTGACGGCAAGGAATCGGCTTCTGGGTAAAGCGATGAGCATGCCGGATACCCAAATCGCCGCCACCTGCCTGCATTACGGTGCCGTCCTGGCCACCCGCAATACCAAAGCCTTCCTCCACTGCGGCATCGAGCTCATCGATCCGTGGCAGGCGCCGACCGGCCGTCGGTTGCATGAGGATGCGGCGGAATATTACGTGATGAGCAGGAAGTCCTGACGGGGCCGCAGCGAGGCAGCCCGCGCCAGGAGGGTCAGGCGTTTTCCCTGGCCGTTTGATGGCCGTTGGCCGACTCTTTTTTCTCCATCGGCAGCGGGATATACGCGCGGATCAACAACCCGCCGCGTTCGCTGGTGCCGATATCCAGCGCCCCGTCGTGCGCATCGATAATACGCTGCACGATCGCCAGCCCCAGACCGGTGCCGCTGGTACTGCGCGCGCTGTCGCCGCGTACGAACGGCTGCAACAGGTGCTTCAACTCTTCCGGCTTGATGCCCGGGCCGTCATCCTCGACCTGGAACCAGCCGCGCTGCAGCTCGCGGCCGCTGCTGACTTTGATCCAACCGTTGCCGTAACGCGCCGCATTCACCACCATATTCACCGCCGCCCGCTTAATCGACAGCGGGTGTACGTTCATCATCAGCTCGCCCGGCGACAGCGCGGTTTCAATCACCCGCTCATAACCGCTCTCCGCCGCGACCACCTCGCCCAAAATGGCGTTCAGATCGCTGCTTTCGG
>NZ_JCAXDO010000010.1:0-153604 GCF_059740205.1 Serratia sp. LTN-2 | reverse complement strand
CGACTCGGCCAGATAGCCGTCTTCGGCGCTCATCATCTCCGTCGCCAGCCGGATGCGCGTCAACGGCGTGCGCAGGTCGTGGCTGACCCCGGCCATCAGCAAGGTGCGATCGTCCGCCAGTTGCTTGACGCCCGACGCCATCTGATTGAACGCACGAGTCACCGAGCGCACTTCGGAAGCGCCATACTCGCGCAGCGGCGGCGGAATAATGCCCTTGCCCACCTGCAGCGCCGCATGTTCCAGCTCCACCAGCGGGCGGTTTTGAATACGGATAAACAGCCAGGCGCCGCCGATCGCCAGCAGCATGATCGCCAGCGTATAGCGGAACAGCGGAGAGAAGTCGCCCTGATGGATTTCCGTCAGCGGCACGCGTACCCAGATATCGGGCTGCAACCAGGTTTTCAGCCACACCACCGGGGAGTTCTTGTTCACCTCCACCCGCACATCGGTCGGCCCGCCAAGCTGCTGCGCCATCTGCTGGCTGAGGAACTGGTAGTGCTGCGCCCAGCGCAGGCCGCTCTCTTCCGCCGCCGAATTGGTGTAGAGAGAGATGCCCAGCTCGCGGTAGATCTCACGACGGAACGCCGGCGGCACTTCCAGCAACGTGCCATCCTCCAGCTGCAGCCGATCGGTCATCAGCATACGCACTTCGTAAGCCAACACCTTGTTGAACTGCTGCAGGCTGGGCAGGATGGCGAAGTTCAGCACCACCAGATAGGTCGTCACCAGGCTGACGAACAGCAAGGTGACGATCAACAACAGGGTTCGGGCAAACGAGCTACGCGGTGAAAAGCGCAATCGCCTCATGCCTTGCTGCCGTCCGGAACGAACACGTAGCCGAGACCCCAAACGGTCTGGATGTAACGCGGATGCGCCGGATCTTCTTCAACCATGCGGCGCAGACGAGAGATCTGCACGTCGATGGAACGTTCCATGGCGCTGTATTCACGGCCACGCGCCAGGTTCATCAGCTTATCGCGCGACAGCGGTTCACGCGGGTGGCTGACCAGCGCCTTCAGGACCGCGAACTCGCCGCTGGTCAACGGCATCGGCTCGTCTTCGCGGAACATCTCGCGGGTGCCGAGGTTCAGTTTGAATTTGCCGAACGCGATCACCGCCTCTTCCTGCGAAGGCGCGCCCGGCAGTTCGTTAGCCTGACGGCGCAGCACCGCGCGGATGCGAGCCAACAGCTCACGCGGGTTGAACGGTTTAGGAATGTAGTCGTCGGCGCCGATTTCCAGCCCCACGATACGATCGACCTCTTCGCCTTTGGCGGTGACCATAATGATCGGCATCGGGTTGCTCTGGCTGCGCAGGCGGCGGCAAATGGACAGACCGTCTTCGCCCGGCAACATCAGATCGAGCACCATCAGATGGAAGGATTCACGGGTCAGCAAGCGATCCATTTGCTCAGCGTTGGCGACGCTGCGAACCTGGAAGCCCTGCTCGGTTAAATAACGTTCTAAAAGCGCGCGCAGGCGCATGTCATCATCGACAACCAGGATCTTATGATTCTCTTGCATGGTATTACTCCCAAAGGCTTTATTGCCTGACTCGAATATTGTTAGAAAACCTTGCCATTTGAGACAGCGTTTAATGGTATGTATTCTAGACGAAATTGTTACAAAGCTTATTCTTTTCCCCATTTATCAACAATTTTCATCGAATGTCGACGGGGGTTCGTCAAAATTTTGCCCTTTATCGGCGCAATGTGGGGCAGCGGCCCAATTTTACGCAATTTCGCCACCGGCGAACCGCACGGTGGCGTTTTGATATCGGGTCAGGAAGTCTGCAGGAAACGCGCCAGCTGCCTACGCAGCTGACGGTTTTCTTGCTGCAGCGCATCCACCCGGTCGAGCAGCGTCAGCGCCATGGCGATCCCCGGCCAGTCCAGATCCAGTTCGGCCCGCAGCCTGCGCGCACGCTGCAGATGGCTCAGCGCCGGATAATCGAACACCCAGCTCGGCTGCGCCGGCTCCAGCGGCACGATCACGCCCAGGCCGACGATCTCGACCAGCTCATCCTCTGAAATTTCCACCCGTTGGCACAATTCCACCACGGTGAAGGTGATCTCTTTCTTCATCATGTGCTTTACTCCCATTCCGCGCGTGGGTTGAACGGCGCCTGCTCGGCCAGTTCTCGCCACAGGGCGCTGGCTTTCTCGTTGGGTTTCGGCGGCATCACCACCTTGAGAATGACGTACAGATCGCCGGGCTCTTTCTTGCCCGCCAGCCCTTTGCCTTTGACCCGCAGCCGTTTGCCGCTCTGGCTGCCGGCCGGCACGGTCAGCGCGATCTTGCCGGTCAGCGTCGGCACCTCGATGCTGGCGCCGAGCGCCGCTTCCCACGGTGCGAGCGGCGCCACGATGCTCAGGTTGTGGCCGTCGATCTCAAACAGCGGATGCGGCGCGAGGCGGATGACCAGATACAGATCGCCGTTCTGGCCGCCGCCCACGCCGGCGACACCCTGCCCCTTGAGGCGAATGCGTTCGCCGTCGCCGACGCCCGCCGGGATTTTCACGTTCAGCGTTTTGCTGGCTTCGCTCACCTGCCGCCCCAGCTCGTCGTACACCGGCAGCTTGTAGGAAATCTCGCGGCTTTGGCCATGCAGCGTTTCCTCGAGAAACAGCGGCACTTCCATCTCCAGATCCTGGCCGCGGAAGCCGTGCCCGCCGTGCGAATGCGCAGAGGAACGGTGGCTGCCCGCCGTCCGGCCGCCGAACATGCTCTCGAAGAAATCGGAGAAGTCTTGTGCGTCGCCGCCGCCGTGCCATGAAGCGCTCTGCTGATAGCCACCGTGGTCGCCGCGCGCCTGGCGGCCAAAGTTCGGATCGTTGCGGTGCAGCCGGATCTGATCGTACTCGGCGCGGCGCTCTTCGTCCTTCAGTACCTCATAGGCTTCGGCCAGCTCCTTGAACTTGCTCTCGGCGTCTTCTTCGGTGCTCACGTCAGGGTGATATTTACGCGCCAGCCGGCGGTAGGCCGTTTTGATGGTTTTCAGATCGGCGTTGGGCTCGACGCCCATCGTTGCGTAGTAATCTTTAAATTCCATGCGGTAATACCTTCAATGTGTTGGGTTGTGCGCCAAAATTCCTTGTCTCTCTCGCCAGATATCCTCCTTTCGTCACATTCCTTTTCCGCTATCGCTAAGCATACTCCCGATTGTTAAAAGCTGCGCAAACTGAATAAAAACCGTGCGACAAGGCGCAGGCCCGCGCGCCATTTTTAAAGCCTTCCGCATTCACGTACACTGTGGCGGTGGCCCCATAAAGATAAATCACGATGAGAACTCAACTGATAACCCGTGAAGGGTATGACAAGCTCAAACAAGAGCTGGATTACCTCTGGCGCGAAGAACGCCCCGAGGTGACCAAGAAAGTGACCTGGGCCGCCAGCCTGGGCGACAGAAGCGAAAACGCCGACTACCAATACAACAAGAAGCGGCTGCGCGAAATAGACCGCCGCGTCCGCTATCTGACCAAATGCCTGGAGCAGTTGAAGATCGTCGATTACTCCCCGCAGCAGGAAGGCAAGGTGTTCTTCGGCGCCTGGGTAGAGGTGGAGAACGACGACGGCGAGATCAAACGCTTTCGCATCGTCGGTTACGACGAGATTTTCGGCCGCAAGGATTACATCTCCATCGACGCGCCGATGGCGCGCGCCCTGCTGAAAAAAGAGGTCGGGGACATCGCCACCGTCAATACCCCGCTGGGCGAAGCGCAGTGGTACGTTAACGAGATAGACTACCCGAAGTAAGCTTTCAGCTTTTTCCGAACCGCCGCCAACGCCGCCGCCTGCGCAGTTCTCTACGCCGCGGCCGCGCGGCGGCGGCCCGCTCCGCTGGCATTTTCCCCGATCAATCCGTATAACTGTCCCCTGTTTATTCACCGTTCTCAATACAGATACCAGACCTATGAATGACCCACTGAGCCGCATTATTGCAACAGAACTGCAGGCCCGGCCGGAGCAAGTCGACTCCGCCATCCGTCTGCTGGATGAAGGTAATACCGTGCCCTTTATTGCACGCTATCGTAAGGAAGTCACCGGGGGCCTGGACGACACCCAACTGCGCCAGCTGGAGACCCGCCTGGGTTATCTGCGTGAACTGGAAGATCGTCGCCAGACTATCCTGAAGTCGATCGATGAACAGGGCAAACTGACCGAACAACTGGCGGGGGCGATCAACGCCACGCTGAGCAAGACCGAACTCGAAGACCTCTACCTGCCGTACAAACCGAAGCGCCGCACCCGCGGCCAGATCGCCATCGAAGCCGGTCTGGAACCGCTGGCGGACACGCTGTGGCAAGATCCCCAGCAGCAGCCGGAGCAGCTGGCCGAACGCTACGTCGACGCCGACAAGGGCGTGGCGGACGTCAAAGCCGCCCTCGACGGCGCGCGCTATATCCTGATGGAGCGCTTCGCCGAAGACGCCGCGCTGCTGGCCAAGGTGCGCGACTACCTGTGGAAAAACGCCCATCTGGTGTCCAAAGTGGTCGAAGGCAAGGAAGAAGAAGGCGCCAAGTTCCGCGACTACTTCGATCACCACGAACCGATTTCTCAGGTGCCTTCGCACCGCGCGCTGGCGATGTTCCGCGGCCGCAACGAAGGCGTGCTGCAGCTGGCGCTGAACGCCGATCCGCAGTTTGAGGAAGCGCCGCGCGAAAGCCAGGCGGAGCTGATCATCATCAACCACCTCAACCTGCGTCTGAACAACGCCCCGGCCGACGCCTGGCGCAAGGCGGTGGTCAACTGGACCTGGCGCATCAAGGTGCTGCTGCACCTGGAAACCGAGCTGATGGGCACGGTGCGCGAACGCGCGGAAGACGAAGCGATCAACGTTTTCGCCCGCAACATGCATGATCTGTTGATGGCCGCACCGGCCGGCATGCGCGCCACCATGGGCCTCGATCCTGGCCTGCGCACCGGGGTGAAAGTCGCCGTGGTCGACGCGACCGGCAAGCTGGTGGCCACCGACACCGTCTACCCGCACACCGGGCAAGCGGCCAAAGCCGCCACCATCGTCGCGGCGCTGTGCATCAAACACCACGTGGAACTGGTGGCGATCGGCAACGGCACCGCTTCGCGTGAAACCGAGCGTTTCTATCTCGACCTGCAAAAGCAGTTCAGCGACGTCCGGGCGCAGAAAGTGATCGTCAGCGAAGCGGGTGCGTCGGTGTATTCCGCGTCCGAACTGGCGGCGCAGGAATTCCCGGATCTCGACGTGTCGCTGCGTGGCGCGGTGTCCATTGCCCGTCGCCTGCAGGATCCGCTGGCGGAGCTGGTGAAGATCGACCCGAAATCCATCGGCGTCGGCCAGTATCAGCATGACGTCAGCCAGAGCCAGCTGGCGAAGAAGCTGGACTCGGTGGTGGAAGACTGCGTGAACGCCGTCGGCGTCGACCTGAACACTGCGTCGGTGCCGTTGCTGACCCGCGTGGCCGGCCTGACGCGCATGATGGCCCAGAACATCGTCAACTGGCGCGACGAGAACGGCCGCTTCAGCAACCGTGAACAGCTGCTGAAGGTCAGCCGTCTGGGGCCGAAGGCCTTCGAACAGTGCGCCGGCTTCCTGCGCATCAACCACGGCGACAATCCGCTGGACGCTTCGACCGTTCACCCGGAAGCCTACCCGGTGGTGCAACGCATTCTGGCCGCTACCGAGCAGGCGCTGCAGGACCTGATGGGCAACGCTTCGGCGGTGCGCAGTCTCAAAGCGGTCGATTTCACCGACGACAAGTTCGGCGTGCCGACGGTCACCGACATCCTGAAAGAGCTGGAGAAACCGGGCCGCGATCCGCGTCCGGAGTTCAAAACCGCGACCTTTGCCGAAGGCGTGGAAACCCTCAACGATCTGCAGGTGGGCATGATCCTCGAAGGATCGGTCACCAACGTCACCAACTTCGGCGCCTTCGTGGATATCGGCGTGCATCAGGACGGCCTGGTGCACATCTCCTCGCTGGCGGACAAGTTCGTTGAAGATCCGCATACCGTGGTGAAGGCCGGCGACATCGTCAAAGTGAAGGTGATGGAAGTCGATCTGCAACGCAAACGCATCGCGCTGAGCATGCGGCTGGATGAGCAACCGGGCGAAGGTTCGCCGCGCCGCGGCGGCAATGCGCCGGCGCAAACGCGCGACAACGCCAATCGTTCGGCGGGCGGCAACAAGGCCAAACCGCGCAACGCGGCACCGGCCGGCAACAGCGCCATGGGCGACGCGCTGGCCGCGGCGTTCGGTAAGAAACGCTAAGCCAGAACCGTCAGGGCGGAGCCTGCTCCGCCCTTGCCGAGAAAGAAAACTTGCGGCATTTTTTGACCCGACTCAATAAACCTTCATCTTTTTATTTCCCGTTGCTGCGTGACCGCCCTCCCATTGTTAAAGCGGCAAAAATCCCTTCTGTAGCCGTTTATTAACAACGTCGTTAACACGCATTTTTCATTTTGCGAATTGTGAGCGAAACACAAATGGTTACCGCTCGTATTACGGCGGAATAATGTTATTGAATTGCCTTTCATCAGAAATAAATAAGGGAAAAACGCCATCAATATTTGCAAACGAGAAAACTCGGCTACAAATACGCAACTGATTTAACTCACCATTCTCATTTGTCGCCGAGTAAAAGCAGTGGTAAAACGGGGCTTATCAAAGCGACACAACCAAAAACTGCCGCCGCCATAATAATTGGTTACAATACCCTTACTTTTTGTATTGAACGCGATAATGATAATTACTATTATTTGCGCTCAATTTATTGCATGACCTTATGGATGAATAGCGCCGACGGCGTGGCATTTTCGCCGGCAACGTCCAATTATTATCAGCCCGATGTTCATCGGCACCCGGAAGGTTAATCACATGCAGCTTCAACCTAAACACACGTATAAAATCGCCGGCTTTTCCAGTGAAATTGCGCCGGCCTATCGCCAGAAACTGTTATCGCTCGGCATGCTGCCCGGCTCTTCATTCGAAGTGGTGCGCGTCGCACCGCTGGGCGATCCGATAGAAATTAAAACTCGCCGCGTCAGCCTGGTGCTGCGCAGGAAGGATCTGGCGCTGCTGCAACTCGACGGTCAGTCCTGAGCCGGCGCGCCCTCCGTTTGCCGACGCGCCTTTGCGCCGGCGCTGTTCTCCTTGAAGACGACACGCTGAACTATGAAAAAACTCACCATCGGTTTAATCGGTAACCCGAACTCCGGCAAAACCACGCTGTTCAACCAGCTGACCGGCGCGCGCCAACGGGTCGGCAACTGGGCGGGCGTGACGGTCGAACGCAAAGAAGGCCATTTCACTACCCCGCAGTCCGACGTGCGGCTGGTCGATCTGCCCGGCACCTACTCCCTCACCACCATCTCGGAACAGACCTCGCTCGATGAGCAGATCGCCTGCCACTACATTTTGAGCGGCGACGCCGATCTGCTGATCAACGTGGTCGACGCCTCCAACCTGGAGCGCAATCTCTATCTGACGCTGCAGCTGCTGGAGCTGGGCATTCCCTGCATCGTGGCGCTGAACATGCTCGACATCGCCAAAAGCCAGCATATCGATATTGACGTCGCCGCGCTGTCGGCACGCCTCGGCTGCCCGGTGGTGCCGATGGTCTCCACCCGCGCCGACGGCATCGGCGTGCTGAAGCAGATGATCGACAATCATCACATCAACGAGCAGCAGGCGCTGGTGAACTACCCGCCGCTGTTGCTGAAAGAGGTCGCCACGCTGAGCGACGCCATGCCGCAAACGCTGCCGGCGGCGCAGCGCCGCTGGCTGGCGCTGCAGATGCTGGAAGGCGACATTTACAGCCACCGGCTGGCCGGCCCCGCCGTCGCGCTGCTGCCTGCGGCTACCCAGGCATTGCAACAGCAGCAGCAAGAAGACCCGGCACTGGTGATCGCCGACGCACGCTACCAGTCTATCGCCACCCTGTGCGACGCGGTCAGCAACTCGCAGCAGGCGATGCCCAACCGCCTGACCGAGCTGCTGGATAAAGTGATCCTCAACCGCTGGCTGGGCGTGCCGATCTTCCTGCTGGTGATGTACCTGATGTTTCTGCTGGCGATCAACATCGGCGGCGCGCTGCAGCCGATCTTCGATATCGGCTCGGCGGCGATCTTCATCCAGGGCATTCAGTGGCTGGGTTATACCCTGCACTTCCCCGACTGGCTGACCGTCTTCCTGGCGCAGGGCGTCGGCGGCGGCATCAACACCGTGCTGCCGCTGGTGCCGCAGATCGGCATGATGTACCTGTTCCTGTCGTTCCTGGAAGATTCCGGCTATATGGCACGCGCGGCGTTCGTGATGGACCGCCTGATGCAGGCGCTCGGGCTGCCGGGCAAATCCTTCGTGCCGCTGATCGTCGGCTTCGGCTGCAACGTGCCGTCCATCATGGGCGCCCGCACGCTGGACGCCCAGCGAGAGCGGCTGATCACCATCATGATGGCGCCGTTCATGTCCTGTGGCGCGCGTCTGGCTATCTTCGCGGTCTTCGCCGCCGCCTTCTTCGGCCAGGACGGCGCCGGGGTAGTGTTCTCGCTGTACCTGCTCGGCATCGCGGTGGCGATTCTCACCGGCCTGGTGCTGAAATACACCATCATGCGCGGCGAAGCCTCGCCATTCGTGATGGAGCTGCCGGTCTATCACGTGCCGCACCTGAAAAGCCTGCTGCTGCAAACCTGGCAGCGGTTGAAAGGTTTCGTGCTGCGCGCCGGTAAGGTGATCGTGGTGGCCAGCATATTTATCGGCGGCCTGAACAGCTTCTCGTTCAGCGGCAAGACAGTCGATAACATCAACGACTCCGCGCTGGCCTCGGTCTCCAAGGTGCTGACGCCGCTGCTGCAACCGATGGGCGTCCACAGCGACAACTGGCAGGCCACCGTCGGGCTGGTGACCGGCGCGATGGCAAAAGAAGTGGTGGTCGGCACGCTGAATACGCTGTATACCGCCGAGCATATCAACAAAGAAGCGTTCGACGCCGCCAACTTCAATCTGCTCGATGAGCTGGGCGGCGCGCTGCAGGAAACCTGGGACGGCCTGAAAAACACCTTCAGCCTGAGCGTGCTCTCCAACCCGATCGAAGCCAGCAAGGGCGACGGCGAGATGGGCGTCGGCTCGATGGGGGTGATGAGCAGCAAATTCGGCTCGGGCATCTCCGCCTACAGCTACCTGATCTTCGTGCTGCTATATGTGCCTTGCGTCTCGGTGATGGGCGCCATCGCCCGTGAATCGAGCCGCGGTTGGATGACATTCTCCATCCTGTGGGGGCTGAACGTCGCCTATTCGCTGGCAACGCTGTTCTATCAGGCGGCGACCTTCAACCAACACCCGCAGTACAGCCTGACGGCGATCCTGGCCGTGGTGGCGGTGAATCTGCTGGTGCTGTTCGGCCTGCGTCGGGCACGCAGTCGCGTCACGGTACGCCTGGGCAACGCCACGCCGGCGGCCTGCTGCCAGGGCGCCAAAGGGAATTGCCACTGATGGCCGGGCTGCTGCAGGTGCGCGATGCGCTGGCGCTGCTCGGCAGCGCCCAGGCGCAGCAGCTCAGCCAATCGCTGGCGACGCCGCTGCCGCTGGTGCAGGCGATGCTGGACCGTTTGGCGTCGATGGGGAAAGTGGAGCGTATCGAACAGGATGAGGGCGCCTGTCTGAGCGGCAGCTGCAAAAGCTGCCCGCAGGGCCAGGGGTGCGGCACGGTTATCTACCGGCTGAAGGCCTGAAGATCGGGGGCGCCACGGCGGGCGCCCCTTTGCCGTTGAAGGCTTATTTCTTGTCTTTGTAAACTTCGGCGATAGCGCTGAATTTACCGTGTTCGCGACCCGCCAGAACCACGTAATATTGCCCGCCCTTTTCGTCCGCCAGTTTGGACAGCTCTTCCTTGGCATCCATCGGCGACGTGGTCTGCGCCGTGGTGGTCACGGTGCCGATCTTCTCGTATTTACCCGGGTTTTTATCCAGATCTTCCTTGGTCAGCAGGGTTGCCGCCATGGAGCCGAAAGACACCGAACCCAGCACTGCCGCTGCAATAATCATCTTCAATGATTTCATGACACTAACCTCTCAATGGATAATTTATCTGTTATGAAAGCCGTCAAGAATCCATGCGTAGTACATCAGGCTGCCGCGACATCCTCAGGCTCCGTTGCTTTCCCTGACGGTGCCTGTTTCCCAGAGACGAAACGCCAAAATGAAAAGCGCCGCGTACGGTCTTTTCATTTTGCAGCCAACGCATTGACTCACTAAGTATCGAACAGCTTTGTCTTTTATCCACCCGGCGGTGTTTTTTTTCGCACCTTATTGTGCGTTTTGCCGCCGCATTCAATGTGCTGCAATAAACGCTTCGATCGTCGTCACAAATTCGTCGGGATGAGAGATAAACGGCGCATGAGCGGCCTTAGCCACCATCTGCGACGTGGAGTTCGGCCAGGCGGTATCGAGCAGCTCGGCGACCTTGCGTGGCACCAGCCCGTCCAGATAGCCATAGATCCGCAGCAGCGGCAGATCCAGCGCCGCCAGAGGCGCACGCAGATCGGCGGTGCGCAGGATCTCCAGCCCACCGTTCAGCACCTCGACGCTCGGCGTCGGCTGGTTGAGCACCACCGCTTTCAGCTGGCGCGCATCCTGACGCGCGCTTTCGGTGCCCAGCGTCTGCAGCGCCAGAAAACGCTCGACGGTGCGTTGGAAATCCAGGCTCAGCTGGTGCTGGAAACCGCTTAGCACGTCCGGACGGATCCCCGGCCACTCATCGCGAGCGGCAAAGCATGGCGAGGAAGCCACGGTGATAAGCCCATTGACCCGCTGCGGCTGCATCAACGCCGCCTGGCTGGCCACCAGCCCGCCGAGCGACCAGCCGAGCCACCAGGCCTGCGGCGGGGCGGCCGCCAGCACAATCTCCGTCATCTGCTCCAGCGACAGAGCGCCGAATCCCTGGCTGCGGCCGTATCCCGGCAGGTCGACCAGGTGCAGGCGAAAATGCGGCGTCAGTCGCGCCTGAATGCAACTCCACACTTCAGCGTTCAATCCCCAACCGTGCAGCAGCACAAGATCGCGTTCGCCTTCACCTATCGTTTGCCAGTACAGCGCTGTCATTGGTTATTGTCCTTTCATGCCTATTCGTCTCGGAGACGCTATGCTATCAACCCGCGGCCGCTGTTGGCTATGCCGGCAGCCATTAAGCCTGATGCGTCATGGCATCTGCAGCTGCTGTTTGCGCCATCTGCCGGCCAGGCCGCCGTGTTGCCCGTGCTGCGGGCTGCCCGCCGGTGATACGCAAACGCCCTGCGGCCGCTGCCTGCAACGGCCGCCGCCCTGGCAGCGGCTGGTGTTCGTCGGCGACTACGTGACGCCGCTCAGCCTGCTGGTAAAAAGGTTCAAATTTCACCGTGCGCCCGAATTAGCGCCGGCGTTGGCGCGCCTGATGCTGCTGCGGTGGCGGCAGGCGCGCGCAGAGCAGTATCTGAACAGACCCGACCTGATTTTAGCGGTACCTTTGCATGCAACGCGCTGCTGGCGCCGGGGTTATAACCAGAGCGATCTGTTGGCCCGGCAGCTGGCGCGCTGGCTGGGCTGTGCCTATCGGCCCACCGCCTTGCGCCGGGTGCGCAAAACCGCCCTGCAACAGCGGCTGAGCGCCTCGGCCCGCAGGCGCAATCTGCAGCGCGCGTTCGCCTGTACCGTGCCGGTCGCCGGCCGGCATATCGCCCTGGTGGATGACGTGGTGACCACCGGCAGCACCGTCTCGGCGATCGCGGCGCTGCTGCTGCGGCAAGGCGCCGCCTCGGTGCAGATATGGTGCGTTTGCCGCACGTTGTAGTGCCACGGCAATGGGCGTATTATAACCGACTATAGAAGTCAACTATTGAGCTAATGCTATGATCCGTATAACAGATGCTGCACAGGAACACTTTGCCAAACTGCTGGCAAATCAAGAAGAAGGCACCCAAATCCGCGTATTCGTGATCAACCCGGGCACGCCGACGGCCGAATGCGGTGTCTCTTATTGCCCGCCGGACGCGGTAGAAGCGACGGATACCGAACTGAAGTTCGACAAGCTGTCCGCCTATGTCGATGAGCTGAGCGCGCCGTATCTGGAAGACGCCGAAATCGACTTCGTGACCGACCAGCTGGGTTCTCAGCTGACGCTGAAAGCGCCGAATGCCAAGATGCGCAAGGTCGATGACGACGCACCGCTGATGGAGCGCGTGGAATACGTGCTGCAATCGCAGATCAACCCGCAGCTGGCGGGCCACGGCGGCCGCGTAACGCTGATGGAGATCACCGACGACAACATGGCCATCCTGCAGTTCGGCGGCGGTTGCAACGGCTGTTCGATGGTGGACGTCACGTTGAAAGAAGGCATCGAGAAAGAGCTGCTGCAGAAGTTCCCGGAACTGAAAGGCGTGCGTGATCTCACCGAGCACCAGCGCGGTGAGCACTCTTACTACTGATACCCGGCGCTCGCGCCACGGTAGATAACACAATGCCGGAAGGGGGAACCCGTTCCGGCATTGTCGTTTTCAGCCCACCGACACCTTGCGGCGCCGTTTATCCAAATCCTTCAGCAGTCGGTTTATCCGCGGATCGGCGAACATCTCCTCCAGCGTCTGGGTCAACTTGCGCCGCCAGTTAGGGTATTGATCGCTGGTGCCGGGAATGTTGACCGGATCGGCCATGTCCAGCCAGTCTTCCGGCTGCAGGCCGAGCAAGGCGCTGGCGCTGTCGGCGACATAACGTTGCAGGCCGCGATTGAGCAGCGGGCTCATGCCGAGCAGCGCCGCCCTTTTGCCCACCTTCTGCGGCACGCAGCCGTAGTGATGCAACCCATCCAGCAACCCCTGCTTGGCGCGTTCCCGGTCGGCGAACAGCTCCCGCAGTATTGCCGCGTCCGGATAAAGCCCCAGCCGGTTGCCGAGAGTCAGATCGTCGCTTTGCCAATAGCCGCGCAGCGTCGGCAAATCGTGGGTGGTGATGGTCGCCATCGCCTGCACCGGATAGGCCTGCGGTGCGCGGAAATGGTGCTCGCCGTCGCTTTCGAAATAGAGCACTTTGTAAGAGTAGACGCCGCTGTCGCGCAGCTTGCCGACGATCTCCACCGGCACCGTGCCAAGATCCTCGCCGATCACCATGCAGCGATGACGCTGACTTTCCAGCGCCAGCACCGCCAGCAGATCGTCCACCGGGTATTTGACGTAGGCGCCGCGATCGGCAGTTTCGCCATAAGGGATCCACCACAACCGCAGCAGCGCCATCACGTGATCGATACGCAGCGCGCCGCAGCTGGTCATGTTGGCACGCAGCAGATCGATAAACGGCTGATAGCCGCGCGCCGCCATCACGTGCGGATCCATCGGCGGCAGGCCCCAATTTTGCCCCAGCGGCCCCAGAATATCCGGCGGCGCACCGACCGACGCTTTCAGGCAGTACAGCTCGCGGTCGCACCAGGTTTCCGCTCCGCCTTCCGCCACGCCGACCGCCAGATCGCGATACAGGCCGATCGGCATCTGCTGCTGCTGACTCTGCTCAAAACACTGCGCGAACTGTGTGGCCGCCAGCCACTGCAGCCACAGGTAAAAACGGACCGCCTCCTGATGTTCGGCGCAGAACTGCCGCACCGCTTCGCCATCCCCCTGCCGATAACGCTCGGGCCAGGCCGGCCACCCCCACTGACTGACGTCCTCCGCCGCCAAATGGGCATGCAGCGCGTCGAACGCCGCCTGCTGATACAGGCTGTCGCCGCCGTCCGTCACGAACAGCTCGAACGCCTGACGCTGCGCGTCGTTCGGCTTGCGCGCCTGAAACAGCGGGAACGCCAGCTTCAGCGCCGCCAGTTTCAGCTGCATCACGGCGGTATAATCCACCCACTCCGTGGCGCGCGCCTTGGCCAGCAGCTTCTGCGTCGCCGGCTTCTGCCACCAGCGCTGCGCCGCTTCGCTGCGTTGGAAATCCTCCACCGCGTTGACATCGATGTACGCCAGATTCAGCCAGCGGCGCGACGAGGGGCTGTAGGGGCTGGCGCTCTCCGGGTTGGCCGGGTACAGCGCATGGATCGGATTGAGACCGACAAAAGCGCCGCCGCGCTCGCCCACCTCTTCCACCATCAGGCGCAGATCGCCGAAATCGCCGATGCCCCAGTTGCGATCGGAACGCAGCGTATACAGCTGAACGCAGGCGCCCCACAGTTTTTTGCCGGTCAGCAAGGCGTCTGGCTCAAAGCAGCGCCTCGGCGCGACGATCACCCGGCATGACCACTGCCGAGCGCCCTGGCTCAACGTCAACTGGTGGTAACCCGCCGGCAGATCGCCGGGCAGCGTCAGGGTCTTGCGCGCGCCGACGCGCCCTTGCAGGCATTCGCCGTCTTCACGCTGCAGCGCCCACAGATATTCGCCTTCGCCCGCCGGCGTCAGCGCCAACGGCGCGCCCTGATAGAATACCTTGACCGCCGGTAACGGCGGCGGCGCGCTTTCTCGCTCGGCAGCGCCCCAGTTCATGGCCGCCAACAGCTTGCGCTTGGTCTCCGGTTCAATCGCCTGCCGCTTGCCGTGGGCATTGATGAAATCGGCAGCGATCCCCGCCTGCGCTGCCGCCTGATCGATACGCTTGCGAT
The DNA here is from genome assembly GCF_059740205.1 of Serratia sp. LTN-2. Classification (NCBI taxonomy): domain Bacteria; kingdom Pseudomonadati; phylum Pseudomonadota; class Gammaproteobacteria; order Enterobacterales; family Yersiniaceae; genus Serratia; species Serratia sp. LTN-2. The sequence goes on along the minus strand of NZ_JCAXDO010000010.1, from coordinate 139,017 downwards.
CCATTCGCTCTCCTTAACGTTTGGCTTGCCAGATGCGCTGCTGGTAATCGCGAATCGAGCGATCCGAACTGAACATGCCGACGCGCGCGGTGTTAAGGATAGTCCGCCGCGTCCATTCATCCCGATCGCGGTACAGTTCATCGACCCGGCTCTGCGCCTGGCAGTACGAGGCGAAATCCGCCAGCACCAGATAGGGATCGCCGCCTTCCAGCAGACTGTGCAGCATCATGTCGAACGCGTGCTTGTCGCCGTGGCTGAACGCGCCGCTCGCCAGTTCGTCCAGAATCGCCTTCAGGTGCTTGTCTTTCTTGCGGTAGCTGAGCGGATCGTAGCCCTTCGCCAATATCGCCTTCACCTGCTCCACGGTATTGCCGAAGATAAAGATATTGTCTTCGCCCACCTGCTCGGCGATTTCGACGTTGGCGCCGTCCAGCGTCCCCACCGTCAGCGCGCCGTTCAGCGCCAGCTTCATGTTGCCGGTGCCGGAGGCCTCTTTACCGGCGGTGGAGATCTGCTCGGAGATATCCGCCGCCGGGATCATCAGTTCGGCTACCGACACGCGGTAGTCGGGAATAAACGCCACTTTCAGGCGATCTTTCACCAGCGGATCGTGATTGATCTTCTCGGCCGCCTGGTTAATGGCGTAGATAATGTTCTTCGCCAGGTAGTAGCCCGGCGCCGCCTTGGCGCCGAACAGGAAGACGCGCGGCACGATGTCCAGATTCGGGTTGTCGCGCAGCTGGCGATACAGCGACAGGATGTGCAGCAGATTCAGGTGCTGGCGTTTGTACTCGTGCAAACGCTTAATCTGCACATCGAAGATCGCATCCGGGTCGAGCGTCAGCCCCATCACGTCGTGCACGTAATGGGCCAGCGCCACCTTGTTGTCGCGTTTGATCTGCTGATAACGCTGGCGGAACGCCGCGTCGTCGGCGAATTTCTCCAGCCCGCGCAGCGCGTCGAGATCGTTCGCCCACTCCACCTTCAACGTCTCGTCGATCAAGCCCGACAGCGCCGGGTTGCACTGTTTCAGCCAGCGGCGCGGCGTGATGCCGTTGGTGACGTTATGGAATTTATTCGGCCACAGCTGGTGGTATTCCGGGAACAGATCTTTCACCACCAGATCCGAATGCAGCTGCGCCACGCCGTTGACCGCAAAGCCGCTGACCACGCACAGGTTGGCCATGCGCACCTGCTTGTTATGGTGCACCGCCAGCTTGGCCCACACCGCCTCGTCGCCCGGCCAGTGCTTATCCACCCGCTTTTTGAACCTGGCGTTGATCTGTTTGATGATGGAGAAATGGCGTGGCAGCAGGCTGCGCACCAGTTTTTCATCCCAGCACTCCAACGCTTCCGGCATCAGGGTGTGGTTGGTATAGGCGAAGGTATTGCTGGTGATCGCCCAGGCCGCCTCCCATTCCAGCTGGTGTTCGTCCAGCAGAATGCGCAGCATTTCCGGAATGGCGATGGTCGGGTGGGTGTCGTTCAGCTGGATCACTTCATACTTCGGCAGTTCTTCAATCTTGCGGCCGGCCTGATGGTGCTTGCGTAAAATATCCGCCACCGAGCAGGCGCACTGGAAATACTGCTGCATCAGGCGCAGGCGTTTGCCGGCCTGATGGTTGTCGTTCGGGTAGAGCACCTTGGTCAGCTTGTCGGCTTCTACGCCCTGCTTCTCAGCCTGCAGGAACTTGCCGTCGTTGAAATCGCTCAGGTTGAACGGATGCTGATGAGTCGCCTGCCACAGGCGCAGCGGCTGCGCCACGCCGTTGCGATACCCCAGAACCGGCAGATCCCAGGCTTCGCCGCGCAGGGTGAAGGCCGGACGCCACAGTTCGCGGCCGTCGGCCTGCTTTTCCAGCTTGCCGCCGATGCCCACGTCCACCGCCAGCGCGGCGTTGTGGCGGAACCACGGATAGCTCTCGCGCTGCCAGTTATCCGGCGCCTCTTGCTGCTGCCCATCGCGGAACGACTGGCGGAACAGCCCATACTGATAATTCAGCCCATAGCCGGTGGCCGGTTGTTCCACCGTAGCCATCGAATCGAGGAAACAGGCCGCCAAGCGCCCCAGCCCGCCGTTGCCCAGCGCCGGATCGGTTTCCTGTTCCAGCAGGTCCGCCAGCTTGATGTTCTGCTCCGCCAGCGCCTGCTCGACGGTGTCGTACCAGCCCAGGTTGATCAGGTTGTTCGCCGTCAATCGGCCGATCAGAAACTCCATCGAGATGTAGTTCACGTGGCGCAGCGGCTTGGCGCTTTTACGCGGCGCCGGCTGTGCGGCCAACTGCTCGGCCAGCGCCGCGCTGACGGCTTCCCACCATTGATGTTGCGTCATCTGCTGTGCGGAACTGAGGCCGAACCGTTGCCACTGGCGGGCAAGCGCCGCCAGAAAAGCATCCTTCTTGAGCGTAGGCTGTGACATAAGGAAAACTCTCTATCCAGTAAGTGGGTCAAATTGCCGCTATCGTGCCGGTGAGAAAGCCTGACGGCATCATCCCGCCTGGGGATTAGCTGGGGAGGAGGATTGGGGCGTAGCTGGAATTGTGATCTCAGGCACTTTTTGACTCCCTTGCAACGATGCAAAAAAGCCCGCCAACGCGTGCGGCGAGCACTGAGAACGTTAACCATGACGTTAGCACAAGTATTCGCGCTGCTGAAGTTTTGTCCATGGCCGGAAATGCGATCCGCCATCGCATCGCCGCGCGCCGGCGCCAAACGTAAAAAAGTGTGATCGGCAGCAACTTAACTCCAAGCCGATGCGGAAGCTTGTTGCAATACGTTTAGGGTTGGCAGAAGTTAGGGGGAGCTATTAATTACGAACCATAAAATAATTAGTGCCACTCCAATCCCGGCGGGAACCGCGATTTATACCCTGGAATACTATGCTGATCCCATCAAAACTGAGCCGCCCGGTACGGCTGCAAAATACCGTGATCCGCGATCGCCTGCTGGCCAAACTGGCCAGCGCGGGCAACTATCGCCTGACACTGGTCAATTGCCCGGCGGGATACGGGAAAACCACGCTGATCGCCCAATGGGCGGCCGGCAAAGCCGATCTGGGCTGGTATTCCCTGGATGAGAGCGACAACCAGCCGGAGCGCTTCGCCAGCTACCTGATCGCCGCGCTGCAGCAGGCCAGCGGCGGCCGCTGCGTCAAGAGCGAGGCGCTGAGCCAGAAACACCAGTACGCCAGCCTGTCGGCGCTGTTCGCCCAGCTGTTTATCGAACTGGCCGACTGGCACCAGCCGCTGTATCTGGTCATTGACGACTACCACCTGATCACCAACGACGCTATCCACGAAGCCATGCGCTTTTTCCTGCGCCATCAACCGGAGAACCTGACGCTGATCCTGCTCTCGCGCACCCTACCGCCGCTCGGTATCGCCAATCTGCGGGTGCGCGATCAACTGCTGGAAATGGGGACGCAACAGTTGGCGTTCACCCACCAGGAAGCCAAACAGTTCTTCGATTGCCGCCTGGCGGCGCCGATGGAACAGCAGGACAGCAGCCGTCTGTGCGATGAAGTCGAAGGCTGGGCCACCGCGCTGCAGCTGATCGCGCTGTCGGCCCGCCAATCCGCCTCGTCGGCCCAGCTGTCGGCCAAGCGGCTGGCGGGGCTGAACGCCAGCCATCTGTCCGACTATCTGGTGGATGAAGTGCTGGATCACGTCGATGCCGATGCGCGCGCCTTCCTGCTGCGCTGTTCGGTGCTGCGCTCGATGAACGATGCGCTGATCGTGCGGCTGACCGGCGAAGACAACGGCCAGCAACGGCTGGAGGAGCTGGAGCGCCAGGGGCTGTTTATCCACCGCATGGACGACACCGGCGAGTGGTTCAACTTCCACCCGCTGTTCGCCTCTTTCCTGCGCCAGCGCTGCCAGTGGGAACTGGCGCTGGAGCTGCCGGGCTTGCACCGCGCCGCCGCCGAAGGCTGGCTGGCGCTGGGGTATCCGGCGGAGGCCATTCACCACGCGCTGGCGGCCAGCGACGTCAGCATGCTGCGCGATATCCTGCTGCAACACGCCTGGTCGCTGTTCCACCACAGCGAACTGGCTTTGCTGGAGGAGTGCCTCAACGCGCTGCCTTATGAGCGCCTGATTCAAAACCCCAAGCTGGCGCTGCTGCAGGCCTGGCTGGCGCAGAGCCAGCACCGCTACAGTGAGGTCAACACCCTGCTGGAGCGCGCCGAGCGCACCATGCGCGAACAGAAAATCGAGATAGACCAAACGCTGCACGCCGAGTTCGACGCCTTGCGCGCCCAGGTGGCGATCAACGCCGGCAAACCGGAAGAAGCCGAACGGCTGGCGACCGAAGCGTTGAAATTCCTGCCGCTGTCGAGCTATTACAGCCGCATCGTCGCCACCTCGGTGACCGGCGAAGTGCACCACTGCAAGGGCGAACTGGCGCGCGCGCTGCCGATGATGCAGCAGACCGAGCAGATGGCGCGACGCCATCAGGCGAACCATTACGCGCTCTGGGCGCTGCTGCAGCAGAGCGAAATTCTTATCGCCCAAGGCTTTCTGCAGGCCGCTTACGAAACCCAGGACAAGGCGTTCGAACTGATCCGCGAGCAGCACCTGGAACAGCTGCCGATGCACGAGTTCCTGCTGCGCATCCGCGCGCAGATCCTGTGGTCGTGGTCGCGGCTGGACGAGGCTGAAGACGCGGCGCGCAGCGGGTTGAAAATCCTGGCGAACTACCAGCCGCAACAGCAGCTGCAGTGCATTGCCATGTTAGCCAAATGCTCGCTGGCGCGCGGCGATCTGGACAACGCCAACACCCACCTGCAGCGCTGCGAAACCTTGCTGCACGGCGCCCACTACCATCGCGACTGGCTGACCAATACCGACAAATCGCGGGTGATCCACTGGCAGATGACCGGCGACACCGCCGCCGCCGCCCAGTGGCTGCGCCACACCGAAAAACCCGGCATGGCGGACAACCACTTCACGCAGGGCCAATGGCGCAACATCGCGCGGGTGCAGATCCTGCTCGGCCAGTATGAAGAGGCAGGGGTGGTGCTGGATGAACTGAACGAAAACGCTCGCCGCTTGCGACTGGTGAGCGATCTCAACCGCAACCTGCTGCTCAGCAACCAGCTTTACTGGCTGCAAGAGCGTAAAGGCGAAGCGCAGCAGGCGTTGATCGAAGCGCTGTCGCTGGCCAACCGCACCGGCTTTATCAGCCACTTCGTCATCGAGGGCGAAGCGATGGCGCAGCAACTGCGTCAGCTGATCCAGCTCAACACGCTGCCGGAGCTGGAGCAGCATCGCGCCCAGCGCATCCTGCGCGACATCAACCAGCATCATCGGCACAAGTTCGCGCATTTTGACGAGAACTTCGTCGATAAACTGCTGACCCATCCGCAGGTGCCGGAACTTATCCGCACCAGCCCGCTGACCCAACGCGAATGGCAGGTGCTGGGGCTGATCTATTCCGGTTACAGCAACGATCAGATCGCCGGCGAGTTGGACGTGGCGGCCACCACCATCAAGACGCACATCCGCAATCTGTACCAGAAACTGGGCGTGGCCCATCGCCAGGAAGCGGTGCAGCAGGCGCAGCAGCTGTTGAAGATGATGGGGTACGGTGCTTAAAAACCCTGATATCCCTCTGGTCTTAAACGCCGCAGAGTTGGTTACAATAGCGGCGTCCCCCAATAACGAGGCAGTCAGCAGTATGGAACAGTTCGAAGCGATCAACGTTGAGCAGGCCTACGCCCGCTGGAAAGAGGGCAGCGCCGCCCTGGTCGACATCCGCGATCCGCAAAGTTTTGAAGCCGGGCATACGCCGGGCGCCTTTCACCTCACCAACGCCACCCTGTCGGCTTTCATGCAGCAAAACGACTTCGAGCGGCCGGTGATGGTGATGTGCTACCACGGCAACAGCAGCCGCAGCGCGGCGCAATACCTGCTGCACCAGGGGTTCGACGCGGTCTACAGCATCGATGGCGGCTTCGAGGCCTGGGCCCGTCAGTATCCGCAAGACGTGGAAACCTCCGCCTGATTCCCTCCGCCCGCCGTGCATCGGCGGGCTTCCCCTGCGTTTTCGCGGGTTTTTCGCAGATCCGTTTGCCAGCGCTCAGGATTTCGACGTTATAATCGGCCGTCAGGGTCGCCGGCGCGCAAGCTGCGGCCAAAATCATTCACTTACGACGGAAGAGCAATGGTTAGAGTAATCGCCATATCCAACCCGCGCCTGGCGCTGGCCTTTGTCGACTATATGGCGACCCAGGGCATCCGGCTTGAGCTGCGCAACAGCGGCGAAGCGGCGGAAATCTGGTTGGCCGACGACGGCCACCTCGAGCAGGTGCAACACGAGCTGCAGCATTTTCTGGCCGATCCGCTCAACCGCCGTTATCAGGCAGCCAGCTGGCAGACCGGCCATACCGACGCCGGCCTGCATTATCAGAGCGAATCCTACCTGCACACCCTGCGCAGCAAGGCCGGGCCGCTAACGCTCGGCGTGATGGTGCTGTGCATCGCGGTCTATATCCTGATGCAGGTGCTGGGCGACGACACCGTGATGTACTGGCTTTCCTGGCCGCAAGACAGCAGCCAGTATTTACAGCTGTGGCGCTGGATCAGCCATGCATTCCTGCATTTCTCCCTGCTGCATATTCTGTTTAACCTGATGTGGTGGTGGTATCTCGGCGGCCAGATGGAAAAACGCCTCGGCGCCGGCAAGCTGTTCGTGCTGGCGGTGGTGTCGGCCTTCTTCAGCGGCTGGGCGCAATCGCTGTTCAGCGGCGCGCTATTCGGCGGGCTGTCGGGCGTGGTCTATGCGCTGATGGGCTATGTCTGGCTCTCGGGCGAACGGGAGCCGGAGCGCGGCCTGATGCTGCCGCGCGGCCTGATGGCGTTCTCGGTGCTGTGGCTGGTGGCCGGATATTTCGATATGTTAGGAATGTCGATCGCCAACGCGGCACACGTAGCCGGTTTAGTGTTAGGGTTATTGATGGCATTTTGGGATACGCGTCATCGCGCACACAACGAACAATAACAGCCGGGAGCTATGCCCCAGCGGGCATAGCGGGCGTTTTAGGGGATTATCGTGAAGCAAACACAGCGTCATGACGCAATTATCGAGCTGGTGCGCCTGCAGGGTTACGTCAGCACGGAAGAGCTGGTCGAACATTTTGACGTCAGCCCGCAAACGATTCGCCGCGATTTGAATGACCTGGCCGACCAGAACAAGATCCAGCGTCACCACGGCGGTGCGGCGCTGCCTTCCAGCTCGGTCAACGCTGCCTATAACGATCGCAAGGTGATGTGGTCGGAAGAGAAAGCCCGCATCGCGCAGCGCGTCGCCAGCCAAATCCCGGATGGCGCCACGCTGTTCATCGATATCGGCACCACGCCGGAGGCGGTGGCCCATGCGCTGATGAACCATAAGAACCTGCGCGTGGTCACCAACAACCTCAACGTCGCCACCCTGCTGACCGCCAAGGAAGACTTCCGCCTGATCCTGGCCGGCGGTGAAGTGCGCACCCGCGACGGCGGCATCATGGGCGAAGCCACCCTGGACTTCATCTCCCAATTCCGCCTCGATTACGGCATTCTCGGCATCAGCGGTATCGATATGGACGGCTCGCTGCTCGAATTCGACTATCACGAAGTGCGCACCAAACGCGCGATTATCGAAAATTCCCGCTGTGTGATGCTGGTGACCGACCACTCCAAATTCGGCCGCAACGCCATGGTCAACCTGGGCAACATGAACCTGATCGACTACCTGTTTACCGATCAGTTACCGCCGCCGAGCGTGATGAAAATCATCGAGCAATACGACGTGCAGCTGGAGCTGTGCTGATCCGGTCTTAACCTGCGGGGCGCACCGCCGCCCCGTTTCACGCCCCTCAACTCGCCTTGCCCAGCGCCGCCTGCGCGCCCGCGCCATATCCACATCAATTATGTGACTATCATCACCAAACTGTTACCTCTATCACGCCTAAATGTTTTTGTTTGGTTAACTCTTGGCTTGCTTGTTGGTTTTTGATTACAATCATGAGCGAAAACGAACATGAAAGAGCTATTTCGAACATCTGGAGGAAGATGACGTGGAAACCAAAGACTTGATCGTTATCGGTGGCGGCATCAACGGTGCCGGCATCGCGGCGGATGCTGCCGGGCGCGGGCTGTCGGTACTGCTACTGGAAGCGCAAGACTTGGCCTGTGCTACGTCTTCCGCCAGTTCCAAACTGATCCACGGTGGCCTGCGCTACCTGGAACACTACGAATTCCGTCTGGTGAGCGAAGCGCTGGCCGAGCGTGAAGTGCTGCTGAAGCTGGCGCCGCACATCGCGTTCCCGATGCGTTTCCGCCTGCCGCACCAGCCGCACCTGCGTCCGGCCTGGATGATCCGCATCGGCCTGTTCCTGTACGATCACCTGGGCAAACGCACCAGCCTGCCGGGCAGCAAGGGCTTGCGCTTTGGACCAGAGTCAGTGCTGAAGCCTGAACTGAAGCGCGGTTTCGAATATTCCGACTGCTGGGTTGACGATGCTCGCCTGGTGGTGCTGAACGCGCAGGAAGTGGAAAAACGCGGCGGCGAAGTGCGCACCCGCACCAAAGTGACCCGCGCATGGCGTGAAAACGGCCTGTGGATGGTGGAAGCGGTCGATATCGACAGCGGCAAAACCTTCACCTGGCGCGCCAAAGGCCTGGTGAACGCCACCGGCCCGTGGGTGAAAAACTTCTTCGACGACGGCCTGAAGCTGAAATCGCCTTACGGCATCCGCCTGATCAAAGGCAGCCACATCGTGGTGCCGCGCGTGCACGATCAGCCGCAGTCTTACATTCTGCAGAATGAAGACCACCGCATCGTGTTCGTGATCCCGTGGAATGACGAGTTCTCCATCATCGGCACCACCGACGTGGAGTACAAAGGCGATCCGAAAGACGTGAAGATCGACGAGAACGAAATCGCTTATCTGCTGAAAGTGTACAACGACCACTTCAAGAAGCAGCTGGGCCGCGACGACATCGTCTGGACCTATTCCGGCGTGCGTCCGCTGTGCGATGACGAATCCGACTCACCGCAGGCGATCACCCGCGATTACACGCTGGACGTGCACGACGAACAAGGCAAGGCGCCGCTGCTGTCGGTCTTCGGCGGCAAGCTGACCACCTACCGCAAGCTGGCCGAACATGCGATGGAAAAACTGGCGCATTACTACCCAGGCTGCGGCCCGGCGTGGACCAAAAACGCCACGCTGCCGGGCGGTGACATCGACGGTGACCGCGACAGCTACGCGGCCAAACTGCGCCGCGCGCACGGCTGGCTGCCGGAAGCCCTGGCGCGTCGCTATGCCCGCACCTACGGCAGCCAGAGCGAGCTGATCCTGGCCGGCGCTAATGGCCTCGCCGATCTGGGCGAAGATTTCGGCCACGGTCTGTATGAAGCCGAGCTGCGTTACCTGACCGAGAAAGAGTGGGTCGTAGAACTGGACGACGCTATCTGGCGCCGCACCAAGCTGGGCATGTGGCTGGACGAGGCGCAGCAGGCGCGCGTGAAAGCCTGGCTGGCGGAACACGCGAAAACGAAAGCGCTGTCTCTGGCTTCCTGAGCCGCAGCGTCACAAAAAAGGGCCGGTTATCCGGCCCTTTTCTTTTGCTCTCACGCTTTACAGTTTCACCGGCTGAATGTGCCAGATTTCATCCGCGTACTCCTGAATGGTGCGATCGGATGAGAAGTAGCCCATATTGGCGATATTCAGCACCGCACGCCGCGTCCACTCGTCCTGATTGAGATACACCTCGTCCACCTTGTCCTGCGTGTCCACATAGCTGCGGTAATCCGCCAACAGCTGATAGTGGTCGCCGAGGTTCACCAATGAGTCGAACAAATTGCCATAGCGTTTCGGCTCCTCCGGGCTGAACACGCCGGTGGCGATCTGCGTCAGCGCCTGATGCAGCTCAGGGTCTTGCTCATAGTACTGGCGCGGGTTGTAACCGTTGCGGCGCAGTTCCTCGACCTGCTCGGCGGTATTGCCGAAGATAAAGATGTTCTCCTCCCCCACGTGCTCGCGCATCTCGACGTTGGCGCCGTCCAGCGTACCGATGGTCAGCGCGCCGTTCAGCGCGAACTTCATGTTGCTGGTGCCCGAGGCTTCGGTGCCCGCCAGCGAGATCTGTTCCGACAGATCCGCCGCCGGAATGATGATCTGCGCCAGGCTGACGCCGTAGTTCGGAATGAACACCACCTTCAGCTGAGTATGCACGCGCGGATCGTTGTTGATCACTTTGGCCACGTCGTTGATCAAGCGGATAATTTGTTTGGCGGCATAGTAGGCCGAGGCAGCCTTACCGGCGAAGATCACCACCCGCGGCACGCGCTCGATTTCCGGATCGTCCAGCAAACGGTTATACAGCGTGATGACGTGCAGCACGTTGAGCAACTGGCGTTTGTACTCGTGGATACGCTTGATCTGCACGTCGAACAGCGCATCCGGATTGACCACCACGTTGAGCGTTTTGGCGATATGCAGCGCCAACCGCTCCTTGTTCTGCCGCTTGGCGCGCTGCACCGCCTGCAGGAAGCTCGGGTAATCGATGTTGGCTTTGATCTCGCTCAGTTGGCTGAGATCGGTGCGCCAATTATGGCCGATGCAGTCGTCCAGCACCGCCGCCAGCGGCGGGTTGGCCAGCGCCAGCCAACGGCGCGGCGTCACCCCGTTGGTTTTGTTGCAGAAACGATTGGGGAACAGCCGGGCGAAGTCGGCGAACAGCGACTGCACCATCAGTTCGGAATGCAGGGCGGAAACGCCGTTGACCTTATGGCTGGCCACTACCGCCAGCCACGCCATGCGCACCCGGCGGCCGTTGGTTTCGTCGATGATTGAGACGCGCGCCAGCAGATCGTTGTCGCCCGGCGCCACTTCCTGCACCATCTTGAGGAAGTGATCGTTGATTTCGAAAATCAGCTGCAGATGGCGCGGCAGGATGCGGCCCAGCATATCCACCGGCCAGGTCTCCAGCGCCTCGCTCATCAACGTGTGGTTGGTGTAAGAGAACACCTGCTCCACCACTTCCCAGGCGTCGAGCCACTGGAATTTGTGTTCGTCGATCAGCCGGTGCATCAGCTCGGGAATCGACAGCACCGGGTGGGTGTCGTTGAGGTGAATGGCGATCTTGTCCGCCAGGTTGTCGAAGGTTTTGTGCATCAACCAATGGCGGTTGAGAATATCCTGCACCGTGGCCGACACCAGGAAATACTCCTGCCGCAGCCGCAGCTCTCGCCCGGAAGAGGTCGAGTCGTCCGGATACAACACGCGCGACACGTTTTCCGAGTGGTTTTTATCTTCCACCGCCGCGAAGTAGTCGCCCTGGTTGAATTTGCCGAGGTTGATCTCGTTACTGGCCTGCGCGCTCCACAGCCGCAGGGTGTTGGTGGCGTCGGTGTCGAAACCGGGGATTACCTGATCGTAGGCGATGGCCACGATCTCTTCGGTCTCCAGCCAGCGCGCCTTGGCGCCCTCCTGCTGCACGCGGCCGCCGAAGCGCACCTTGTAGCGGGTGTTGTGGCGCGGAAACTCCCACGGATTGCCGTATTCCAGCCAGTAGTCGGGCGATTCCATCTGCTGGCCGTTGACGATGTTTTGCTTGAACATGCCGTATTCGTAGCGAATGCCATAGCCGCGCCCCGGCAGCGCCAGCGTCGCCAGCGAATCGAGGAAGCAGGCCGCCAGGCGCCCCAGACCGCCGTTGCCGAGGCCGGGGTCGTTCTCTTCTTCCAGCAGTTCCGCCAAACTCAGGCCCATTTCGTTCAGCGCGTTGTCGATGTCCTGATAGATGCCCATCGACAGCAGCGCGTTCGACAGGGTGCGGCCGATCAGGAACTCCATCGACAGGTAATACACCTGCCGCACGTCTTGCGACAGCTGGGCGCGGTTGGAGCGCAGCCAGCGCTCCACCATGCGATCGCGCACCGCGAACAGCACGGCGTTCAGCCAGTCGTGCCGGTTGGCGATGGCCGGATCCTTGCCGACGATAAACATCAGCTTATAGGCGATGGAGTGTTTCAGCGCTTCCACACTGACCGTAGGTGAGGTGTAACTAAACGGTGAAGTCATGGCTTTTTAATCCCTTGTAGGGAGCCCAGCCATCCGCCGCGGAATAGCTGGCCCCGCTGAACATGGACGCGGCACACCGCGCCCCGACAATCAACCCAAACGGCTGCCCGCCGCGCGTCAACCCGAGACGCGAAACGCGGGCTACAAGCGTTGATAAAGCGACAGATACTCTTTCGCCGCCACCGGCCAGCCGAAGTCCACGCTCATGGCGTGACGCTGAACGTGGCGCCAATGTTTCGGCCGGCTCCACAGCACCATGGCGCGGCGAATGGCATTGCCGAGCGCGACGGCGTCGCAATCGTCGAACACGAATCCGCTGGCGGTGCCGTCGGCCAGGTTTTCCAGCGCGCAGTCCACCACCGTGTCCGCCAGCCCGCCGGTGCGGCGCACCAGCGGCAGCGTGCCGTATTTCAGGCCGTAGAGCTGCGTCAGCCCACAGGGCTCGAAGCGGCTCGGCACCAGAATCACGTCGGCGCCGCCGATGATGCGGTGGGAGAAGGATTCGTGGTAACCAATCTGCACGCCAACCTGTTCAGGATAGTCGGCGGCGGCGGCCAGAAACGCCTGTTGCAGCACCGCGTCGCCGGCGCCAAGCAGCGCCAGCTGCCCGCCCTGCGCCAGCAGTTCGGGCAACGCCTGCAACACCAGGTCCAGGCCTTTCTGGCTGGTCAAACGGCTCACCACCGCGAATACCGGCAGCGATTCGTCCACCTTCAGCCCCATGGTCTTTTGCAGATGCAGCTTGTTTTTGACCTTGCTTTTCAGATCGTCGGCGTCATAGCGGGCGGTCAACCGCGGATCGTGGGCCGGATGCCAAATCTTGTCGTCGACGCCATTGAGGATGCCGCTCAGCCTGCCCTGCCGCTGCCGCTCCTGCAGCAGCCCCTCCATGCCGTAGCCGAACTCCGGCCGGGTGATTTCGCGCGCATAGGTCGGGCTGACGGCGGTCACGTGGTCGGCATAAAACAGCCCGGCCTTGAGGAACGACATCTGGCCGTAGAACTCCAGGCCGTAGACGTCGTAAAACGACGCCGGCAGCCACAGCTCGGTCACGTGATGGGCGGAGAACAGGCCCTGATAGGCCAGGTTATGCACCGTGAACACCGAGCGTGCCGGATGGCCGTTGGCGGCCAGATAGGCGCAGGTCAGGCCGGCGTGCCAGTCATGGGCATGCACCAGCTGCGGGCGCCAGTAGCGGTCCAGCCCCTTGGCCAGCTCGCAGGCCATCCACCCCAGCAACGCAAAGCGGCGGTGGTTGTCGGGGTAGGCGTACATGGATTGATCGTGGTACGGGCTGCCCGGCCGGTCATACAGCCAGGGCGCGTCGATCAGGTAAATGCCCACGCCATGGTAGGTGCCGTAGCGCAGGCCAACGCGGCCGGCGAACGAGTCGATTTCCGCCACCAGCACGGTGTCCGGAATGCCGTTGCGTACGTCAGGGAAAGCGGGCAATAGCACCCGAACATCGGCGCCTTCGGCGATTTGCGCCGCCGGCAGTGCGCCAACCACGTCTGCGAGCCCCCCTGTTTTCAGCAGGGGGAACATTTCAGAACATACGTGTAAGACCTGCATTATCACTCCTGAAAGTCGGCCGAAGGCCTCTGGATAAGAAATAAAGCAGGCTTGCCGCTGTTATGCGTGCCGCGTTGCGCAAGCCATCGAACCGTTCATCGGGTGGCAGGCTATCGTTCCGCCACCCACGTTAACTCACAATTTTGACAACATTTCGCGCGTCACCAGCACGATGCCGCCTTCCGAGCGATAAAAACGCTTGCTGTCCTCATCGGCGTTTTCCCCGATCACCATGCCTTCCGGAATATGGCAGGCGCGGTCGATGATGCAGCGCCGCAGGCGGCAGGAACGGCCGACGTTCACGTCCGGCAACAATACGGTAGAGTCGATGGTGCAGAACGAGTTCACTCGTACACGCGGGAACAGCACCGAATGCACCACCACCGATCCGGACACGATGCAGCCGCCGGACACCAGCGAGTTCATGGTCATGCCGTGGCTGCCGGAGCGATCCTGCACGAACTTGGCCGGTGGCAGCGGCTCCATGTGGGTGCGGATCGGCCAGGCGCGGTCATACATGTCCAGCTCCGGCGTCACCGACGCCAGATCGAGGTTAGCGCGCCAGTAGGCGTCCAGCGTACCCACGTCGCGCCAGTAAGGCGGCAGGTCGGGGTTGGACGTCACGCAGGACAAGGTAAACGGATGCGCCCACGCCGCCTGCTGCGCGGTGATTTTCGGGATCAGATCCTTGCCGAAATCGTGGCTGGAACCGGGGGTCGACATATCCTCTTCCAGCAGTTGGAACAGATAGGCGGCATTAAAAATATAGATGCCCATGCTGGCCAGCGACATATCCGGGTTGCCCGGCATCGCCGGCGGATCGGCGGGCTTTTCCAGAAACTCGATGATGCGGTCGCTTTCATCCACCTTCATCACGCCGAATTCGCTGGCTTCGCTACGCGGCACCGGCAGGCAGGCCACGGTGCACTGAGCGCCCTTCTCGACGTGATCGATCAGCATGCGCGAGTAATCCATCTTGTAGATGTGATCGCCCGCCAGGATCACCACGTATTCGGCTTCGTAACGGCGAATGATGTCCAGGTTCTGGTACACCGCGTCGGCGGTGCCCTTGTACCAATGTTCGGTGCTGAGGCGCTGCTGAGCCGGCAGCAGATCGACGAACTCATTCATCTCCTCGTTAAGGAACGACCAGCCGCGCTGAATGTGCTGCACCAGCGTGTGCGACTGGTATTGCGTGATCACGCCGATGCGGCGAATGCCGGAGTTCAGGCAGTTCGACAAGGCGAAATCGATGATGCGGAACTTGCCGCCAAAGTGGACGGCGGGCTTGGCGCGGGTGGAGGTCAAATCTTTCAGACGTGAGCCGCGGCCGCCGGCCAGGATCAGCGCTACGGATTTAATCGGCAGCTGGCGCGCCAACATCAGGGGGTCTTTATTTTCAAACCTAACCATAGCGGACTCCTTTTATTATTTCTGTACCAGTACGCAAACCGAGCGCGCGGCCTGGTGCCAGGCGGGCAATACCGCCCGTGAGTCTTCCTGAGTGAACGGGGCGACAACCTGCCAATCGCCTTCCGGCAGCCTCATCTCCGTCGTTTGCGGCGTGGCGTTGACCAGCACCAACCAGCGCTGCGACAGCAGGATCTGCATGAGCAGCTCGCCCTGCTCCCACTGCTGCGCGTCGAGCGGCTGGCCTTGCGCGTTCAGCCACTGCACGCTGCCGTCATCCTGCCGCCACCAGCAGTCCTGCTGCAGAGCGGGGATCTGGCGGCGCAGCGCGATCAGCGCCGCGACGTAATCGGTCAGCGCATCGTCCGCCGTGGCCCAATCGAGCCAGGTGGTGGCGTTGTCCTGACAATAGGCGTTGTTGTTCCCCTGCTGGCTGTGTCCCTGTTCATCGCCGGCCAGCAGCATCGGCGTGCCCTGGGACAACAACAGCGTGGCGAGCATCGCCCGCTGGCTGGCCCTGCGGCGTTGCACAATGGCGTCGTCGGCGACCAGGCCTTCCACGCCGTGGTTGTTGCTGAAATTGCGATCGCTGCCGTCGCGATTGCCTTCGCCGTTCAGCTGGTTGTGTTTCTCGTTGAAGCTGACCACGTCTTGCAGAGTAAAACCGTCATGGGCGGTCAGCATGTTGACGGTGGCGTAAGGCGCTCGCCCGCGCTGATCGTACAGATCGCTGGAAGCGGCAAAACGCCGGGCGAATTGGCCGAGCGATACGCCGTTCTGCAGCCAGAAGCGGCGCATGTCATCGCGGTAATGGTCGTTCCATTCGGCGAAACGCCCGGGAAACGCCCCCACCTGATAGCCGCCGGGGCCAACATCCCAGGGTTCGGCGATCAGCTTGCAGCGCGACAGCAGGTCGTCCGCCAGCATCGCCTGAAACAGCGGCGCATCGCGATCGAACCCCGGGGTGCGGCCCAGCACGCTGCCCAGATCGAAGCGGAAGCCGTCAATGTGACACTCGCGCACCCAAAAATGCAGGCAATCCATCACCCAGGCCACGCCCTGCGGCTGATCCAACCGCAGGGTGTTGCCGCAGCCGGTGTCGTTGACGTAGTCCCCTTCGGGCGTCAGCCAGTAGTAGCCCTGGTTATCGATGCCGCTCAGCGACAGCATCGGCCCATCCCTGTCCAGCTCGGCGCTGTGGTTGAACACCACGTCGAGGATCACCTCGATGCCGGCTTTGTGCAGCGCCTTGACCGCATCACGCAATTCGTTCAGCGGCGTGCCGTCGGTGCTCAGGCTGGCGTAGCGGTTGTCCGGCGCATAGGGCGCCAGCACGTTATAGCCCCAGTAATTGATCAGCCCCAGCCGCTGCAGACGCGGTTCGGAGGTATGCTGTTGCACCGGCAACAGTTCCAGCGCGGTGATGCCGAGGCGTTTGAAGTGGGCGATCATCACCGGATGCCCCAGCGCGGCGAAGCTGCCGCGCAGCGCCGGCGGGATTTTCGGGTGCAGCAGGGTCAGGCCGCGCACATGCGCCTCGTAAATCACCGTCTGCCCCCAGGGCGTGGCGGGCGGGCGGTCGTCCTGCCAGTCATACTGTTCGTCCACCACCACGCATTTCGGCATCAGCTCGGCGCTGTCGTGCGGATCCGGCTGCTCGTAACCGCCGTGCAGGTGCGGGTGGTCCGCCACCGGCCCTTCCACCGCGCGTGCGGCCGGATCGAGCGCCAGCTTGTTGGGGTTGAAACGCTGCCCGTTCGCCGGGTCAAACGGGCCGTAGACCCGGTAGCCATAACGCTGCCCCGGTTTGCCGCCCGGCAGATAGCCGTGCCAGATGTCGCCGCTGCGCGCCGGCAGCGGCAGGCGCACTTCGCGCTGCTGGCCGTCGAACAGGCACAGCTCCACCCGCTCGGCATGCGCCGAGTACAGGGTAAAATTGATGCCTTCGCCGTCGTAATGCGCGCCCAGCGGCGCGGCGAGGCCAGCCGTCAGCTCGGTCATGGCGCCTCCCGCAGCAGATAAATGGTCGACAATGGCGGCAACGTCACGCTGATAGAGAAATCGCGCCCATGGCTGCCGACCGTTTCGGAAGAGACCCGCCCCTGATTACCGGCGTTGCTGCCGTGATAGTGGTGCGAATCGGTATTGAGGATCTCGCGATAGTCACCGGCGCGGGAAATGCCGATGCGGTAGCGATAGCGCGGCACCGGGGTAAAGTTGCTGATGGCGATCAGCTCATTGCCCTGCGAGTCGTAGCGCGCAAAGGCGAACACCGAGTTGTCGTGATCGTCGACCACCAGCCACTCGAAGCCATCCGGGAAGTAGTCGCGCTCATACAGCGGCGCCTGCTGCCGGTAGCAGTGGTTCAGATCGCGCACCAGCCGCTGCACGCCGTTATGCCAGTTATCCAGCCCTTCCAATAAATGCCAGTCGAGGCTGGTATCGAAATTCCACTCGCGCCCCTGCGCGAATTCGCAGCCCATAAACAACAGCTTTTTACCCGGATGCGCCCACATAAAACCGTAATAGGCGCGCAGGTTGGCGAACTTCTGCCATGCATCGCCCGGCATACGGTCGAGGATCGATTTTTTACCGTGCACCACTTCATCGTGCGATATCGGCAGCACGAAGTTCTCGGTATAGGCGTACAGCATGCCGAAGGTCATCTGGTTGTGGTGATACTTGCGGTGTACCGGATCGCACTTCATGTAATTGAGCGTGTCGTGCATCCAGCCGAGGTTCCATTTGTAGTGGAACCCCAGGCCGTTGGCGTCCGGCGGCAAGGTGACGCCAGGATAGTCGGTGGATTCCTCAGCCAAAGTCACCGTCCCCGGCTGCGCCTTGCCGAGGGTTTGATTGGTGTAACGCAGGAAGGCGATCGCCTCCAGGTTCTCGTTGCCGCCGTAATAATTCGGCACCCACTCGCCGTCGGCGCGGCTGTAGTCGCGATAGATCATCGACGCCACCGCATCGACCCGCAGCGCGTCGATACCGAAGCGTTCCAGCCAATACAGCGCGTTGCCCGCCAGGTAGTTGCGTACCTCGTGACGGCCATAGTTGTAGATCAGCGTATTCCAGTCCTGATGGAAGCCTTCGCGCGGATCGGCGTATTCGTACAGCGCGGTGCCGTCGAAATTCGCCAGGCCGTAGGCGTCGCTGGGGAAGTGCCCAGGCACCCAGTCGAGGATCACGTTGATGCCCGCCTGGTGCGCCGCCGCGACAAACGCCCTGAAGTCGGCCGGCGTGCCGAAGCGCCGGGTCGGCGCATACAGCCCCAGCGGCTGATAGCCCCAGCTGCCGTCGAATGGATGTTCGTTGACCGGCAGCAGCTCGATATGGGTGAACCCCATGTCCTTCACGTAGTCGATAAGCTGCACCGCCAGCTCGCCGTAGCTGAGCCAGAAGTGGTTGTCGGTGTGACGGCGCCATGAGCCGAGATGCACCTCGTAGATGGCGATCGGCCGGTCAAAATCGTTGGCGCGGCGGCGCGCCTGCGTCGACGGCACCACCTCCGGCAGCGGCGCCACCAGCGAAGCGGTGTCCGGGCGCATCTGCGCCTCGAAGGCGTAAGGATCGGCTTTCAGCTGGGTGTTGCCGTAGCAATCGACGATTTCATATTTGTACAGCTGGCCGGCCCGCACACCAGGCAAGAACAGTTCCCAGATGCCGTTCTCGCGCCGCAGACGCATCGGATGGCGACGGCCGTCCCAGAAGTTGAATTCACCCACTACCGAGACGCGCTGGGCGTTGGGCGCCCAGACCGCAAAGCTGGCGCCGTCGACGCCATCCAGAGTAACAAGATGGGCGCCCAAGCGTTCGTAAGGACGCAGGTGCGTGCCCTCGGCCAGCAGCCAGCTATCGATGTCCTGCAGCAGCGGGCCGAACCGGTAGGGATCGTCGACGATCTGTTGATGATTGCGCCAACTGACCTGCAGCTGATAGCGGAAAGGATTTTTGCGCCGCGGTACCACTGCGCTGAAGAAACCGCGCGGATCGTCGCAGTTCAGCTGCGCCAGCCGCCGGCCGGTTTGCTGCTCCACCAGCCAGACTTCGCTGGCGTCCGGCAGCAGCGCCCGCACCTGCAGACCGTTATCGGTCGCATGCATGCCAAGCAGAGCGAAGGGATCGGCGTAATGGCCGGCGATGATCTGATCAATCACGTCACGATCGGGAAGTACAGGCATAGTCTTCTTCCTTAGATTAACAGCATGATCTAAGCACGGCTTGTTGGTTAATCCTTGGCCGTTTTGGTCATCATGCAATGCATTCGGTATCTAAAGCGTGATTGCGGTCGGTTATTGACCAATCTTTACTCTGCCGACCTGAATTTCGCTCTTTATGCTTATTTTTTGAAATATTTCAGTCATGGTGAAAAATTGCTCGCCAATGCGTTAAGCATAGCCAATGTCTGTTAAAAACTGCTCAGCATTGCTCAGGAAAATTCTTCATTAAGAAAACTGCCAGCCCGATAGCGCGTGCCTGCGGCGGCCGACGAGGAGAGATGCGGGGTGCAGCCCATGGAAGCAGGGCTTGCGATGACCTTGCCCGACGTGGGGCGTGGCGAACAAAAAAGCGGAAAATGAGGCTTTAGGGGGCCGAACGCGGTCAGCCCCCGGGAAGTGCAGGTTTACAGCAGGATGCGCAGCATGCGACGCAGCGGCTCAGCCGCGCCCCACAGCAGCTGGTCGCCCACGGTGAACGCCGACAGGTACTCCGGCCCCATATTCAGCTTGCGCAGACGACCGACCGGCGTATTCAGCGTGCCGGTGACCGCCGCAGGCGTCAGTTCGCGCATGGTCAGCTCGCGATCGTTCGGGATCACGCGCACCCAATCGTTGTGCGTCGCCAGCATCTGCTCGATTTCCGGCAGCGACACGTCCTTTTTCAACTTCAGGGTGAACGCCTGGCTGTGGCAGCGCAGCGCGCCAACGCGCACGCACAGGCCATCGACCGGGATCACACTGCCGGTGTTCAGAATTTTGTTGGTTTCCGCCTGGCCTTTCCACTCTTCGCGGCTTTGGCCGTTGTCGAGCTGCTTGTCGATCCACGGGATCAGGCTGCCGGCCAACGGCACGCCGAAATTATCGGTCGGCAGTTTGCCGCTGCGGGTGGCCTCGGTCACCTTGCGTTCGATATCCAGAATCGCGGAGGCCGGATCCTGCAGCTCTTTCGCCACGTCGGCGTGCAGCATGCCCATTTGTGTCAGCAGTTCGCGCATGTGGCGCGCGCCGCCACCGGAGGCCGCCTGGTAGGTGGCGACCGACGCCCACTCCACCAGATCGTTGGCGAACAGGCCGCCGAGCGACATCAGCATCAGGCTGACGGTGCAGTTGCCGCCGACGAAGGTTTTGATGCCTTTGTCCAGGCCCTGCTGAATCACCGCGTGGTTGACCGGATCCAGGATAATGATGGCATCGTCCTGCATGCGCAGCGAAGAGGCCGCGTCGATCCAGTAACCCTGCCAACCGCTGGCGCGCAGCTTAGGATAAACTTCGTTGGTATAATCGCCGCCCTGACAGGTAATAATGATATCGAGCGCGCTCAGCGCGTCGACGTCATACGCATCCTGCAGCGTGCCCTGCTGGCCGCCGAAGGCCGGCGCGGCGGAACCGTGCTGCGAGGTGGAGAAAAAGACCGGGCGAATGGCGTCGAAATCGCGCTCTTCCGTCATGCGTTGCATGAGAACCGAGCCAACCATTCCGCGCCAACCGATGAAACCAACGTTTTTCATAATATCTGTGTCCCGCCCGGATAAGGGCTTATTAGGTGATAACGAGTTGTGTGCAATATCTCCTCACCTTACAAAATGTCGGCGCGGGCGCAAAGTGAATTTATTCGATGGCTGAGGATTTCTCAGCAATCCTTCTTATAGGCAAGGACGCGGCCGAAAAGGCCGAGGCGTTTTCCCGATCACGAGGTCACCATGACAGAGATGATTTCCGCTACGGTATTGCTGTTTTTAATTATGGATCCGCTGGGCAATCTGCCGATTTTCATGTCGGTGCTCAAGCACCTGGAGCCGCGCCGCCGCCGGGTGGTGCTGATCCGCGAGCTGCTGATCGCCCTGTTGCTGATGCTGATCTTCCTGTTCGCCGGCGAGAAAATTCTGGCGTTCCTCAACCTGCGCACCGAAACCGTCTCCATTTCCGGCGGCATCATCCTGTTTCTGATCGCCATCAAGATGATTTTCCCTTCGCAGGAGGGGAACAGCTCCGGGCTGTCCGCCGGCGAGGAGCCGTTCCTGGTGCCGCTGGCGATCCCACTGGTGGCCGGGCCATCGATTCTGGCGGCGCTGATGCTGCTGTCGCACCAGTATCCACATCAGCTGCCGCATCTGGTGGCGGCGCTGTTGATCGCCTGGGGCCTCTCCGCGGCTATTTTGCTGATGTCGAACCTGTTCCTGCGCCTGCTGGGCAGCAAGGGCGTCAGCGCGCTGGAGCGGTTGATGGGGCTGATTCTGGTGATGCTGTCGACCCAGATGTTCCTGGATGGCGTGCGGGCTTACATGAAGCTGTAGGCGCCAGGCGGCGCCGACAACGGCCCGCGCTTAGCGGGCGGTAACGCGGCGAATATAGGCGAGCGTATCGGCGACCACGCCGTCCAGCGGCTGGTTGATGTCGATCGCTTGCACATCCGGCTCCTGCTCGCCCGGCTCTTCCAGCGTGGCGAACTGGGAAATCAACATCTGCGGCTTGAAGAAATGGCCCTTGCGTTGCTTCAGACGTTCCTCAATCACCGACTGATCGCCTTTCAGATACAGGAAATGCAGGTTGAGATTGCCGTCGCGCAGGCGATCGCGATAGCTTTTCTTCAGCGCCGAGCACACCAGCAGCGATACGTCGTTGGTGCGCTGCATGGCGAAGATGGCGTCGTTCAGGGCCGCCAGCCACGGTGCGCGATCGTTGTCGTCCAACGCATGCCCGGAGGACATTTTGATGATGTTGGCGCGCGGGTGCAGATAGTCGCCATCCAGCATGGCGGCGTTGGCCTCGTGAGCGACGGCGCTGGCCACGGCGGACTTGCCGCTGCCGGAAACGCCCATCAAAACAAATACGTGATGCTGCGGATTACTCATAATCATGCCCTTATGGGAACTGGCGCGAGCGCGCCAAACGCGTCCCAACTGATAAACGCCGACGCCCCGCAGGGCGCCGGATAAAGATTATACAACCGTCGCCAGCAGCAGGCAGCCCACCAGGCCGCACACCGAGATGATGGTTTCCAGCACCGACCAGGATTTGATGGTTTCCATGATGCTCAGATTGAAATACTCCTTGAACAGCCAGAAGCCCGGATCGTTAACGTGCGAGAAGATGACGCTGCCGGAACCGACCGCAATCACCATCAGCTCAGGGCTGACGCCGGTAGTGGCGATAAGCGGCGCCACGATGCCACCGGCGGTGATCGCCGCCACGGTGGCGGAACCCAATGCCAGACGCAGCGCAGCGGCGATCGACCAGGCCATCAGAATCGGCGAAACGTTGCTGCCTTCCATCAGGCCGGCGATGTACTGTTCGACGCCGCTGTCCACCAGCACCTGTTTGAAGGCGCCGCCGCCGCCGATGATCAACAGCATCATGGCGATGATTTTAATCGAGTCGGTGATGGTGCCCATCACTTCATCCATGGTGCGACCACGGTTCAGGCCAAAGGTGAAGATGGCGATCAGTACGGCGATCAGGGTCGCCATCACCGGGTCGCCGAAGAACTCGGCGAAGCGCAGCAGGCTATGGCCCTTCGGCAGCACCATTTCAGCGACCGCGCGCAGCGCCATCAGGATCACCGGCACCAGCGACGTGGCGACGCTGACGCCAAAGCTCGGCATCTCCGCATCGGTAAAGGTTTTCGGGTTGTACAGGCCTTCCGGTACCGGTTTGTCGATGCCTTTCAGGAAGCGGGCATAGACCGGGCCGGCCAGAATAACCGTCGGGATCGCCAGCAGCGTGCCGTACAGCAGGGTTTTACCCATGTCGGCATGGAAGATGGTGGCGATGGCCGTCGGGCCCGGGTGCGGCGGCAGGAAACCGTGGGTCACCGACAGCGCGGCGGCCATCGGCACGCCGACGTACAGCAGCGGAATGCGTGCAGAGGCGGCGATGGTGAATACCAGCGGCAGCAACAGCACGAAGCCCACTTCGTAGAACAGCGCGAAGCCGACGGTGAAACCGGTCAGCACCACCGCCCATTGAATGTGTTTTCTGCCGAACTTGTCGATCAGCGTGGTGGCGATGCGCTGCGCGCCGCCGCAGTCCGCCAGCAGCTTGCCGAGCATGGCGCCGAAGCCCATGATCAGCGCCAGGCTGCCCAGCGTGCCGCCCACACCGGCCTTGATGGAACCGATGACCTTATCGACCGGCATACCCTGTGCAATCCCGACCGCCAGAGCAACCAGAACCAGAGAGATAAAGCCGTTCAGCTTGAAGCGGATCATCAGCAGCAGCAGCAGCGCTACGCCGCCTGCAACAATCACTAATGGCATAATTTTTCTCCAACCTTTTATCGCGACTCTCTTTACGATAGGCGTAAAGCGTGCGGTTGTTTTATTTTTAGGCTCTTTCCCGGTGTTTAAGAAGAGCTGTAGGTGTTGTTAAGTCAGAGGTTCAGTCTTGCAGCAAGGTGACCGCACGCTCATTGTTACCGGTATCATGATACCGGTAACAACATAATCCTCGGAACCGGGTAAACGGCTAAAATTCGCGTTCTGGGACAGAGATCAAACTTATGCCGGCAACGAGCAGCGGGCTTACAGGCGGGATAACCAGCGCGCCTTAGAGCGCGCTGCAAAAAGAAAGAGAGTTAAAACAGAGCGTTAAAATGGCTCAGATGCTGCCGCCGGGGATCACGGTGAAACCGACGTCCACCATGCGCGGGCACACCGTTTCGCCGCGCAGCCGGGCCAGCAGACGCTCGGCGCCGATCTGGCCCATGCGTTCGCGCGGCGTCAGCACGCTGGCCAGCTTCGGCACCATCACCTGGCCGATGTCATGGCCGTGGAAACCGGCAATCGCCATGTCCTGCGGGATCGACAGCCCCTGCCGCTGGCACTCGAAGGCCGCGCCGATCGCCAGGTCATCGTTGGTGCAGAAGATACTGTCGATCTGCGGGTAGTCGCGCTGCGCCTGGCGCAGCAGCTCGCCGCCGGCGGAATAGGAAGAAGAGCGGGCGGTCATGATGCTGTACGGCTCCAGGCCGGATTCACGCATCGCCTGCTCATACCCCTGCTGTTTGATGATCGTACGCTCATCCTGACGGGCGCCGAAATAGACCACGTGGCGGTGGCCGTGCGCGATGATCTGCTGGGTCATCTGGCGCGCCGCTTCGAAGTTGTTGAAGCCCACCGCCAGATCGATGCACGGCGAAACGCAGTCCATCAGCTCCACCACCGGAATGCCCGCCACCTCGATCATTTTCAGGGTGCGCGCCGTGTGATGGCGCTCGGACAGGATCAGGCCGTCGATATTGTAAGAAAGCAGCGAGGTCAGACGCTCTTCTTCGCGCTCCGGCAGATAGCCGTAGTGCGCCAGCATGGTCTGGTAGTTGTGCGCGTCGGTCACGCTTTCGATGCCGCGCAGCACTTCGGCGAACACCTGGTTGGTCAGCGACGGCAACAGCACGCCAATCGCCCGGCTGGTGGCGTTGGAGAGAATGTCCGGCGCGCGGTTGGGGATGTAACCCAGCTCATCCAGCGCGACGGCGATTTTTTGCTGCAGGGCAGCGGAAACCTGGTCGGGATTGCGCAGATAACGGCTCACCGTCATCTTGGTCACGCCCACCTTGTCCGCCACATCCTGGAGTACCGGCCGTTTTTTCTTCATTATCAATGAACTGACTAACCGTGAATGGGCAGCCATTTTAGCAAAAAAAACGGCGGGCCGATATTGTCGGTTATGCGACTGCCAACGCAAAAAGGGCTCACATCGTGAGCCCTTCATACGCTGACAAAGGGGGAAAAAGCGTGGTTTTTCCCCCTTTGTGATAATTAGCCGAAAATCAATAAATTGATTTTCCTTGTTTTTATATGCTGCCGGCGTCAAGTCAGGCAACATCGTCAGACGTGTCATTAACCTCAAGGGCTCACATCGTGAGCCCTTGATATTTACCGCTAAATCACACCGGCGGCAGATCGAACAGCAGGATTTCGCTCTCTTCGTCGGCCTGAATCGACAGCGTTGATTCATCCCAAACCGCAAATGCATCGCTGATGCCGGCGGCCTGGCCGTTGACCGAGACCTTGCCGCGCACCACCTGGATCCAAATGCGGCGGCCGGCGTCGATCGCGTATTCCGCCTGTTCGCCTTTATTCAGCGCCCAACGCGACAGCGTCATATCCTGGAACACCTTCAGCGAACCGTCGCGCGCATCCGGCGACAGCACCAGCTGACGACCTTGCGGCGCGTCGAACATGCGCTGCTCGTAGCGCGGCTCCAGCCCGACCTGATCCGGAATGATCCAAATCTGGTACAGATGCAGCGGGCGATCCTGGTTGGCGTTGTACTCTGAGTGACGCACCCCGGTGCCCGCACTCATGATCTGGAATTCGCCAGCCTGGATCTGCTCCTTATTACCCATGCTGTCCTGATGTTCCACCGTGCCGCTCAGCACGTAGGTCAGGATTTCCATGTCTTTATGCGGGTGAGTACCGAAACCCTGCCCTGCGTCGATCATGTCTTCGTTGATCACCCGCAGCGCCGAGAACCCCATAAAGTTCGGATCGTAGTAGTCGGCAAATGAGAAGGTGTGCCAGCTATCCAGCCAGCCATGATTGGCGTGGCCGCGGTCTTCCGCTTTACGTACATAAATCATATTCAACTCTCCTCAATGTTTTTTTACAGTCTAGTCCTGCCAGCAGAATAAGAAAGCGTAAAAAACTCATGCCTCTGTTCAAAAATTTCGATGGAATGAAACAGCGGAAGGGCAGCGGATTTGTTGAAGGCGGAAGCGGCTGAAAAAAGGGCAAAAAAAAAGCCAGCACCCGAGCTGGCTAAGTAAACACTGGAAGCAATGTGAGCAATGTCGTGCCTTCGCAGTGAGAGTATCAAGGGTTGATGCCCTCCCCGGAACGCATCGCAATAATAATCATTATCATTCGCACCTGTAAAGCGTTTTTTTTGACCCATTGAAATAATATTGACTCAAGGCAGTAAACGGATAAATTCAGAGGTTATTCAACCGGTAAGCGACAGGAGCAGCGACATGAGCGAGATCGTGATACGCCACGTGGAAACAACCGATGCACAAGCCCTGCATCATCTTTATTCTCAGACGCCCGTCTATCGCGATACGCTGCAGCTCCCGCTACCGTCCGTCGAGTCCTGGCAGAAACGCCTCGCCAATCCCGAACCGGGCACACATAACCTGGCGGCCATCATTGACGGGCAGCTTGCCGGCCAGTTGGTGGTGATGCTGAATCAGCGCGTGCGCCGCCGCCACGTAGCCACCTTCGGCATCGGCGTCGATCCGCGCTACCACGGCAAAGGCGTCGGCAGCCGTCTGATGCAGGCGATGATCGACCTGTGCGACAACTGGGCGGCCATCGAGCGCATCGAACTCACGGTGTTCACCGACAACCCGGCGGCCATCGGGCTGTACCGCAAATTCGGTTTCGAGATAGAGGGCACCAGCCGCGCCTATGCCATGCGCGACGGCGTACTGGTCGACGCCTACCATATGGCGCGTTTTCGCACCGGGCAGCCGCGCGGCGATGCGTGATCTCATCCACTGGCAGGGGCCGCTGCGGCGGCCCCTGAATATCAACCGCCGAACCTTTTTACAGGCGCTGGCCGGCCTGACCGCTGCCGCCGGCATATTCTCTCCTCTCACCCCATTAGGTGCCGCTATGCCAACTTCCGCCGCCGGGCGCCCAGGCGCCCGCAACCTGATTACCGATGTACCGGGCCTGAAGGTCGGCGTGGCGCAAGACAGCCGGGTACGCACCGGCGCGACGGTGATCCTGCCGGATAGCCCGGCGATCGCCGCCGTGGATGTGCGCGGCGGTGGCCCCGCCACCCGGGAAACCGACGCGCTGGGTGAAGACAATCTGGTGCAAACCGTCGATGCGCTGACATTCAGCGGCGGTTCGGTTTACGGCCTGGCGGCGGCGGACGGCGTCGCGGCCTGGTTGGGGCAACAGGGCCGGGGCTACGCGCTGCGCCCGGCGCCTGGCGTGCCGGTCTCCCCTATCGTGCCCACCGCCTGCCTGTACGATCTGGCCAACGGCGGCGACAAAAACTGGCAGCTCACGCCGCCGTATCGCCAGTTGGGCATCGATGCGGTCGGCAAGGCCGGATTGGACTTTCCGCTGGGCACCGTCGGTGCCGGCTATGGCGCCATGACCGGCATGGGCAAGCTGAAAGGCGGCCTCGGCTCGGCGTCGATCGTCACCGCCAACGGCGCTACCGTCGGCGCGCTGGTCGCGGTCAACAGTCTGGGCTCGGTGGTAGCGCCCGGCACCCGCGCCTTCTGGGCGACACCCTATGAGATCGACGGTGAATTCGGCAACGGCGGTGCGGCGGCACTGGCGCAACTGCGCGCTCAGGGCGAAGACTGGATGGCGCAAGAGCCGCAGGGCGGCAGAAAAAACACCACTCTGGCCTGCATCGCCACCGATCTGGCGCTGACGAGAGTGGAGTTGAAACGGGTGGCCATCATGGCGCAAGACGGCATGGCGCGCGCCATCCGCCCGCTGCATAGCCCGTTTGACGGCGACGTGGTGTTCGCCCTGTCCACCGGGCAGCGCGAGGTACAGGGCAGCCGTGAACTGGCGGTGCTGCAAATCGGCGCGCTGGCGGCGGACACGCTGGCTCGGGCGATCGCCCGTGGCGTGCATGCCGCCACGCCGTGGCCGGGCAGCCAGGTCGTAACCTGGCAAACGCTCGGCGGTTAACACGCCGCCATAAAACAAGGGGCGCCAGCGGCGCCCCTTAATCGTTATTGACCCTCACCGCTTAAATCCCGGCGGTTTCCCGAATATAGCGGCGTGCCTTCACCGCATACTCGAATGGGTTGGCCAGCGCCGGATCCTGCTCGGCCTCCACCACCATCCATCCCTTGTAACCGCGCTCGTCCAGCAGCTTGAACACCGGTCTGAAGTCGATCACTCCATCACCCGGCACGGTGAAGGTGCCCTTCTTCACGCCGTCTAGGAAGCTCAGCTTGTTGGCCTTCACTTCCGCTACCACCTCATCGCGCACGTCCTTCAGATGGACATGGTTGATGCGCGGCAGATACTTCTCCAGGATCGCCATCATCGCCTGCTGGCTGCCTTCCGAATAGTAGGCGTGGCCGGTATCGAACAGCAGGTAGACGTCGTCGTTGACCATGCTCATGTAACGGTCGATTTCGGCCGTGGTCTGAATGCCGGTGCCCATATGGTGGTGCAGACAGACCTGCATGCCTTTGCCAGCGGCGATCTTCGCCAACTCGTTGTAACCGTCGGCCACGCGCTGCCACTCTTCATCGCTGAAGTAAGGCTTCTCTTCGAACACCCCTTTGGTGGTGCCCTGAATGCTCTTGCTCTGCTCGGAACAGCCGATCACCCTGGCGCCCATGGCATGCAGAAAATTCATGTGGTTGATAAATTCATCGATGGTTTTGTCTTTCTGACCGTCGGCGAAAAAGGTGCTGAACCAGGCGTTGCAGATCTGGATGCCGCGAATATCCAGCATCGGTTTCAGCACCGCCGGATCGCGCGGGTATTTGCTGCCCACTTCACTGCCGGTGAAACCGGCCAGCGCCATTTCGCTGACGCACTGCTGAAAGGTGTTTTCCTTGCCCAGATCGGGCATGTCGTCGTTGGTCCAGCCGATCGGCGCAATGGCCAATTTCACGTTGTCTTTATTCATGGTCTGCCTCGGTCCTTGGAGGGCCGCCGGTGCACACGCCGCCGGCGAGCCGAATAAGATTATTTGCCCAACAGCTCTCTCTCGATACGTTCTCTGGTCGCCACCGCCTGGCTCGGCATCTTTTCCGGGTAGCCGAACAGCGAGGTGCAGATGATCGATTCGCCGCCGGCCTTGAAGCTGCGGTTGGCAAATTCCATCTCGCGCAGCGTCTGGAACAGGGCGTCGAAATTCACCTCGCCTTCGCCGATGCCGACGTGCTGGTGCACAGCGGCGTCAACGCCCGGCGGGTTGACGATATAACGGCAATGCTTGGTGTGGTTCATGGTGTCGGCGATCAGCACGTGGGACAGATCGTCCCCGGCGTACTGCAGCATGCCGGCCACGTCACCCTGCCCTTTGTCGTAGTAGAAGGTGTGCGGCACGCTGTAGAGGTATTTGACGTGGTCGCTGCGCAGCGACTTCACCAGATCGGCGGTTTCGTTGCTCAGCTCGCAGAAATCCCACGGGTGCGACTGGATCTCCATACGGATACCCTCGCGCTCGACGATCGGCAATAGCTCCTCCATCGAGCGATACCACAGCTCCTCGCAGATCTCCGGCTCATTGGGGTTGCCCGCCAGTTCGGTGTTGATCACCTGCACGCCCATCTCCACCGCGATTTCGATCATCCGCCGCCAGTTTTTGACCGCCGCCTGGCGGCGATCTTCCCCCGGCCCGGACCAGCGATACACCACGATAAATGAGGAGATCTCCACGCCGGTCGCTTTCAAGGCGTTTTTATACTCCGCCATGATTTCGCGGCTGGCCTTCGGATGTTTGTAAAACGGGTTGATCTGCGGGTGCGGCGACTGCTCAATGTACTTATAGCCCCAGTCCGCCACCTGCTGAACCATTTTGGTCACGCCCAAATCCCGGATAACGTCGACATCAAAAGCGATCTTCATGGTCACTCCTCTGCAATCGTGGTTACGCGCTGCGAGCGGTTATTTACCGTAAAACGCCGGGCGCGCCGGCAGGGTCACCGGCACGATCTCGCCGCTGAGCTGAGCCGCCACGCAGGCATCGGCGGTCACCGCGGCGGCGTAGCCGTCCCAGGCGGAAGGCCCGGTCAACTTGCCCGCGGCCACGTCGTTGATGAAACCCTGCAGTTCGACGTCATAGGCATCGATAAAGCGATCCTTCCAGTCGGTCAGAATTTCGGTCGACAGGCGGGCGCCGCTGCGCATCTGCACCGAGGACGGTTCCGGCAGCTTGGCGATGCCGGTTTCCCCCACCACTTCACACTGAATGTCGTAGCCGTACTGGCAGTTGACGAAGATTTCGACGTCGATGCGCGTACCCTTGGCGGTTTCAAACAGCACAATCTGCGGATCTTTCAGGTGCGGAAACGCCTTCGGGCTCTTGCGCGGGAACACCACCTGCACCGACACGTAGTCGTCGTCAAGCAGCCAGCGCAGCACGTCGATTTCGTGGATCAGGGTGTCGGTGATCGCCATATCGGTGGTGTAGGCCTCGCCGACCGTCGGGTTGCGGTGCGCGCAGTGCAGCATCAGCGGCTCGCCGATCTGGCCGCTGGTCAGCACCTGTTTCAGCGCGCGATAGCCCTGGTCATAGGGGCGCATGAAGCCGACCTGCACCAGCCGCTTGCCGTGCTTCGCTTCGGCGTCGACAATGTTTTTGCAGCCCTGCGCGGTCACCGCCAGCGGCTTCTCGCAGAACACCGGTTTGCCGGCGGCGATGGCCGCCAACACGAACTCTTCATGACTCGGCCCCCAGGAGGTGACCAGCACCGCCTGTACGTCGGCGGCCTTAATGAGATCGTGTCCGTTGTCATACACCCGCGCATCCAGCTGCAGATCGCTCACCACCTTGGCGGCGTTGTCGCGATTGATGTCGTTGACCGCCACCACGCGAGCGCCCTGCAACACTTTGCTGCAGCGACGGATATGATCGCGGCCGATGGCGCCGGTGCCGATAACCCCAATGTTCAATGTCATTTTCGCTACCCTCGAGATTTATGTATGAAAACGAATCAGTAATCGCGCGCCTTATCGATGTTTTCCTGCAGCTTGCGCGCCACTGCGACGATTTTCTCGCTGTCGGCCACCTGAGCGCCGCCCACGCGCCACCAGCTGAGATACTTGTGCACCATGGTCTTCGGCAGCACCTTGATATCCAGCAGCGTGGATACGGTTTGCCTGCGGGCGTCGGCCAGCGCGTCGAGCAGCTGCTGTTCGGTGGTGACGCGATAGGTTTTACAACCGTAAGCTGCCGCCAGCATGGCGAAATCGACCGGCACCAGTTTGCCGTCGAGCTTGCCGCCCTGTGGATTGCGGAAGCGGAACTCGGTGGTATAGCTGTCCATGCCGTGTTCCATCTGCAGATTGTTGATGCAACCGTTGGTCATGTTGTCGAACAGCACCACGTTGATCTTGCAGCCTTCCTGAATCGAAGTGACCAGTTCGGAATGCAGCATCATGAAGGCGCCATCGCCCACCATCGCGTACACCTCGCGCTGCGGCTCGGCCAGCTTGACCCCCAATGCGGCGTTGACCTCGTACCCCATGCAGGAGTAGCCGTATTCCACGTGGTAACCATGCTCGCCGTGGTTGTGCCAGACCCGCTGCAGATCGCCCGGCAGGCTGCCGGCGGCGGCGACGATCACGCTGTCCGGCGGCAGTTCGCGGTTCAGCACTCCCAGCACCCGGCTCTGGGTCAGAGCCGAGTCGGTCTGGGCGATAAATTCGGCGAACACCCGCTCGCGGTCGAGGTGATCGTCTATCTCCGGCACAAAGCCTGTACCGCTGTATTCCACCGAGTAAACACGCTCGCTCTCTTCGCGCTGGGCACCGCGCGCCGCGGCGATGGCATCGCCCCAGCCGGCGCGATAATCGGCCTGTGCCAGCAGCGCGCCCAGCGCGTTCAGGGCCTCGCGGGCGTCCGCCAACACCTGCACGCCGTCGAGCTTGCCGGCGTCGAAGGCGCTGACGTTGATATTGAGGAAGCTGACGTCCGGGTGTTGGAACAGCCATTTGGACGAGGTGGTGAAATCGGTGTAACGGGTGCCGACGCCAATCACCAGATCGGCCTGCCGGGCCAGCGTGTTGGCCGCCAGGCAGCCGGTTTCGCCGATGCCGCCGAGGTTGAATTCATGGTCGCTCGGCACCGTGCCTTTGCCGGCCTGGGTCTCGGCGAACGGAATGCCGAAGCGCTCGGCGAATTCGCGCAGCGCCCGCCCGGCCTGCGAGTACTTCACGCCGCCGCCGCACACCAGCAAGGGTTTGCGTTTGGCCGTCAGCAGCGCCAGCGCATCCGCCAACATGCCGTCGGTCGCCGGGCGGCGATCGAGCCGGTGCACCCGCTTTTGGAAGAAATAGTCGGGATAGTCGTAGGCTTCCCCCTGCACGTCCTGCGGCAGACACAGCGTTACCGCGCCGGTTTCCGCCGGATCGGTCAGTACGCGCATCGCGTTGATGCAGGCGCTCATCAGCTGTTCCGGCCGCACGATGCGGTCCCAATACTTGCTCACCGCACGGAACGCGTCGTTGGTGCTGATGCTGAGATCGTAAGGCTGTTCGATTTGCTGCAACACCGGGTCCGGCTGGCGGGAAGCGTAAACGTCGCCCGGCAGCAGCAATAAAGGAATGCGGTTGGCAGTGGCGGTGGCCGCGGCGGTGATCATATTGGCGGCGCCGGGGCCGACCGATGAGGTGCAGGCGTAGATCTGCCGGCGCAGTTTCTGCTTGGCGAAGCCGATCGCCGCGTGGGCCATGCCCTGTTCGTTGCGGCCCTGATGCACCCGCAGTTCACCGCTATCCTGCTCCAGCGCTTGCCCCAGCCCCAGCACGTTGCCGTGGCCGAAAATCGCGAAAATGCCCGCGACGAATTTGGTTTCCACCCCGTCGGCCAGCAGATACTGGTTATCGAGAAATCTGACGAGCGCCTGCGCCATGGTTAGCCTGATCTTGCCCATTTACTCACCCTTTAGATTGAGGGCCGCCCCGGAAAGGGCTCGCGCCGAGCCGACAATCCCGTGTTTGTGTTACGCGGCGGCAGCTATTATCTTGAGCAGGCGATGCCCGCTGCTCACGAAGTCGACAACCTGAAACGTGAAGCGATTATAAACAAATATATTTTTCATAAAATCACATTACAGAAGAAACATTTCATTTTGCGATAAAGATCGCATATTGCATGAAAAGCCCGTTTCATCTCGTGGCTTGGCCTTCACCGGCTTCACGCCGCGTATCAGCCGGTAAAGCCATCGACGCGCAAGGCGACAGCCTTTTATCCTGCCGTCACGCCCCTTTTCCGCGCGCCCATGGCCGCCGTTTCACAGCCGCTTCATCGGCTTTTTCCTCTCCTTTGTCGATGTTTTAAACGCATCACATTTTTGGGGTGTAAATTTCATCCCATATTGAAATTGAAATTTTCATTCCCCATACTGTCCACATGCTTCCAGCAGGGCGCCACGCTCGGGCCGCCGCCGGAGTTTTGCTTAAACAGAAGGAAACGGGTATGGCTACACAAGAAAAACAGCTTGATGTCATTTGTCTCGGGCGCATCGCCGTCGATTTCTATGCTCAGCAGATCGGCGCGCGTCTGGAAGACGCCGGCACATTCGCCAAATACCTCGGCGGCTCTTCCGGCAACGTGGCCTACGGCACCGCCATTCAGGGGTTAAAATCCGGCATGCTGGCGCGCGTCGGCGACGAGCACATGGGCCGCTTTTTGCGCGAAGAGCTGCAGCGCGTCGGAGCCGATACCCGCTGCTTGATCACCGATAAACAGCGGTTAACCGGCCTGGTGATCCTCGGCATCAAGGATCAGGAAACCTTCCCGCTGATCTTCTATCGCGAAAACTGCGCGGACATGGCGCTGACGCCGAGCGACATCGACGAATCCTACATCGCCTCTTCGCGCGCGCTGGCCATTACCGGCACGCACCTGTCGCACCCGAACACCCGCGCCGCCGTGCTGAAGGCGCTGGAATACGCGCGCCGCCACGGCCTGCGCACCGCGCTGGACATCGATTATCGCCCGGTGCTGTGGGGGCTGACGTCGCTGGGCGACGGCGAAACCCGCTTTGTGGAATCGCAACAGGTGACCCGCGAGCTGCAAGAGGTGCTGCACCATTTCGATCTGATCGTCGGCACCGAAGAGGAATTTCATATCGCCGGCGGCAGCACTGATACGCTGACGGCATTGAAAAACGTGCGCCGCACCACGGCAGCCACGCTGGTGTGCAAGCGCGGCGCGCAGGGATGCTCCGTATTCGAGGGCGAGATAGCCGACAGCTGGGCGCAGGTGAAGCTGCACGCCGGCGTGCGGGTTGAGGTGCTGAACGTACTGGGGGCCGGCGACGCGTTTATGTCCGGCCTGCTGCGCGGCTATCTGAACGATGAGGGCTGGGATCAGGCCTGCCGTTACGCCAACGCCTGCGGCGCATTGGTGGTCTCGCGCCACGGCTGCGCGCCGGCCATGCCGACCAAACGGGAGCTGGACGACTATCTGCAGCGTGAACAGCAGGTCACGCGCCCAGACCGCGATGCGCGTCTGAACCACCTGCACCGGGTCACCACCCGCAAGCAACAGTGGCCGGAACTGTGCGTGTTCGCCTTCGATCACCGCAAACAGTTGGCGGACATGGCGCGC
Organism: Serratia sp. LTN-2; assembly: GCF_059740205.1. Lineage (NCBI taxonomy): Bacteria > Pseudomonadati > Pseudomonadota > Gammaproteobacteria > Enterobacterales > Yersiniaceae > Serratia > Serratia sp. LTN-2. The sequence goes on along the minus strand of NZ_JCAXDO010000010.1, from coordinate 104,469 downwards.
GAGGCCGGCGTCGGCGAGGAACGCATTCCGCATCTGAAAACCCTGCTGCTCACCGCCGCGCAACAGGCTGCCGCACAGGCCGGCCTCAACGGCAACAGCGGCATTCTGGCCGACACCACCTACGGGCAGGCGGCGCTGAACGAAATCACCGGCCAGGGATGGTGGATCGGCCGGCCGGTAGAGCTGCCCAGCTCGCGCCCGCTGCGTCTGGAGCACGGCAATATCGGCTCGCAGTTGATCGACTGGCCGCAGGAGCACGTGGTGAAGTGCCTGGTGTTTTATCACCCGCATGACGCTGCGGAACTGCGCCGCGAACAGGATGAGCTGATCGCCGACGTCTACCGCGGCTGCTGCAAATCCGGCCATGAGCTGCTGCTGGAGGTGATCCTGCCGGACAGCAACGCCGACAAGGACGAACGTTATTACCTGGAGATGATTGAGCATTTCTACCAGTTGGGCATTCAGCCGGACTGGTGGAAACTGCCGCCGCTGAGCGCGGAAAACTGGCGACGGGTCGGCGCGCTGATCGACAGCTACGATCCCTTCTGCCGCGGCGTGCTGATCCTGGGGCTCGACTCCCCTGAGGCGGTGCTGAAGGCGGGCTTTGCCGCCGCCGCAGATGCGCGTTGGGTGAAAGGTTTCGCCGTCGGCCGCACCATCTTCGGTCAACCTTCGCGCCGTTGGCTGCAGGGGGAACTCGACGATGCGGCGCTGATCGAGCAGGTGAAACAAAAATACCTGACGCTGATCGATTTCTGGCGCCAGTACCGCCCGCAGACGAGCGGCGCTCACTGACAGCGAGAAGCGAGTTCACGTCCCCTTAAGGCCATTTCGCCGCTTTAAGGGGATTTTTTTGCCCATTTTCTGTGAAGTCGCGCAACGTGCGATCGAATAAATCGCTTTTTGAGGAAATGAAATTTCCGCTCCGTCTGTTAAAATACCCTGTCAATATGTCAGGCGTCAGGCCAATGCGCCTTCACCCCACTGCGAGCCGAATGGATGAACAACCCAACTCAACTTTCGCTGTTACAGGACGAGATCCGCCACCGTTATGAAACGCTGAGCAAGCGTTTGAAGCAGGTGGCGCGCTATATTTTGGATAACAGTAACAGCATCGCTTTCGATACCGTTGCCTCCATCGCCGCACAGGCCAGCGTGCCGCCCTCCACCCTGATCCGTTTCGCCAACGCCTTTGGCTTCAGCGGCTTCAACGAAATGAAGCAGGTGTTCCGTCAGCATCTGATGGAAGAAACGGTGAACTATACCGAGCGCGCGCGCCTGTTCCGCCAAACCTCCACCGACGACAACGTCGCGCCGGAGAAACCGGCCGAAATCCTCAACGTATTCACCATGGTCAACGCGCAGGCGCTGCAGCAGCTGGCGATGCAAATCGCTCCCGAGCAGTTGGATCGCGCCGTGGATCTGCTCAACAACGCCGAAAACATCTACGTGATCGGCCTGCGCCGCTCGTTCAGCGTCGCCTCCTACCTCACCTATGCGCTGCGCCATCTGGAGCGCCGCGCGTTTCTGATCGACGGGCTGGGTGGGATGTTCACCGAACAGCTGAGCATGGTGAAACCGAAAGACGTGGTGATCGCCATCAGCTATTCGCCATACGCCCGCGAGGCGGTGGAACTGGTGGAGTTGGGCGCCAAGCGCGGCGCGCAGCAGATCGCCATCACCGACAGCCAGGTCAGCCCGCTTGCCGCCTTCAGCGACGTCTGTTTCGTGGTGCGCGAAGCGCAGGTGGACGGGTTCCGTTCGCAGGTGGCCTCGATGTGCCTGGCGCAGACGCTGGCGGTCTCGCTGGCGCTGAATAACGCCCGGGACGAGTAAGGCTGACAAAAAAGCCCGGCAAGCCGGGCCTCAAGCGCTTATTGCGCGGCGGGGTAACCTTCGCCGTTAATCCAGGCGTGGTCTTTTTCCCAGGTGAACTTCCACTGCCGCACCGGCCCGGCCATCACGTTGAGATAATAGTTGTCGTAGCCCGCCAGGGTCGCCACCGGGTGATAACCGCGCGGCACTTTCACCACGTCGCGATTGTAGACCGGCATGCACTCGTCGAGCGTGCGATCGTCGGTATAGACGCGCTGCATGCAGAATCCCTGCTCCGGCTGAATGCGGTGATAGTAGGTCTCTTCCAGATAGGTTTCGGCCGGCGAGTCTTCCCGATCGTGCTTGTGGCTCGGGTAGGAGCTGGTGTTGCCCTCGTCGGTATACACTTCCACCACCAGCAGGCTGTCGGCCGGCTCGCTGTCCGGCAGAATGTTGTGCACCAACCGCTGGTTACGCCCCTTGCCGCGCCGCTCCACGCCGATATCTGCCGGCGTAATCAGCCGTGAAGGCAGGTGGCCGCCGCCGGGGGCGCTGCACACCGCCAGCTCCAGATCGGTTTCTGCCCGCACCTCGATGCGATCGTGATGCGGCACATACACCGCGTAAGGCGGCGTGCGTTCGAACGGGCTCATGCGCTTGCCGATATGCGGGTATTCGGCACGCAGCGTGGCCACGGAGGCGATACCGGCGACCAGCACCAGACACAGCTCGTTGTCGCCGCATTCCAACTGCAGCGACTGCCCGGCGGCCAAGCGGTAAACGTCAAAGCCGACATAGCGCCAACCGGCATTTTCCGGCGTCACGTGCTGGATACGCCCCTCGGCGTTCGGTGTCTGACATTTGGCAAGCAGTGAAGACATCTCGATTCTCCTGTTAACACCCCGTGCAAAGGCCGCTGCCCCAAAGGAACAACGGCCCGCTCATACTCTGCGATCGCTTAACCCAGCGTTGGCATGCTGAATTCGGACACCGTCTGCTGCCCGGCCGGCCAGCGCGCGGTGGCGGTCTTCATACGCGTGTAGAAGCGCACGCCGTCGGTGCCGTGCACGTTCAGCGCACCGAACACCGAGCGCTTCCAGCCGCCGAAGCTGTGGAACGCCATCGGCACCGGCACCGGCACGTTGACGCCGACCATCCCGGCCTGCACTTCTTGCACGAACTGGCGCGCATAGTGGCCGCTGCCGGTAAAGATGGCGCTGCCGTTGCCGAATTCATGGCCGTTGACCGTGTCGATGGCGGTGCGATAGTCCGGCACCCGAACGATGCCCAGCACCGGCCCGAAGATCTCTTCGCGGTAAATGCGCATGTTCGGCTTCACGTGATCGAACAGCGTGCCACCAACGTAATAGCCTTCAGGATAGCCCGGCACCTGATAATTGCGGCCGTCGGCCACCAGGGTCGCGCCTTCTTCCACCCCCAGATCGATGTAGCCCAGCACCTTCTTCTGGTGGGCGGACGACACCAGCGGCCCCATTTCATTCTCTTCGCCGCCCTGCTGCAAGCCAGGGCCGACGCGCAGCTGCGCGATCAGCGGCTTCAGTTTGGCGATCAGCTTGTCGGCGGTATCATCGCCGACCACGACGGCGATCGGCAACGCCATGCAGCGCTCGCCGGCGGAGCCGAACGCGCCGCCCATCAGCGCGTTGACCGTGGCGTCCAGATCGGCGTCCGGCATGACGATCGCCTGGTTTTTCGCCGCGCCAAAGGCCTGTACTCGCTTACCGTGCGCGCTGGCGGTGGTGTAGATATGTTCCGCCACGGTGGAGGAGCCGACGAAGCTCACCGCCTGAATGCGCGGATCGGTGCACAGCTGCGCCGCGTCTTCATTGGCGCAGTGCACCACGTTGAACACGCCGTCCGGCAGGCCGGCTTCTTTCAGCAGCTCCGCCAGGCGCACCGAGGCCGAAGGCACCAGCGCCGGCGGTTTGAGGATAAAGGTATTGCCGCAGGCCAGCGCGATAGGGAACATCCACATCGGCACCATTGCCGGGAAGTTGAACGGGGTGATGCCCGCCACCACGCCCAGCGGCTGCATCAGCGAGAAGCTGTCGACGCCGCTGCCGACGTCCGCTGAATACTCGCCCTTGATCAGATGTGGGATGCCGCAGGCGAATTCGACCACTTCCATGCCGCGCGTCAGTTCGCCCAGCGCATCCGAATACACTTTGCCGTGCTCGCTGACGATAAGCTCGGCCAGCTCGTCGCGGTGCTGTTCCAGCAACGCCTTGAAATTGAACATGATGCGCGCGCGACGCAGCGGCGTGGTGCGCGACCAGTCGGCGAACGCCCGATGGGCCACGTCGATGGCCTGTTTGACTTCGGCGGCGGTGCTCTGCGTGACGCGCCGCTCAACCTGCCCGCTGGCCGGGTTATGCACGTCGACGGTTTGATTGCTGCTGCTCAGGCACACCTGCCCGTCAATAAAGTTACCCACGGTTTTCATGTCACGCCCTCTTTTCAAGTCCGCTGCCGCCTGGCCACACGCAGGCGGCAGCGGCGTTAATCGTCCCGCTCGCCGCACTCCGTCGGCAAGCCGGCTAAATCCTGACCGGATGCAGCAAACTCTATTTCATTGAAAAAAAAGTTTCAAATAAATTGTTTTGGAAAATTTGTTTTTAGTGCGTGAGGTCGCAATTTTGCGGTGTCGATCGGTCGACGCTTTCATTGTCGTGCCAGGGCAGATACCGCGACGAGAGAGAAACCGTGGGTGATGCACGCTGACTTTGCTACAGAAAATCCGCACTGCGCCTGCCCTGCCGTCGCTATCGCCCAGCGCCGAACGCTCAAAGCGTCCGGGCCACTCGCGACGGTTTTTTTTGAACTGGATCTAAAAATCAATATTCCATTATTCACTAATTATGAAATAAATGTTCTTGTTTGTTCCAGCATTTATCGACGACATCGCCTTGATGACAGGCACGGTTCACACCCTTCCGCTCGCCCTCTTTCCGATAACCCAACCGTGCGGACGGAAGCCAGGATAAAAATCGGAGCAACACATGTCATATCAGCGTAAGCACAATACCGGCTACATCTTGCGAATTTGCGGCATCGCCGCCCTGGGCGGCATTCTGTTCGGCTACGACACCGCCGTGATCTCCGGCGCCATCGAAGCGCTGAAAACCTATTTCAGCCTCAGCCCGGCCGAAACCGGCTGGGCGGTCTCCAACGTGGTGATCGGTTGCGTGGTCGGCGCCTTCGCCGCCGGGCCGCTGGCGGCGCGCTGGGGCCGTAAAAAGGCGCTGATGCTGGCGGCGCTGCTGTTCACCGTGTCCGCCGTCGGCGCGGCATTGGCACCGACCTTCACCTGGTTCGTCATCTACCGCATCATCGGCGGCCTGGCGGTCGGCATCGCCGCCACCGTGTCGCCAATGTACATGTCGGAAGTGTCGCCGAAAGACATGCGCGGGCGGGCGCTCAGCATGCAGCAGTTCGCCATCGTGTTCGGCCAGATCGTGATTTTCTACGTCAACTTCAAAATCGCCAGCCTCGCCAGCGAAGCCTGGCTGGTGGAAATGGGCTGGCGCTGGATGTTCGCCTCGGGCGTGATCCCCTGCATCCTGTTCTGCATCCTGGTGTTCATTATCCCTGAATCGCCGCGCTGGAACGTGATGATGGGCCGCGACGATCAGGCGCTGGCGATGTTGACCAAGGTCTCCAACGCTGCCCACGCGCAGAATCTGCTGAAAGAAATCAAAGACTCGCTGCAGCAGGATCGGCAGCAACAACACCGGAAACTGAATTACGGCGACGTGCGGGTGCGGTTCATCCTGTTCGTCGGCTGCATGATCGCCATGCTGCAACAGGTGACCGGCGTCAACGTGATGATGTACTACGCGCCGGTGGTGTTGAAAACCGTCACCGAAAACGCGCAGGAAGCACTGTTCCAGACCATCTGGATCGGCGTGCTGCAGCTGGTCGGTTCGGTGATCGGCGCCATGCTGATGGATCGCATGGGCCGTATTCCGCTGATGCGTTACGGTACGCTGGGCGCCATCGCCGGCCTGCTGCTCACCTCGTACGCGCTCTACACCCAGGCCACCGGCTATTTCGCGCTGTTCGGCATGCTGTTCTTCATGGTGTTTTATGCGCTGTCCTGGGGCGTCGGCGCCTGGGTGCTGGTGTCGGAGATCTTCCCGAACCGCATGCGCGCGCAGGGGATGAGCATCGCCGTCGGCTGCATGTGGGTCGCCAACTTCGCGGTATCGCAGTCATTCCCGATGATCAACGATCACCCTTACCTGTTCTCGCATTTCCACGGTGCCTTCCCGATGTGGATCTTCGCCGCCTGCTGCCTGTTCAGCTACTGGTTTATCGGCCGTTATATCCCGGAAACCAAAGGCGTCTCACTGGAAAAAATGGAGCAGGTGGTGCTGGCCAAACGCCACCGCCATCCTCTGCCCGACGGCAAGCCGCTGCCGCTGGAAAACGGCAAATCCTGATCTCTCACCCTGACCGCTGGAGTAATGCCTCATGACCATTGCGCTGGACCGCTTCTGCATTAACCGCAAGATCGCGCCGAATCTCGATCTGGACAGTTTTTTCCGCCTGGTGAAACGTTGCGGGCTCAGCAAGGTTGAGCTGCGCAACGACATGCCCAGCGGCAAGGTGACCGACGATCTGAGCGACGCGCAGCTCAACGCGCTTGCCGCACAATACGGCATCGACATCGTCACGATCAACGCCCTTGGCATGTTCAACCGGGTGGACGACCCGGCGGCGCTTCTGCAACGCGCCGAAGCGCTGCTGGCGCAGGCCCAGGCCATCCACAGCCGGGCGCTGGTGCTGTGCCCGCACTGCAGCGCCGATGACCAGCGCAGCGAGCAGCAAAAACGGGATGACACCCTCGCCGCATTGCGGCTGCTGGCGCCGCTGTTTGCCCGCTATGGCGTACAGGGATACGTCGAACCGCTGGGTTTCGGCATCAGTTCGCTGCGATCGTCGCTGCTGACCCAGGCGATCATCCGCGATGCCGGCGCGCCGTACCGCATCGTGCTCGATACTTTCCACCACTATCTGAGCGGCGTGACGCAGGCCGATTTCGACGCCCAAATCCAGGTGGCGCAGATCGGCCTGGTGCATCTGTCCGGCGTGGAAGACGCGCGGGAGAAAGGCGCGTTGAGCGACGAAGAGCGCATCATGCTGAGCGAGGGCGATCGGCTGGAGAGCCGCCGTCAGGTGCAGAACCTGGAACGCCTGGGCTACGCCGGCATCTATGCCTTCGAGCCTTTCTCTTCCCAGCTGGACAGCTGGAGTGAGGCGGATATCGAACGGGAAATCCGCCAGAGCATCGCCCTGCTGCAAGGGTAAAAAAAACGGCCTCCGCGGAGGCCGTTTTTCATGGCGTTACTTCAGGTTGCCGACCACCAGCTGGTGACGCTGGTTATAAAACTTACGGTAGGCCAGATAGCAGGCGATGATGGTCGACAGGCTGGCGGTGGAAAGCAGCATGAAGGTCACCATAATCTGGTATTTGATCGCTTTCACCGGATCGATGCCGGCGAAGATCAGCCCGGACATCATGCCCGGCAGGCTGACCAGCCCGACGGTTTTCGCCGAGTCCACGGTCGGGATCAGCGAAGCGCGGATGCTGTCGCGGATCAGCGCCGCCGAAGCGAACTTGGGCGTCGCCCCCAGGCTGAGCATCTCCTGAATCTTCTGCTGCTCGCTTTTGAAACGCTGGCCGAGGTTGGTGTAACACAGCCCCACCGCCACCATGGCGTTGCCGGCGATCATCCCGGAGATCGGGATCACCTGCATCGGCGTAAATTCGATAGACCCGGTCAACACCAGCACCGCCAGCGTCAGCACTGCACCGGTGGTGATGGCGATAAACGACGTCACGAAGGCGTGTTCGACGTACTTGCTGCGTTTCTTGGCGTTGTAGGCTGCGTTAAAGCAGATGAACAGCACCATCAGCACGGTGAGAACGGCGTTATCCAGGTCGAAAATATACTTCAGCACATAGCCGACGATGATCAGTTGCACCACCGCGCGGCAGATGCTCCAGATAATGTCCTTTTCCAGCGCCAGCTTTTCCCGATGGCTGATCAGAATGGCGACCACCACCAGGATCATCGACAAGCCCAAGGATTCGTTGGTGATGTTATGCTGATTCATGCTGTTGCTCCTGTTGCTCGGCGCGGTGCGCGCGCAGGGTGATCACCTCGTCCGCATGCGCTATCTCTTCGGTATCGTGCGTTACCCACAGCACCGCCAGCCGCTGCTCCGCCACCAGCTGATGAACGATTTCGTTGACGTTGCGCTTGTTTTCCTCGTCCAGCGCGCTGGTGATCTCATCGAGTAACAGCACCCGCGGCATAAACTGCAGGTTGCGGATCAGGGACACGCGCTGTTTTTCCCCGCCGGAAAGCTCATTGATGCCTTTAGTCAGCATCGCCTCCGGCAACCCGAAACGCGCCAAATCGGCCTTCATTTTCGCCGTGTCCGGCGACTGTTGGCGGATTTGATAGGGCAGCGCCAGATTGTCGTAAACCGTATTGCCGAACAGCGCCGGCGTCTGGAAACAATAAGAGACCTGCTTGCGGTACGCCTCCGGCGACATCTCGGCGATCGCCCGGCCGTCGAAATAGATATTTCCGCGGGTCGAATCCATTAAGGAAGAGATGATTTTCAGCAGGGTGCTTTTCCCGCAGCCGGAAGGTCCGGTGATCAGCTTGAACTCGCCTTCACCCAGGGTGAAAGAGACCGAGTCCAGGATCACCTGGTTGTCTATTTGATAATGAATATCATCCAATCTCAGTATGTCTTTCTTTTCCTTCATTACGATGCCGGCTCCCTACACCTGTTTCCGTCTGAGCGATAAGTATATGGCCGCAAAAAACATCTTAGCAATGCCTGCGCGGCGGGCGGGGAACGCAAAGGAGGATTGGCGGAGCGGAAAGCCCCGCCAAATGATAAGATTAATTAATGTTTAGCTGTAGGAATAGTCAAAAGCGACCGCCAGGGCCGAATCACTCTTTTTTCATCGCTGCCTGTTCGTCGCAGCTGTACCAGCGTAGAGAATTATTGATGCTGCGGTGGGTGCAGCGCACCTTGCCCTCCTTTTCCAACGCCAGCAGCAGGGTGCGGGTGGTATAGATGTTTTCACCGCATTTATCTGCCAGCTCGCGCGTCTTCGGCCACTGCTCCGGCGGGGGATGATGGCCCCCTGACCCTTCCACACGATCCCTGCACAATCCTTGCAACACATTCAGCATCAGCGATTTTCTGCTTTCAAACGTATTCGGCGCCTTGGCCATAGCATTCCTCCTGAGTGGTTACTGCTGAGCACCCCGCTCACGGTTGCACGTCCGCGATGCGCAGGGTGTAAATCATGGTGGCGTTCGGGGGGATCGCCGGCGGGCTGCCCTGCTTGCCGTATGCCAGCGCAGGTGGCACCACCAGGGTGATCGAGCCGTGGCGCTGCAGCTTCTCGATAGCGGCGCGAAACAGCGGCGGATAGCGCGTCAACGGCTGCGAGATCACCGTTCCCGCCAGCTCCATATCTTTGACCACCCGGCCGTCGGGCAAACTCTCGCGCACCACGATGTCCACCCGATCGTCGGTGCCAATCGCGCCGCTGCCGGCATAGTCGACCCGGTAGTAGAAACCGAGCGCATCCCGCTTCACCCCCTCCTGTCGGGCGAAATCGGCCAGGTAGGCCTTGCCGTCCGCAGGGGGAGTCTGCGCCTGCTGCAAACGCTGCTGCGCCGTGCGCAGCGCGCTGTCGATGGCGGCGTCATCCAACCGCAACCGACCGGCCAGGGTATCGGCGATGCCCGCCAGCAAAAGCTGCCTGTCCGCCTCCAGCCCTGCCCGTTGGTTCTCCTGCTGCAGATGCAAAATGTCGCGCCCCAGCGATACGCCGGCGGCATAGGCCTGCTTTTCCGCATCGCTGGCCAGCGGTGGCGCTTGCACCGCCTGCCGCCGTTCTGTCAGCAAGGTTTCTATCCGCTGCCGTTGCTGCGCCAGCTGCGCGGTCAAACTTGCGCTGCGCTGTTCGGCTCGCGTCAGCGAGGCGACCAGCACGCCCACCTCAGGCACCGGCGCAATGGCCTGCTTCACCCCTTTCAACGCATCGATAAGCGGCCGAATATCGACGCCGACCGGCTCCCTTTTCGGCGCCGCAGCGGCCTGAGCCGCCGCCAACTGCAACTCCAACTGACGGATTTTCTCCGCCTGCTGTTGCAAAGAGTGCGTCAGTGCAGTTAAACGAGCGCCATCTGCGCCTGCGACGGCGGCCGGTTTAGCGGCCGGTGCGGGCGCCGGTTTGCGCTCGGCATCGTCCCTGGGCGCGGCCAGAGGCGCCTGCCGCTGTTCGGCAAACTTCAACAGGGCAGGAATGCCGTTGTCATCGGCGCAAACGGTCCCGCTCACCGCCAACAGCAGGATCCCTATCCCCCATCCTTGCGCACTGCGCTTCACGGCTACAGATTCTCGACCCGGTCAGACAGATCGGACATCAGCTCATGTTCGACGTCGGCGCAGAATTTCTCGATTTTATATTGATAAAGCGCATCAATAGCTTTGCGGGTGCTTTCATCTACGTTGCCGCGCACCCCGGCATATCCGGAGGCGTTGGAAAGCAGGCCGTTAAAATAGGCTATGCGTTTTTGATAGCTTTGCGGATTAATATTCTTTAAGGAATTAACCCGTTGCTGACAAAGCGCGATGCGCTGTTCATCAGATTTATCATTAGGATTGTTCTGTGAAAGTTTTTTCACGGAATTCAGGTTTGTCTTGCTACCGCCTGCACAGCCAGAAAGCGCCATAACAGAAAACAAAAATATGGCCAAACCCACCGTGCGGCGTCCGCCGCAAGCATTAATCATCGTTATCATTCCGTTTATAATCCTTTAATTGTCACGCAAGTCATCATTATGTAGCGAACGGCAGCAACGCATGCCTTAATTTGATTAATCAAAATGGGTTAGGCAGTGAAAAATCCCTATCACGCAATGCGATAGAATAATTCACTACCGGTGCAATTGTTATTTAATTGTTAACCAATTAGGTCTAAACGCTGGCTAAACGCGAATAAGAAACCCCACTCCCTCATGCACAAACAACCATGAAATAACAATAAAAACAATAAATTATGTTTTATATTTTGTTTCAGTAAGGAAATTCAGCCTCTGCTGCCTAAGGACGATATTAGCAAAACAATATTGTGAATTGTAGGTGCCACCCTATTTCCCCCGATCTAATATCTCGCATATCGTTATTTATATAGTGATTTATACTGGATAATATTTGTATACGATCTATTGATTTTAAAGCAAATATATTTCTTTTTCCTTTTGGTTTTATATTCTGAATTTGACTTAATTTAATAAAATCTATTTCCAAGCAATACTATTATTTGCAAGAATATTCCCAGCAACACGTCACACTTAAAACTCGTATTTTATTTACCAAGAAATCCATTGCTGATTTCCAAAATCTCGTTATTTCTCATAAATAACGGATGTTGGCGTATTGCCCAGAGCAAAAGGATCTGGCTCCAGCCGTACGGCCGGCGACATGGCGTTGCCGCCGCTGCGGGGGATTTAGATGTGCTGTTCTTTTTATTTAAAAACTCTCTACAGGAACCTGAGAAATGAAACTGAATAAATTAATGCTGGCAACTGTGATTGCTTTCGCTTCTGCATCTGTTGCTCATGCCGCATCTAATCAGGGCAGCGGTAAAGTCACCTTTACCGGCGAAATTATCGATGCGCCATGCAGCGTCGCACCGGAATCCGTTGACCAAACCGTGCCAATGGGCCAGATCAGCAGCCGCATCCTGGCCAACCAGGGTAAATCCAGCATGCAGCCTTTCAACATCGAACTGAAAGATTGCTCCATCTCCACCATGAAAAACGTCAAAGTGACCTTTACCGGCACGCCTGATCCGGTCAACAACAAATTGCTGGCCCTGAGCGGCACGGCAACCGGCGCCGGCATCGTGATCTACGACAACCTGCACTCCAAAGAAGTGGAACTGGGCACTGCGACCGACGGTCAGGGCCTGAACGACGGCGACAACTCGCTGAAATTCGCCGCTTACCTGCAGGGCAGCAGCGCCTCCGCCGCCGTGGTGCCGGGCGACTTCACCAGCGTGGCGAACTTCACCCTGGCTTACCTGTAATACCCCACAGGGGATGCCCCAGGGCATCCCCCGCTTTATTGCATGCCGACGAGAGCGGCAAGGGAACAGGGAAAGACAGGGAGACGCCAGCATGACTATCCGCCTTTGCGGTCTGTTGCTCATCGCGCTCAGCGTAGGCAACGCGGCGGCAGCGAAAAATCAGGGCCACGGCAAAGTCAGCCTGGGCGGCACCATCGTCGAAACACCGTGCGGCATCGCCAGCGACAGCCTGGATCAAACCGTCGATTTCGGTCTGATTTCCATGACCGACGCCTCACAGGACGGGCAATCGGTGCTGATCGGCAGCCGTCGCCATTTCACGATCAAACTGGTGAATTGCGAACTGGCCAGCCAGGTGAAGCCCGACTTTATCTATCGCGCGGCCAACGTCACGTTCGACGGCACCGCCGACAGCCGAGATCCTTCCCTGTTGGGCGTGTATGGCGAGGCGCAAGGCGTGGCTATCGAGCTGTTGACCGATGCCGGCGCCCCGATCCCGCTCGGCAGCACGACGGCGGATTATCAGATCGTCGCCGGCGACAACACGCTGCGTTTCGGCGCGCAGCTGCGCATACATCCCGATAAGGCGCGGGCGGGCGGCTTCAGCTCTCTGGCCAAATTCACCCTGTCTTATCTCTAGCGCCGGCGGGCGCTGCACAGCATTACGTATTCAGGTCGTACGGATGACCTGCTATTGGGCGCGGACTTGCCATGAGTGATTATGTTATGACGTCATTACTGACACGGAAACACCTACCTCTCCTCGTCATTCTGTCTTTCCTCTGGGTGCGTCCGGCATTTTCCGCCACGGAATTCAATACCGACGTCCTGGATATCGGCGAGCGCAGCAAAGTGGATCTTTCGCGCTTCTCCGACGCCGACTACGTCATGCCCGGCGCTTATTTGCTGGATATCAAGATCAACCAGAAAACGCTGCCTCAGCGCAGCATTCAGTATTTACCGTCACCAGATAACAAGAGCGGCAGCCAGGTGTGCCTGCCGCCCGACCTGGTGGAAAAAATGGCGTTGAAGGAAGAGGCGGCCAAGAAAGTCACCCTGTGGCACGACAACCAGTGCGCCGACATTCGCGCGATCAAAGGTGCGACCGTCTCCGATCGCATCGGCGGCGGCGTGCTGGCGATCACCATCCCGCAGGCATGGATGAAATACTCCGATCCCGACTGGACGCCGCCCGAACAGTGGGATGACGGCATTCCCGGCCTGCTGCTGGATTACAACGTCAGCGGCCAGCTAGGCAAACAGAGCCATAACAACAACACCGCCCAGAACCTGAGCAGCTACGGCACCTTGGGCGCCAACCTGGGCGCCTGGCGCCTGCGCGCGGACTTCCAGTCCAATTACAACCAGCAGGCCGGCGATCGCAGCACCGGTTTCGACTGGAACCAGATCTACGCCTACCGCGCGCTGCCGATGCAGGCCGCCAAGCTGACGGTGGGCGAGATCTATCTCGACTCCGGGGTGTTCGACGCCTATCGCTTCACCGGCCTCAACCTGGCCAGCGACGAGCGCATGCTGCCGCCTAATCTGCAGGGCTATGCGCCGGAAGTGCGCGGCATCGCCAAGAGCAACGCCAAGATCACCGTCTCGCAGGAAGGCCGCACGCTGTACGAAACCACCGTGCCCGCCGGGCCGTTCGCCATTCAGGATCTCAACAGCTCGGTGCGCGGCAAGCTGGACGTCAAAGTGGAAGAGCAGGACGGCACCGTCTCGACCTTCCAGGTGGACACCGCCACCATTCCGTACCTGACCCGGCCGGGCTACGTGCGCTACAACGTGGCGCTGGGCAAGACCTCGGCCTACGACCACCGCACTCAGGGGCCGCTGTTTTCCGCCAGCGACTTCTCCTGGGGGTTAAGCAACGCCTGGTCGCTGTATGGCGGCGCGCTGCTCGGCGGCGACTATAACGCCTGGGCGCTCGGCCTCGGCCGCGATCTGAACGTGTTCGGCGCCATGTCGCTGGACGTCACCCAGTCGATCGCCCGTCTGCCCGGCGAGCCGACCGCCAGCGGCATGTCGTTCAAGCTCAACTACGCCAAACGCTTCGACGAGCTGAACAGCCAGATCACCTTCGCCGGCTACCGCTTCTCGCAGCGCAAGTTCATGAACATGTCGCAATATCTGCAGGAGCGTTACGGTGATTACGACAAGAATTACAACGGCCGGCAGAAAGAGCTGTACACCATCACCGCCAGCAAAACCTTTATGGCGGAAGACACCACCAAGGCGATCACCGCCTACCTGACCTACTCGCACCAAACCTATTGGGACGCGCGAACTCAGGATCGTTACGGCCTGTCGGCCAGCAAGCTGTTCAGCATCGGCGATATCAGCAACATCACCGCCTCGCTGTCGGCTTACCGCACCTATTACCAGGGCCGCACCGACGATAGCGTGATGCTCAACTTCACCGTGCCGATCGGCGATCGCCGCCGTGTCGGCTATGCGCTGCAAACCAACAATGGCGACGTGACGCAGACCGCGTCGTACAACGACTACAGCGATCCGGACAATACCTGGCAGGTCAGCGGCGGCTTTAATCAGTCCGGCAAATCGCTGGCGCGCGGGTACTACACCCACAACGCCTCGTTCGGCTCGCTGAACGCCAGCGCCTCTTATCAGCAGGACAGCTACTCGTCGATCGGCGGTTCGTTCCGCGGCGGCCTCACCGCTACCCGGTACGGCATCGCGGCGCACCAAAACTCGAGCAACGGCGGCAGCCGCATGATGCTCGACACCGACGGCATCGCCGGCGTGCCGATCAACAACGGCCGCGCCTACAGCAACCGTTTCGGGCTGGCGGTGATTTCCGACATCACCAGCTACTACAACACCGACACCCGCATCGACGTCAACAAGCTGGCGGACGACGTCGAGGCCACCCGCGCAGTGGTGCAAGGCACGCTGACCGAAGGCGCCATCGGCTACCGCCACTTCGAGGTGGTGAAAGGCAGCAAGCTGCTGGCCACCATTCGCCTTGCGGACGGCAGCGAACCGCCGTTCGGCGCCGCGGTGCTGAGCGAGAAAGGCCGCGAGGTCGCGGTGGTCAACGACGGCGGCTCGGTCTACCTGACCGGCGTGCAGCCGGAGGAAAAACTGGACGTCGCCTGGGAAGGTCAACGCCGCTGCCGCATCGTGATCCCGGGCGCCGCCAAGCCGCTGGACCAGCTGCTGCTGCCGTGCGCCACCCTGTAATCCGTAACGCTGAGAAATGATGACATGAACAAACACCCGATAACGCTACTGACCGCCGCCGGCCTGGCCTTGAGCGCCGTACTGCCCACCGCCGACGCGGCGATATCGCTGGATCGCACGCGCGCCGTCTATGTGAGCGACGCCAAATCGATCAGCCTGAATATCGTCAACGAAAACAAAGAGCTGCCCTTCCTGGCGCAGTCCTGGCTGGAGAACGAGCAGCACCAGAAAATCACCTCGCCGCTGGTGGTGCTGCCGCCGTTGCAGCGCGTGGAGCCGAGCGAGCGCAGCGTAGTGCGCATCACCAAAACGCCGGAGGCGGATCGTCTACCGCAGGATCGCGAGTCGGTGTTCTACTTCAACCTGCGCGAGATCCCGCCGAAAAGCACCAAAACCAACGTGATGCAGCTGGCGCTGCAAACGCAGATCAAGCTGTTCTACCGGCCGAAGGCGATTGTCGCGCCCAAGGGTGAAGTGTGGCAGGAAAAGCTGGTGTTCCGTAAAAGCGGCGGCGCCATCACCGTCGACAACCCGACGCCGTTTTACATCACCCTGACCGGCATGACGCGGCAGACACAAAAACAGGGCGGCGGCGCGATCGGCGGTTTTCAACCACTGATGCTGAAGCCGAAATCCAGCGAAAGCCTCAAGCTGCACGACACCGGCATGAACAGCTTCGTCATCACCTACATCAACGACTACGGCGGCCACCCCGAGCTGCGCTTCGCCTGCAACGGCAGCGTTTGCACCGCCGTGCCCGAGAAAAAATAAGGAGGTCCAGCATGGCTGAATTCACCGATCGACTGCGCCCGCTGCTGCTCGGCGCGCTGCTGTGCGGCGGCAGCGCGCTGGCGGCAACGCCGCTGGGCGTGATCGAAGGCACGACCGGCACCGTCAGCTTTCACGGCGGCCTGCTCAGCTCTCCCTGCAGCCTGACGCCGGATAGCCGGGATCAGGCCGTCGATCTGGGCGACGTCAGCGCACGCGACTTCCGAAACGCCGGCGATCGCAGTGCGCCGGTGCGTTTTCGCCTCTCGTTCCGCAACTGCCTGCTGGGCGCGCGAGCGCTGGCGGATAACCCGGCCGGCCCGCGCAACGGCGACGCCGGCCGCCTCTACCTGCAGGGTGAGCAGGCCGCCACGCTGGTGTTCCTCGGCGAAAGCGACGTCGACAATCCGTCGCTGCTGAAGCTGAACGGCGGCGTGCAAGGCATCGGCCTGCGGCTGCAAGATCAGCAGGGCCGCGCGCTGGAACTGAATCAGCGCAGCCGCCCCTACATTCTGCAGCCCGGCAGCAACACCCTGTGGTTCAGCGCCAGCGTGGAATCCACCCAGCGGGCGGTGATGGCGGCCGGGTTCGCCGCCGTGGCGCATATTCAGGTGATTTACCTGTGAGGTTCGAGAACGCAATGAAAACTCAACTGACCAAACTCTGCCTGCCGCTGGCGATCGCGCTGGCGGCCCCCGCCGCCTGGGCCAACGGCTATGTCACGCCGGACGGCGGGCCGAAACAGTTCTATATCGACCTCAATCAAAGCAACATCACCAACCAGGTGGGGTTCACCAAACAGTTTCCCTATTCATTAGGCGGTACCTATACCGGCAAGGCCTACTGCGATACGCCGATCCCCCGAAGCCCGCACTTTTACAAGTCGGATTCGGCGCTGCCCCCCTCTGACTACGGCAACGGCTTCCTACAGTTGAACGACTTCCTGGATTTAAAAGCCGAAGTGTGGATTGCAGGTAATAAGAAGGCCTATGTCACCGTGCCTTTTTACAACGAATCCAACGAGTATCCCAATCACAGTTGCTCACCGCCTTATGTGCAGGTCAACAACTATGAAAGCGGTTCAAAAGGCCGCATCACCTTCCGGGTGCGCAAGAAGATCATCAACGGCGTCGAGATTAACGATCGGCAGATCATCGAGATGTACGGCCGTCTCGGCTCGACCGACGGCGGCTTCGGCCCTAATCCGATGGCGCAGGTGTTTATCCAGTCCGCGATCCTTTATGTGCCGGATAAATGCGTGGTGAACGAAGGCCAGCTGATCAACGTGGAGTTCGGCGAGATCGGCGGCAGCGATCTCAACGGCTCGAACTACCCGCAAAGCATCCCGGTGCGTTTCCAGTGCGAGGGCGGCAGCTTCGAGGACGGCACGCTGAACATCAAGCTGGCGGTGTCGGGTACGGCGGCCTCCTTCAGCAACGAGGTGTTCAAAACCGACAAGAACGATCTCGGCATCCGGCTGACCCACAACGGCCAGCTGGTCATCCCGAATGAGTTTTATCCGGTGCCGAACATCGGCAACGGCGGTTCCTGGAACCTGGTGGCGGCGCCGTTCGCCAACGGCGGCACGGAGATCGGTGAAGGGGAATTCAACGCGTCGGCCACCATCGTGGCGGCATTCCAGTAACCGAGGGAGGAACGAAAAAATGCGTCTACGCGCTTTAACGCTGCTGGTCTGCGCGCCCTGGTGGGTTGCCGTCATGCCGGCAGCGGCGAACACCGAGCTTATCGGCGCACCGGTGCAGTTCCACGGCACCGTGGTGAGCCGCCCGTGCAATATCGAACCGCAGTCCGCCGATCAACTGGTGGAGATGGGCACGGTGATCGTCAAAACCCTGTACCGCTACGGCCATACCACGCCGGTGCCGTTCAGCATCAAGCTGACCGACTGCAAGACCACGGTGTTCAAATCCGTCAGCGTGACCTTCAGCGGCACCGAAGACGGAGAACTGCCGGGCAAGCTGGCGATCAACAACGGCGCGAACGGCGCCGCCATCGCCCTGTTCGATCATCAGGGCGCGGACATCGATTTGAACAAGGCCACCAGCGCCGTCGCGCTGCAAAACGGCCCCAACAGCCTGAACTTCACCGCCTATGTGCAGGGGCGGCCCAGCGCGATTCAAAACCAAAGCATTACCGAAGGCGAATTCACGTCCGTCGCCAATTTTGTGCTGGCGTACCAATAAGCCCCGCACCTTCCCAGGGAAATCAGGAAAACGACCGGCGCGCAATCGCCGGCGATTGGCCGTCACCGTTCGCTCCGGCGCGGCCTTTTAAGGAGGTACCCATGCCAGATATTCGCTTCACGCTGTTCGACAGCGATAACTTCTACCAGCAGGGGCTGCGTCTGCTGCTGCAGGACTATCTGCACTCCCTGAACGAATGCCATCGCCTGTACCCGCAGTTCTCGCCGCTGGCGCTGCAGGCATTGGATAACATCGAAATCGTGCTTCGCACGCCGGAAGAGCGCTGGGGCTGCGCCAGCTGCTATCAAAGCCCCTACGGCACCCCGCGCCAACGGCAGCTGACCCTGCTGATCCTCGACGACGCGACCCAGCAACAGGTAAAAAATTCGCCGCCGCTGTTCAGCATCCATCGGCGCGATTCGGCCTACGCCATCCGCCTCAAGCTGCAGATGGCGTTGGAAAAGTTCATCCAGCACCCGTGGGTGGCGCTGCACGCCGCCGGCATGTGGAAATGCCAGGCTTGCCGCATCGCCGCGCTCAGCCACTGCGAGAAAAAGGTGCTGGGTTTGATGAGCAGCGGCATGTCCGCCTGCAGCATCGCCGGCCTGCTGCAACGCAGCCAGAAAACCATCAGCGCCCATAAACGCTCGGCGATGCGCAAGCTGAACGTGCGTAAAAACAGCGAGTTGAATAAGGTGCTGCTCAATCAGCGGGGGCTGAATTAACCGCCCCGCCGGTTCAATAGTAATTGATGTTGAAAGTGACGGTCGCGTCGGCGGCGCCCGGCGTGACCGTAGGCTCGGTTTGAATATAGCGGGCCTTCAACGGAATGCTGAAAGACGTGGGCGTTGCAGGGGAAAGCGGCACGTTGATCTCCCGCGAGAACTGCACCGGCCGCGGGGATGATGCACCATAAGCCAACTGAATGCCGACTCCGCCGGCGCTGCCGCTGCCGTCTTTAAGCCCCATGATGCCGTTGACGTCATCAATCACCGCCGTGTTGGGCGTCAGCGAAAGCGCCAAGCTGTTGGCGGTCGTGCTGGTCGTGCCGCTATCGCCATCGCGGGAATAATAGGTCTCCGCGCTGCCGTAAAACTTCGGGCAGTTCAGCAGGCGAATCGACGCATCCTGCCATTCAGTCACGCTCCCCTTGCCCCGGAAATACCGCCCCATGTCATATTTGCCCATGGCGACAAACACATCCGGCGTAGTGCAGCTCTGCGACACGACGTTAATCGCGCCGGTAAAACAGATCTTCATCGCCAGCATAGGTTCGGCCAGCGGGCCAATCTTGTTGACCCAACAGGGCAGATCGTCGCCGGTAATAATGCCAGGTTGCACGTCACCGATCTTAATCAACCGAATGCGATACTTGTAACCGTTCGCCGACCATCCATGGTAGCGCAACACCCCCGTACCGCCCGAAATCATCGGCAACGCGTAATCGAGATCGTAATTGTCAATAAACACGCCAACGCCGGGCAAACCGGTTTCATAAACCTTGCCGAAATTGCCGCTCCACGGCGACAGCGGATGCGGCAGCGTTTCATGATTGATGTAGGTGCCGACGAATCTCTGTTCTTCGGTACACTCGACCCAGACCGTCCTGAACGCCGGATTAAAATTTTGCGAGTACAATACCGTGCCGACAGGCACATCCGGCCCCACGGTAAGATGACTGGAAACAAAAGGCGCGTTCACATACAGCGTGCTTTTCAAGTCGGAGTTCGCCATATAATCACAGCCGGCCCGTGCCGATTTGACCAGCGTCAGCGTTAACATAACGCAAGCCAACCAGATAAAGTGGGTGTGTCGCAGCTTCACGCGGATACCTCTCATTCAGTGTCGGCGCCTGGCGCCGCCGGTTTGTTTTTAACTAAGAACGCTCGATTTTTCCGCCCCGGCATGCCGGCGGCAGAGCGTTTTAAAGCGTTGCAACGCCTGTGGCGTATTCTGCTGTTGCGGCATCAACATGTAGCTCAGGCGGCATTGTTTATCCCCGCCACTCCCCCAGCGGACACGCAGCGTCCCTTTATCCCGCCCGACCCGCGCATAGATGACGCCCCCTTGCCCCACCGCGCCGACCACCTCGCCGTCACTGTCGAGCACCTCGGCGCCGAACGGCGCTGGAGCCCCTGCAAATAGGGTTTCGATCAGGATTGGCGTTCCTTTTCGCGCGTTATATTTCACTTTGACCAACGCGCCGGAATAGGGCGCGACCTTGCGCGTTGTCGTTTCCAGTTCGACATCAAACGCGGCGCCTTTGGGATCCAGACTGATTTCATTGAGTTGATACGGGTTCAGGTAAGGCACCAACGCATAACCGCGTGCATCGACAGCAACTCCCGGATAGCTGGAGACACCGGCGCCTTCGGCGCCTTTCGCCTCCACCAGCGCAAAGGTTTCAGAACCGTAAGAGCTGAATGACACGCCGCCGGCATGCCCCACCAGGGTGCCGCTGAGGCCGGCGGAGGCGCTGCGATAACCTTCGCCTGCGCTGTAAGAACCGCTGAATAGCGCCGTTTGGCCACGATACTGGCCGTTCAACGAACCGCTGGCGCCATTGCGATTGGCGTTCATCGCGCTCAGACCGTAGCTGAACTGATTGGCGGCGCCTGAATTGCCGGAAATCGCCGCCTGTTGACTCGTCGCCCCGTGGCTGTCGTGCGCCAGACCAAGACGCAGCTGCGGTGTGCCGGCGTTGTCGCGGCGCCCCAACGGCAGGCTGATATTCAGCAAAAAGCTGTTTTGCGCCAGGCCGTTGCTCGCCTGGCTGCGCGCCGCGCTCAGGCCATAAGTCATCGAACGATAGCTGTTGCTGTAACCCAACTGATACTGCTTATCGCGTCCTCGCCCGTTCCAGTAATCCTGCAGCGAGCCGCTGACATAAAGCTGTCCCCACCCGGAGGCCAGCCCCTGAGCCACAGAGAAAGTCAGACGATGCTTGGTGCGCGATACGGCGTTTTCCCCCTCGCCCTGCGCCATGCGCTCACGCGTTTGCATGGCGGTCATCAAGTCCATGTAGCCCGAGGTCGAAAACCGATAGGCGGCCAGCGACAGGCTGCTGTTGGTTTCATTGACTACCTTGCTGTAGCTGAGCCGATAACTCTGCCCGCTCTGGCGCCGCTCGCGGTTCAGTCGGCTGGCGCTTTGAGTCACGTCAAACCCCACCGCGCCCAACGAGGTGCCGAACGCGGCACCCAGCTGCATGGCCTGATACTCTTTGGCGGCCTGCAGACCACCGTAACCGGTCAATCCATTGGTCAGCCCCCGCTGGTAAGTCGCCTGATACAGCCAGGGCTTTTCCCGCAGCGAGTCGCTGTCGACTTTGCCCAACACCGCTTCGTAACGATCGGCCCCCGGACGCAGCAGTTGGGTGACCGCCGCGTACGGCACGCTGAACACGCTCTGCGCGCCATCCGCTTCACGCACCGTAACCTCCAGATCGCCGCCATAGCCGGTGGGATACAGATCGTCGATCACAAACGCCCCGGGGGTCACCGTGGTCTGATAGATAATCTGTCCGCCTTGCCGCACGGTCACCTGCGCGTTGGTTCTGGCGATGCCGTGAATTTCCGGCGCATAGCCGCGCTGCGACTCCGGCAACATCCGTTCATCGCTGGCGAGCTGAACGCCGCTAAACGGCAACGTGTCAAACAGTTGGCCGGTCGTGTTCGATTGGCCGATAACGCCTCGGCCCTGCCACGCGGGAATATCGCGCTGCAGGTAAGTATTGATGCTGGCGTAGTCGGACGCGCCGTTCTGCGTCCAGTGATAAGCGCCGTTATGCCGCAGATACCAGGCGCCCAGGTTGGCGCCGCCGGACAAGCCGCCATAGAAGGAGTTGTAGTCCGCTCCGCGCGACGAACTGGAATAACCGTTCAGGTTGTAATTCAGAAACAGGGCCGCGACGCCGCTGTCCCATTGCGCGGGATCAACGCTGCCACGCGCGGTTCTACGCATATAAATTTGCGGTATCACAATATCCAGCCGCTGCTCGCCGCTGTCGAAATTCATCTGCGCATCAGGCACTTGCTGCGGCAGATCAAAACACGCACCCTGCTGCGTCAGCGGAGCCTTCGGCAACGCAGCCTCGTTAAACGCTATCCCCTCGACGATATCCGCCGTCAGGCAAGGATACAGGCTGCGATCGGCGCGGGTTTTGAACTCAATCTCTTTAGTGCCGATGCCTTCGCCGTTGATATAAACCGCCGCTCGATGCTTTCCGGCCAGCCCTGAAGCCCCGCGGGCAAACCGCGTTAAATCGACTTCACTGCGTTCACCTACATAGAGAAATGACGAATCGAACTCGATGCTCTCGGCACCGGCAGGGCCGCTTAATGCCCCAATCACGCACAGTGCCGCCGGCGTTAAGCGCCATGAGCTATTACGATTAACGCACGCGGCGCTGAATTCTCCGGTCATGTCTCTCTCCCCGTCAGCCGCAACTACTCGCTTACTTGACCATGGCATCGAATTTATGGACGGCGCCGTAATCATTGACGAATTCAACACTCAGCGTTTTTCCCGCCGCGACGCTGATGCCTTTGAACGCCAACGAGGAGTACGGTGCGACCATTTGCCCCTCAATCTCCTTACCATTGGCGGCAAGGCTGACCAGCGAAACGAAATACGGCGTTGGGTTAGTCGCCGTGACGCCGCCCGGTGTCGCGGACCAGTTCAATGTTGTTGCCGCCTCATTGGCGTCGCCGTTCAGGCTCGCCGGCCTGAAGAACAGCTTGATGCGCGAGCGAAAGGCCATTTGCAGCAGATTTTCATCACCTTTAAGCTGCTTTTTAGCCGGGATCTCCAGCACGTTAAGCCAGTAAACACTCTCCTTATCCGTCGGCAACGGCGCCCCGGTGTAGCTCAGGCGCAATGTCTGCCCTTTACCGGCATCGATTCGATTAATCGGCGGCGTCAAAATAAAAGGCACATTGATATTTTCCGGCTTCGCCGTCGGATCGCCGGCATCAACCCAGCTTTGAATGAGTACCGGCGATTTGCCCACATTATTTAATTTCACCGTAACTTCTTTATCCGATGATAAATAAATTACCCGTGTCCCATGAATAACTACGCTGGCGGAAGCCATCATGGAAAAAGAGGCAATAATCGCCAGAAAAATTGCATGCGCAAAAATACGAGGCTTGATGCTCATCATCGCTCCAATCACTATTGGGAATACAGGGGGGAGAGCCCCCCTGATAAACGGTTATTTGTACTGCAGGGAATACACGACGCTGCCCACTACCGAGCCTGCGCTCGCCACGCCCATGGAGTAGTATTCAACGACATACGGCAGAGTGACGATGCCGGTGGAGGGAATGGCGTAGTAAGTGGCGTTCGCTATCTGGCTTGGGTTACCCGCGACGATCGGATTAAAAGAGCCGGAGCCCTCACGCAACTGCAATACAACATTGCTCGCCGAACCCGTATTACGCAAACGTCCGCTCGAATCGACCCCTGCACCGGCCTCAAAGTAAGCGGCTGCAGACTTCATCACCCCTTGGCAATTATTCAGTTTCAGCTCAAACGCCGTACGGCCGGCGGTCCAGCTCGCCGTTTTCAGCTGCTCTTGGCTGACAGGCGGCAGCAGAACGGCGCTTTCATTTTCCTGCCCATTCAGCCGCACGTCGCAGGTCATCGAGGTCACGGTACCGCTAAAGTTGATTGTCCCGTTATTGGCTGCCAGAGCCTGGCTTACCAGGCCGGGCAAACCCAGCAAAGCGAACAATATCGCAGAGGACTTTTTCATATAGACTCCTGATTATTTTAAATATCACGCACTCTATTGCCTGCCATTTCCATATGTCACGCTCAACAGGAACGAGAATATCGACATGCGTATTTTTATTACGCCATTAGCTGTAGAATAAAGGCGTAACGACAGGGTTATTGAGAGCATAACCCGCCCCCTTCACATTAATAATGAAGTCATGCGGCAAACCTATCACATCAAGCCTTAGCCGGAGTTCTTTAATAGTTTGCCAAAGTTTTTGGCTGGATGAGGCATAACTGTTTTCATCCCAAACCTTTCTCAGTATTTCCGTTTTAGTGAGCTTCTGGCCGTTACCATGATGCTGCAACAAAAACACCAGCAGGCGCATCATGGCATCATTTAACGTCACCGCGCTAAAGTGAACCCATTTCTCCGGCGCCAGAGATTTTATTCTCACCAACCTTTTATTGGCGATATCCAGCTGAATATCGTTATCTATGATAAAACCGAACAGATGGCGTTCCATCATCAAGATTCCCTGGATAAAAAAGAAAGTAAAGTCGCATCATTTAGATTCATAATGTCTATAGATCATTATAAATTCAGAAACCTCTTGGGCAATCCCCTTAAATTAATCAGTTTTCAGGACAATGGAGAGACATAATAAGAGATTACCGCCATGATAATGACAAGTAGCCAGCGTTTTATGCCATCATTCTCTCCACCCAAGAGAAAAATCTCAATTATCACCAACATCAAAACATGAGTTTTAAATCCTGCATTTTTAAAAAAAACAGGTGTAAACTTCAAAAACACGCAGAATAGATCTGATCAGCTGAGCTAAGCACCTCAAGCCCTTCTTCACCTCCTCTCTTATTATGTTGAAAACATGATTAATCATGATCATTTAAATTAATATTAATAATGAAACCTGTATTTTTATAGCACAGACATATAATACACAAAAACAATTCAAAATAGTTTTATATATTTAAAATTAATTTAAAGTTAAAATAAAACACTTATTAATTATCTATAAATAGGTTTTAATATCGCTAAGATAGGAAAAAAATATAATTTTAAGCATATCAGACTTAGGGATTAACTTAATTTTAAGAAAATATGTAGGCTTGTTCGGCCAATCGCTGCCGAAGGCCAAGGGGAATATCGCAACCAGCTGATACGGACGGCGCCGGGCGCAACCTAAAGTGTTTCGCAGCGCGATATCTGATATTAACGTGCACCTCATCTTTGACGTTAGGCCTGCTCTGTCACCAGCCAATTCCAAACAGCCACGGCACCTCTGCGGTTAAAACACAAAAGCCGTCATCAGAACCTCTGCCATGAGCCTTATTTCAAGTCCGCCGCCAGTCATCAATGCATGATGTCACCCCATTAGAAGCCTGGTGACATTATGTATGGTTGATCCGAAACATCGCCGCCAATATATCGACAAGCAGCGCCGCATAATGGCCGGCGGGGTCGAGATCGGGATCGAATACCGTCACCGTCATGCCGCAGCACAGCGGATTTTGCAGCAGACGCGCGCCGATATTCTCCAGCCATTGCCGATCGATGCCGGGTGACCCCGGCGAATCGACCGCCGGCATCACTGTTTGGTCGAGCACGTCCACGTCGAAATGCAGCCAGAAACGCCACTGCGGCTGCGCGGCCAATACCCGCTCGATACGCCGGACAATTTCCGCCTCGCCGATCTGATGGGCGGTAAAAACGTCGATGCGCTCGATCGCCGTCTGCGCAATATCCGGCCAGGCGAAGTCTGCATCCCGGTTTTCGCGCTCCCCCAACTGCACAATCTGCCGTTCCGGCACCAGCGGCGGCGCGATGCCGGGCCAGGTCGTCAGCAGGGGCTCGCCGCGGCCGCTCGCCAGCGCCAAATCCATCCCTGCCGCCGCACCCAGCATCTGTGCCGTATCGTAGTTGCCGGGGTGGCGAAAGTCGCTGTGACCATCGATATGCACCAGCGACAGTGGCCCCGCCCGGCGCGCCCCGGCCAGCGCCCCCAACAGGATCGAACAGTCGCCGCCGACAACCAACGGAAAGTCTCCTTGCCCCTGCACAGCAGCAACCGCCTCCGCCAACTGTAGATTGAAGGCGCGGATAGCATGCCCATTGCGGATGCGAGTGCCGGGCTGCGCCAGCGGCGAATAAGGCCGTTGCGGCAAGGTGCTGACCGCGCTCGCCGCCAGCCTTTCCACCAGCCGCTGCGCCATCAGCGCCTGCGGCGCCCGCCAGACGCCGGGCACATGGCCGGGCCGCAACGGCCGCAGGCCCAGATTGCTCGGTGCAAGAATGAGGTGCATACGCGCGATCTCCGTGCAAAAAACGTCGTCGTAGCCAAAAGCATAAGCGCCGTAGCGCCGAGCGCGCGTTCTTTTTTCAATCTTGCATGGCGCATAGCGCACAGGGCAAAAGCGGTTTACTCTGAATGTCTATTTTCACACCGTAAAGCGAACCGGAACTCATGCCCAGAACAGCCAAAGTCGTTGACGTTCCCGCCCTCGGCGAGCTCGATCGCCAGGCGGGTCAGCTTAGCCACCAGCTGGCGCAGGCTCTGCGTCAGGCCATCCACCGCGGCGATCTGAAAGCGGGCGATCTGCTGCCCTCGACGCGCCGGCTGTCGGCGGCGCTGAATCTGGCGCGCGGCACGGTGTTGGAGGCGTTCGCCCAACTGACGGCGGAAGGCTTTCTCGAACCGCAGCCCGGCTCCGGCACCCGAGTTGCTCACTATCAGGCGCCGCGCCGCCTGCCACACGCCACCGTACAGGTCAGTCCGCCGGCGGCGGCGCCGCTTTCTTCACAGGCGCAGCATCTGGCGCGCTTTGCCGCTCAGGCGCGGGCGCTGCCGCCGGTGCCGTTCACCGTCTCGGTGCCGATCGGCGATACCGCGCCCGACGATGTCTGGCGGCGGCTCGGCAACCGCATCCGGGCACGCGGCCCCGGCGCGCCTTCGGGCTATGGCGATCCTCTGGGCGCATTGCCGCTGCGCGAAGCCATCTGCGACTATGTGCGGCGTTCCCGCTCCGTGAACTGCACGCCGCAGCAAATCCTCATTACCTCCGGCACCCAGCAGGGGTTGTATCTGGCCGCGCAGATCCTGCTGGACGCCGGCGACAGCGCCTGGGTAGAAGACCCCGCCTACGCCGGCATTACCGCCATTTTCGACAGCCTGTTTCGCGACCGCCGCATGGTCAGGGTGCCCGTCGCCGACGACGGCATCGACGTCGCCGCGGGCATCCGTCTGGCCGCCGACGCCCGCGCCGCCTTTGTCACGCCGTCGCATCAATATCCGCTGGGCATGCCGATGAGCATGGCGAAAAGAAGCGCCCTGCTGGCCTGGGCCAGAGAGCGGCAGGCCTGGATCGTGGAGGATGATTACGACAGCGAGATGCGCTATGCCGGTCATCCGTTCCCCTCGCTGCAAGGGCTGGCACCCGAACGGACGCTCTATCTCGGCACCTTCAGCAAGGTGCTGTTCCCGTCATTGCGGCTGGGTTACGCCATCGTGCCGCCGCCGCTGGTCGACGCGTTTTGCGGCGCCAGGATCCTGATGGATCGCCATCCGCCCAGCGCGGATCAACACGTGCTGGCCGCCTTTATCGCCGAAGGGTATCTCGACCGGCATATCCGCAAAATGCGCGGCGTCTACGCCGAGAAACGCCGGGTGCTGATCGAGGCGATCAACGCACATATCCCGGCCGAGTTGGCGATGGTGCAGCCCTGCGATCAGGGCATGCACATGGTGCTGTGGCTGAGGAAAGATCTCGACGACGCACAGATCGCCCTGCGCGCCAACCAAGCCGGGCTGGCGCTGCGGGCGGTATCGCCGATGTATGCACCCGGCAACGGTGAACCGGGGCTGGTGCTGGGGTTGGGCGGTTATGCCGATCGCCAGGTACAACAGGCGGTGGAGCGGCTCGCAGAGGTGATCCAAACCTGCGCCCGCAACGGTGCCTAGCGGGAAAAACGTTTGGCACCGAACACGCAAACTACCACGCCGGCCATCACGGCGATCATCA
Source organism: Serratia sp. LTN-2 (assembly GCF_059740205.1). NCBI lineage: Bacteria > Pseudomonadati > Pseudomonadota > Gammaproteobacteria > Enterobacterales > Yersiniaceae > Serratia > Serratia sp. LTN-2. The sequence goes on along the minus strand of NZ_JCAXDO010000010.1, from coordinate 76,554 downwards.
TCGGCTGAACGGTCTCATGCAGCAGCCAGCCCGCCAGCGCCAGGCCGAAAAACGGCTGCAGCAACTGCAGCTGGCCAACCGCGGCGATGCCGCCCTGCGCCAGGCCGCGATACCAGAAGATAAACCCGATCCACATGCTGAACACCGAGACATAAACCAGCGACAGCCACGCCTTGCCGCTGACCACGGGCCATCCGGCCGGCGCCGCCAGCCAGGCGGCCGCCAGCGTCAACGGCAACGCCACCACCAGCGCCCAGGAGATCACCTGCCAGCCGCCAAGCCGGCGCGACAGCACCGCACCCTCGGCATAACCCAGACCGCACAGCAACACCGCCCCGACCATCAACGCATCCCCCAGCCAGGAGCCGCCGCTCCCCTGACTCAGTGCGAAGGCCCCCACCAGCGCGGCGCCGACGCCCGAAAACGCCCAAAAAGCGGGCTTGGGCCGCTCTCCGCCGCGCAAAACGCCAAAACCGGCGGTCGCCAGCGGCAGCAGGCCGATATACACCAGCGAGTGCGCCGAGGTGGTGTGTTGCAGCGCCAGCGCCGTCAGCAGCGGAAAACCGATGACCACGCCGAGCGCCACAAACAGCAACGGCGCTAAATCGGCCCGCGTCGGCCGCGCCTGGCGGGTAAGCAGCAGTGCGCACAGGGCCAGCAAGGCGGCGATCGCCGCCCTGACCGCAGTCAAAAACAGCGGATCGAGCTCCAGCACCGCCACCCGGGTGGCGGGCAACGAGCCGCTGAAGATAATCATGCCGATGAAGCCGTTCATCCAGCCCTGAGCCGAATGCCCGGCGGCGGGATGAACGGTAGAGGTAACCACAAGAGTTTTTTCAGACTGGCTGTCCATGATGCGAACGCTCCGCACGCCTGAGGCATACCGAAATCGGCAACCCGCGAGGCGATGCCATAAGTGAAAGAGAACATCGTTCCCCAGCGCAGCTTGCAGGGGCTGCGTTCTATTTTTCAGATAAAGCGGTTCAGAGACAGGTCCAGATAGCGAGATTTTTGCTGTACCGGTTAGCAAAGCGCGGCGCTAACGCCAAAGAAGGGCGTTTTTCGGGCTGTCCTTGGCCGTTTGGCGGCGCAGTCGGCGCGGTATCATGGACTTTTATGCGTTTTTGTAGAACAGGACAAGGTGCGGCGCCGTGGTGAAACCCTTCTTACGCAGTGGCAGTTTGGATGATGTGCTGGCTTTAGGCGCGAACGGGCAACCGGTCTACGCCTGCGCGCAGCAGCTGCGGGAAACCCTGCGCCTTCGCCGGCAGCAGCAGGCCGCCGACTGCCTGGCGATCCCGCAGCCGAACGAAAGCGGCACCCGCATCGACTGGTATGCGCCCTTCCCCGGCAAGGTCACCTCCTGGCTGGCGGCGAGCGATGCCCAGCGAGCGCAGGCGGTGCGCCACCTGGAACACTGCCTGACGACCTTCCGCAGCCTGACGGAACAAACCCAGGCGACCGATCACCCCAGCCACCGCCTGTTCGGCGCGCTGCTGGCCAAAGCGATGCATATCCCCGATCCCAACCACGTCTATCTGGTGGACGACCGGCCGGTGCTGACCTTTTGGGGCTTTATCAAACCGCAGGCGCAGAGCCCGGACGATCCTTTGGCCTGCCTGCGGCCTGCCGAAACGGAAGTGGAAAAACCGGCGCCGATCGCCGCCACCCCGCGCAAACCGGCCATGGCCGAGCCGGTAACACCGGCTCCGGCAGCAGAACCTGAACCGGTGCCCACCCCGGCCGAAACCGTCGCGCCCCCGGTAGCCGCACGCCCACGCCGGCACCGCGCTATCTGGATAGGATTGCCGCTCATGCTGCTACTGGGCGGCGCCTTGGCCGGCTGGCTGGGCCGTTCGCCGACCCCGCCTGCGCCTTCACCGGCACCGCTGGCCGCAAAACCACAGCCGGCGTCGCCGGTGAAGGCGGCCGCACCGTTGCCAAAACTGCACTTGCCGCTGGCGCACGCGACGCTGATGCCGCCGCCACCGGCGCCGGTCCTCCCGCAGCCGGTGGACAAAAATGCCCTGGTGCTGCCACCCGAAGCGGTAAAGGCCGGTTCCACCCGTTTTCTTAACGGCAAATGGCGCGCCACGGTGGCGCTGAAAGATCCGATCACCGGCAAACGCCCCAGCCTGCAATACCGTCTGAACGCGGGCAAGGGCAACGCCATCATCGCCTACGGCGACGGCGTCAGTTGCCGGGTGGCGGTCGAGGCCGGGCTGATGCAGTCCGGCAATCTGGTGATCAACAGCCGAACCAAGGCGCGCTGCAGCGACGGCAGCCGCTACCAGATCCCGGAAATCGTCTGCCGCCAGGGCGAGACCGGGGCGGCGGAGTGCACCGGCCGCTACGATGCGGACACCACCTATCCCATGACGTTCAAGCGCGAGAGTAAATGATGCTGGCACCCCTTACGGACTACAAACACGGCATTACGCTGATTCAGGACAGCGGCATCCAGTTTCTGGACTTTGCCCTGACGCCGCTGCTGGACGCCGAGTTTCCCGGCAAATTCGTGCGCAAGACCGCCAGCGGCCCGTTGCTGCGCCTGCAATGGGAGGCCGAGAGCGGCAAATACCAGCTGCCGGCCGAAGGCGGACAGGCCGCCGAGGTGGTACGGCCGGAGTTCAGCTATCCGCTGCAGCAGTCGCTGCGCCTGCTGGATAAGCTCTGGCTGCCGTTGCCGTTCCTGCGCCACACCCCGGCGGGCGTGTTTTTATCAGGCCCGGATAACTGGGCGCGCCTGCAGGTGGTGCAGTTGGATGAGCCGGATCAGGACGGTCACCTGCTGCGCGTGGTGCTGGCCTTCGACACCCGTGCCGCCGCGCCCGGCCAGGAAGCGCTGGCGCCGGGCGATAGCGATCTCGGCGCCGGCCTTAACTTCGCGCTGGCGCACCGCAATCACGAACTGGGCGAGTTTCTCGATCTGACCTGGGTGGACGGCTGGCTGCGTGAGGCGTTCACCCAGCGCGCCACCGAGCTGGAACAGCGCGCCGAGGCGGAGATCAACGCCGGGCTGAAAACCTTCGAGTACCAGGCGCACTACCTCAACCTGCTGCACATGCTCGGCCATCAGCTGGCGGTGCCGCAGATAAAAATGGCGGCTGCGACGCTGCAACAGCCGGCGATCGACGTCGATCTGGTGCTGGACGTCGGCAACTCCCACACCTGCGGCGTATTGGTCGAAGACCATCCGGAAGAGAGCAACGGCCTGAAGCAAACCTATGAGCTGCAGCTGCGATCGCTGTCCGAGCCGCATCGCGTCTATAACGAACTGTTCGAGAGTCGGGTGGAGTTTTCTCAGGCCGTCTTCGGCAAGCCGCATCTGTCTTTCCAGAGCGGGCGCGACGACGCCTTCCAATGGCCCTCCATCACCCGGGTCGGCCGCGAAGCCGCGCAGTTGGCGCAGCGACGCGAAGGGCATGAAGGCACCACCGGCATCTCCAGCCCGCGCCGCTATCTGTGGGATGAGGAGCGCTATGCGCCCGGCTGGCGCTTCAACGAACGGCACGAACCGATGGCCGCCGCCGCGCCGTTGACCACGCTGATCAACGATGAGGGCATACCGCTGTCCGCCCTGCCGACGGCGCAACGGCTGCCGGTATTCGCCGCCCATTACAGCCGCAGTGCGGTGATGAGCCTGATGTTGAGCGAGCTGTTGGCGCAGGCGCTGATGCAGATCAACAGCATCGCCCAGCGCAGCCGCATGCCGAACGCCGCCGCACCGCGCCGTCTGCGCGCCATCATTCTGACGCTGCCTTCGGCGATGCCGAAGCCGGAGCGCGAACTCTTCCGCCGCCGCATGCAGGAAGCGATCGGGCTGGTGTGGAAAGCCCTCGGCTGGCACCCGCAGGATGCGCCGTTCGACGGCGAACACATCCGCTTCCCGGCGCCGCAGGTGCAGATCGAGTGGGACGAAGCCACCTGCGGCCAGATGGTCTATCTGTACAACGAAACCCAGGTGAACTTCGCCGGCCGCACCGATGCCTTCTTCGCCGCCATGGCGCGGCCCGATCGGCCGCTGGCGCCGGGTGAACAGGCCGGCAAGACATTGCGCATCGCCTCTATCGACATTGGCGGCGGCACCACGGATCTGGCGATAACGCACTACTCACTCGACGACGGCGTGGGCAGCAACATCAAAATCAATCCGCGCCTGCTGTTCCGTGAGGGCTTTAAGGTCGCCGGCGACGACATCCTGCTGGACATCATTCAGCAGTTTGTCCTGCCCGCCGTACAACAGGCGGTCGAGGCCGCCGGCGTGAGCGCCGCAGCGGCGCTGATGGATAAGCTGTTCGGCAACGAAGGGCGCATGGACGGGCTATCCACCCTGCGCCAGCAGGCCGCGCTGCAGATTTTCATGCCCGCCGGGCGCGCACTGCTCGGTGCCTATGAAGAATACGATCCGCTGGACAGCCGCGCGGAAATCGCCGCCAGCCTCGGCGATCTGCTGCCGCAACGGCCGACGCCGCAGGTGCTGGCGTTTATCAACGGCGAAGTGCAACGCGAAGCCGACAGCGACGCCTTCGATATCCTGCACACGCCGCTGGTGATCCGTCTGGCCGACCTGCACGCCGCCTTCTTGTCCGATCGCATCGGCATCGGCCACTGTCTGCGCCTGCTGGCCGAAGTGGTGGCGCTGTATACCTGCGACGTACTGCTGCTGACCGGCCGCCCGGCGCGCTTCCCCGGCGTACAGGCACTGCTGCGCCACCTGCAGCCGCTGCCCGCCAGCCGCATTCTGCCGCTTGAGGGCTATCACACCCGCAGCTGGTATCCGTTTAACAAACGCGGCCGCATCGACAATCCCAAATCCACCGCCGCCGTGGGCGCCATGCTGTGCCTGCTGGCGATCGATCTACGGCTGGAAAGCTTTTACTTCAACGTCGGGGATTTCCAGCCCTATTCCACCATTCGCTATCTGGGCATGCTGGACGGCAACAACATGCTGGCGGACGATAACGTCTACTACCGCGACATCGATCTGGATCGCGCCGATTTCGCGCTCGATCCCGCCGGCAGCTTCCAGCTGCGCGGCCCGCTGCGTTTGGGCTTCCGCCAGCTGGACAACGAACGCTGGCCGGCCTCGCCGCTCTATACGCTGACCATCAATGACGCCCAGCTGGCGCGCAAGCTGGCCGGCGACGCGGTGATCAGTCTGCGGCTGGCCATCACCGCCAGCGCCGAACAGGGCGCTGAGAGCGTCAAGATCGCGCAGGCGCTGCTGGCCGACGGCAGCCCCGTCCCGGCGCACCACCTGCAACTGAAACTCAATACCCTGGCTGCCAGCGCCTCCGGTGCGACCCACTACTGGATAGACAGCGGGAGCATTTACCCACGATGAACACACAAACCTTCGCCCCAGCGGCCCCGAATAACGCGCTCAGCGCCGGCATATTGCAGGCGATCGACTGGGTAGACGCCGCACGCCGCCAATCCCCCCGCCTGGAGCGGGAGGCCGATCGCCTGATACAGCGTCTGCGCCGTTGCCATAACCGTGCCGCCCGGTTGGAAAACACCCGGCCTGCACAGCTCGCCATCGGTTTGTATGGCCACAACGCCGCCGCCAAAGCCCATTTGTTGGCGGCGCTGGCGCCGGGCGCAAAGCGCTTCAACGCGGACATTTCGCTCGCGGTGCGCTACTGCACGGCGGCCGAAGCGGGCCCCGCCGAGTATCCGATCGCCCTCGCCCTGCTCAATGAAGCGCAGTGGCTGGCCATCACGCTCGACGCCGCGGCGATGAGCGGCTTCCGCCCGGACTGGGACGCCCGCGCGATCGCCGACCATCTGCAGACGCTGGCGCGCCACCGCCAGACGATCGCCGTCGACGGCCTTGACGGCAACGATGTGCTGGCGCTGTGGGACAGCCTGCGCCGCCACGGCGGCAAAGCACAACACACGCTGGACAGGCACTTCTGGCCGCAGGCGGTGACGCTGGCGCCGCAGTTGAGCATCGACGATCGCGCGCGCCTGTTTGCGCCGCTGTGGGGGGAGGAGCCGACGCTGACGGCGCGTTATCGCCAGTTGGCGCACGCGCTGCAGGCCCTCGGCGGCAGCCGGCAGGTTCACGCTCCGCGCCGCGCGCTGGCGCTGCTGACGGCGAGCACCGCGCCGGAAAACGCCGCGTTCGCCGTGCTGACCGAACAAGGCGATGAGCGGGAGATTGGGCTAAGCGATCTGGCCTGGCTGACCGCTGAAGTGACCACCGCCCTGCCGCCAGCGTCGCAGGCAGGCCTGCCCGCCGACGTAGCCCTGATCGACCTGCCCGGCAGCCGCAGCTGCCCGCAGGCAGAGCCGACGCAGCGCCTGCAGCAGGCGAAGCGCGCCCATTTGCTGACCCGCTGTGCGGACGGCCTGCATGCCAGCCTGCTGCTGGTGACCGATGCCGCCGCAACACCGCAGGACGCTGGGCGCATCGGCCAGGCGCTCGCCGGCTGGGTCGACCACACCCAGGGGGAAACCCCGGCGCTGCGCCAGCGCCGCAAGCCCGGTTTAATCTGGGCTATCACGCCGTTCGACCAACGCCAGGAAGGCAAATCGCGCCCCGACGACGCCGTTCAGCGCCAGGTCGGCGAACCCGGTGACAGCTGGGCCACGCTGCTGGCGCTGGATGAGCAGGATTGCCGCCGCATGGTGAACTACCTGGCCGCACAGGCGCGCCCGGCCCACAAGCAAGCGCGCTTGCTCGAGCTGCGCGAAGAGTTGCAGCGCGAGCTGACGGAAAGCCTGCTCGGCAACTGGCTCACCGCCGCCGATCCGCACGCGACCCAACAACGCGCCCAACAGCTGCTGCGCGCGCTGCAGGCGCAGGCCGGCCGCCACGGCGAACTGCTGGAACGATTGTTGCCCCAGCGCGATACGCTGCGCCAGCTCTATCAGCAACAGCAGCACGCCGCGCCGACCCCGACGGCGACGCCTTCACCGTTCGGACTGGATATCGATCTGTTCGGCGCACAAGAACCCGCGGCGGCGGGCGGACAACCGGCATCGCCTTTTGCCGCGCGAATCTTCGCAGACTGGATCAATCATCTGCGCGCACTGCCGGACAACCGGCAGCTGTTGGACCTGCTCGGCGTCGACAAACCGCACCTCGAACTGTTGGTCGATGCGCTGATCGGCGCCGCCTGCCGCCTGCAGCTCGATGATGAGCTGCAGCGCGCACTGTGCGCCGGCGGCCTGCCGGAACAAGGGGAAGATCGGCAGATCAGCCAGGCGTTGGCGCTGCTGGGCGACTTCGTCGCCTGGCTCGGCTTCCAGCGGCGCGATGCGGCAACGCGCCCCGAGAGCCGCGTCAACCCCGGCCAGCCGATCTTTACCCCGCCGCCGCAGCCGGCAGTGGACTGGAGCGGCCAGCAGCGGCTCACCCGGCTGGCGCCGACGCCGACCAAAAATACCGCGTTTTATATCTATGACTGGCTGATCGGCCTGCAGACCTTGCTGGCGGAGAATGCGGCGCAGGCGCAGCCCGCGCTGGCAGACGAGCAGCGCGCCGAGCTGGCGGCGATCGTCGCCGCCCTGCGCGCTGTACCGTAGCGGACACAATCCGGGTCGGACACCGCCGCGCAGTTAGTGGCAGGCCGGCCCGGCCGACATCACTTCGCGGAAATGGGTGACCAGCGGGCGCAGGTTGGCCTTGTGCCACACTGCCCACAGCTGCGTGGTGTATTGCATCCAGGGCAGTTCGCGCAGCACCACGCCCTGCGGCGCGTTATGCCGCAAGCTGTGCTGGATCAGCGTCATCCCCAACCCGGCGGCGACCAGCCCCAGCGCGGTCAGCGGCTCGCCCGCTTCCAGTCGAATATCCGGATCGAACCCGGCCTTCACGCAGGCCGCCACGAAGTCGTCGCGCGAATGGGCATCCTCTTTGTGGATCACCGAGATCCAGGCCTGATCGGTGAGATCCGCCGGCTGCAGCGTTTCCCTGTCCGCCAGCGGATGCGTCTGTGGCAGGGCCAGCAGCATGCGATCGTCCAACACCTGCGTATAGTCTAAATCCTGATCGTCGCGATCCGGCGCCGTATTGACCAGCGCTACGTCCAGGCTACGCTGCCGCAGCCCTTCCAGCTGCATGGAAGAAGGCTGGCTGTAAAGCACGATGTGCACATCCGGCCGGGACACCCGCAGCGACCGCAAGGCGTTCGACAAGACGCCGGAGTGCATCGCATTTTCGATATAGCCAATGCACAGCCCGCCGTCTTCCCCGCGCCCCAGACGGCGCCCAAGCGACTCGAGCCGGGTGGCGTGCGTCAACAGCGCGCGGGTTTCGGCCAGAAACGTCTGGCCGTCGGCGGTCAGGCGGATGCGCTGCTGATTGCGTTCGAACAGCATCAATCCGAGGCGCTCCTCAAGCTGGGAAATCTGCCGGCTCAGCGGTGACTGGGAAATGTGCAGCCGTTCGGCGGCACGGCCGACGTGCTCTTCTTCCGCCACCGCCACAAAGTATTTCAACTGACGTAAATCGATCATTTGAGACCTCAAAGGACTTAACTTAGACAAATTATGTCCTATCAAGTCACAACTTGCCAAGTTATCTTTAGCCTCGTGACGGGGCAGACGCTGTATGAGCCCCACTAGTTTCCCTGAAAAGATAACGTATTGAGGATTCACCATGAGCATCAAAAATATTTTACCCGGCAAGATCGGTTTGGGCGGCGCGCCGCTCGGTAATATGTTCCGCGCCATTCCAGAAGAAGAAGCGCTGGCTACCGTAACCAGCGCCTGGGACTTGGGCATCCGCTACTTCGACACCGCACCGCTTTACGGTTCCGGCCTGTCGGAAATTCGCATGGGCGAAGCGCTCTCTCAGTATCCACGCGATGAGTTCGTGCTGAGCACCAAAGTGGGCCGCATCATGCTGGACGAAATGGAAGATCCCGCCGCCCGCGATCTGGGTGAGAAAGGCGGCCTGTTCGAACACGGTTTGAAAAACAAGATCCTGAACGACTACTCGGAAGACGGTACGCTTCGCTCCATTGAACACAGCCTGAAGCGTCTTAAAACCGACCGTCTGGATATCGTCTGGATCCACGACGTCGCTCAGGATTTCTACGGCGACAGCTGGCTGGAACAGTTCAATATCGCCCGTACCGGCGCCTTCCGCGCACTGTCCCGCCTGCGTGACGAAGGCGTGATCAAAGCCTGGGGCCTCGGGGTCAACCGCGTCGAGCCTTGCGAACTGACGCTGGCGCTTGATGAGCCGAAACCGGATGCCTTCCTGCTGGCCGGCCGCTACAGCCTGCTGGATCACGAACGCGCCCTGCAACGCCTGATGCCGGAAGCGCTGGAACAGAATGTCGATATCGTCGTCGGCGGCCCATACAGCTCCGGCGTGCTGGCCGGCGGCGAACATTTCGAATATCAGAAAGCGTCCCCGGCTATTCGCCAGCAAGTCGCGAAAATCAAAGCGATCGCCGCTCGCTTCCAGGTAGACGTCAAAGCCGCCGCGCTGCAGTTTGCGCTGGCTAACCCGGCCGTCGCCGCCGTGATCCCCGGTTCGAGCCGTCCTGGCCGCATGGCCGAAGATCTGGCTGCGCTGGATGCAGTGATCCCGGCTGAGTTCTGGGTGGAGATGCGCCGTCAGAAACTGGTGGCCGACAACGCGCCGCTGCCGATTCGTTAAGTTTTATGGGGCCGCCCCCCGGCCCCATTACCCACATGACAGAGTGATATACATGATGAAACTGGATCTTTCAGGCAAAGTCGCCGTCGTCAGCGGCTCCACCTCCGGCATCGGTCTCGGCATCGCGCGCGGGCTTGCCAAAACGGGCGCCACCGTGGTGATCGTCGGCCGTCAGAAAGCCGGGGTCGATAACGCCATCGCCGACATCAGCGCCAACGTGCCCGGCGCGCAGGTACGCGGCGTGGTCGCCGATCTCGGCACGGAACAAGGGGCAGAGACCCTGTTCGCCGCGGAGCCGAAAGCCGACGTGCTGGTCAACAACCTCGGTATTTTCAACGATAAAGACTTCTTTACCGTGCCCGACAGCGAGTGGATGCACTTCTATAACGTCAACGTTCTCTCGGGCGTGCGTCTGGCGCGCCACTACGCGCAGAGCATGACCGAACAGGGCTGGGGACGCATTATTTTCGTGTCGTCCGAATCCGGCGTCGCCATCCCGGCGGACATGATCAACTACGGCGTGACCAAAAGCGCCAACCTGGCGGTATCTCACGGCCTGGCGAAACGCCTCGCCGGCACCGGCGTGACGGTCAACGCCATCCTGCCAGGGCCAACCTTTACCGAAGGCCTGCAGGAGATGCTGGCGGAAGCGGCGGCCAAATCCGGGCGCAGCGCGCGCGATCAAGCCGACGAGTTCGTTAAAACCGAACGCCCAAGCTCCATCATTCAACGCGCGGCGGACGTCGATGAAGTGGCCAACCTGGCCGTTTATCTCGCGTCTCCGCTGTCTTCGGCCACCACCGGCGCGGCGCTGCGCGTCGACGGCGGCGTCGTCGACACCCTGGCAATGTAATTCCGTACCCTAAACCGATATTAAGAGAGAAAGAAAATGGCTACTACATCCGTATCAATGAACATCCCGGCATCCGCCGACACCGTATGGCAACTGATCGGCGGCTTCGACGCCCTGCCTGACTGGCTGCCGTTCATTCCGAAAAGCGTCGTTTCTGAAGGCGGCCGCGTGCGCACTTTGACGACCTCTGACGGCGGCACCGTTATCGAGCGGCTGGAAGCGTTCGACAACCGTCAACGCAGCTACAGCTACTCCATCATGCAGGCGCCGTTCCCGGTGGTGAATTACCTGTCCACCCTGTCGGTACACGCCACCGACGACGCCAACGTGGCGCGCGTGGAATGGTCGGGCAGCTTCACGCCGGTCAACATCAGCGACGACGAGGCCGTCGCCCTGTTCAGCGGCATCTACCAAGGCGGCCTGGATGCGCTGAGCGGCAACTTCCCGCGCTAACGCCAGCATGCTCAAGCGCTCGCGGCCGATGGTGAAAGCCATTGGCCGTTTTTTGCTTTAGATCTGGAGCAGGATAAATCCGCCAGCGCCGTTTATGCTGTAAAGGAGACTTCCGTTTGAGGAGATGGCCGTGCGCCCTTTCAGCCTGAAGACTATCGACCATGTGGTTCTGCGCGTGCGCGATATGCAGAAAAGCCTGCATTTTTATACCCAGATCGTCGGCTGTGATATCGCCAAACAGCGGCCGGATTTGGGGCTGATGCACCTGCGCGCCGGTGCGGCCATGATCGATCTGGTGGACATTAACGGCGTGCTGGGGAAAAAAGGCGGCACGGCGCCCGATCCTCACCGGCAAAATGTCGATCACGTCTGCCTGCGCATCGATCCTTTCAACGAGGGCGAGCTGTTTGCCTATCTGCGATCGCAGGGGATCGACGTTGATCCCGCCGAATCGCGCTATGGCGCGGAGGGAGACGGCCCGTCCATTTATTTCAGCGATCCGGACGGCAATCGCGTGGAATTGAAGGGGCCGGCGATCGGTTAGGCCCTCTGATTGTCTTCCAGGCCGGACAGCCGCTGGCGATCCGTCACCCACAGTGACTTGTTTTTAAACTGAATCATGCCGTCCGCCGCGAGCTGCGCCAGTGCGCGGCTCAGTTGCCTGACGGAGATGCCTAATCTGCCCGCCAACAACTCCCGATTTTCGAGCTGAATCTGCACGCCTTCGTCTTTTATTTTAAATAACAGAAACTTTCGCAACTTATATTCTGCCGTTAAGCCGCCGCTCGCATGCAGCAATGAGGCGTTAAGCAGCTTGTCGCTCAGCTGCCGACACATAAAGGTGAGGAAGGCGGGATCGTGCATGGCTCGCTCTCTGATCACCTCGATGGGCAGCGTGAAGATCAGCGCGTCCGTCACCGCCTGAACGCTGCTGAACACCGACCGCTGCGCCTGGGAGAACAGCTCCAGATCGCCGATTACGGAAAAATCCGTTTCAAAGGAAAAGACGATGTGCATGCCGTTCGCGTCGTAATTCTCCACCTGCAGTTTTCCCTGTACGAGCAAATATAGGTGGCTCAAGCGATCGCTTTGCGTCACCAGGTGCTCGCCGGCCTCGACGCTGACCAGGCGCAAGGCGGCCAGCAACGGGGGCGAAAGCGCCGTTCGCAGATCGTGAGCGTCGATAAACGCTTCTTTTAGCTTGCTGTCACCGACAGTTTTCACGGCGATTCACTCCCGGGGCTTATCCGTTAACGTCTTGCATCCTATCTTTTCGGCTGCGCCCAGCATAGCCGGTGCGCTTCAGAACGAAAAAGGACATCTGGCCTTTTTTGCCTCGGGTCGTCTGGGTATGTTCTCCGCAGACCCCACCCAAGGAGAGTGCCATGCGACATATTCTGATAGACACCGATACCGCTTCCGACGATGCCGTCGCGCTGCTGATGGCGTTGCGCGAACCCGACGTGAAGGTGGAAGCGATCACCACCGTCGCAGGCAACTGCCCGCTTGAACAATGCGTCAAAAATGCGCTCATTTGCGTGGAAAAAGCGGGAACCTACGCCCCTCCGGTCTACGCCGGCATGGCGAAACCGCTCTTCCGCACGCGCTATCACTCGCACCATATTCACGGCGAAGACGGCATGGGCGACATGGCCTTACCGAACCCACGGCTGAGCGCAGAACCCGTTCATGCCGTAGACGCCATCATCGACTGTGCCGCACGGCTCAATGGCGAGCTGGAAATCGTCACCCTCGGGCCGCTGACCAATCTTGCGATGGCGGTGCTGAAGGCGCCCGCGCTGGCCGAACACGTGAAAAGGGTTTATGTCATGGGCGGTTCCGGGCTGACGCCCGGCAATATCACCCCGCTGGCCGAATTTAATTTTTACGCCGACGCCGAAGCCGCGCATCTGGTGCTCACTGCCGGGCTGCCGCTCACCCTTGTCGGCTGGGAGATCGGCATGGGGGAAGCGTTTATCGACCAACGCGATATAGTTCGATTGAATGATCTCAGCGAGCTGGGGCGCTTTGCCGTGCGCTGCAACCGCACGCTGATGGCGTTTAACGCCGGGCGCACCGAGCGTATAGGGTTTGATTTACCCGATCCGACCACCATGGCGGTGGCGCTCTACCCGGACATCGTCGAGACCAGTCTGGAAGCGTATTCCTGGGTAGAATATAAAAGTGAAGGGTCTTACGGCCATTACGTCATCGATTCCACCCACCTGACCGGCAAACCGGCCAATGCGCGCGTAATTACCCGCATTAAACCCGGCCTGTTTAAAGAAAAACTGTTCTCGCTGTTATCTCACCGCGAATGAAATAGGTGACCGCCATGACTTTCGATCCGAGCAAATTAAACAAGGTGGAATTACACGTCCATTTGGATACCTGTTTAAGCTATCACTATGTAAAGAAGGCCGACCCGCAAATAACCAGAGCGGCATTTAATCGGCAATTTATCGCGCCGAAGCGATGCGCCGATCTGGGGGACTTTTTAAGCAAGATCGCGCCGCAAATAGACCTCTTGCAGACACGCCAGGCGATAACGCTGGCCGTCGATGACTTGTTCGCGCAGCTGGCGGCGGATAACGTCATCTATGCGGAAGTACGCTTTGCTCCGCTGCTGCATACCCGGATGGGATTAACCGGCGAATCGGTGGTCGAGACGGTGCTCGCCGCGATGCATGACGCCGCGCAAACTTACGGCATCACCGCCGGGCTGATCCTGTGCACGCTGCGGCATTTCGATGCGGCCGCCAGCCTGCAAACCGCCGGGCTCGTGGTTAACTTTCTGGGCCGTGGCGTGGTAGCGCTGGATTTGGCCGCCGACGAGGCGCGTTATCCGCTAACCCACCATGTGGCGGCCTTTCGCGCCGTGCGTGAGGCCGGTGGCAACGTCATCGCCCACGCCGGTGAGGCGAAAGGCGCAGACAGCGTGCGGGAGACGCTGGATCGGCTGCAGGTGTCGCGTATCGGCCACGGCGTCCGGAGCATCGAGGACCCCGCGCTCGTCGAGCGTCTGATAGCCACCGGCGTGCTGCTCGAGATCTGCCCCAGCTGTAACCTCACCTGCAATCTGTTCGACAGCATCGACGACCATCCGATAGACCGGCTGAAAAAGTGGGGGGTGCGGCTGAATGTGAATACCGATGCGCGCACCGTCGCCGATACCACGCTGAACAAGGAATATCAGCTGCTGCACGACGCCTTCGGCTGGCGCGATGAAGATTTTAACCGCAGTAACAGGCAGGCGCTGGAGGCGAGTTTTCTCGACGATGACACTAAAATAAAATTAATGAATCAGCTCAATGCCGGGCCAATGTGACCCGGCGCATTTCTAGGTTGAGCGGCGTTTTAACGTTCCTGCGCCGCCAGCGCCTGGGCGCAGGCCCAGGCCGAGCTCCAGGCCCATTGGAAGTTGTAACCGCCCAGCCACCCGGTCACGTCCACCACTTCGCCGATGAAGTAGAGCCCCGGCGCCTTGTGGGCTTCCATCGTCTTGGAGGAAAGTTCGTTGGTGTCGACGCCGCCGAGCGTCACTTCCGCCGTGCGGTAGCCTTCGGTGCCGTTCGGCTGCACGCGCCAGTTCTGCAACAGATCCACCAGCGCCGCCTGCTGCGGGGCATTCAGCTGCTTCAGCGTCGCCTCCGGCAGTTGTCCCAGCGTCTGCAAGCATTCCACCAGCCGCTTCGGCAATTGCAACGCCAGGGTATTTTTCAGGCTTTGGTTCGGGTGTTGCCGGCGTTGTTCATCGAGGAAAGCCGCCAGATCCAGCTCAGGAAGTAAGTTAACGCTCACATACTCACCAGGCTGCCAATAGCTCGACAGCTGCAGCACCGCCGGCCCGGAGAGGCCACGGTGGGTAAACAGGATGCTTTCGCGGAAACTGACGCCGTTCTCGGCGGTGATCACCGCCGGCACCGAGACGCCGGATAGCGTCTGCACATGCTCCAACAGCGGCTTATGCAGGGTAAAAGGCACCAGCCCGGCGCGCGTCGGCAGCACTTTGAGGCCAAATTGCTCCGCCAGCTTGTAACCGAACGGCGAGGCGCCCAGCCCCGGCATGGATAATCCGCCGCTGGCCACCACAAGTGAGCGAGCACTCACTTTTTCACCATTCAGCGCCAGTTCGTAACCCTGTGCGGTTTTCTCCACGCCCAGCACTTCGCTGCGCAGGCGCATCGTCACCTGGCCCAGCTCGCACTCTTTGACCAGCAGATCCACCACCTGCTGCGCCGAGTCGTCGCAGAACAGCTGCCCCAGCGTTTTTTCATGGTAGGCGATGCCGTAGCGGTTGATCAGATCGATGAAGTCCCACTGGGTATAACGCGCCAGCGCCGACTTGCAGAAATGCGGGTTGTTCGACAGGTAGGCCGCCGGTTCGGCATACATGTTGGTAAAGTTGCAGCGCCCGCCGCCGGACATCAGGATCTTGCGGCCCGGTTTTTTGCCGTTGTCGAGCAGCAACACGCGGCAACCGAGTTGCCCCGCCTGCGCGGCGCAAAACATGCCGGCAGCGCCCGCCCCAATCACTACGACATCAAACTGTTCCACCTGAGCCTCTCTTATCAAAACCACAATCGCGACAAAAGAGCGCCATATTACGCCGTTTCGCCGCCGGTCACCGCCAAATTCACGGCGGCAGATTGTAAAGCCCCGGCGCCGTCAACGCCATAGTAAGAAAATATTACAGAGGTCAGAGGAGAATAACGCGTTGATATTTCATATTTTTGTTATAGACACGCCATCGTTTCGTCATGTCCAAATCAAAAAAACGTCATATTTTCCTTTTCCCCGGCCCCGGTTGTCACTGATAATGCGCGGCGTTCATGTCCACAAACTGGCGTAACGCTTATGCTGCATTTGTTCGCTGGCCTGGATTTCCATACCGGCCTGATGTTAATTCTCGCATTGTTGTTCGTGTTGTTTTATGAAGCCATCAACGGTTTTCATGATACGGCCAATGCGGTCGCTACAGTTATTTATACCCGCGCCATGCGCTCGCAACTTGCGGTCGTGATGGCAGGTTTGTTCAACTTTCTTGGCGTAATGCTCGGCGGTTTGAGTGTTGCTTACGCCATCGTCCACTTGTTGCCTACCGATCTGTTGTTGAACGTCAGTTCAGCACACGGATTAGCCATGGTCTTCTCCATGCTGTTGGCGGCAATCATCTGGAACCTCGGCACCTGGTATTTCGGTCTGCCGGCCTCCAGTTCCCATACGCTGATAGGCGCCATCATCGGTGTCGGTTTAACCAACGCCCTGATGACCAACACTTCGGTGGTGGATGCGCTTAACGTCCCGAAAATGATTGGCATTTTCCTTTCTCTGCTGTTCTCGCCGCTGGTCGGCATGATGGTGGCGGGAGTGATGGTGTTCGCCTTGCGCCGCTATTGGAGTGGCACCAAGAAACGCCAGCGTATCCACATGACCCCTGCGGAACGTGAAAAGGTCGACGGCAAACGCAAGCCGCCGTTCTGGACCCGCATCGCACTGATCCTGTCGGCGATTGGCGTCAGCTTCTCGCACGGCGCCAACGATGGCCAGAAAGGCATCGGCCTAATCATGCTGGTGCTGATCGGCGTGGCGCCGGCCGGCTTCGTGGTCAATATGAATGCAACCGGTTATGACATCACCCGTACGCGTGATGCCGTGACCCACCTGCAGCAATATTACCAGCAGCACGGTGACGCGCTGTCGCATGCGGTGTCGTTGACGCCGCTGGTGCCAAGCCCGGATGACGAAGCCGAACCTAACAAGCCGGCCGAGTTCCACTGCGACAGTTCGCGCGCCATGCCGGCGATCGAACTGGCTCAGGGCATGCTGACCAACCTGCAAAGCTACGATCAGCTGACGGTTGAGCAGCGCAGCCACCTGCGCCGCCTGCTGATGTGCGTGACCGACACGGCGGATAAAGTCGCCAAGCTGCCGGAAACCTCATCTGCCGACCAGCGCTTCCTGAAGAACCTGCGTCAGGATTTGCTGCAGACCGTCGAGTATGCGCCGATGTGGATCATCGTCGCCGTCGCGCTGGCGCTGTCGCTCGGCACCATGGTGGGCTGGAAACGCGTGGCTACCACCATCGGCGAGAAGATCGGTAAGAAAGGCATGACCTACGCCCAGGGCGTGTCGGCCCAGATGACCGCGGCGCTGTCGATCGGCGTGGCGAGCTATACCGGCATGCCGGTCTCCACCACCCACGTGCTCTCTTCGGCGGTTGCCGGGACGATGATCGTGGACGGCGGCGGCGTGCAGAGCAAAACCGTGAAAAACATCCTGTTGGCCTGGGTACTGACCCTGCCAATCTCGATTCTGCTTTCCGGTGCGCTGTATTGGGTGGCGCTGAAGCTGATCTAACTGATAGCATCATGAGAAAGGCGGCCGAATGGCCGCCTTTTTTTTGCCTGCATCAAAGGAAACGGACAGACATCAATGCCAGATCATCAGCCCTATCAGGCTGATGACCACCAGGCCGCACAGAGCCGAAGTCAGCATAAACTGCCCGCGCACCCGCTCGCAGCGGCGAATAAACTCCGGATCGTGGTGCTCGACATAGCGCTGCGCAAAGATATAGCGCACCAGCCTCAGCTGCTTGCTGGGTTGCCCGTGGGCGGTGAAGAAACCGCCGCCGTCGACGTATTGGTACAGCAACGGGTCACAGCCGCGCAATACCACCAGCAGCGCGCGCAGAGAAGAGTAATACCGCACCATGTTTACCACACACACCACACATAAGGCCCAAAACAGCGCGACGGTACTGATCATGATTACCCCCTCAAGGCGTTGTTATCCACGGCCATCCGCCGGGTCCAACCGCCCTACCTCATTACCCGATACTCTGCTGGAGCTTACCGCTCTCATCCCCTTTTTTGCCTGCACGGGCCACGCCCATAACCCACCGCCTCCGAAGACGTTGCCGCACCGCACAGAGAAACTTGCACAGCGTGGTTCTACTCAGAGGGGAAATGATGAGGCCCATATCCATCATTGTAGGTTAATGAAACGCAAACTGGCCTGATCAGTGGATAAAATTTACCGCCGTGCGCCGAAAGCCCCCCGCCGGGGCGAGATAGCGAGTCGTCGCCGGCCGATAATTAGTCGGTTTTTCTGGATAGTCTATCCCGCCGCACGCCGCTGATCTTTCCCCCGGCGCTGGCTAGACTCAGGTTTCCGTTACGTTCATCCAAGGAAACTGTTATGGCAAACCATTCAATCAAGGGAAAAACCGTTCTGATCGCCGGCGGCGCCAAAAATCTCGGCGGGCTGATCGCTCGCGATTTGGCTGAACAAGGCGCCAAAGCGGTGGTGATCCACTACAACAGCGCCGCTTCCAAAGCCGAGGCGGAGAAAACCGTCGCCGCCATTCAGGCCGCCGGGGCGCAAGGCGTCGCGCTGCAGGCCGATCTGACCAGCGCGGGCGCGGTCGAGAAGCTGTTCGCCGATGCGATCGCCGCCGTCGGCAAGCCGGATATCGCCATCAATACCGTCGGCAAAGTGCTGAAAAAACCGATGGTCGACATCAGCGAAGCCGAGTATGACGAGATGACGGCGGTCAACGCCAAAACTGCGTTCTTCTTCCTGAAAGAGGCGGGCAAGCACCTCAACGACAACGGTAAAATCTGCACGCTGGTCACCTCGCTTCTCGGCGCCTTCACGCCGTTCTACGCCGCTTACGCCGGCACCAAGGCGCCGGTGGAGCATTTCACCCGCGCCGCCGCCAAGGAGTTCGGCGAACGCGGCATCTCCGTGACCGCGGTCGGCCCCGGCCCGATGGATACGCCATTCTTCTACCCGGCGGAAGGCGCGGACGCCGTGGCCTACCACAAAACGGCGGCGGCGCTGTCGCCGTTCAGCAAAACCGGCCTGACCGATATCGAAGACGTGGTGCCGTTCATCCGCCATCTGGTCAGCGACGGCTGGTGGGTAACCGGCCAAACCATCCTGATCAACGGCGGCTACACCACCAAATAATCCCGGCGGGGGCAAATATCGCCCCCGCACCTGCTCGCGCGCAACCGCGCCATGCGGCTACACTTTCTGTCGGGAACGGCGCCAAGGAACAGCAGGTCAACGAGATGGACAGATTCAATCAATACCGCGTATTCGTGCAGGTGGCGGAAATGGGCAGCTTTATCCGGGCGGCCCATGCGCTGGAGGTGCCGCGCGCCTCGGTGTCCGCCGCCGTGCAACAACTGGAAACGCAGCTGGGCGTGCGCCTGCTGCACCGCACCACGCGGCAGGTGCGGCTGACCGCCGACGGCGAACAGCTGCTCGAACGGCTGCGCCCGCTGCTGGCCGAAGTGGAAGACATCGATCAGTCGTTTCAGGCCAGCCAGCGCCAGGCCTCCGGGCGGCTCAGCGTCGACGTGCCGAGCCGCATCGCCCGCCGGCTGATCGCCCCGGCGCTGCCCGGCCTGCTGCGGCGCCATCCTCACCTGCAGCTGATGCTCGGCTCCGCCGATCGCGCCATCGATCTGGTGCAGGAAGGGGTCGACTGCGCGGTGCGCGTCGGCGATCTGCACGACAGCAGCCTGGTGATGCGCCCGCTCGGCCGCATCGCGCAGATCAACTGCGCCAGCCCCGCCTACCTGAGCGAATTTGGTTACCCGCAGCAACCCGGCGATCTCGCGCCAGGACACTGGAGTATCGGTTACGCCTCCCCCAAAACCGGCCGCGAATCCCCCTGGGAATACCTGACCGACGACGGCCACACGCAGCGGCTCGAACTGCCCAGCCGGGTGGTGGTCAACAACGCCGAAAGCTATATCGCCTGCTGCCGTGCCGGGTTGGGATTGATGCAAATCCCGCGTTACGACGTGCAGCATCTGCTCGACGCCGGCGAACTGGTGGAAGTGATGCCCGATTACCGCCCCGCCTCCATGCCGATCGCGCTGATCTATCCCCATCGCCGCCAGCGTTCGCGCCGCCTGGCGGTGTTTCACGAGTGGTTTGAAAGCCTGCTGCAGCCGCATCTGGAACGCTGATTGCACATTTAGCGCTATACTTTGTTTAATAACGCTTATAATTCAAGCGGTCAGACCGTCAGCATTCGCATAACCCATAGGCTTTTACGCCGCACGGGTGTACAACGAAAGGTATCGGGCGGAGAGCGTTTCGATGCGGCGCAGTGTGATCGCCCCAACATATCATTGCGTTATCCGAATGATACTATGGAACCAAAAGCGCCAGGCGGGTACATGGAACGCCTGCTAACCCTTTTTAATCGGCATGTTTATGGAAGGAGTATTCTTATGGCTTACAAACACATATTGATCGCGGTAGACCTATCCCCGGAAAGCAAGATCCTGGTAGAGAAAGCCGTCTCTATGGCGCGGCCGTACAACGCTAAAGTTTCTCTGATCCACGTCGATGTCAACTATTCCGATCTCTATACCGGCCTGATCGACGTCAACCTCGGCGACATGCAAAAACGCATCTCCGAGGAAACCCATCAGGCGCTGACCGAGCTGTCGCAGAACGCCGGCTACCCGATCAGCGAGACCCTGAGCGGCAGCGGCGATCTGGCGCAGGTGCTGGTGGACGCCATCAAGAAATACGATATGGACCTGGTGCTGTGCGGCCACCACCAGGACTTCTGGAGCAAGCTGATGTCTTCCGCGCGCCAGCTGATCAATACCGTGCACATCGACATGCTGATCGTGCCGCTGCGCGATGAAGAAGACGAGTAAAAAGTAAGCGCCCGCTAACCAAGCTGCCCAACGCCCGCGCCATGCGGGCGTTTTTCATGCCGTCACACCGATTAATCGCTTGATAATCAACCGCCCTCCGATGATATAGTCGCTAAAGACACAACATCCTCCCCCCGAGCATCGCCTAAATCCATTTCTATAAAAAACAGCGGGGGAACATTTAATGCTAAAAGGAGTTATCCATGGAATATGCCGCATCGGTAGAGTCTTTCCTGTCCTCGTTACAGCGCCATAACCCCCACCAGCCGGAATATCTGCAGGCGGTGCGCGAAGTGTTCACTTCGCTGTGGCCGTTTATCGAACGCAACCCGCGCTATCGCGAACAGGCGCTGCTGGAGCGCCTGGTAGAGCCCGAGCGCGTCATTCAGTTCCGCGTCAGCTGGGTGGACGATCGCGGCCAGGTGCAGGTCAACCGCGCCTTCCGCGTGCAGTTCAACTCGGCCATCGGCCCCTACAAGGGCGGCATGCGCTTCCACCCGTCGGTAAACCTGTCGATCCTGAAGTTTCTCGGCTTTGAGCAGACCTTCAAGAATGCTCTGACCACCTTGCCGATGGGCGGCGGCAAAGGCGGCTCCGATTTCGATCCCAAGGGCAAAAGCCAGGGCGAGATCATGCGCTTCTGCCAGGCGCTGATGACCGAACTGTATCGCCATCTGGGGCCGGACACCGACGTGCCGGCCGGCGACATCGGCGTAGGCGGCCGTGAAGTCGGCTTTATGACCGGCATGATGAAGAAACTGTCCAACAATACCGCCTGCGTGTTTACCGGCAAGGGCCTCTCTTTCGGCGGCAGCCTGATCCGCCCCGAGGCGACCGGCTACGGCCTGGTGTACTTCACCGACGCCATGCTGCAACGCCACGGCCTGGGCTTTGAAGGCATGCGGGTGGCGGTATCCGGCTCCGGCAACGTGGCGCAGTACACCATCGAAAAAGCGCTGGAGCTGGACGCGCGCGTGATCACCGTATCGGATTCCGGCGGCACCCTGGTGGACGAAGATGGTTTCACCACCGAGAAGCTGGCGCACCTGGCGGAGATCAAAAACCAGCGTTACGGCCGAGTGGCGGATTACGCCCGCGAGCGCGGCCTGACCTATCTGGCGGGCCAGCAGCCGTGGAACGTGCCGGTGGATATCGCCCTGCCGTGCGCCACTCAGAACGAGCTGGATCTCGACGCGGCGCAGACGCTGATCCGCAACGGGGTGAAAGCGGTGGCGGAAGGCGCCAACATGCCGACCACCATCCAGGCCACCGACGCCTTCCTCGACGCCGGGGTACTGTTCGCGCCGGGCAAGGCGGCCAACGCCGGCGGCGTGGCCACCTCAGGGCTGGAGATGGCGCAAAACGCCGCGCGCATCGGCTGGCGGGCGGAGAAAGTGGATGTACGTTTACAACATATCATGGCGGATATTCACCACGCCTGCGTGGAATACGGCGGCGAAGGCAAGCAAACTCACTACGTACACGGCGCGAATATCGCCGGTTTCGTCAAGGTCGCCGACGCCATGCTGGCGCAGGGCGTGCTGTAATCGCCGCAAAGGTGATCTTGTTCACACATCGATTAAATGCTTCAATGCCGGCCTCTGCGCCGGCATTTTTTTCCGCCCTCACGCCGTCAAAATGATCTCAATTTGTTAATTTTAAGTTATCAAGTAGTTTCAAACTACCATTTAATCGGTAGTAAATTTACCACCGCCAAATAATTAAACATTTATTTAACAACAAACCTGTCAATATTTTACTTAAATGTGCGCAGATCACATTTTATTAACTTCAGCTACGCCCCCTCTTCCATTCCTTTGTAATCTGCAGCGGTGGAAAAACCGCCACCCCTACAGATAAAAAAAGGTACAGCTAATGAAATTTAACCTCGCATTATTAAATGCATGTGTGGTTTCTGCGTGCATGTTATCGACAACACCTGTGTTCGCCGCTGATAAATATGAGATCGCCGTGGTCGCCAAAGTGACCGGCATTCCGTGGTTCAACCGCATGGAAACGGGCGTTAACGAGGCGGCGAAAAAACTCGACGTCAACGCCTACCAGACCGGCCCTGCTACGCCGGATCCGGCCGCGCAGGTCAAGGTGATTGAGGATCTGATCGCCAAGAACGTCAACGCCATCATCGTGGTGCCGAACGACGCCAAGGTGCTGGAGCCGGTACTGAAAAAGGCGCGCGACAAAGGCATCGTGGTGCTGACCCATGAATCCCCGGACCAGCAGATCGGCCAGTGGGACATCGAGACCATCGACAGCGAGAAATACGCGCAGGCCAACGTCGATGAGCTGGCGAAAGACATGGGCGGCAAAGGCGGTTACGCGATCTACGTCGGTTCGCTGACCGTACCGCTGCACAACGCCTGGGCCGATTCCGCCATCAAATACCAGAAAGAAAAATACCCGGACATGTTTGAAGTCACCTCGCGGTTGCCGGTGGCGGAAAGCATCGACAAATCCTACGCCACCACGCTGGATCTGATGAAAACCTATCCGCAGATGAAGGGCATCATCGGCTTCGGCTCGCTCGGCCCGATCGGCGCCGGCCAGGCGGTGGCCAAGAAGCGCGCCAAGGACAAAATCGCGGTGGTGGGCATCGCCATGCCGGCGCAGGCCGCCCCTTACCTGATGCGCGGCGACATCAAGAAAGCGCTGCTGTGGGATCCGAAAGATGCCGGTTATGCGCTGGTCACGGTGGCCGATCAGCTGCTGCAGGGCAAGGAAGTGAACAAAGATCTGTCGATCGAGGGGCTGGGCAAGGCCGACGTCGATATGGAGCACAAAGTGATTCGGTTTAATAAGATTCTGGAAGTCACCAAAGACAACGCCCAATCGCTCGGATTCTGATTTTTCGCGTAATTTCGCCACACCGGGAAAATAGTTAAACCCTCGTAGGGGCGCAGCTTTGCTGCGCCCAGGGCTTCGGCCGCTACGCAAGCACAGGTTAACGTTATGACAACCTCCCCCGCATTTATCACCCTGGAGAATATCAGCAAGCGATTCCCAGGCGTGCTGGCATTAGACCAGATCAACCTGACGCTGAATAAAGGCGAAGTGCACTGCCTGGCCGGGCAAAACGGCTGCGGCAAAAGCACCATTATTAAAATCATCTCCGGCGTCTATCAGCCGGAAAAAGGCGCCAATATTTCGCTGGAAGGCAAACTTTTCCACGCCCTGACGCCGCAGCTGTCCGGTTATTACGGCATACAGGTGATCTATCAGGACCTGTCGCTGTTCCCTAACCTGACGGTGGCGGAAAACATCGCCATCCACAGCTACCTGCCCGGCGGCCGCTTCTGGGTACGCCAGCGATTGATGCGCCAGACGGCGCTGGACGCCATGGCGCGGGTCGGCGTGCGTATCGACCCCGATAAAAAAGTGGAAAAACTGTCGATCGCCGATCGGCAGCTGGTAGCGATTTGTCGCGCCATCGCGGCCGAGGCGCGGTTGGTGATCATGGATGAACCGACCGCCTCGCTGACCCGCCAGGAGGTCGACGGCCTGCTGCGGGTGGTCAACGAGCTGAAGGCCGCCGGCATCTGCGTGGTGTTCGTCAGCCACCGATTGGATGAAGTGATGGAAGTCGCCGACCGCATCAGCGTGATGCGCGACGGCAAGCTGGTGGGTACCTGGCCGGCCAGCGAACTGGACAGTCATGAACTGGCGTTCCTGATGACCGGCCAACGCTTCCACTACAGCCCGCTGCCGCCGCTGCCGTCGACCGAACAGGCGCCGCTGCTCGAAGTGCGCAACCTCAGCCGCGGCGAGAAATACCGCAACGTCAATCTGGCGCTGCGCGGCGGCGAGATCGTCTCGATCGTCGGCCTGCTCGGCGCCGGCCGCACCGAACTGTGCCTCAGCCTGTTCGGCATGACGCGGCCGGACAGCGGCGAGATCCGCATCGAGGGCCGAGCGGTACAGTTGCACAACAACCGCGAAGCGGTGCGCCACGGCATCGGTTATGTGTCGGAGGATCGTCTGACGCAGGGGCTGATCATGGATCAATCGATCTACGACAACACCATCGTCACCGTCTTCGATCGGCTGCATACCTCGTTTGGATTGCTGGATCACGCCAAAGCGACCGAGCTGGTCAACCGGCTGATCCGCGATTTGAACATCAAGGTGTCCGACAGCGCATTGCCGGTGAAGACCCTGTCCGGCGGCAACGCCCAGCGCATCGCCATCGCCAAATGGGTAGCGACTCAGCCGAAGATCCTGATCCTCGACTCGCCTACCGTCGGCGTAGACATCGCCAACAAAGAGGGGATCTACCAGATCGCCCGCGATCTGGCGCAGCTGGGTATGGCGGTGCTGATGATCTGCGACGAGATCCCGGAAGCCTATTACAACAGCCATCGGGTGATGGTGATGCGCAAGGGCGAGCTGATCGCCGAATTCGCGCCGCACCAGAGTACCGAACAACAGATCGCCGAGGTGGTGAATGGATAAGTCATTATTGGCCCGCCTGGCCGGGCGGCACGAGTTTTATCTCGGCCTGCTGGTGCTGCTGCTGGCGATCGGCCTGAGCGCCGGCACCGACGAGTTTCTGACGCTCGGCAACCTGACCGACGTCGCCACCAGCTACGCCATTCTCGGCATCCTGGCCTGCGGCCTGTTCGTGGTGCTGATCGCCGGCGGCATC
The DNA here is from genome assembly GCF_059740205.1 of Serratia sp. LTN-2. Taxonomy (NCBI): domain Bacteria; kingdom Pseudomonadati; phylum Pseudomonadota; class Gammaproteobacteria; order Enterobacterales; family Yersiniaceae; genus Serratia; species Serratia sp. LTN-2. The sequence goes on along the minus strand of NZ_JCAXDO010000010.1, from coordinate 51,274 downwards.
GACATTTCGTTCCCGGCCATCACCGCCATCGCCCAATATGTGATGGCCAGCTGGGTGATCCAGCACGGCGGCAGCTTCCCGCTGGCGTTCGCCCTGGCTGCCGGCGTCGGCCTGCTGCTCGGGCTGGTGAACGGTTTTCTGGTGTACTGGCTGAAAGTGCCGGCGATCATCATCACCATCGCCACCCTCAACCTGTTCTACGGCCTGCTGGTGTACGCCACCAACGGCACCTGGCTGTACGGCTTCCCGGACTGGTTCATGAACGGCATCAACTGGTTCTCGTTCCAGGGCGCCGACGGCTACGACTACGGCCTGACCCTGCCGCTGCTGTGCCTACTGGCGACCATCGTCGTCACCGGCGTGCTGATGAACCGTACCCGGCTGGGGCGCCAGATCTACGCCATGGGCGGCAACCGCGACGCGGCGTCGCGCCTGGGGCTCAACCTGCTGCGGTTGCACTTCTGCGTCTACGGTTACATGGGCATCCTGGCCGGCGTCGCGGCGGTGGTGCAGGCGCAGATCACCCAATCGGTGGCGCCCAACTCGCTGCTCGGCTTCGAGCTGACGGTATTGGCGGCGGTGGTGCTGGGCGGCACCAGCATGAGCGGCGGCCGCGGGTCGTTGACCGGCACCCTGCTCGGCGTGGTACTGCTGGCCTTCCTGCAAAACGGGCTGACGCTGCTCAGCGTCTCGGCCTATTGGCACCAGGTATTCAGCGGCGCGATCATTTTGATCAGCATCAGCACCACCGCCTGGAACGAAAAACGCAAGCTGCTCAAGGAGATCTGACATGACGCAGTTAACTCGGTTGATCCCAAGCGATCGAATCATTCGCCTGCAGGGCGCGATCATCATCGCGGTGGCGCTGCTGTTCGCCGGGCTGCTCGGATCGCGCTTCTTCAGCCTCGGCAACTTCCAGTCGATCGCTTCGCAGCTGCCGATCCTCGGCCTGCTGGCGCTCGGCATGGGCATCACCATGCTGACCGGCGGCATCAACCTGTCGATCATCGCCGGCGCCAACGCCTGTTCGCTGGTGATGGCGGCGATCATCGTCAGCCATCCCGACCAGCCGCTGTTCCTGGTGCTGGCGCTGTTGGCCGGCCTGCTGGTGGCGGTGGCGATCGGCGCGCTCAACGGCGCACTGGTGGCCTGGATCGGCGTATCGCCGATCCTCGCCTCGCTCGGCACCATGACCCTGATCACCGGCCTGAATATCCTGCTGACCAACGGCGCCGTGATCTCCGGCTTCCCGGCGGCGATTCAATTTCTCGGCAACGGCGCCGTGCTCGGCGTGCCGGTGGCGCTGATCCTGTTCCTGCTGGTGGCGATCGGTCTGTGGCTGCTGCTGGAGCACACCACGCTGGGCCGCAGCCTGTACCTGCTCGGTTCCAACGAGCAGGCCACCCGTTTTAGCGGCGTGAACACCGCGCGGGTGCAGATCGCGGTGTATATCCTGTCGGCGCTGCTCGGCTGGGGCGCCGCGCTGCTGATGATGGCCAAGTTCAACTCGGCCAAGGCCGGCTACGGCGAATCTTATCTGCTGGTGACCATTCTGGCCTCGGTGCTGGGCGGCATTAACCCGGACGGCGGTTTCGGCCGCATTCTGGGTCTGGTGCTGGCGCTGATCGTGCTGCAAATGTTGGAAAGCGGCCTCAATTTGCTGGGGGTCAGCAGCTACCTGACCATGGCTCTGTGGGGCGGCGTGCTGATCCTGTTTATCGCGTTACAGAATCGAAAAGCTTAGGAGAAAACAGATAATGGCGAGCTATTTTATTGGCGTAGATGTGGGCACCGGAAGCGCGCGCGCAGGCGTATTCGATCTCAACGGCCGCATGGTCGGTCAGGCCAGCCGGGCCATCGACCTGTATCGGCCAAAGGCGGATTTCGTCGAGCAGTCGTCGGATAACATCTGGCAGGCGGTGTGCAATGCGGTGCGCGACGCGGTCAACCAGGCCGACATCAACCCGATCCAGGTTAAAGGGTTGGGCTTCGACGCCACTTGTTCGCTGGTGGTGCTGGATAAAGAAGGCAAACCGCTGACCATCAGCCCTTCAGGCCGCACCGAGCAGAACATTATCGTGTGGATGGATCACCGGGCGATCGCCCAGGCCGAGCGCATCAACGCCACCAAACACCGGGTGCTGGATTTCGTCGGCGGCATCATTTCGCCGGAGATGCAGACGCCGAAACTGCTGTGGCTGAAACAGCACATGCCCACCACCTGGGCCAACGCCGGCTACCTGTTCGATCTGCCTGACTTCCTCACCTGGCGCGCCACCCAGGACGCCACCCGTTCACTGTGCTCGACGGTGTGCAAGTGGACCTATCTCGGCCATGAACAGCGTTGGGACAAGAGCTACTTCCAGCAGATCGGGCTGGAAGACCTGCTGGAACACGACGCGGCCAAGATCGGCAGCGACGTCAAAATGATGGGCGAACCGCTGGGCCACGGCCTGACCCAGCGCGCCGCCAGCGAAATGGGCCTGATCGCTGGCACGGCGGTGAGTGTATCTATCATCGACGCGCACGCCGGCACCCTCGGCACGCTGGGCGCTACCGGCGTCTCCGGTGAAGTGGCCGACTTCAACCGCCGCGTCGCGCTGATCGGCGGCACCTCCACCGGCCATATGGCGATGTCGCGCACCGCGCGCTTTATCGGCGGCGTCTGGGGGCCGTACTATTCGGCGATCCTGCCGGAATACTGGCTGAACGAAGGCGGCCAGTCCGCCACCGGCGCGCTGATCGATCATGTCATCCAGTCGCACCCGTGCTACCCGGAGCTGCTGGCGCAGGCAAAAACCCAGGGCCAGACCATTTATGAGGTGTTGAACGCCATTCTGCGCCGCATGGCCGGTGAGCCGGAGAACATCGCTTTCCTGACGCAGGACATTCATATGCTGCCGTACTTCCACGGCAACCGCTCGCCGCGCGCCAACCCGACGCTGACCGGCATCCTGACCGGGCTGAAGCTGTCGCGCACGCCGGAGGACATGGCGCTGCACTACCTGGCCACCATCCAGGCCATCGCGCTCGGCACCCGCCACATTATCGAAACCATGAACCACAGCGGCTACAGCATCGACACCATCATGGCCAGCGGCGGCGGCACCAAGAACCCGATCTTCGTGCAGGAGCACGCCAACGCCACCGGCTGCGCCATGCTGCTGCCGGAGGAGAGCGAAGCGATGCTGCTGGGCGGTGCAATGATGGGCACCGTGGCGGCAGGCGTGTTCGACACTTTGCCGGAGGCGATGAGCGCCATGAGCCGCATCGGCAAGACGGTCACGCCGCAGACCAACCAGATTAAAAGCTATTACGACCGCAAATACCGGGTGTTCCACGAGTTGTACAACGACCACATGAAATACCGCCGGTTGATGCAGGAGGAGGCGTGATGCAGCAGGAATGGCGGCAGGCCCTCCAGGGCTGGCAAACCTACAGCCAGGAGCTGGCCCAGCTGGGCGAACGCCTCGACGCGCACACCTGGCAGCGCCTGCTGGCGCTGCTGGCCGACTGCCACGGTAAAATCGCCGTCACCGGCGTCGGCACTTCGGGGATTGCGGCGCGCAAGATAGCCCATATGCTGGCCTGCGTGGAGCGGCCGGCGGTCTATCTCGACGCCACCGGCGCAGCGCATGGCGATCTGGGCTTTCTGCGCGCCGACGATCTGCTGATCCTGATCTCGCGCGGCGGCAATTCCGACGAGCTGACCCGCCTGCTGCCGACGCTGCAGGCCAAGGGGGTGACGCTGATCGCGATGACGGAAAATCCGCATTCTGCCATCGCGCAGGCGGCGCAGCTGACGATCGCTACCGGGGTGCAGAAGGAGATAGATCCGCTGAACATGCTGGCCACCACCTCAATTGTGCTGGTGTTGGCGATCTTCGACGCCGCCTGCGCCTGCCTGATGGCGCGCAGCGGTTATGACAAGGACGCCTTGCTGGCGGTGCATCCGGGCGGCGGCGTAGGGAAAAGTTTGCGGGAACAGCGTTGAGGGCCCGACACGCGGGCCCGGCAGAGATTACAGCGGCATGTAGATATCGAAGCGGTGGCTCTTGGTCAGCGTGGCGGCGTGCGCCGGCACGTCGGCCAGCGGCGGCGCGTAGTCCGGGCGTTTCACCACCACGCGCTTGGTCGCCAAACGGCGCGCCGGTTCCAGCAGGCCGTCGGCGTCATCGTCGCTGCCTACCAGCGATTGAAACACCCGCATCTCTTTCTTCACCAGCGCGCTTTTCTGCTTGTGCGGGAACATCGGATCGAGATACACCACCTCGGGACGCGGGCTGAGATCCGCCAGCGCCGTCAGGCTGGAAGCGTGCAGCAGCGTCAGGCGCTCGCGTAGCCACGGGCCGATTTCCGCATCCTGATAACCGCGCTGCAGGCCGTCGTCCAGCAACGCCGCCACCACCGGATTGCGTTCCAGCATCCGTACCCGGCAGCCCAGCGCCGCCAGCACGAAGGCGTCGCGCCCCAGCCCGGCGGTGGCGTCCACCACGTCCGGCAGGTAGCTGCCCTTGATGCCGACCGCTTTGGCCACCGCCTCGCCGCGGCCGCCGCCGAAGCGGCGCCGGTGCGCCATGGCGCCGGAGACGAAATCGACGTAGATCCCGCCGAGCTTCGGCTCGTCGCGCTTGCGCAGCTCCAGCCGCTGCGGGGTCAATACCAGCGCCATCGGCGCGTCGTCATCAGACGCCAGCCGCCAGCGCTGCGCCAAAACAGACAAGGCGCCGGGATCGGCGCCTGCTTCACACAATAAACACACGCTCACGTGTCGAGTTATCCTTTAATGCCGTAATGGCGCAGCATAGCATCCAGCTGCGGCTCGCGGCCACGGAAGCGTTTGAACAGCGCCATCGGCTCTTCCGAACCGCCGCGCGACAGGATGTTGTCGAGGAAGGATTTGCCGGTTTCGGCGTTGAAGATCCCCTCTTCTTCGAAGCGCGAGTAGGCGTCGGCCGACAGCACTTCCGCCCACAGATAGCTGTAGTAACCCGCCGCGTAGCCGCCGGCGAAGATGTGGCTGAAGGCGTGCGGGAAGCGGCCCCAGCTCGGCGAAGGCACCACCGCTACCATTTTCTTCACTTCCGCCAGCGTCGGCAGGATCTGCGCCCCTTTTTCCGGGCTGTATTCGAAGTGCATGCGGAAATCGAACAGGCCGAACTCCAGCTGGCGCAGGATAAACAGCGCCGCCTGGTAATTCTTGGCCGCCAACAGCTTGTCGAGCATCTCCTTCGGCAGCGGCTCGCCGCTCTGATAGTGGCCGGAGATAAACGCCAGCGCTTCCGGCTCCCAGCACCAGTTTTCCATAAACTGGCTCGGCAGCTCGACCGCATCCCACGGCACCCCGTTGATGCCGGAGACGCCGGCGGTATCGATCTGCGTCAGCATGTGGTGCAGACCGTGGCCGAACTCGTGGAACAGCGTGGTCACTTCGTTATGGGTGAACAGCGCCGGCTGGTCGCCCAGCGGGCGATTGAAGTTGCAGGTCAGGTAAGCGACCGGTTTTTGCAGCGTGCCGTCGGCCTTGCGCAGGCTGCCGACGCAGTCGTCCATCCAGGCGCCGCCGCGTTTGTTTTCGCGGGCGTACAGATCGAGGTAGAAGCTGCCGCGCAGCTCGCCGTTAGCGTCGAACAGATCGAAGAAGCGCACGTCCGGATGCCAGGTTTCGACGTCTTTACGCTCTTTGGCGGTGATGCCGTAGATGCGTTTCACCACTTCGAACAGCCCTTCCACCACCCGCTGTTCCGGGAAGTACGGGCGCAGTTGCTCGTCGCTGATGGAGAACAGGTGCTGTTTCTGTTTTTCGCCGTAATAGGTGATGTCCCAGGCTTCGAGCTCGTCCACGCCATAGTGCTGTTTGGCGAAGGCGCGCAGCTGCGCCAGCTCCTGCTCGGCCTGCGGACGGGCGCGCTTGGCCAGATCGCTCAGGAAGCCGATCACCTGCTCCGGGCTTTCCGCCATCTTGGTCGCCAGCGACTTGTCGGCGTAGGTGTCGAAGCCCAGCAGCTGAGCCAGCTCATGGCGCAGCGCCAGCGTTTCCGCCATCACTTCGCTGTTGTCCCATTTGCCGGCGTTCGGCCCCTGATCGGAAGCGCGGGTGGCGAAGGCGCGGTACATCTCTTCGCGCAGCGCACGATTGTCGGCGTAGGTCAGCACCGGCAGGTAGCTCGGCATATCCAGCGTCAGCAGCCAGCCGTCCTGCTCTTTGGCCTGCGCCATCGCCTGCGCCTGCGCCAGAGCGCTTTCCGGCAGGCCGCTCAGTTCCGCTTCGTCGGTAATCAGTTTGCTCCAGCCCATGGTCGCGTCGAGCACGTTATTGCTGTAGGTGGAACCCAGTTCGGACAGACGCGCGACGATCTCGCCGTAGCGCTGCTGTTTGTCCGCCGACAGGCCGATGCCCGACAGTTCGAAGTCGCGCAGCGCGTTGTCCACCGCCTTGCGCTGCGGCACGCTCAGCGCCTCGAACGCCGCGCCCTCTTTCAGGCTGCGGTAGGCCTGGTACAGCCCTTCGTGCTGGCCGACCCAGGTGCCGTACTCGGACAGCAGCGGCAGCGCCTGTTCATAGGCGGCGCGCAGCTCCGGGCTGTTTTTCACCGAGTTCAGGTGCCCGATCGGCGACCAGATGCGCGACAGGCGATCGTCCGACTCCGCCAACGGCTGACACAGATTGTCCCAGGTGAACGGCCCCGGCTGCGCGACCACGCGCTCTACCGCGGCGCGGCAGTCCGCCAGCGCGGATTGCACCGCAGGCACGATATCTTCAGGGCGGATCGCCGAGAACGGCGGCAGGGAAAACGGGGTCAGCAACGGATTTGTCATAGGGCAGTCCTGATTAGCGTTGAGGCCCGCCGCGGGGGCGAGCCTTAAAATGCGTATGAATCTCTAACATGGAGCCAGACAGCAGGAAAATCAATGCCCGGCGTTGATCGTTCGTGCCTTAAACGGCGCTTTGGCGGATGCGGGCGGCCAGCGCCGCCAGCTGCTCGTCGTCGGCGCGCGCGGCGTCGTGGGAGGAGATATAGCCCTCGTAGCGTTCGAAAAACTTCGGCGAGGTCGATTCGATCGGCCGCCACTGCTCCAGCGACGCGGTGCCGTGCAGCGGGATCAGTTTGGCGTGCACATGATCGACGCCGTAGCCTTCGAACACCATGCCGCAGCGGCCGACGTCGTCGAACGCGCGGTCCAGCTGCTTCGCCACCCGCTTGGTCGCCAGCATCAGCGCGCTCAGTACCTCGTCCGGCAGCTCAAACGCGTAGCTCGGGTGGTGCGCCTTGGGGATCACCACGCTGAAACCGTCGGTGTTGGGAAAGATGGACAGGAACGCCAGATGGTCGTCGTCTTCCCAGATTTTATGGCACGGCGCCTTGCCCGCCACGATGTCGCAAAAAATGCAGCTCATCCTTTCTCCTTGTGATTCACAGCGTTTCAACCAGTTCGAACTCTTCGAACACCAGCCACATGTCCGGCGCAAAAGTGCCCTCGCGGGTAAAGAACTCTTGATGCCCCTGGCGCCAAAACGCCAGGCTTTTGTCGCCTTCGCCCTCTTTGGCCGCCATCTCGGCGGTCATCCGGTCATAGCGCACCAAACGCAGCGCCAGGGTTTTGATCACGCAGGCCGGTTCGCCGCGGCCGTCGAGAATAATGTTATCGTCGCCGATCATCGGCGTTTGCTCCCGGCGATAGCTCGCATAGGAGCTGCAGGTGGCGGTCTTTTCCCCGCTCAGCACCAACTGCAGCAGTTCGTCGGCCAATTCGGGGCCGTCGCCGAACGCCCAGCGCGCCGCGTCGGGGTAGTTTGCCAAAATCGCCTGTTTGCTCATCGTCCTGTCCCTTTCTGTGAACGTCTGCGGCAACGGAGTCCAGTTTTTCCCGGCCAGACAGTTTATACTGTGCAGATTATAAGCCTTATTGCATTGAATGCTCCGCCTGCGGAGCACAAGGAACCGCCACCCGTCATGTTAAGTTATCGCCACAGTTTCCACGCCGGCAACCACGCCGACGTGCTCAAGCACACCGTTCAGAGCCTGATCATCGAGTCGCTGAAGGAAAAAGAGAAGCCGTTCCTGTATCTGGACACCCACTCGGGCGCGGGCCGTTATCAGCTCAGCGGCGAACACGCCGAGCGCACCGGCGAATACCTGGAAGGCATCGGCTTGCTGTGGCAGCGCGACGATCTGCCGGAAGAGCTGGCGGCCTACATGAGCGTGGTGCATAACTTCAACCGTTCCGGCACGCTGCGCTATTATCCCGGCTCGCCGCTGATCGCCCGCCAGCTGCTGCGCCCGCAGGACAAAATCCACCTGACCGAGCTGCACCCGAGCGACTACCCGCTGCTGCGCAGCGAATTCCAGAAAGACGAGCGCGCCAAAGTGCAGCGCGCCGACGGCTATCAGCAGCTGAAATCCCAGCTGCCGCCCCTGTCGCGCCGTGGTCTGATCCTGATGGACCCGCCGTATGAAATGAAGACCGATTACCAGGACGTGGTCAAAGGCATTCAGGAAGGCTACAAGCGTTTCGCCACCGGCACCTACGCGCTGTGGTATCCGGTCGTGATGCGCCAGCAGATCAAACGCATGCTGCGCGATCTGGAAGCCACCGGCATTCGCCGCATTCTGCAGATCGAACTGGCGGTGAAGCCCGACAGCGATCAGCGCGGCATGACCGCCTCCGGCATGATCGTCATCAACCCGCCGTGGAAGCTGGAACAGCAGATGAAAAACGTGCTGCCGTGGCTGCACAAGGTGCTGGTGCCGTCGGGCATCGGCCACCATCTGGTGAACTGGGTGGTACCGGAATAATCCCCAGCCGGGCGCGGTTCGCCGCGCCCGGCCTCCACCTATCGCAGCCATCGACGCAATCTTTGCGACAAACCCCGGTCAGGCGTTAAACTCTTACCCTCTTCAAATTCACAACTCATGGAAATCCCAGATGACGAAACATTACGATTATCTAGCAATTGGCGGCGGCAGCGGCGGTATCGCATCGATCAACCGGGCAGCCATGTACGGCCAAAAGTGTGCGCTGATTGAAGCCAAAGAGCTGGGCGGCACCTGTGTAAACGTGGGTTGTGTACCGAAAAAAGTCATGTGGCACGCGGCGCAGATCGCCGAGGCTATCCATCAGTACGGCCCGGACTACGGCTTCGACACCACCGTCAACGCCTTCGACTGGAAAAAGCTGGTCGCCAACCGCACCGCCTATATCGATCGCATCCACAACTCCTACGATAACGTGCTGGGCAAGAACAAGGTCGACGTGATCAAAGGCTTCGCGCGCTTCGTGGATGCGCACACCGTGGAAGTGAACGGCGAGACCATCACCGCCGACCACATCCTGATCGCCACCGGCGGCCGCCCTAGCCATCCAGCTATTCCGGGTGCCGAATACGGTATCGACTCCGACGGCTTCTTTGAGCTGGACGCCATGCCGAAGCGCGTCGCCGTAGTCGGCGCCGGCTATATCGCCGTGGAGATCGCCGGTGTGCTGAACGCGCTGGGCGCCGAAACGCACCTGTTCGTGCGCAAGCACGCGCCGCTGCGCAGCTTCGATCCGATGATCGTCGAAACCCTGGTGGAAGTGATGAACACCGAAGGGCCGAGCCTGCACACCGAATCGGTGCCGAAAGCGATCGTCAAGAACGCCGACGGCAGCCTGACGCTGCAGCTGGAAAACGGCAAGGAATTCACCGTCGACTGCCTGATCTGGGCCATCGGCCGCGAACCGGCGACCGACAACCTGAACCTCGGCGTCACCGGGGTGAAAACCAACGAGCAAGGCTACATTGACGTCGATAAGTTCCAGAACACCAACGTCAAAGGCATCTACGCCGTGGGCGACAACACCGGCGCGGTAGAGCTGACCCCGGTCGCCGTGGCCGCCGGCCGCCGCCTGTCCGAGCGCCTGTTCAACAACAAGCCGGAAGAACATCTGGACTACAGCAACATCGCCACCGTGGTGTTCAGCCACCCGCCAATCGGCACCGTTGGCCTGACCGAGCCGGAAGCCATCGAGAAGTTCGGCGCGGACAACGTGAAGGTGTACAAATCCTCCTTCACCGCCATGTACAGCGCCGTGACGCAGCACCGCCAGCCGTGCCGCATGAAGCTGGTGTGCGCGGGTAAAGAAGAGAAAATCGTCGGCCTGCACGGCATCGGCTTCGGCATGGACGAGATCCTGCAGGGCTTCGCCGTAGCGGTGAAGATGGGCGCCACCAAGAAGGACTTCGACAACACCGTGGCCATCCACCCGACCGCGGCGGAAGAGTTCGTCACCATGCGCTAACCGCTGCGGTTAGCCAACTCGCAGGCCGGTATTTATCCGGCCTGTTCTTTTTGTGCGGTTTACTATTCCCTTCGCACCCGCCTGCTTTTTCTGCCATTATTCAGCCTGATAAATTAGCGGGACTGATACAACCTCCCCGCGCCTCTGGAGAACACCGATGCTGTTCAAACTATGCAAAACCCTTGCGATGGCCTGCGTGGCCCTGATTATCGCCCAGAGCAGCGCGCTCAGCTTTACCCTGGAAGTGGCGGGCAAGATCGACAACGTGACCGACCCGGTCAACAAAAGCTATCTGTTCACCGATAAGCAACTGTTGGCGATGCCGGTGCGCAGCATCACCACCTCCACCTCCTGGACACCGCAGAGAAAGTTTGAAGGGATTTCGGTGGCCGATATTCTGGAGCGCGTCGGCGCCAAAGGCGAAACGCTGACCTTCTACGCGCTGAACGACTATTACATCGACGTGCCGCTGTCCGACGTCAAGAAGTACAACATGATCCTGGCCTACAAGATGGACGGGGAGATGCTGAAGCTCAGAAACTTCGGCCCGCTGTTCCTGGTTTACCCGCGCGACGCCGCCGGGCCTGAGCTGAATTCGCCGCTCTACAACTCGCGCTTTATCTGGCAAGTCGACCGGATCGTGATCAAATGAAACTGACGACCTTTAAGAACGGCAGCAGGCTGGCGATCCCGGCTATTTTCGCCGCGCTGTTTTTGGTGGCTTCGACCGTTACGCTCTATTACTACAGCGCCACGCTGTCGAAAAAAGGGCTGTACGCCATCGCCGGTACTCAGGAGAACTACTCCTGGTCGATCGCCAAGTTCTCCATCAAGCTGGCGGAATTCGACACGCTGGTCGAACAGCAGAGCCACGCCCCGCAGGTGGACAGCGACAACCTGCGGTTGCGGTTCGAGATCCTCTATTCGCGTTTCTATGTGCTGGAAACCGTCTCTGAATCCACCCAGCCGCTGTACGCCGAACCGGGCTACCCGGAAGTGGTCAAACAGATGCGCCTGCAGATGGATCGCATCGATAAGCTGCTGGACAGCCCGAAAATCGACTTCGGCCAGGTTTTCGCGGCCATGAAGGCCATCAAACCTTACGCCATCGAAATGGCCAACCTGACCGACCACGCCGAGGTGAAGCAACGCACCGCCGCCTATGAGGACTACATCGAGAAACGGCACATCATTTTCTATGGGCTGGTGATCGTCATGTTCTCGGTGATCGCGTTGATCGCCATTACGCTCATCGTGTTCCGTCAGCAGCGGCTGACCATTCGCCAGCAGGCCAAGGCGATCGAGGCGGAGAAAGCGACCCGCACCAAAAACGCCTTCCTCGGCGCCATCGGCCACGAGCTGCGCACTTCACTGCAGAGCGTGATGTCAGCCATCGACGTGCTGGTGAACACCCGGGTGTCGGCGGAACATGCGGACACCTTCCAACGGCTGGAAACCGCCGCGCAGCAAATCGAAAGCCAGATGAAAGATCTGACCGACTACGCGCACCTCGACAGCGGTATGATGGAGCTGCGCATCGTGCCGTTCGACGCGCAGAAGCTGATCGCGGAGACCGCCAACGAAATCGCCACCTTGACCCGCAAAGAGCAGGTCAAACTGAGCTGCGAAGTGGAGTGCAGCCACCTGTTGGTGCACTCCGATCCGCTGCGCATCCGGCAGATCATCGTCAATCTGCTGACCAACGCCTACAAGTACACCGAAAGCGGCAGCATTACGCTGCACAGCTGTCTGCGCCGTCAGCCGGGCGGCAGCTCGTTGATTATCGAAGTGACCGATACCGGCATCGGTATCGAAAAGGACCAGCTCGATCAGATTTTCAAACCCTTTACCCAGTTGGATCAGTCGCATACCAAGCAGTATGCCGGCGTCGGGATGGGGTTGGCGATCGTGCACGGCCTGGTGACGCTGCTCGACGGCACCATCACGGTGTACAGCGAAATCAAGAAGGGCAGCACCTTTATCGTCAGCATTCCGGTGCAGATCAGTGAAGAAGAGCGCGCCGACGAGCCCGCCGCCGCCAATGCCTCTTTGCAGCAGAAGCCGCAGCAGGTCCTGGTGGTGGATGACAACAAGTCGGTGGGGGACGCCTTTGCGGCGCTGCTGGACAAGCTGGGTTACCAGCACGAACTGTGCGATTCACCGGAGCGCGCGCTGCAGAAACTGCTCAGACGCCCTTACGACGCGCTGTTGCTGGATCTGCAGATGCCGGGCATCGACGGCGCCGCCCTGGCCAGGCAGCTGCGCAACCGCCGCGGCCCCAACCGCCATGTGCCGATCATCGGCATCAGCGCCTACACGCCGGAGCAGCTGACGGCGGACCAGCGTGCGCTGTTCGACAACTATCTGATGAAGCCGGTCCGGCTGGATGCGTTGTCGAGCGCGCTGGCCGAGGTGTTTCCCGCTAAAGATTAAAACAACGTTGCAGTGCGGCTTCGATCACATGGAGCCGCACCGGTTTTTCGTAAGGGCCAAGCACGTCGTACTCACGCATCGCTTGCGCTATCTCTGATTCGCGCCGGTCGGTGCCGAGTTCGCCGGTCAGCACCAGCACTGGCGCATCCGGGTTGTCGGAGGCGCGGATGGTGGCGATGCAGCGGTCCGCCGTTTCTTCACCGATCAGCCAATCCACCACGTAACCGTCAAACAGGCTTTGCTGTAACGCCTGGCAGAAGCTGTCGACGTCGTAAAACGCCACCGCGTTGAAACCGCAACCGCCGAGGTACTTGGCCAGCTCATCGGCCGCCTGATGCGAATCGTCCAATACCGCGATGCTCAAGCGCTCGTCGTCGCCGTAACCGGGCCGGATTTCGATCAGATCGACGCCGTAACGTGGGCCTGCCGGCGCCTCATCGGCGCGATAGATCTGCCATTGCCCCTCTACGCGCAGCGCCACAAACTCCGCTGGCCGCCCCGCAGGCAGTTCATCACCGATGTGCCCGACGCAAGGCATCGCCACCCCAGCCACGAAAAAGATGGCATCACGCGCCATGTTTGGCTCGGCGCTCTCATGTTCGGCGCTAAAATCGGCGATCGCCGCCGGCGTTTCTCCCAACGCAGCCGCAACGCTGTTGATCTGCTCCAGCGTCCAGGGACTTTGCCCTTTCAGTTTGCGGTGCGCATGTGAAAAACTCAGATCCAAGATGCGGCTGAGCTCTCGGGCATGCTGACGTTTTCCAATCCCGTAATGTAAAAACAGCTCCCTGACCCGATTGGCAATCGACTGTGAATCGAATTTTTGATGATTGTTATCCATTTGTTCCTTCGATTTTTTTTACTGATTTATCAGTCGTTTTGATTATTTCTGATGAAAAAGCCACATCTAAAACTAGCATCTCATGCAATTATGCGTTAAAAACGTTGCTTGACATACCATGTTGCATCGTCAAACATGGTATCAAAAGAGACATACAGCAATACACTATAAAAAATAACACCAGCACGTTTTTTAATAATAACCATAGTCACACCAGGGAAAATTTGTTCCGTTGCCGCTACTGAGACGATGCTCACATCGCTCGGACTGCACAAGCAAAACGGGGCTTGAGCCTTTAGCGCTAATCTGTTTTACCCACTTTTAAGCCGGGATCCGCAAGGGTCCCGGTTTTTTATTGCCCTGGCGCCGCGCCATCATACGGACTCCCCCCACCGCCGCAAATAAAAACGGAGCCGGCATGCCGGCTCCGTTGCTCTTTTGATCCCCGCAGAACGTCAGAAGCGCCAGGTGAAGCCGGCGTTGACGCTGTTGTCCTGATGGTGCTGCGACAGCAGCCCGCCGTAGCCCAGCGACAGCGTGGCGTTCTCGTTCACCGCCACTTCCGCCCCCGCCTTCAGCACCATCCCGTCACGCGAGACCGGCACGCTGTCCACCACGAACGGCGCGTTGCCGCCGTTGAACCGCAGACCCGTGCCACGCTCCACTCCGCCGTACTGGTGTTGCCACCCCAGCTCGCTGCGCAGCGCCACCGTCGTGCCCGGGTTCACCTGCCATGCGGTGTCCGCGCGCAGGCCCAGCGTCGACACCGTCGCATCGGTATGCTGCTTGTCGCCGCGCAGCGCCGCCGCACCGCCGCTCTCCCCGATGCCGTTGTTCTCGAAGTTCACGTACGCCAGGTTCACGAACGGCTCCAGGTTCAGCCACTCCCCTTTCACGCTGTAGCCCGCTTCCGCGAACAGCTGCTCGGTGCGCGCGCTGTACTTCGCCGTGTCACGGTCCGACTGCATTCCGTAGTTCACCGACCGTTTGGTGTCGATGCGGTGCCAGGTGTAGCCCGCACCGCCGCGCAGCGCCAGCGCACCGAACTGCTTGTCGCCGTACGCCGCCAGGTGGTAGTTGTCGCTGTCCGCCTTCGACCCGTACCCGCCGTGCAGCGAGGTGCGGGTGTAGCCGGTCGCTACCCCCAGCCGCCCGTCGTCCACAACCGCCGAGTCCAGCCCGACCAGCACCCCGTAGGTCGAGGCCTGGTAACCCGTGGCGTTGGCGTCGCCCGACGCGTGGTCCCACGCCCCCAGCAGCTGCGCCCAGGCTCCGCCCTCGTCCGCCTTGATGGCCGACGAACTCGCCAGCCCTTCCGCCTGACGCAGACGCCCGTTCAGCGCCTCACGCAGGTAGCGGCTGTCGTTCACCAGCGCCGACGCGATGTCCGCATGGATTTGCCCCGACAGCTGGCGGAACGCCTGCCGTGCCTCGCCCGCCGTGCCGCTGTTGAGAATGCTCTCGTAGACCGGGTTGCCCGCCGCCAGCGCATCCGCCGCCGCCGCGACCGCCCGCTCGTTCGACGTCTGCGCCACGCTGGCGAAGCTCGTGCCGTTGCGCCCGACGCTCAGCGTCACTCCGGTCGGCTGGTAGCTCAGCCCGGTGCCGAGGAACAGGTAGTTCGGTGCCACCGCATCAAACTGCCCGCTCACCCCCTGCTGCGCCGTCAGGATGTTGTACTGCTGGCCCAGCAGGCTGCGCACCTCGCTCTCCGTCAGCAGATTGGAACTGTTCTCCAGCGTCACTGCCACCTCGCCGCCGCCGATCGTCGCCGAGCCGCTGCTCTGGATCCGATCGCTCTGGCCGTTCGGGCCCACTTCCACCGCGTAGCGCGACCCCGGCTCGAAGCTGACGTTGCCGGCCACGTTCAGGGTGCCAATCGAGTTGCCCGGCGCCACGGTGCCGCCACGGCGGGCGGTCAGTGAACCGACCGTGCCGCTGCCGCCGACGATACCGCCGTTCTGCACGCTGACATCCGAGGTGACCGAGCCGTTGATCGCCAGCCGCCCCTGATTGACCAGCGTCGGGCCGGCATAGGTGTTGGTGCCGGTCAGCACCAGGGTGCCCACGCCCTCTTTGGTCAGGCCGCCGTGGCCGGAGATGTCGTTGGAGTAGGTTTCCCATCCACAGTGGAAGTCATCACATTTCCTGGCGTGCAGCGTACCGGCATCCACCTCGGCGCCGATCCCCGGAATATTGGCGACAAACTGGGTCGAGCCATAGGCCACGCCCGTCGGATCCGGGATGCGGAATTCTGCGGGAATATCCTCAACGGTATAGAACATGCCCGGGCCTTTGATGGCCTTGCCCAGGTTGATCATCCCCCAGCCGTAGAGCGCGTCGATGCCCGGCGCCCCCATATCGGTGGCGGTGGTTTTCAGCACGTCGGCAATCTGCGCCGAGGTCATGTACGGGAAGCGCTGCAGCAACACCGCCACCGCACCGGTCACGTGCGGCGTCGCCATCGAGGTACCGTTTTTATTGCCGTAGTCCGAAACCAGATGGGCCGGATCGGAGCCGTTGGCCACGGTGCTGTAGATTTTGCTGCCCGGTGACGACACGCAGAAGCTGGCGGTATAGCCGCAGCGGGAAGAGAAGCTGCTGATGGTGTAAGGCACGCTGTTGCTCGATGCCGCATCCTGCGCCACGCTGGCAACCGACAGCCAGTTCGGCGCGATATCCGGCACAAAGTAGGCCAAGCCGCTGATCACATCCGGTTGGTTGTAATTGCCGTCGTTACCGGCGGCGAACAGCACCAGAATATTTTTGCGCGCCGCGTCGATGGCGCCCTGATAGCCTGCGCCGGCCAGGCTACCGAGCAGCGGCTTGACCTGATCGAATTGCTCCTGCGCATCCTTCAGCTCGAAGTGCAGCGCGTTAGGATCGCGGCCGCCGTCGGACAGGAAATCGGGAATGCTGACGCCCCAGCTGTTGTTGATCACCCGCGCGCCGCTCTTGATCATCGCCTGCCAGCCGGCATTGGTGACGGCGCCGTCCAGGCCGAGGAATTCGCCGTACGCCGGGCCATCGTTGTCGTTATCGACGCTGATCACCTGCGAATCGAAGGCCACGCCGTGCATGCCGACGCCGTCGCGGTTGGCCGCGCTGATCCCCGCGACGTGCACCCCGTGATTGCTCAGCGTGCCCTGCGAACCGCTGTAGAAATGGAAGGTGCCGTCGAAGTAAAAGCGATCGCCGGCGTTGATCCCCGGCCGGTGCGGGTCGGTATAGGCGCGGTAGCCTTCGGTGACGACGTTGATCAGTTTGCCGTCGCCAGCGAACTCGGGATGGTGGTTAACCGGGGTGTCGAAAATGCCCACCTTCTGCCCTTTGCCGGTATAGCCGGCGGCGTAGGCCTCATCGGCATGGATCGCCCCCAGCCCCCAGTTGGCATTGAACTCGGCGCTGCGCCAGCTGGCCGGATCGCCCGCCTGGCCGTTCTCTATATAGGTTGCGGCCTGCGCATACCCCGCCAGCGCCATGCAGCAGACCAGCGCGTTCAGCCGCCACGGTGAGCGACGAGCCTTTCCTTTGCTATCAAAACCCATTGTTGTTGTCATTTCCTTACCTTTTGCTTGTTATTGGCCGACGCCCCAGGTGCGTCGGGTTCTCATTAGCAGGATGTGAAAAAGGAACCGCCCGCAGACGGTTCCCGTACAAGGATTGAGAAGAAGCGTCTTAGAAGCGCCAGGTGAAGCCGGCGTTGACGCTGTTGTCCTGATGATGCTGCGACAGCAGCCCGCCGTAGCCCAGCGACAGCGTGGCGTTCTCGTTCACCGCCACTTCCGCCCCCGCCTTCAGCACCATCCCGTCACGCGAGACCGGCACGCTGTCCACCACGAACGGCGCGTTGCCGCCGTTGAACCGCAGACCCGTGCCACGCTCCACTCCGCCGTACTGGTGTTGCCACCCCAGCTCGCTGCGCAGCGCCACCGTCGTGCCCGGGTTCACCTGCCATGCGGTGTCCGCGCGCAGGCCCAGCGTCGACACCGTCGCATCGGTATGCTGCTTGTCGCCGCGCAGCGCCGCCGCACCGCCGCTCTCCCCGATGCCGTTGTTCTCGAAGTTCACGTACGCCAGGTTCACGAACGGCTCCAGGTTCAGCCACTCCCCTTTCACGCTGTAGCCCGCTTCCGCGAACAGCTGCTCGGTGCGCGCGCTGTACTTCGCCGTGTCACGGTCCGACTGCATTCCGTAGTTCACCGACCGTTTGGTGTCGATGCGGTGCCAGGTGTAGCCCGCACCGCCGCGCAGCGCCAGCGCACCGAACTGCTTGTCGCCGTACGCCGCCAGGTGGTAGTTGTCGCTGTCCGCCTTCGACCCGTACCCGCCGTGCAGCGAGGTGCGGGTGTAGCCGGTCGCTACCCCCAGCCGCCCGTCGTCCACAACCGCCGAGTCCAGCCCGACCAGCACCCCGTAGGTCGAGGCCTGGTAACCCGTGGCGTTGGCGTCGCCCGACGCGTGGTCCCACGCCCCCAGCAGCTGCGCCCAGGCTCCGCCCTCGTCCGCCTTGATGGCCGACGAACTCGCCAGCCCTTCCGCCTGACGCAGACGCCCGTTCAGCGCCTCACGCAGGTAGCGGCTGTCGTTCACCAGCGCCGACGCGATGTCCGCATGGATTTGCCCCGACAGCTGGCGGAACGCCTGCCGTGCCTCGCCCGCCGTGCCGCTGTTGAGAATGCTCTCGTAGACCGGGTTGCCCGCCGCCAGCGCATCCGCCGCCGCCGCGACCGCCCGCTCGTTCGACGTCTGCGCCACGCTGGCGAAGCTCGTGCCGTTGCGCCCGACGCTCAGCGTCACTCCGGTCGGCTGGTAGCTCAGCCCGGTGCCGAGGAACAGGTAGTTCGGTGCCACCGCATCAAACTGCCCGCTCACCCCCTGCTGCGCCGTCAGGATGTTGTACTGCTGGCCCAGCAGGCTGCGCACCTCGCTCTCCGTCAGCAGATTGGAACTGTTCTCCAGCGTCACTGCCACCTCGCCGCCGCCGATCGTCGCCGAGCCGCTGCTCTGGATCCGATCGCTCTGGCCGTTCGGGCCCACTTCCACCGCGTAGCGCGACCCCGGCTCGAAGCTGACGTTGCCGGCCACGTTCAGGGTGCCAATCGAGTTGCCCGGCGCCACGGTGCCGCCACGGCGGGCGGTCAGTGAACCGACCGTGCCGCTGCCGCCGACGATACCGCCGTTCTGCACGCTGACATCCGAGGTGACCGAGCCGTTGATCGCCAGCCGCCCCTGATTGACCAGCGTCGGGCCGGCATAGGTGTTGGTGCCGGTCAGCACCAGGGTGCCCACGCCCTCTTTGGTCAGGCCGCCGTGGCCGGAGATGTCGTTAGTCCAGAAATCCAGGCCACAAAGCGTATCGCTGCAGACGCGCTCGGTCGGCTTGCCTTTGTCCAGCACCGCGCCGACGCCCGGCAAATCCACCACGAACTGGGTCGGGCCGTAAGCACCGTTAACCAGAAATTCCTCAGGGATATCCTGCTCGGTAACCAACATGCCCGGACCGTTGATGGCCTTACCCAGGTTGATCATCCCCCAGCCGTAGAGCGCGTCGATACCCGGTGCCCCCATATCAGTGGCGGTGGTTTTCAGTACGTCGGCAATCTGCGCCGAGGTCATGTACGGGAAACGTTCCATCAGCACCGCGACGCTGCCGGCCACGTGCGGTGCCGCCATCGAGGTACCGCTTTTATTGGCATAGCCGGTAGTCAGATTGTCCACACTGGTGCCTGCGATCACCGAGCTGTACACCCGGGTACCTGGCGCCGAGACACAGAAGCTGGCGGTGTAACCGCAGCGAGAAGAGAAGGTGCTGATGCTGTAGTCGCCGGTATTGGTCGGATCCTGCAGGCTGGCGACCGACAGCCAGTTCGGTGCAATCTCAGGCACAAAATAGGCCAGGCCGGCCATAGCATCGGGGTTATTCAGATTGCCGTCGTTACCGGCAGCAAAGATGGTGACCACGCCGCTGCGCGCCGCATCGATCGCGCCCTGATAGGCGCCACCGGGCTTGGTGCCGAGGATCTGTTTGATCTGATCGAACTGCTTTTGCGCATCGTCAACGGTGAAATGCGGATAAGCCGGGTCATAACCACCCTTATCAAACTTCTCGGTAATGCCGATGCCCCAGCTGTTGTTGATAATGCGCGCGCCGCTGGCCACCAGCGCATCCCAGCCGGCCTGATACACCGCGCCGTCGTTGCCGAGCACAATGCCGTCTTCCGGGCCGGGGTCGCCGTTTTCCGCGCTGATGATCTGCGCGTTGAACGCCACGCCGTGCATGGCGCCGCCGTCGCGGCTGCCGGCGGCGATGCCGCCCACGTGGGTGCCGTGCGAACCTAATTTGCCGCTGGAGTCAGTGCTCGGCGTACCGTCATAGCGGAAGTCATCGCCTTTTTTCACCGGAATATAGGGATCGGTGTATTCGCGAGTGCCATGCGTAACCAGATTGATCACCTTATCGGGGCCGACGAACTCGGGGTGTTTGGCGTAGACCGGCTGATCGAAAATGCCGAGTTTGATGCCTTTTCCGGTATAACCGGCGGCGTAGGCCTGGTCGGCGTGGATCGCCCCCAGCCCCCATTCTGCATTGAACTCGCTGCTGCGCCAGCTGGCCGGATCGCCTGCCTTGCCGTTCTCTATATAGGTTGCGGCCTGCGCCCCGCCAATCGCCGTCAGGCAGATCAACATTGCGCTCCACTGCGCGCGATGAACCCCGATCTCAGGCCAGCCGAAGGCCGCCCGAGCGGATTTGACTCCTCTAAGTTTCTTCTCCATCCCAGATACCGTCCGTTGTTGTTTGCAAATGTTTTATAAGATTTTTTGTGTAACAGTTTGGTAACACCAAATAAATAAAGCACAACAATCTCAAGTGCGCTTAATGTGTCATTCGGTAGTCCAGGGGAAGGAGAGAACGTTTCAAGGGTGAATCAGGTGAACAGCGATAAGAAAGGACAATGATATTGCACGGTGTCTAAGTGGCGTTAGAAAGCGAGAGAATTAAACTTAACAAATTGATAGATAAAGATATAAATCAGATTGAATCGAAGGGGGAGATCGCCTGAAAAGTGCTTAACAGGCGTCTTTTATCACTTTTAATTATAAATTTTGCCAATATTCACTCAGTGAATTATGCTGGTTTATCACTCGGCCATCGGCAAAAATTGGATTATCCTGCTGATGTTTTTTTGCTGTTCATCGCATCCTCTTCCGCCTGACGGAGGATAGCTTTAGCCATCCACTGCGTGACGTCCTGAATACCCTCCAGCTCCAGCCCCCAGATATCTTTCAGCACCAGGAACACCTCCGAACCGTAAATCAGCGAGAAAGCATAAATCACTCTCTGTAGAGAATCCGGCGGCAGTTTGCCCTGCAACGGTTCTACCGCCAGCTGCAGCAGCCGCTTACGGTTACCACGCACGAATTTTTCGCCCGGCGTCGCGTTCGCCCACTGCTGTAGAGAGAGCTGCAGCGCTGCGCGTAATGCGCCCTCATGTCGCTCCATCTGGGGATAGGCGAAGGCCAGCAACTGCTGAATGCGTTTCAGCGCATCGTTATCTTGCGGGCGCCAGGCCAGGATCGGCCCCAGGCTTTCCGTCACCACGGCGGTAATCAGCGCACTTTGAGTGGGGAAATAGCGGTAGGCAGTTGCACGTGAAACCTGCGCGTGCGCCGCCAGTTCGGTGATCGAAGGGAACGCCCCTTCGTCATACAGCGCCATCGCGCTCCCCAGCAGCAAACGATAGGTTTTAGCCCGGGCGGAAGTCAGTGAAAGATCGGACGGGGCGGGAAAAGCATTTATCGGCACTTAAACCTCATACATCTGAACATGCTCGCGCGACCGGAGATACGCCACGGCCGACCGGTTGGCGGTGAAACCTCGGCCGCGCTAAAAAGCTCAAAAATGAGACAGGAGTCCCATTTTTCATTGAGCTGCCCTTGCAAAAATGATACTGCCGTCTCATTATATAAATACATTAATCATTTTAACTTAAAAGCCAACACCAGGGCACCTCAAAAAAACATAACACAATGTTTTTAATTAAAAATTAGAAATCCCTTCGGAAAAATGCATGAAAGATACTTCAAATTTTGTCTATATTGCTACCACAGCAGATACCAAAGGACAAGAGTTGGAGTATGTGCGGCGGCTGATTGCCAGCCTGGATTTGCCCACGCTAACCGTCGATCTCTCCACCCGTAGCTTGCCGTTTAACTCCCCGGCCGATATCGGCCCAGAAGAGGTTGCCCGCCACCATCCGGCGGGCGCAGGCGCGGTCTTTTGCGCCAACCGCGGCCAAGCGATCGCCGCCATGGCGATCGCTTTTGAACGCTTTATCCTGACACGGCGCGATATCGCCGCCCTGCTTGGCCTGGGCGGTTCCGGCGGCACCGCCATCATTACGCCAGCCATGCAGCAGCTGCCGATTGGCATGCCGAAATTGATGGTCTCGAGCATGGCGGCGGGCGACGTTTCCGCCTATGTTGGCGCCAGCGACATCAACATGATGTATTCGGTCACCGATCTCGCCGGCCTCAACCGCATCTCACGGCGGGTACTGGGCAACGCGGCGCGTCAGATAGCCGGGGCGGTACGCTTCGCTGCCGCCGATCATCTCGAAGACAAACCCGCGATCGGCCTGACGATGTTTGGCGTTACCACTCCCTGCGTTCAGGCGCTGGTCGCCAACCTTGCACCGCAATGGGATTGCCTGACGTTTCACGCGACCGGCAGCGGCGGTAGAGCGCTGGAAAAACTGATCGATAGCCGCCAACTGCACGGCGCCATCGATTTAACCACCACCGAAGTGACCGACTACCTGTTTGGCGGTGTGCTGCCCTGTAATGCCGATCGTTTCGGCGCCATCGCGCGTACCGGCCTCCCGTGCGTGATCTCCTGCGGCGCTATCGACATGATCAACTTCGGCGCGCCGAATACGGTACCGGCTCACTACGCCAACCGTCTGCACCACCATCACAACCCGCAAGTCACGCTGGTGCGCACCAGCGTGCAGGAAAACGCGCTAACCGGGCGTTGGATAGGCGAAAAAATCAACGCCTGCACGGGCGAAGTGCGCTTTGTGATTCCGACGGGCGGCGTGTCGGCTCTGGATGCGCCCGGCCAACCGTTCTGGGATCCGGCGGCGCTGGCCGCCTTTACGCAAACGCTGGAGGAAACGGTGCACGCCACCGACAGGCGCCGATTGATAAAAACGCCTTATCATATTAATGACCCGCGTTTTGCGCAGGCCGTTGCTGAACAGTTCCGACAAATTGGCGGCGGGAAATGACGATCGCGCAATACAACATCGACCGACAATCATGCATGAAAAAGGCCAGACATTTCGTCTGGCCCTTATTATTCACTGCGAACGCATATTACTGACCGGAGGACATCTGCTCCTTCATTTTATTCATGTGGTCCATCATTTTTTGTTCGCGTTTCTGATAATTCTCATTGTATTGTTTTTTCTGCTCAGGAGTCAGCAGGTTATACATTTTATTTTCCGCTTTGGCGCGCTCCAGCATGCGTTCGGATTGCGCTTTATTGATCGTGTCAATTTGCGCTTTCGCCTTCGCTTCATCAAAGCTGTCGGAAGCGACCAGATTATGCAGCGCCTGGCGTTCCTCTTTCATGCCCGGCCCGCGTTTTTGGTGCGAATCTTTCATGATGTCGCGCATTTGCTGGCGCTGTTGCTCGGTCAGGTTCAGCCCAGCGAACGGGCCGCCTTTGCCTTCGCCCTTGTGATGCATCATTTTCATCGGTGCCGCATCCGCCGCCGGAGCGGTTGTCGTGTCGGCGGCGAACGCCGCAGAAGCAGAACCCAGGGCCAGCGTGGAAGCAATAAATAAAGCCGTCAATTTACGCATAATCATTTCCTTAAAAATTTTTCTTCATCAGGAGCGCTGTACGTTAACAGGCTCATTCGTCGTCGGAGATAATAATAGGCTGATAAAATTCAAGTAATGCGAGGGTGTGTAAACTTTTTAAAACCCATCATGGGTTTATTCACCAATTATGAAAAAAGTATGAAGATGGCGTTTATTCGGCGGAAATTTTAATTTCCCGGCGCAAATCTCCTCGGCGGAGTTATTTTTCAGTCTCACCCTCAACGCTATAATTTACTCGCGTTCACGGCAACCTTGCATCAACCGTTTTTCGCTAGCGAGAAGAATCTGTACAAACTTCGCGCGGCCCGATGTTCTCCTCCTACACTTTAAGACAACAGGCCGTCAGGTGCCGCTTACGCCGCAAAACCAATCATTGCTTATATAATAGTTTCCATCACCCGCCCCGCCTGTGGAAACCTGTTATATGATGCACAGACGCGCACGGCGACCACTTTCGGGCCAACAGGCTGCCCGCCGGTTCTTCGTGCTGACCGGCCGCCCGTGCTCTTTTGAGGAATCATCATGTCCGCAGACCAAGGCCCTGAGCTTCTTAACGCCCACTTCGGCACCCAGAGCCCCCATTGGCGGCTGGCGTTTGACAGCAATGCTTTGGAGCTGTCCGCCGTTAAGGGCAAAGCCCACATCGCGGTGGCGCTCAGCGCGATGGAAGCGGCGAAAATTCGCCGCCTGACCGGCGTCACCGCCAGCCTTGAACTGACCATTACGCTCGCCGGTGAACCGCTGCATCTGCATCTGGTCGGGCGACGCGTCAACCATCTCGAATGGGCGGGCACCGCTTCGGCCTTCAGCGACACCCAATCCGTGGCGCGCGATCTGGTGCACGGCCTCTCCTTTGCCGAACAGGTGGTGTCCGAAGCCAACTCGGTGATCGTGATCGTCGATCAACACGGCCGTATCCAACGCTTCAACCGGCTGAGCGAGGAGTACACCGGGCTGCAAGAACACGAAGTGATCGGCAAAAACGTTTTCCAACTGTTCATGAGCCCGGAAGAAGCCGCCGCCTCAAGGCGCAACATCGCCGGCTTCTTCCGCAACGGTTCGTCGTATGAAGTTGAACGCTGGGTAAAGACGGTCAAGGGTGAACGGCTGTTCCTGTTCCGCAACAAGTTCGTGCACAGCGGCAGCGGCAAGAACGAAGTTTTTCTGATCTGCTCCGGTACCGACATTACCGAAGAACGCCGCGCGCAGGAGCGGCTGCGGGTGCTGGCCAACACCGATCTCATCACCGGCCTGCCGAACCGCAACGCCATCCAGGACAAGATCAATCATGCCATCGCCACGCGCGGCGAAGAGAGTTTCGGCCTGGTCTACCTCGATCTCGATAACTTCAAGAAGGTCAATGACGCCTACGGCCATATGTTCGGCGATCGGCTGCTGGTCGAAGTCGCGCTGGCGATCCTCGGCTGCCTCAGCCCCGATCAGGTGCTAGCCCGTCTGGGCGGTGACGAATTTCTGGTGCTGGCGCCGCATACCGACCGCGAGCGCCTGCAAACGCTGGCGCAGCGCATCATCGATCGGCTGAAAACGCCGTTCCGTATCGGTCTGATTGAAGTGTATACCGGCTGTTCGATCGGCATCGCACTGTGCCCGGAGCACGGCAACGATCTCGACAGCCTGATCCGCAGCGCCGATACCGCCATGTACGTCGCCAAGGAGCACGGCAAACGCACCTATACCGTTTTCTCGCCGGAGATGAACAAACGCGTCGCCGAATACATGTGGCTCGATACCAACCTGCGCAAAGGGCTGGAGCAAAATCAGCTGGTGCTGTACTACCAGCCTAAAATCGACGCGCGCAGCGGTGAAGTGCACAGCGTGGAAGCGCTGGTGCGCTGGGATTCTCCGGAGCGCGGCCTCATCCCGCCGCTGCAGTTCATCTCCTACGCCGAGGAGTCCGGCCTGATCGGTCCGCTGGGCCAATGGGTGCTGCAGACTGCCGCCGGCCAGGCGGCGCAGTGGCAAGAACAGGGGTTGAATCTGCGGGTGGCGGTCAATCTCTCCGCCCGGCAACTGGCCGATGACAGCATCGTCAACGACCTGCTCGGGGTGCTGCGCCATCATCGCATGGCCCCATGCCTGCTGGACTTCGAATTGACCGAGAGCAGCCTGATTGAAGACGAAAATCGCGCGCGCGTACTGATCACCCGGCTGCGCGAACTGGGTGCGCAGGTGCATCTCGACGACTTTGGTACCGGTTATTCGTCGTTAGCGCAGCTGGCGCGTATTCCGCTGGACGCCATCAAGCTGGATAAAAGCTTCGTGCGCGGGGTGAATTTCAACCCGGTTTCGCAATCGCTGGTACGCGCAATCGTTGCGGCGGCGGAGGCATTGGCCTTCAGAGTGATCGCCGAAGGCGTGGAAACCGAGAGCGAAAACCGCTTCCTCGACGAGGTCGGCGTGGACGAAAAGCAGGGCTTTCTGTTCGCGCGGCCAATGCTCCCGGAACAGCTGGAGCATTGGCTGCAGTCTTATCGCCCGCCCTCACCTTCCGCATAAGGCGGGCGCGTTAAGGTTAGCCGGCACGACGCAGGTTCAGGGTGTGGCGATCCTGCAACATCACCAGCCGCTCGATGTAGGCACGGTCCTTTTCCTCAATGGTAAAGGCCGAGTGCACCCAATCCTCGGTAATGTCCATCAGCTCGGAGCGCGTCAGCTGCAACACGCGCTGCCGCGCCCGCAACATGGCGCGCATGCCGTTGAGCTTCGGCCGAATGGTATCGATAAAGGTGCGCGTCGCCATGTAGGCGTCGCCGGGCTGGAACAGCTGATCCACCAGCCCGCGGCTTTCGAACCACTCTGCGGTGTGCGACTCGCCGCCCCAAATCAGCTCCTCGGCCAAGCGCATGCCCGCCTTGCGCGCCACCAGCGAGTAACCGCCCATGCCGGGAAACAGGTTGAACGCGATCTCCGGAAACCCCATGCGCGCATTGTTCTGCGCCAACACGAAATGGTGCGCCAGCGCCGCTTCAAACCCGCCGCCCAGCGCGCTGCCTTCGACCATGGCAATGCTGACCGCACCGGTGTCAAAACCGCGCGCCGCCGCATGCACGCAGTCAATGCAGGCGCGTGCATAGGCCATCATCGCCTCGCGTTTGCGGTTTTTGATCGCTTCGGCGAAGAATTGCAGATCGCCGCCGACGTTGAACATGTTCGGCACCAGCGAGCCGGTGACCCAGAAATCGAACCGCAGCGAAGACTCTTTTGCCGCCTGCGCCAGCGTCATGATGTCCTCGATCAGCGCCTGATTGAAACAGGGGCGCGGCGCAGCGCGCAGCAGCATCCACATGATGTGCCGCCCCTCTTCATAGTAGGCGGAAAGCTGCGTCAGGTTGCCCGCTTCGGTAAACGGACGACAGGTGGGATGATTAAGTAATTTCATAAGACCTTCCAGTTTTTCTGTTGATGACGGATGAGACCGTTTCAGCCCCTACGGCTGCAGCGGAGCGGCGGTCGGCAAAGCGCGACGCCACACCATGAGTAAACGCTTTCTCACCGACGAAACAGATAAAAATTGGAGGTAGGGAAGTGAAAAAAACCGAGGCACCACGGGGTTTTCATAGGAATTTTACCTATCGGGCTCTCCCCGGCATTTCATGCCGGGCGCTAACGCGTTAAGCTCGGAAAATGACCGTCCGCCTGCCCGGCGCGCAAACCGCCGCGGAGCTTTGGCTATAATCACTGCTGAAACATGCCATTTAACGTTAAGGAAATCGTGAAGTAATGCCTACAGGACCAGACCAGGAACACCGCCAACCCGCACAAGACACGCCGCCGAAGCCGCTTATCGCCATCAAGACCGGCCATGAGACTCTCGACCGCCGCATCGGTGGTTTTTCACGTCTGATTGAACGCATCAAAGCCTGGCCGAGCGTGGCGCACCTGCTGCGCGCCGCCGAACGCTTTAACGATCGGCTCGGCAGCCAATTCGGCGCCGCCATCACCTATTTTTCATTCCTCTCGCTGATCCCGATCCTGATGGTGTCGTTCGCCGCCGCCGGTTTCGTGCTGGCCTCCAACCCGGATCTGCTTGCCAGGCTGATCAACAGGATCGTCGGCAGCATCAGCGATCCGACGCTGGCCACCACGCTGAAGAACACCGTTAACACCGCCATTCAGCAGCGCACCACCGTGGGGTTGACCGGCCTGGCGCTGGCGCTCTATTCCGGCATCAGTTGGATGGGCAACCTGCGCGAAGCGATCCGCGCGCAGTCGCGCGACGTCTGGGAACGCAATCCGCAGGATCAGGAGAAAATCTACTTCAAATATACCCGCGACTTCATCTCGCTGACCGGCCTGGTGGTCGCGCTGATCATTACGCTGTCGTTGACCTCGGTCGCCGGATCGGCGCAGGCGGCGATCGTCAACGCGCTGGGGCTGGACGGCATCGAATGGCTGCGGCCGGCGCTGACGCTGATCGCGCTGTCGATCTCGATCTTCGCCAACTATCTGCTGTTCCTGTGGATTTTCTGGATGCTGCCGCGCCACAAACCGAAGAAAAAAGCGCTGCTGCGCGGCACCTTGCTCGCCGCCATCGGTTTTGAGGTGATCAAATTCGTGATGACGATGACGCTGCCGCAGGTGGCGAAGTCACCTTCAGGGGCGGCCTTCGGCTCGGTGATCGGGCTGATGGCGTTCTTCTACTTCTTCGCCCGCTTGACGCTGTTTTGCGCCGCCTGGATCGCCACCGCCGACTACAAAGGCGACAAAGCCTTGCCGGAACGCGAGCCTCCGGCGCGCTGAAGCCATGCTATCGTGCCGGTGTTTCCGCACGCACCGGCACTTTCCTCTGGTTATCAGGCAAAAAACCAGTCAATTTCTCTGAATCGTGCGGTACGCCATCCAGAAAACCAGCATAACAAACTACCCAATCACTTTTCTTTCCCCTTTTTGTAGCTATTCCCTCTGCGTGGAATCCATTTCTCAACGTTTAACGCTGCAGAAAAGATGATGGATAAAACATTAGTCTTTTTAACCGGTTAGTGACGGCACTGGCCAAAGTTCCGCCGTTGAAAAGGCCGAATGCTGTCACTAAGATGGATTTTTACCCCTCCTAACGATAAGAAAAATTATGCAAGCCACCATCGCACCCCCACTCGACGCCGGCGACGCACCCACACCGGTAAACTCCCGCGGAAAAGTCATCGTCGCCTCGCTGGTCGGCACCGCCATCGAGTTCTTCGATTTCTACATCTACGCCACCGCCGCGGTGATCGTGTTCCCGCATATCTTCTTCCCACAGGGCGATCCGACCACCGCGACGCTGCAGTCGCTGGCCACCTTCGCCGTCGCCTTTGTCGCGCGCCCTATCGGCTCTGCGCTGTTCGGCCACTTCGGCGATCGCGTAGGGCGCAAGGTGACGCTGGTCGCCTCGCTGCTGACCATGGGGATTTCCACCGTGCTGATCGGCCTGCTGCCGAGCTATGAAACCATCGGCATCTTCGCCCCTATCCTGCTGGCGCTGGCGCGCTTTGGCCAGGGCCTGGGGCTGGGCGGCGAATGGGGCGGCGCCGCCTTGCTGGCGACGGAAAATGCGCCGGCCAAAAAACGCGCGCTGTACGGTTCCTTCCCCCAACTGGGGGCGCCGATCGGCTTCTTCTTCGCCAACGGCACCTTCCTGTTGCTCTCCTGGTTGCTGAGCGACCAGCAGTTTATGGAATGGGGCTGGCGCGTGCCGTTTATCCTTTCCGCCGCGCTGGTGCTGATCGGCCTGTACGTTCGGGTGTCGCTGCATGAGACGCCGGTATTCGCCAAAGCGGCCAAGGCCGGCAAACAGGTGAAAGTGCCGCTCGGCACGCTGCTGAGCAAGCATCTGAAAGCCACCATCCTCGGCACCTTCATCATGCTGGCGACCTACACGCTGTTTTATCTGATGACGGTATATTCGATGACCTACGGCACCGCGCCGCAGCCGCTGGGCCTCGGCTACTCCCGCAACAGCTTCCTGTGGATGCTGATGGTGGCGGTGATCGGTTTCGGCGTGATGGTGCCGATCGCCGGCCTGCTGGCGGACGCGTTCGGCCGCCGCAAGACCATGATCGCCATTACCCTGTTGATGATCGGCTTCGCGTTCCTGTTCCCGAGCCTGCTGGGCTCCGGCAACCAGGCGCTGGTGATGGGCTTCCTGCTGTGCGGCCTGAGCATCATGGGGCTGACTTTTGGCCCGATGGGCGCGCTGCTGCCGGAGCTGTTCCCGACCGAAGTGCGCTATACCGGCGCCTCGTTCTCCTACAACGTCGCGTCGATCCTCGGGGCGTCCGTGGCGCCGTATATCGCCACCTGGCTGGCGGCCCACTACGGGCTGTTCTACGTCGGCATGTACCTGGCGGCGATGGCCGGGCTGACGCTGCTGGCCCTGCTGCTGATGAAAGAAACCCGCCACCAGTCGCTGTGATCCCCTGCGGCCCCTCACTGCGGGGGCCGCACGCGTTGTGCGTTTCCTGTCATAAAATCGGGCTATGCTGGTCGTTTCTCTCGGTAACAGGATCGGCCGATGTCTCTGCGTCGTGGGGTATTTGTCTGCGTTGCGCTGCTGGCGGCGCTCGCCATCGCACTCTATTACGGGTTGAAACCCGACCATCCCGATGCGCTGTGGCGCATCGTCAGCCAGCAATGCCTGCCCAATCAGCAGGCGCATGACAACCCGGCGCCCTGCGCGCAGGTGGATGCGCAGGCCGGTTTCGTGGTGTTTAAAGACCGCAACGGGCCGCTGCAATATCTGCTGATGCCCAGCGCCAAAATCACCGGTATCGAAAGCCCGGCGGTGCTGGACGCCGCCACGCCGAATTTCTTCGCCCAGGCCTGGCGCGCACGCCACGTGATGGCGGAACGTTATGGCAAGCCGATCGACGACGGCGATATTTCGCTGGCGATTAACTCGGAATATGGCCGCACGCAAAACCAGCTGCACATTCATATCTCCTGCCTGCTGCCGGCGGTAAAACAGCGGCTGACGCAGATCGGCCCCGATTTCATCAATCAGTGGCAACCGCTGCCCGGCGGTCTGTTGGGGCATGACTATCTGGGGCGGCGGGTGACCCCTGCCGAACTGGAACAACAGGGCGCCTTCCGTCTGTTGGCTGCCGGCCTGCCGCGCGCCGACGGGCGCATGGGCAGCTTCGGCCTGGCGATGGCCGCGCTGCCGGACGGCGATTTCCTGCTGCTGGCGACCGAGCGCAGCCTGCTGCCGTTCACTCTGGCCTCGGCGGAAGAGCTCCAGGATCACGACTGCCGGCTGCTTACGCCGCCGCCGCGCGCCTGACTATTTTTTGCCTTTCATCTCCCGCAGGATCTGCCCGCACTGGTTCTCCTCGCCGCCTTCACTGGGCGAGACCAGCGCCAGCAGCGCTGCCGCCGGCGTCAGCACCGCCCCCAAGGCCACCGCCGCCGCACCGCGAGCAATCAGCGGCCCGGCTTTGACCCCGGCGTCCGGGTGCTTGAAGGTGCCTTTCACGTAAAGCGGCGAGCGCAGGGTCAGCACGCGCATGCCCTTGCTTTCCGGATCGATGGACAAATCCAGCCGTTCGGTGGCGAAATTGGTGTTGCCGGTGATGTTGATCACCGCATTCTCGGTGTCGAACACGAACAGACGCGGCGCGGCGACGCCGCTGCGGATGCCGACGTCCGCCGCCGCGCAGTTGATGCCCACCACGTCGTCACCGAACAGCTGAGCCACCAGATAGTTGCCGACGTTCAGGCCGAGGATCTCCATCAGGCTGCGGCTGATCACCCCGTTATTGATCAACAGGCGCAGATCGCCGTTGCTGGTCGCCAGCAGTTCAGCCACCGAATTGCCGCTGCCCGCCAGCCTGGCGTCGCCGTTCATCTGCCCGAGGCTGCGCTTCATCGCTTCCACGTTCGGCAACAGCTGTTTGAGCTGAAGTTTGCGCGCATGCATATCTACCTGGCCGCGCATCGGCTTTTTACTGCCGTCGAGGCGCACGACGGCGTTCATACTGCCGCCCGCCATGCCGAAGCGCAGCGGATCCAGACGCAGTTCGCCGTTGTTCAACTTCAGATGCGTAGCCAGATCGCTCAGCGGCAAATCGCTGCCGCGCTCGATGCGCGCGGCGGCGAATTTCACGTCCGCATCCATCTTGCGCCAGCTTTGCGTATCGAACTGTTCAACCGGCAGCACCTTGTCCGCCGGCTGGCGGCTCTTCTCGCCGCGCCCAGCTTTGGCGGCGTTGGAGTCCGCGCCGATCAGCGGCGCCAAATCCGCCAATCTCAGCTGCCGGGAGTTCACCGCCCCGCTCAGCGTCGGCCGCGGTTTGCCGGCAACGTATTTCAAATCGCCATGAATGTCGCTGTCGCCGATTTTGCCATCGAATTTCTGATACTCAAACACGGCGCCGCCCGGCTGATGCAGACGGGCGCTCAGATGGCCATCGGTCGCATACGGCGGCGTATTCGGCAGCAACACGCCGGTCAGGCCATACAGGTTGCCCAGGCTTTCGCCGGAAAATTTCAGCTGCACGTCCAGGCCGCCGAGGTTCAGCGGATCGGACAAGGTGCCCGCCACCACCACCCGGGTGCTGCCGGAGCGCACATCGGCCTGCAGCGGGAACGGCAAGTTGGCGCTCTGCAACGACAGCATGCCGCCTATCTTGCCGCTGCCGCTCAACGGCTCGCCGTTATATTTGCCTTTCACCTGCCAGCCGAAAACGTAATCCGGTGTCACGGCCTTGCCGCCGTCCTGTTTGCCGGTCACTTCACTGAACGGCAGCGGTTTGCCGAGCGGATCGATAACGGCGCGGAAATCCGCCTTCAGGATGGCGTCTTTAAAGGCGATCTGCCCCTTGTCGAATACGATGTCGTGAACGGTGAATGACCAGTCGGAAGGCGGCTGCTGCGGATCCTGACCGGCGGCCAGGTCAAACGTCCAGTTATTGTCGCCGTTGGCCAGGCGTTGCAACGAGGCATTCGGCTGCTTGAGCCAGATGCGCGGGATCAGCAGTTCTTTCCCCAGCAACGCCAGCGGTGCAATGCTGGCGTCGACGCGCTGCAGCGTCACCATGCTGTCGCCGGGCATGTTTTTCGGATTACCCAGCCACACATCTTCGGCATGGATATGCGGCCAGGGCACCCAGGCGCGCCAGCCGCCCTCATCCGGATTGCGCGACCAGTCGACGCCCAGATCGCCCCGGATGGCGAATGGCCGCCGCAGTTCGGCCGACACTTTGTTGTTGATGGTGGGCTTGAGTCGATTCCAGTCGAAGGTGGCGATGAAGATCGCCAGTGCGGCGATCGCCAGCAGCACAATGCCGCCCAGCCAGCTGAAAACCTTTCCTGTTCTTGTCATAGCGGCTCCCTCAGCGCATAAAACGGGCTGCCGAATGAAAGGAAAAGGTATTAGCAGCCCCGTTTAAGCCTAGCTGAGGATAGGCCGGAGTTCACGCCGATGCGCCGGGCGCGGCGAACAGCGTCGGTACGCTGTGCAGGGTTTCAAAGCACGCCGGGCGAGAGAGGTAGTAGCCCTGCGCGGCCAACGCGCCGGAACGCTGCACCAGCCGCCACTCCTGTTCGGTCTCCACGCCTTCGACGATCACCCCATCGCTGTGCTGGTTCATCATCTTGATCAGGGTGCCAAGCAGTTGCACGCCCTCTTCCGACTGCTTGAGCAAGGTGAACAGCTCGCGCGCCACCTTGATGTATTGATAACGCCAGGCGCCAACGGCGGAGAAGTTGGCCAGCCCGCTGCCGAAATCGTCCAACCACAGCCGTTCACCGCCGACGATCTGCTGCAGCGGGCGGTTTGATGCCGTTTCGGCGTGCTCCACCAACTCGAAACGCAGATAGGGCATCTCGGCGATCTGCCGTTGCAACGCGCTATGCCGCTGCAACGCTTGCAGCGCGATGCCGTCGATATTGACCGACACCATCACCGCGTGGCGAATGAACAACGCCTGCCAGCGCTGCAGCAACGCCAACTGTTCCTGGATTACCCGCAAACGCTGAGCGACGTCGAGCGAGGCAAAATAGTGCTCCGGGGATTGCCGTTTGTCCGGCTCATTCGGGTGATACACCGCCGTCAGCAGTTCCACCGCCAGCAGCGCGCCGCTGGTGCGATAAATCGGCTGGAAGGTATACAAGCGCCGGCATTGCCGCCAGTAGCGCCGCGATTTAGCGCAGGCATAGAGGGCAAAACAGGGCGCCAGCAGACCAGAGATCAGGTTGGTTATCATCGGTACTATCGCCGTGGCGGGGAAATGAGAGCGCTGCCGCTGTTTCTTTACCCAGCTTATCGGCAGCGCGGCGTAAAACTTTAAGCACGAATTGCCGTGCGCTTCTCCCTCGCCCTGCCGACGCTAGCCGATCGCGATCATAAAAAATTAAAACACCGTTTTAATTTATTGACTCCCTCACTGCCTTACGTGGAGACTGACGGCTGTTGCTTCTTGTTTAGCCAGGGCTTATTGACGATGACTATCCGAAATCTCGCCGTGATCGGTGAATGCATGATCGAGCTGTCGCAACAGGGCGCGCAGCTGACGCGCGGCTTTGGCGGCGATACCCTCAACACCGCCGTCTACCTCGCCCGCCAAATGCCGGAACAGGCGTGGCGGGTGCATTACGTCACCGCACTCGGCACCGACAGTTTCAGCCGCGAGATGCTGCAGGCCTGGCGGCAAGAGAAGGTCGAGACCGGGCTGGTTCAGCAGTTGGAAAACAAACTGCCGGGCCTGTATATGATCGAAACCGACGCCGCCGGCGAACGCACCTTTTACTACTGGCGCAACGACGCCGCCGCCCGGTATTGGCTTGCGGGACCGCAGGCCGACGAGCTGTGCGCCCGGCTGGCGCAGTTCGATTACCTGTACCTCAGCGGCATTAGCCTGGCGATCCTCGCTCCCGCCGATCGTACCAAGCTGCTGGCGCTGCTGCGCCGCTGCCGCGCCAACGGCGGCAAGGTTATCTTTGACAACAACTACCGTCCGCGCCTGTGGCCAAGCCGTGAGGAAACGCAGCAGGCCTATCGCGAGGTGCTGGCCTGTACCGACATCGCTTTTCTGACGCTGGATGATGAAGAGTTGCTGTGGGGTGGGCAGCCTATCGAACGGGTGGTCACACGTACGCAGGCGCTCGGCGTCGGCGAGATCGTGATCAAACGCGGTGCAGACGCGTGCCTGGTGTTCAGTGCAGAGGGGGAGCGGCTTGAGGTGCCGGCGATCGCGCTGCCGCCGGAGCGCGTAGTGGATACCACTGCGGCGGGCGACTCTTTCAGCGCCGGTTACCTGGCGCTACGCCTGAACGGCGGCAGCGCCCAACAGGCGGCGCAGCGCGGCCATCTGCTCGCCGCTGCGGTGATCCAACACCGTGGCGCCATCATTCCCGCAGCGGCCATGCCGGCATGACCAATAAGGCGGCGGCGAGATTATCTCGCCGCCCTCGCACGGGATCCCAGAAGCATTGATAAGAGAATGAGTGAAAGAATTTCCCTGGCGTTGGCTTATTTTCGCCCATAGCTGTTAAGCTCGGGTCTTGGCATTGCCGCCTTTTTGAATTTATTAGCCGAGTATAAATTTCAATCCGCCGCACTGACTAGCTGGACTTTAGTGCAGGTCGGGCTGAACCGCCGAACGACAGGGAGGTTACCGATGGCCGTCGCATTCGCCAACGCCGTCGCCGCAAGACTGCATCTTGACGGCCAACTGCACGCCTTCAGCAGATTCAAATACGCTTATTTGACCTTCAACAAACACCATCCCGATCGCCATCTGCTGGTTTCGAGCTACCCGCAAGAATGGCTGAATATCTACAGCGCCAATCGCTATCAGCACATCGATCCCGTCGTCCGCGCCGCCCATGGCCGCTGCGCGCCCTTCATGTGGCATGACACCCCTCTCACCACCGAGGATCGGCATTACCGGAAGATCTTCAATCAGGCGCGGGAATACGACATCGTGCACGGTTGCAGCTTTGTTTTGCACGATCACGACAACAATCTGGCGATCTTGTCGATCAGCGCGACGGCGGCCGATGACGCCGAACTGCGACAGTTGATGGCAGACGAGCGGGCCAACCTGCAGATGGTCTTGGTCGATACCCACCAGCATGCGCTGGCGTTGGCCAGTGCCGAAACAAGCCGGACGGATCGGCTCTCGCCGCGCGAAGGAGAAATTCTCTATTGGGCCAGCCAGGGCAAAACCTACCATGAGATCGCGTTGATCCTGGGGATCAAAACCGGCACGGTGAAATTTCACATCGGCAATGTGGTGCGTAAGCTGGGGGTGACGAACGCCAAACACGCGATCCGGCGCGGTCTCGAGCAGCAGCTGATCGCGCCGCCGGAGGCATAAAAAAAGCCGGCATCTCAGCCGGCTTTTTGTGCTTCATCTTGCGGACAATCAGCCCGCAACGGCGATGCGTTTCATGTCGGTCATGTAACCGCGCAGTTTGCGGCCGACGGTTTCGATTGGGTGGCTGCGCACCGCTTCGTTCACGTCACGCAGCTGCGCATTGTCTACCGCCGTGCCCGCCGCGGCTTTACCCAAATCACCCGCCTGCAGGGTGGTCATAAAGTCCTTCAGCAGCGGCACCGCCGCGTTGGCGAACAGGTAGTTGCCGTACTCCGCGGTATCGGAGATGACCACGTTCATTTCATACAGACGTTTACGTGCAATGGTGTTGGCGATCAACGGCAGCTCATGCAGCGACTCGTAGTAAGCCGACTCTTCGATGATGCCCGCATCGACCATGGTTTCGAATGCCAGCTCAACGCCCGCTTTCACCATCGCCACCATCAGCACGCCGTGATCGAAGTACTCTTGCTCGCTGATCTTGCCTTCAAACTGCGGCGCATTCTCGAACGCGGTTTTACCGGTCTCTTCGCGCCAGGTCAGCAGTTTCACGTCGTCTTCCGCCCAGTCGGCCATCATGCCGCTGGAGAACGCGCCGGAAATGATGTCGTCCATGTGCTTCTGGAACAGCGGCGCCATGATGGTTTTCAGCTGTTCGGACAGCGCATAAGCGCGCAACTTGGCCGGGTTGGACAGGCGATCCATCATCAGCGTGATGCCGCCCTGCTTCAGCGCTTCGGTGATGGTTTCCCAGCCGAACTGAATCAGTTTCTCGGCGTAAGCCGGATCGGTACCTTCCGCCACCAGCTTGTCGAAGCACAGCAGCGAACCCGCCTGCAGCATGCCGCACAGAATGGTTTGTTCACCCATCAGGTCGGATTTCACTTCGGCGACGAAGGAAGACTCCAGTACGCCGGCGCGGTGGCCGCCGGTCGCCGCCGCCCAGGCCTTGGCGATCGCCATGCCTTCACCTTTCGGATCGTTTTCCGGGTGAACCGCAATCAGGGTCGGCACGCCGAAACCGCGTTTGTACTCTTCACGCACTTCGGTGCCCGGGCATTTCGGCGCGACCATCACTACGGTGATGTCTTTGCGCACCTGCTCACCCACTTCAACGATGTTGAAGCCATGGGAGTAACCCAGCGCCGCGCCGTCTTTCATCAGCGGCTGCACCGCGCGCACCACGGAAGTGTGCTGCTTGTCCGGCGTCAGGTTGACCACCAGATCCGCCTGCGGGATCAGATCTTCGTAGGTGCCGACCTTAAAGCCGTTTTCGGTCGCCTTGCGCCAGGAAGCGCGTTTCTCGTCGATCGCTTCTTTACGCAGGGCATAGGCGACATCCA
The DNA here is from genome assembly GCF_059740205.1 of Serratia sp. LTN-2. Classification (NCBI taxonomy): domain Bacteria; kingdom Pseudomonadati; phylum Pseudomonadota; class Gammaproteobacteria; order Enterobacterales; family Yersiniaceae; genus Serratia; species Serratia sp. LTN-2. The sequence continues at coordinate 14,168 of NZ_JCAXDO010000010.1, read as the reverse complement.
GGCCGGAGTCGCGCATGTTCAGCCCCTGGTTCAGGCCCTGGGCGCCACAGCCGACAATCACCACTTTTTTACCTTTCAGGTAGCCGGCTTCGTCAGCAAATTCGTCGCGCGCCATAAAGCGGCATTTACCCAATTGCGCCAACTGCTGACGCAGGTTCAATGTGTTGAAATAGTTAGCCATGGTGGTACTCCGGTTTGATGTTGTCTTGCATTGTTATTTTCATTCCCCGCCCTGTCTGTGCGGAGATTCGTTAAACTCAATGTATAACAGGAAATGCGTTGCTTAAATTGATATATTGAGAACGTGATATTGCAATTTATGCAACACTCCAACTGCGAGCGTATCGATATGGATTTACGTGATTTAAAGCTGTTCCTGCATCTGGCCGAAAGCCATCACTTCGGGCGCACCGCCAAGGCGATGCACGTCAGCCCGTCGACGCTCTCCCGCCAGATCCAGCGGCTGGAAGAGATCCTCGGGCAGCCGCTGTTCCTGCGCGACAACCGCACCGTGCAGCTCACCGACGCCGGCGAACAGCTGAAAGAATTCGCCCAGCAAACGCTGCTGCAATATCAGCAGCTGAAGCACTCGCTCGGCCAGCACGGCCCGTCGCTGAGTGGCGAACTGCGGCTGTTCTGCTCGGTGACCGCAGCGTACAGCCACCTGCCGCCGATCCTCGACCGCTTCCGCGCGCAGCACCCGCTGGTGGAGATCAAGCTGACCACCGGCGACGCCGCCGACGCGGTCGACAAGGTGCAGTCCAACGAGGCCGATCTCGGCATCGCCGGCCGGCCGGAAACGCTGCCCGCCAGCGTGGCGTTCACCAAAATCGGCGAAATTCCGCTGGTGCTGATCGCGCCGGCGCTGCCCTGCGCGGTGCGCAGCCAGGCGTTCGCCGACAAGCCAGACTGGGCCGAGATCCCTTTCATCCTGCCGGAACACGGCCCTTCGCGAAAACGCATCGAGCTGTGGTTCCGCCGCCACCGCATCAGCAATCCGCTGATTTACGCCACCGTCGGCGGCCACGAAGCGATCGTGTCGATGGTGGCCCTGGGTTGCGGCATCGCGCTGATCCCGAGCGTGGTGGTGGACAACAGCCCGGAGCCGGTGCGCAACCGCATCTCGCAGTTGGATAACATCTCGATGGTCGAACCCTTCGAGCTGGGGGTCTGCGTCCAGAAAAAACGCCTGAGCGATCCGCTGATCGACGCCTTTTGGCGTCTGCTGCATCCCCGCTGACGCGGGGGTTTACAGATCCGCCGGATCGATCTGCTTCATCGTCTCTACCTGCATCAGCCAGTGGTAGAGCGGCTCAAGCTGCAAAAATGCCCCGGCCAGCAGCGGCACCAGATCGGCGCTGAACAGCTTTTCCACTTCGCTGTCGGTCACCATCACCGCGAACGATTTGCGGTTGTACCAGGTGGCGATCTCCGCCGCCTGCTCCTTCACCAGCGGGCGCTTGTAGCTCTCGCCCACCAGCTCGAACGGCGGCCGGCAGCAGGCAGCCACCTCAAGGAAAGGCTGCGGCCGCTGCCTCAGCGTATGGCGAAACAGATCCATGGTCGGCTTGTTGGCGCTGTAGTAGCCGAGCCCATAGCGCAGCATGTCCGGCCCCAGTTCGAAAAAGTACACCGGCGCGTCTTTCCAGTCTTTGCTCGGACGCTTGAACGTCAGCCACATGCGGCTGCGGTAGCGCGACTTGTCGTGAGAAAAACGCGTATCGCGATGAATGCGCGACAGCGTTTTGCCGATCGCCGGGCGAGTCTCGAACTGCGGATCGATCGCCAACATGCCGGGAGCCAACTGCTCCACCAGCGCGCGGAACGGCGCCAGCAGCTCGCGATCGTAGATGTCGCGGTTGCCGTCGAACCACGCCTTATCGTTTTCGATCCGCACCTGCTGCAGGAAATTCAAGCCCTGCTGGCTGAAGCCGGAGAAAGGTTGCGTCATAAATTTTTCCGTTCTGACGGTTTATCGGGTGTTGCGCAGATCTTCCCTCTGCCAACGGCGTTTGATAAACACGCGCCGACGCGTGCGAAAATAAGCGACGTAGAGATAGAACGCCGCCCGGTTGCTGAACAGCGCGCCGCCAACCGCGCCCCCCAGCAGCAAGGCACCGGTGGCGATGCCGGTCATCCCTGCGGCCCACGCCGCCGCGGCGCCGAGGCAACACAGGCCGAGCATGCCAAGGTAATATTGCAACAATACCACCCCGCTGTTTTTACCCTGCACCAGTTGGAACAGGATCAGCGTCATCCACACCGCCACGATCGCGCCGCTGCCCATCAACACGGCGGCGGAGGTCTTGCCGCTCCAGGCGGCCGCCACGTCCGTGACCAGACCCATCACACCCGCCAGCCCCAGCGTCAGGCATACCATCAGCAACATGACATTGCCGACGCCCGGCGGCGACAGGCGCTGGCCCGGCGTGAGGAAATGCTGTTCCAGCTGCGTATCTACGCCGGCGAACAGCGCACGATCGCGCGCTGCGATTTGGCGTTCCATCTCCCGGCCGCCTACCGCTAAGCGGGACAACCGGCCGGATAAACACACCGGACTCACCCCTGCAAAAAGAAGCGGAACGCCGGGTTGTCGGTTTCGTCGTGGCAATCGTAGCCCAGCGCCTGCAGGTGCCGCTCGAATTCCGGCTCGGATTGCGCCAGTTCGAAGGCCGCCAACACCCGGCCGAAGTCGGTGCCGTGGCTGCGGTAGTGGAACAGCGAAATGTTCCAGTGCGCGCCCAGCGTCTGCAGGAACTTCAGCAGCGCGCCCGGCGACTCCGGAAACTCAAAGCTGTACAGCCGCTCGCGCAGCGGCTTCGACGGACGCCCGCCCACCATGTAGCGCACGTGCAGCTTGGCCATCTCGTCGTCCGACAGATCCACCACCTGATAACCGCCGGCGTTGAGCTCGTCGATGATCTCTCGCCGCTCGGCGTGGCCGCGCGTCAGACGCACGCCGACAAAGATGCAGGCGTTGTCGGCATCGGCGTAACGGTAGTTGAACTCGGTTACCGAGCGGCCACCCAGCAGCTGGCAAAACTTGAGGAAGCTGCCCTGCTGTTCCGGAATGGTCACCGCCAGCAGCGCTTCGCGCTGTTCACCCAGTTCGCAGCGTTCGGAAACGTAACGCAGGCCGTGGAAGTTGAGGTTGGCGCCGGACAGCACATGCGCCAGACGCTCGCCCTGAATGTTGTGCTGCTGGACATACTTTTTCAGCCCCGCCAGCGCCAGCGCGCCGGAAGGTTCGGCAATCGCGCGCACGTCCTCGAACAGATCTTTGACCGCCGCGCAGATGGCGTCGCTGTCCACGGTGATCACGTCGTCCAGATATTCACGGCACAGGCGGAAGGTTTCGTCGCCGATACGCTTCACCGCCACACCTTCGGCGAACAGCCCGACGCGCGCCAGATCCACCGGATGGCCGGCATCCAGCGCCGCGCGCAGGCAGGCGGAGTCTTCCGCCTCGACGCCGATCACCTTGATCTGCGGCATCAGTTGCTTGATCAGCACCGCCACCCCGGCGGCCAGGCCGCCGCCGCCGACCGGCACGAAAACCCGATCCAGATGCGCGTCTTGCTGCAGCAGCTCCATCGCCAGCGTGCCCTGCCCGGCGATCACCGTCGGGTGATCGAACGGCGGCACGAAGGTCATGCCCTGCTGTTGGGAAAGCTCGATCGCCTTCGCTTTAGCCTCGTCGAAATTGGCGCCGTGCAGCAGCACTTCACCGCCGAAGCCGCGCACCGCATCCACCTTGATATCTGCGGTGGACACCGGCATCACGATCAGCGTTTTGATCCCCAGCCGCTTACCGGAGAAGGCGACGCCCTGCGCGTGGTTGCCGGCCGAAGCCGTCACGACGCCGCGTGCCTTCTGCTCTTCGTCCAGCCCAGCGATCATCGCATAGGCCCCGCGCAGCTTGAAGCTGTGCACCGGTTGGCGATCTTCGCGCTTCACCAAAATGGTGTTGCCGAGGCGCGAGGAGATTTTGCTCATGGCCTGCAGCGGGGTGACCTGCGCCACCTCGTAGACCGGCGAGCGCAGCACCGCTCGCAGATATTCTGCGCCGCACGGGGCGCTGGGTAGGGGTTGAGAGACCGCCATGCGTTTATCCCCCCAGTTTGCTCTTGTCGCGCACCGCGCCTTTGTCGGCGCTGGTGGCCAACGAGGCGTAGGCGCGCAGCGCGAAGGACACCTGACGTTCACGGTTTTTCGGCGTCCAGGCCGCGTCGCCGCGCGCCAGTTCCGCCTCACGCCGCGCCGCCAGCTCCTGCTCGCTGACATCCAGCTGGATACCACGATGAGGAATGTCGATCGCGATCATGTCGCCGTCCTGCACCAGGGCGATCAGGCCGCCGTTAGCTGCTTCCGGCGAGGCGTGGCCGATGGACAGCCCGGAGGTGCCGCCGGAGAAACGCCCGTCGGTGATCAGCGCGCACGCCTTGCCCAGCCCCATCGATTTCAGGTAAGTGGTTGGGTACAGCATTTCCTGCATGCCCGGCCCGCCTTTCGGCCCTTCGTAGCGGATCACCACCACGTCGCCCGCCACCACTTTACCGCCGAGGATCGCTTCTACCGCATCATCCTGGCTTTCGTACACCTTGGCCGGGCCGCGGAAGGTGAGGATTTCTTTGTCTACACCGGCGGTTTTGACGATACAGCCGTTTTCCGCCAGGTTGCCGTACAGCACCGCCAACCCACCGTCCTGACTGTAGGCGTGTTCACGGGTGCGGATGCAGCCTTCCTTGCGGTCGGTGTCCAGCGAATCCCAGCGGCAGTCCTGAGAGAATGCCTGCGTGGTGCGGATGCCGGCCGGCCCGGCGGAGTACATTTTCTTGACGCTTTCGTCGCGGGTCAGCATCACGTCGTAGGCTTCCAGCGTCTGCGGCAGGGTCAGCCCCAACACGTTGTTCACCTCACGGTTCAGCAAACCGGCGCGATCCAGCTCGCCGAGGATGCCGATCACCCCACCGGCGCGGTGCACGTCTTCCATGTGGTATTTCTGCGTGCTCGGCGCCACCTTGCACAGGTGCGGCACTTTGCGCGACAGGCGATCGATGTCCTCCATGGTGAAGTCCACCTCGCCTTCTTGCGCCGAAGCCAGCAGGTGCAGCACGGTGTTGGTCGAACCGCCCATGGCGATATCCAGCGTCATGGCGTTTTCAAACGCCGCCTTGTTGGCGATATTGCGCGGCAACGCGCTGGCGTCGTCCTGCTCGTAATAACGTTTGGTCAGCTCGACGATGCGTTTGCCGGCGTTGAGGAACAATTCCTTGCGATCGGCATGGGTGGCCAGCAGCGAGCCGTTGCCCGGCTGCGACAGGCCCAGGGCTTCGGTCAGGCAGTTCATCGAGTTGGCGGTGAACATGCCGGAGCAGGAACCACAGGTCGGGCAGGCGGAACGTTCTATCTGCTCGCTGTCGGCGTCGCTGACGTTCGGGTTGGCCCCCTGGATCATGGCGTCCACCAGATCCAGTTTGATGATCTGGTTGGAGAGTTTGGTCTTGCCGGCCTCCATCGGGCCGCCAGAGACGAAGATCACCGGAATGTTCAGGCGCAACGCCGCCATCAGCATGCCCGGGGTGATTTTGTCGCAGTTGGAGATGCACACCATCGCGTCGGCGCAGTGGGCGTTCACCATGTATTCAACCGAATCGGCGATCAGCTCGCGCGACGGCAGGGAATAGAGCATGCCGCCGTGGCCCATGGCGATGCCGTCATCCACCGCGATGGTGTTGAACTCTTTGGCCACGCCGCCGGAGGCTTCGATCTGTTCAGCAACCAGCTTGCCCAGATCGCGCAGATGCACGTGGCCCGGGACGAACTGGGTGAAGGAGTTGACCACGGCGATGATCGGCTTGCCGAAATCGGCGTCGGTCATCCCGGTCGCGCGCCACAAGGCGCGGGCACCCGCCATATTGCGGCCATGGGTGGTGGTGGCGGAACGGTACTTAGGCATGCTCTTTTCACTCCAAATGTATTTATGGCAGGCGGCGAACGAACCGCCTGGATATTCTTATCTTGTCTGTCTTGTCGTCCGCCACGCTGCGCGGCGAGCCTTGTCGTTAAGGGTTTACCGGATCCAGCCAGCCGTACTTGTCTTCCGTCTTGCCGGTGAACAGGCCGAAGAACGCCTCCTGAATCTGTTTGGTCACCGGGCCACGTTTACCGATACCGACCTGAATGCCGTCCACGCTGCGCACCGGCGTGATCTCCGCCGCGGTGCCGGACATGAACACTTCATCGGCCAGGTACAGCGATTCGCGCGACAGCACCTGCTCGCGCACTTCGAAGCCCATGTCTTTCGCCAGCTTGATGATCGCATCGCGGGTGATGCCCGGCAGCGCCGACGAGGTGAACGGCGGGGTGTAGATCACGCCGTCTTTCACCTGGAACAGGTTCTCGCCCGCCCCTTCGGAAATGTAGCCGTGCACGTCGAGCGCGATGCCTTCCTGATAGCCGTGGCGGCGCGCTTCGCTGCCCACCAGCAGGGAGGAGAGATAGTTGCCGCCGGCTTTGGCCGCGGTCGGGATGGTGTTCGGCGCCGCGCGGTGCCAAGAGGAGACCATCGCATCGATACCTTGCTCCAGCGCCTCTTCACCCAGGTACGCGCCCCAAGGAAACGCCGCGATAATCACGTCCGTTTTATAACCGGCCGGCGGGTTGACGCCCATGCCGACATCGCCGACGAACACCAGCGGGCGAATGTACGCGCTGACCAGGTTGTTCTTGCGCAGCGTGGCGCGGCAGGCTTCCATCAGCTCGTCGACGCTTTGCGAAACCGGCATGCGGTAGATTTTCGCCGAGTCGTGCAGACGCTGCATGTGCTCGCGATGGCGAAACACCACCGGCCCCAAGTGCGAGTCGTAGCAGCGCACGCCTTCAAATACCGACGTACCGTAATGCAGCGCGTGCGACATCACGTGCACTTTGGCCTCGGCCCAAGGAACCATCTCACCATTGAACCAAATGTAATCGGCTTTCTTTGTCATTGTTATTTATCCTTCTCGGCGCCTCAGGCGCGTATTTGTTGTGATGTTGGCTGCTGGATCTCGACGCAGGAGACGTCCATCAGCTTGCTTAATTGAGATGACAACAAGGCGACCGGACGCGGGCTGGCAACGGTCAATTCGATATTGATGCTGTCGGCGTTGGCCGGGGAAACCATATTCATAGCACAAACCTGAAAGCCGCGATGACGCACGACCCGCAATACGCGCTCTAACATTTCGGGGCGAAAACGCGCCTGGATCGAGAGTTGATGCTGCATCATGATATTTCCTCCAACATGGTTTCGTTGCCGGCGCCCGGCGGCACCAGCGGCCAGACGTTTTCGAGTTCGTCGATAGAGACCTGCAGCAGATAAGGGCCTTCGGTGTTGAACAGCGCCTCGAGGGCGCCCTCCACCTGATCCTTGCGGCTGATGCGCTGGCCGGGAATGCCGAAGGCGGCGGCCAGCATCAGGAAGTCGGGGTTATCGGACAGGTTGGTTTCGCTGTAGCGGCCGTCGAAGAACAACTGCTGCCATTGACGCACCATCCCGAGGCGCTGGTTGTCCAGCAGCACGATTTTGAGCGGCAGCTGCTTGCGCTTGATGGTGCCCAGTTCCTGCACGTTCATCATGAAGGAGCCATCACCCGAGACGCAGATCACCGTATCTTGCGGGCGGGCAATCTGAGCGCCTACCGCGGCCGGCACGCCGAATCCCATGGTGCCGAGGCCGCTGGAGGTGATGAAATTCTCCGGGCGCTCGAACGTCATGTGCTGAGCGCTCCACATCTGGTGCTGACCGACGTCGGTGGTCACTACGCTGTTGGCCGGCTTGCGGTCAGACAGCTGGCGCAAGAACAGCGGCGCAAAGATCGGCTGGCCGGGGTGATCGTAGCGGCAGGCGTGCTCGGCTTTCAGCGCCGTTACCCGCTGCTGCCAGGCGGCGATGTTCAGCGGGCGCTGCAACGCCGGCAGCAATGCTTTCAGATCGCCCTGCAGAGCCACATGCGCCTGGCGCAGTTTGCTCATCTCCGCCGGATCGATATCCATGTGGATCACTTTGGCGTGCGGCGCGAAGGCGTTCAGTTTGCCGGTCACGCGATCATCGAAACGCGCGCCGACAGCGATCAGCAGATCGCACTCCTGCACCGCCAGGTTGGCGGCCTTGGCGCCATGCATGCCCAGCATGCCGAGGTACAGCGGATCTTGCGCATCCGGCGCGCCCAGCCCCTTCAGGGTGGCGACGTTCGGCATGCGGGTCACGGCGATGAACTCGCGCAGCGCCGGCACCGCCTGCGCCATGCCCACGCCGCCGCCGACGTACAGCATCGGTTTGTGCGCCTGCGCCAGCAGCTCGGCCGCCTCCGCCAACGCCGCCGCTGGAAACGCCGGCGCTTCATCGACCGGCATCAGGTGCGGATGCAAGTCGCCCTGCGCCAGCTGGATGTCTTTCGGGATATCGATCAGCACCGGGCCAGGGCGGCCGCCGGCGGCGATGGCGAACGCTTCCGCCATAATGCCCGGCAAGGCGTCCAGCGACTCCACCAGGAAACTGTGCTTGGTGCAGGCCAGAGACAGGCCGAGAACATCGATCTCCTGAAAGGCATCGGTGCCGATCAGCGCGGAACCCACCTGACCGGTGATGGCGACAACGGGAACGGAATCGAGCAGCGCATCAGCCAGGCCGGTGATCAGGTTAGTGGCGCCGGGGCCGGAAGTGGCGATGCAAACGCCGACGTTGCCGGTGGCGCGGGCGTAGCCGATGGCGGCCATGGCGGCGCCCTGTTCATGGCGGCACAGCAGGTGTTCCACACCACCGTCATACAGTGCATCGTACACCGGCATGATTGCCCCACCCGGATAGCCGAATACGGTATCCACTCCCTGCGCACGCAACGCTTGAACTACCCACTGAGCGCCATTCATAGTTATTTCCCCGCCTTACTTCGACAACTGCAGGATTTTGTTCTGTTTTTCATCTTCCGCCCCTTGCTCCACTTTTCTCTTGCCAATAAAAAACCCCCGGACCTGACGGTGCGGGGGTTCTCTTGCGATTCCGGCTTGTTTGCTAAGCCTTTCTTCGTCCAAGTGCAGCCCCGCACGGTGGGATAATAATCACCACCACGCTAATCACGACTAGGCTAATCACTTGGGCAAAGGCTTTCATAATGGGTTTGTTCACTGTGCTCATTCAGAACTAATGCTTACAGAGGTACCACAGCCGCGCGCGACATGACAACACTTTTTTTGCGTTATTATTCGGCGCAATCTGGTCATACCTCATGCGGATCGCCCGGATTTCATACGTTGGCGCGCATGCCCGGATTTTTCACCGCGCCGGTGATGGCCTTGCCGCGCGTATCCTTGCCGAAGAACACCAACAGGGCGATCGCTACCGCTACCGTGCCGGCGACGATCGCCATCGCCAGGCCGTAATTGTGCCCATGATGCTCGGCGATGCTGGCTTGCAACGTGGCGTTGACCGAGGCGATCAGGTTGCCCAGCTGATACACGAACCCTGGCAGCACCGCGCGGGTGTTGGCCGGCACCAGCTCGGTCAGGTAGGTCGGCACTACGCCCCAGGCGCCTTGCACCATGAACTGCATCAGGAAAGCGCCGAGCCCCAACATCAGCGAGCCGCTGGAAAACGCCCACAGCGGGATCACCGGCAACGCCAGCAGCGCGGCGATGATGATCGCTTTTTTCCGGCCGATTTTTTCCGACAACGAACCGAAGAATACGCCACCGATAATTGATGCGATATTGTAGCTAATGGCAATGATACTGACGGTTTTAGGATCGAAACCGTGCTGAACTTTCAGAAACACCGGATACAGATCCTGGGTGCCGTGGGAGAAGAAATTGAACGCCGCCATCAGCAATACCAGATAGCAGCACAGCTTCCAGTGGCTCTTCAGCACCGGCAGCAAAGCGGTGCTCTCTTTACGCTCACGTGCCGCCAGCCACACCGGCGACTCGTGCACGCAATAATAAATAAACGGCAGCAGCAGGATCGGTGCCGCGCCGATGACGAACATGCCGCGCCAGCCGACCGTTTCGAACAGCAGGCCATAGGCCACCGCCGCCAGCAAATAACCGAACGGATAACCGGCCTGGAAAATGCCCGACATCAGCCCGCGCGAGCGGTCCGGTATGGTTTCCATCGCCAATGACGACGCCACGCCCCAGATACCGCCCATCGCAACGCCGTACAGCACCCGCAACAGCAAAAAGACCGTCAGCGAAGGTGCGGCGGCGGAAAGCAGTTCAAACACCGAGAAGAAGACGATATTCAGCATCAGGATCGGCTTGCGGCCATATTTTTCCGCCGCTCGCCCAAAGATCAGCGCGCCTATTGGCCGCACCGCCAGCGTGAGAAGAATGGCCAACGTGACCTGCTCCAGGCCGACGTGAAAGGATTGTGCGATATCGCTGAGCAAGAATACCAGCACGAAAAAATCGAAAGCGTCGAGCGTCCAGCTTGAAAAGCTGGCGATTGCCGCGTTGCGTTGCAGCGAGGTCCAACCAAACATAGTGTTATCCCTACCGTAGAGTACGAAGTCAGGAGATTTAGCGGCTGCCGGGCGGAATGCGGCGGCGGTCGGAGTGTGTCAAAGAAGTGATTTTTCTTTTAATCAATTGTTAAATACACCCATTAAGCCTATGGGTGCAATGCGTCTGGGCCGCTAATGTGTTGCAGCATTCAGCGAATTGTTAATGGGTATTGCCGCAGGCTGCGAGGCAGCCCGCACAATCTTATTCGCTTCGATGAAAATCGGTGATTAGGCTGCGAACATCATGGAAAAATTACCAATAACGCCGCGCGCCGCCAGGATGAATCGCGCATCATGTCGCCTTCAGCAAGGAGAGCAATATGTCACTGGCGGTAATCTATAGCCGCGCCATCATCGGCGTTCAGGCCCCTTCCGTCACGGTAGAGGTGCATATCAGCAATGGCCTGCCCGGCCTGACGTTGGTCGGTCTGCCGGAAACCACGGTGAAAGAAGCGCGCGATCGGGTGCGCAGCGCCCTGATCAACAACGGTTTCACCTTCCCCGCACGGCGCATCACCGTCAATTTGGCGCCCGCCGATCTGCCGAAAGAAGGCGGGCGTTACGATCTGCCGATAGCGTTGGCTATCCTCGCCGCCTCCGAGCAACTGCCCCTCGCCCCCCTGGCGCGCTATGAGTTTCTCGGCGAGCTGGCGCTGTCCGGCTCACTGCGCGCGGTCAAGGGCGCTATCCCGGCGGCGCTGGCGGCGGCCGAGGCCGGGCGACAACTGATCCTCTCAACGGATAACGCCGCCGAGGTCGGCCTGATCGCACAGTCGCACTCCTATACCGCCCGACACCTGTTGGAAGTCTGCGCCTTTCTGCTCGGCCAGGGCGAACTGCCGGTGGCGACCACACCTCCCGCTGCGGACAACGTCTGCGAAAGCGCCGACCTGCGCGACATCATCGGCCAGGAACAGGCCAAACGGGCACTGGAGATCGCCGCCGCCGGCGGGCATAACCTGCTGTTGATCGGGCCGCCTGGCACCGGTAAAACCATGCTGGCCAGCCGTCTCACGGGCTTGCTACCGCCGCTCGCGGAGCATGAAGCGCTGGAAAGCCTGGCGGTCGCCAGCTTGCAGCATCATGTTCCCACCGCTTTGCTATCGCGCCTGCGGCCGTTTCGCGCGCCGCATCACAGCGCATCGATGGCGGCATTGGTCGGCGGCGGCTCACTACCGCGCCCGGGCGAGATTTCTATGGCGCATAACGGCGTGCTGTTTCTGGATGAGCTGCCGGAATTCGAGCGTAAAGTACTGGATGCGCTGCGTGAACCGCTGGAATCCGGCGAGATCGTGATTTCACGCGCCAACGCCAAGGTCTGCTTCCCTGCAAGGGTACAATTGATCGCAGCGATGAACCCCAGCCCGACCGGGCATTACCACGGGTTGCACAATCGCGCCTCACCGCAGCAGGTGCTGCGTTATCTGGCTCGGCTATCGGGGCCTTTTCTCGACCGTTTCGATCTGTCTATCGAGGTGCCGCTGCTGCCGCCGGGTACGCTCAGTCAGCGGCAAAGGCATGGAGAAAGCAGCGAGCAGGTGAGAGAAAGAGTGTTACTGGCGCGCGCCCGGCAGCTCGAACGCGCCGGCAAAATCAACGCGCTGTTGAGCAACCGCGAAGTGGAACGGGATTGCGTTTTGCAGGCGGCGGACGCCGAGTTTTTGGAGACGACATTGAACGCGCTGGGGCTATCGGTCCGCGCCTGGCAGCGCATCTTGAAGGTTGCACGCACGCTGGCGGATTTGACGGGAGATGCTGAGCTCAACAGGCGCCACCTTAGCGAAGCGCTGGGCTATCGCAGTATGGATCGTCTGCTGTTACAGCTGCATCGGAGTCTGGAATAGAAAATGGGGCCCGCAGGCCCCATCGTCTTTAGTCGTCGCTGTCGCTGTAATCTTCTACTGCGTCAGCCTGCGGTTTACCGCCGGACAGAGTATGGAATTTCTTCGGGCGACGTGTGCGCGCCAGATATTTAGCCCATACTTTTTCCTGCTCGGTAGCCGCTTCGCGCTCACCGCGGCACACTGCGACGAACAGCTGTTCTTCTTCAGTGACCGGCTGGCGTTTACCTGAGTCCAACTCGTTAAACGCGTAGCCGAAGCGCTCTAGCAATTGCGCCTCTTTAATGGTGAAATCGCCGTGACGGGAGAACCCGCGAGGGTAATGTTTATTATCAAAAAAACGATTGGTCGTGGTGAAGCTATCCGCCATCTGACACGCTCCTAATTCTCTTATGGCCGTGCTGTTTATGGCGCGGAGTATTAGATAGGCTTGACAGCGTGTAAAACAAAACATTTAAATCTTAACGACAAATTTTTTTGGAGATAGGTGTGGATACCGAATTACTGAAAACCTTTTTGGAGGTCAGTAGAACGCGTCACTTTGGCAGAGCCGCAGAATCTTTGTACTTAACGCAGTCCGCGGTCAGTTTCCGCATCCGTCAGCTAGAAAACCAGTTGGGCGCAAATTTATTTACCCGTCATCGCAATAATATCCGCCTGACACCAGCTGGTGAGCGGCTTCTGCCCTATGCAGAGAGCCTGATGAACACCTGGCAGTTGGCGAAGAAAGAGGTCGTGCGTTCGCTGCAACACACCGAGTTATCGATCGGCGCTACCGCCTCGCTGTGGGAGGCCTATCTGACCCCGTGGCTACAGGCGCTCTATCAACAACGGGAGGCGCTGCAGCTCGAAGCCAGGGTGGCATTAAGGCACTCTTTGGTAAAACAACTGCATGAAAGGCAGCTCGATTTACTGATCACCACAGAACCGCCGAAGATGGATGAATTGGCCAGCCAGCAGCTAAGCAATTTCTCTTTACGCCTGTTCTCATCCGCACATCGCGACAAGCAGGCCCCGATGCCCTACATCAAGCTGGAATGGGGAGCCGACTTCCACCAACAGGAAAACCGCATGTTGGAAGGCGATAACGTGCCGGTACTCACCACCACCTCCGCTCATCTCACGCGCCAGCTGCTGGAAACCACAGGCGGCTGCGCCTTCCTGCCCAGCCAATGGGAAAAAGAGTACCCGCAATTGGTTGCCGCCGCCGAGATCCCGCCGATTATTCGCCCACTGTATGCCGTCTGGTTGCAAAACAGCGATCAACAGCCTTTGATTCGACAATTACTTAAAATACCTTTAAATACCGCAGCCTAACACGTTATGGCGGCCTTAAATGCCGCCATCGTGGTCGTGGCTGTCTATCGAGTTAAAATGCGGCTATCGCCTTCTGAGAGAAGATAACGCAAGACGGTGCGACATTCAGGGGGGAGTTGAGGGAGATTGGAAGTACATGCGGCAACCGGGAGCGGGAAAACTTCGCCCTATGGCGTCTAATGCGCTCTTTTCCGCAGCCGTAATACTCTAAGACAGAGAACAGTAGGCAAAAAAAAACCCTTTGCTTTCGCAAAGGGTTCTTAATATGGCAGGGGCGGAGAGACTCGAACTCGCGACACCCGGTTTTGGAGACCGGTGCTCTACCAACTGAGCTACGCCCCTAAATCTCGCTTAACATTATGCCTGCTAAGAAAGCAGGCATAATTAAATAAGTGGCGGAACGGACGGGGCTCGAACCCGCGACCCCCTGCGTGACAGGCAGGTATTCTAACCAACTGAACTACCG
>NZ_JCAXDO010000001.1:491361-809123 GCF_059740205.1 Serratia sp. LTN-2 | reverse complement strand
GAAGATAATAAATAAGAACTCTCTCGCATAAGGTGGCACCAGAAGACATTTTATGGTGCTACCTTGTTGGCACAGTATAGTGCCCCAAGCTAGCAGATAATGTCAATATCGCTCCTAAACCACCATCAGATTCCCCCGTTCCACCCAACATGCTATTTCCTGATGACTACATCACTGAAAAGTATTATCAACATATTGATTACTGAGTTTTTTAAATAGTGAATAAAAGCTTGTCAACAATAAAAAATATCCTATATTTAAAGGTGTAAGCAATATTCTTTCCTAAACACTCAAAGAGATATTATTATGGATGCTAACACTATTGTAAATCTTGTAATTGGTGGTGTCATTGGCTGGTTATCAGGTTACTTGCCATTTGTCAAAAAAATTGGTGCAGATAATATAACAAGAACGATTACCAATATTATTTGTGGGGTGATTGGTGGTGGTGCGGGTGCAGCAGCTGTGGATGGAATTTTTGAGAACGCAGGAACTCTCTCTCTAGTAAATCTGCCCAGTTTGATTGGCGCCGTAGTGGGCTCAGGCCTACTATCAACAATATCATCGATAATTGTTAGTAAAATTAAAGGTTGATTATTGGGGGGGATATACCTGTGGGCCCCCCCCCAAAAGGCTGAGAGATCCCAAGTAAACAGTGTTAATAGATCAGCAACAAGATCATATGCATGCCGATGAAGGCCAAAATGACCTTATCATGCAATTCAATAGACTATAATAATTAGATTTTGTACGGCCCAGGCGCCTTATACGAGTTTGTAACGTCAGGTTAGAATCATTAGCGAAAAACTAAGTAATTGAAGTTGTGTTTATTAATATAGTAAAACCACGTTAGTTGACGTCTAACGTGGTTTTTGTTTAACTGGCATTTAAATTACATTGTATAAGCTGGTCTTTTTGAGAGTGTACAATTGAAATACAATGATTTTTTCGATTTTATTGTTATCATGATAATTGTTATTCTATTATCAATTTCTTTTGCATTGGCCTTTACTCTCTGGGTTTTATCATAGTTGGAGAAGCGATTAGAAAAACCTCCTCCGGCTCTTATTCTGCCTTGGCACCGGATGTCTATCAGGCCGTTATCGATAGGCTACATGCGGCACTGAATAAAAGTTAATCCAAGAATCCAGTGTTAATCACTGCCATTGATGTACGACGTTTTTTACGTAAATTCGTGGAGCGTGAATTCCCAGCTTTACAGGTGCTATCTTTCTTGGAGATTGGTGAAGATACTGAACTTCGTGTAATCGGTAATATAGACCTAATTGGAAGGGAGTTAACATCATGGGCTCTGTCGCATTAAGGCGTCGTCAGATAACATGCTGTTTTTTTTAATGATGTTACCTGTCCATGTCTTTGATCCGAAATGCCTTCCAGCGACTGCATTATCCCGTCGATATCATCGCGCAATGTGTGCGCTGGTATCTGGCCTATGCCCTTAGCCTGCGTAATCTGGAGGAAATGATGGCTGAACGTGGTATTTTTGTTGACCACTCTACGCTTTATTGCTGGGTCATCCGCCTGGTACCGTCACTGGATAAAGCCTTTCGACGGCGTAAACGCTTCGTGGGTCGCCGATGGCGAATGGATGAGACCTACATCAAAGTCAAAGGTCAGTGGAAATATCTCTACCGCGCGGTGGATACTTCGGGGCAGACCATCGACTTCATGCTGGCCGCCAAACGGGACGCTGTGGCTGCATTACGCTTCTTTCGCAAAGCCATTAGACACCAGGGCAGACCTGAGAGAGTGACCATTGATAAAAGTGGCGCCAACACGGCAGCGCTGACGACACTCAATGCCGACAACCCCGCAGAGGAAACCATTAACGTCAGGCAGAATAAGTATCTGAATAATCTGATTGAGCAAGATCACCGGAATATCAAACGTCGGATACGGTCCATGCTGGGGTTCAAACCATTTCGGCGGGCACAAACGCTTCTGGCTGGCATCGAGCTGCTCCACATGATACGCAAAGGGCAGTTTCAGTATCCAGCCGGCAACGGATTGTCACCCGCAGAACAATTCTATCTGTTGGCTGCCGTAAAAAAACGGCAGCGCGATTTCTGCTGACCTGTCGTCGTTAATGCGAAGCCCTTTATCAAGTCTAATTTTCTGGAAAAGATCTTCTTACTATGGACAGTCGACATCGAAGTTTGAATATTGGAATGCTCTGATTTGGAGTCATGTCCATGGTAGAGCTTCTTTCCTTTACATCGACGAAGCCTTTCTGCGGCTGGACGGCGTGGCGCACTGCGAGGCGCTGGAACTGTTCGGTCATCGGGTGCGCGATCGCATCCGGCGCGAGCTGCATTTGACGGTCGGGGTCGGCATTGCACCGAGTAAAACGCTGGCCAAGTTAGCTAACTTTGCCTCCAAGAAATGGCGGGGGACCGGCGGCGTGGTGGACTTGTCCGATCCGGCGCGCCAGCGCAAGCTGCTGGCGTTAATCCCGGTGGAGGAGGTGTGGGGCGTGGGCCGCCGCCTGACCCGTCAGCTGCAGGCGATGGGCATTCACACCGCGCTGCAGCTGGCGGACTGCGATACCCGGCTGGCGCGTAAAACCTTCAGCGTGGTGCTGGAGCGCACGATACGAGAGCTGCGCGGCGAGTCATGCCTGCAATGGGAGGATGAAGCGGCGGCCAAAGAGCAGATCATCTGTTCCCGTTCGTTCGGCCAGCGCCTGACGCATTACCCGCACATGCGCGAGGCGATCTGCAGCTACGCCGAACGCGCCGCCGAGAAGCTGCGGCAGGAAAAGCGCTACTGTCGCAATGTGTCGGTGTTTATCAAAACCAGCCCGCATTCGGCGGGCGAAGGGTATTACAGCAATATGGGCACCGCCCGGCTGCAAACGCCGAGCAACGACAGCCGTGACATTATCGCCATGGCGGTGCGTGCGCTGGAGAGCATCTGGCTGGAAGGGCGACGCTACTTGAAGGGCGGCGTGGTGCTGGGGGATTTCAGCGCCGCCGCCATGGCGCAGATCGACCTGTTCGACGACTGTCCGCCGCGCCGCAACGGCAGTCAGCTGATGGCGACCATCGATCGTCTGAATCAGGAGGGGCGCGGGCGTGTGTGGTTCGCCGGGCAGGGGATCGTCAAGCCGTGGCAAATGAAGCGCGAAATGCTGTCGCCGGCTTACACCACCCGGCTGGCGGATATCCCGCTGGTGCGGCTGGGGGAGCGGGAGCCGCGTGATGCCGAGCCGAAGGCGGAAAAACGCCGCGGGTGACAGCCGGCGGCGTGGGTAGGCTATGCGTTACTTCACCGCTGCCGGATCCGGCTTATCGGGGGCGATGCCATACAGCACCATGGCGCGGTTGACCTCGCTGCGGGCGATACGGCCTTCGTCAGCCAGCAGTTTCAACGCGGCGAGCGCGATGAAATGGCGGTTGACCTCGAAGAACTCACGTAGCGCCTCGCGGGTGTCCGAGCGGCCAAAGCCATCGGTGCCCAAGGTGATAAAGGCGCGGTCCGGCAAGAACGGTTTGATCTGATCGCCGACGATCTTCATATAGTCCGTCGCCACCACCACCGGGCCAGGATGCGCCGCCAGCAGACTCTGTATATAAGGGACTTTCGGCGGGTCTTCCGGGTGCAGCAGGTTCCAGCGTTCGGCCGCCATGCCGTTACGGCGCAGTTCGCTCAGGCTGGTGGCACTCCAGATATCGCTGGCGACGCCAAAGTCCTCGGCCAACAGCGCCGCCGCCGCCAGCGCCTCGCGCATGATGGCGCCGCTGGCGACCAGCTGAGCGCGCGGGCTCTCTTGGTTTGCCGTTTCGTTCTGTTTGAGCAAATAGGCGCCCTGGATAATCCCGTCCTCCACGCCCGCCGGCATCGGCGGCTGCGGGTATCCTTCGTTGAGCAAGGTGATGTAGTAGTAAATATCCTCTTGTTCAACGAACATCCTGCGCATGCCGCTCTGAACGATCACTGCGAGTTCATAGGCATAGGTCGGATCGTAGGAGACGCAGCTGGGAATGACGGAAGACAGCACGTGGCTGTGGCCGTCGTCATGCTGCAAGCCTTCGCCCATCAGGGTGGTTCTGCCGGAGGTGGCGCCGAGCAGGAAGCCCTTGGTGCGCGCGTCTGCCGCTGCCCAGGCGAGATCGCCCACCCGCTGCAGCCCGAACATGGAGTAAAAGATATAGAACGGGATTGTCGCGACATCGTGGTTGCTGTAGGCGGTGCCGGCGGCGATCCAGGTCGATATCGCGCCGGATTCGTTGATGCCTTCCTGCAAAATCTGGCCGTCTTTGGCCTCTTTGTAGTAGCTGAGCTGCCCGGCGTCTTGCGGGGTATACAGCTGGCCGAGCCAGGAATGGATGCCAATCTGGCGGAACAGGCCTTCCATGCCGAACGTGCGCGATTCGTCCGGCACGATGGGCACAATCAGTTTGCCGATGTTGGCGTCTTTGAGCAGCGTGCCGAGGATATTGACGAAAGCCATGGTGGTCGACATGTTGCGTTCGCCGCTGCCCTTCAGCAGGCCGTCGAAGCGCAATAGTTCCGGTATCGCCAGCGGAGCGGATTGGCCGAAGCGGGCAGGGATGTAGCCGCCCAGCGCAGTGCGCGTCGCGGTGATGTACTTCGCCGCTGCGCTGTCGGGTTCAGGCTTCAGGTAAGGGATCTCTGCCAGTTGGGCGTCGGAGATTGTCAGCCCTAAACGGTCGCGGAAGGCTTTCACCGCATCCTGGCTCATTTTTTTCAGCTGGTGGTTGATGTTCTGCCCTTCACCGGCTTCCCCCATGCCAAACCCTTTGACGGTTTTGGCCAGCACCACCGTCGGTCTGCCCGTGGTATGCACCGCCTGATGGTAGGCGGCGTACACCTTTTGCGGATCGTGGCCGCCACGGTGCAGCGCCCAGATCTCATCGTCGCTCAGGTCGGCGACCAGCTCGAGCAATTCCGGGTACTTGCCGAAGAAATGCTCCCGCACATAGGCGCCGCTTTGCGATTTGAAGGTCTGGTAATCGCCGTCGACGCACTCCATCATCCGCTGCATCAGCAGTCCGGAGCGGTCTTTTTGCAGCAGTTTGTCCCAGCCGCTGCCCCAGATCACCTTGATTACCTGCCAGCCGGCGGCTTTGAAGGTACCCTCCAGTTCCTGAATGATCTTGCCGTTGCCGCGCACGGGGCCATCCAGCCGCTGCAGGTTACAGTTCACGACGAAGATCAGGTTATCGAGTTTTTCTCGCCCGCCCAGCGCAATCGCCGCCAGCGATTCCGGTTGATCCATCTCGCCGTCGCCGAGGAACGCCCACACCTTTCTTCCCTGGTGAGGTTTCAGCTCGCGGTATTCCAGATAACGCATGTAGCGCGCCTGGTAGGCGGCGGTCAGCGGCCCCAGCCCCATCGAAACGGTGGGATATTGCCAGAAATCCGGCATCAGCCGCGGGTGCGGGTAGGAGGAGAGGCCACGGTGCGCGGATTCGCGACGAAAGTTGTCGAGCAGCTCCTCGTCGATGCGGCCTTCGAGATAGGCACGGCCATAAATACCGGGGGCGGAGTGGCCCTGGATATACACCATGTCGCCGGCGAAATCATCGGTGCGCCCACGGAAGAAGTGCATGAATCCCACATCGTAAAGCACTGCGGCCGACTGGTAGGTGGCGATATGCCCGCCAACGTTGGAATGTTTGCCGGCGCGCAGCACCATCGCCATGGCGTTCCAGCGAATAAACGCATTGATGCGCGCTTCAGCGGCCAGATCGCCGGGATACGTCGGCTGCTTATAAGCCGGAATGGTGTTCACGTAGGGCGTGGTGACCAGGCTGAAGAAATCGCCGTGTTTTCGCTGATCGGCTTCGGCCATTTTCTCCAGTAAAAAATGCGCGCGCTCACGGCCATCGATATCGGTGACGCCTTCAAATGCCTCAAGCCATTCAGCCGTCTCTTGCGGGTCAAGATCTGCTTTAACCACGGGTTGGTTCATAAAAGCTCCAAATGTACTTACCTGATAAGGCGCTGAGCGATACAGGGGTTTATTGAATTGCAAGTGCAAGAGTTGCAAATGCAATAATGGCGAAAGCCACTCTATCCCTTTACAATTGCAATTGCAACTCACCGCTTTTGACGAGAAAAATGACATGACAGATAAACAACCCGACCTGTGGTTCTCCTTTGTGCGCGCGCATCGGGCGATGATCAGAAAGATAGAGGCGAAGTTGTCGGAGGCGGGGCTGCCGGTTTACGCCTGGTATGACGTGTTATGGGGATTGGAAAGCGGGGAAAACGGCACACGCCGCATGCATGAGCTGGCGGACGTGTTGGTGATTGAGCGTTACAACCTGACCCGCCTGATGGATCGCCTGGAAAAAGAGCGGCTGGTCACGCGTTTTCGATCGGATGACGATCGCCGGGCCTCCTTCGCGACTATCACCGAGGAAGGCAAGGCCCTGCGGAAAAAGATGTGGGAGATCTACCGCACGGTGGTCAACACCCATTTTCTCAACCAGTTCAGCGAAGAAGAGATCGCACGCTTCTCCGACGCGTTGGACAACGCGATGCAGCTGGCCAGAGAGTGATCAGGCAGCGGGTGTGATGTGCAGAACGCGCAGCGCATCGGCGATCAGCGCCGAAGGGATTTTCTGCTCGTCGGCCAGCAGTTTGAGGGCGCAGAGCGCAATCCATTCCGCCTGCGGGTAGTGGATTTCGCCGCGCACCCGTGAATCTGAGCCCACCGCGGCAAAGCGTGCGGGAATGAATCGCTTGAGCTGATTGGCAATCAGGTGCGAGTAGTCGGTGACGGCGACGACGGGGGCATTCCCGGCACCCAGGCACGTTTTCAGATGGCATTTGCCGCCGCTGTCCTGGCGCTGCATGTCGGCGAGTTCGGCGTCCTGCGCCAACCGCGTGTAGCTGGGGCAGCTCCAGATTTCAGACGCAATCCCCCAGTTTTTCAATACCTCGGCCGCCTGCTGAACGCGGGCGAGCGCACGGCCGGCGCCGCACAGACGAACCTGCAACGGTGAGTCTGCCGCGGTGGCGACGCGATACATTCCCCTGAACGCCTGTTCTGCGACAAACGGCTCCCCTGAAGAGAGGGGGCCATTGTCTGCGTTGGTCGCGAGATACACCATCTTTCTCGTTCCCTCCAGATAGAGCGCGCGCAGGGCGTGATGGAGTATCGCGCCGGTTTCTCTGGCATTGGCCGGATCGAAAGGCAACCAGCCCGGCATGGCCGTGAGCTGAAGCGGGAACCAGGCCTGAACGCCTTTCGGCAAATCGGCACTGCCGGTATCTGCATCGCTGATGAAAATCCCCTTGCGATTGGTTTCCGGCTCAAGCCCGCGGAGCATGTCCACCGAGGGCGTGTTGACGAAGTAAAACAGCGGCTTCTCATAACGCTCTGATTGATGGCTAAACCAGAGCGGCCAGGCGGTGGCGTAGCGGGAAATCGGCGGCTCGGCGCGCCTTCTGCCGTCGATAAGCCAGATGTCGCCGCTGGCGTTGAGTTCGCCCAGAGTTTGCGCCGTCCAGGCGCTGGCAGAAGGGCGCGAAGCGCCGGCTTTTTGGCTGGCGGAGGTCATCTTGCGGATACAGGCTTCGGCCAGGGTTTGGGTTCTGGCCGAGGCGGCGGGCAGTGTTATACGTTGAGGCGACATGCGGAGCATTCTCTTTAAGTTGCAAGTGCGATGATTGTAATTGCAATTCATGGTATGTGCCAATGACTTCTGAACAGGTCGCAGCCATCCAGGTGTGTCCCGCGGCGATATATTCAGGTTCTGCAGACGCGATCCTATTTGTTTCACCGACCAGACAGCCGCCATCCGTTGTCCTTATTTCTGCAGTTTTTTATAAATGACGGGCAGCTAAAAACGGTTTGCCGATAGGGATAATGCGCGTGTCAATCCGCGTTAAACGAGAATATCGGCATCTTAAAAATAAAACGAAATAAGGATGAAAGCATATGCCTGGATTTAATTATGGCGGTAAAGGAGATGGGACTAACTGGAGTTCTGAACGCGGTACGGGCCCTGAGCCAGGGGGCGGCGATAAAGGCCATTCCGGCGATCGCGATCGCGGCGGCGCCGGCGTTGGCAACAGCCCGGAACAGCAACAGATAGCGGCGATCCAAAACGATCCGGCGCTGCGCATGAAGCTGGAGGCGGTGATTAAGGCGGCGCGCAGAATTAACCCGGATGCGAAATTGCATATTGAAAGCGTCAGCCCATCCGGCACGCTGAGCCTTTCCGCCACCGGTTTGACGGCCGAGCAGGCGAAGCACATTGGCCTGGGGGGGCTGGTGATGGGGGTCAACGCCAAGGGGGTGACAGTGGCGATCGGGGATATCGAAACCGGCCATGCGCGCAAGCCCTCAGCTCCTGGCAAAGGCGGCAACAATGGCCTGAATGCCGGGCAGATCGGCGCCTCTTCGTTAGGCAGTTTCGTGACAGACTCGCATCGCGATCGGCTCGTCAGCGGCTGGCATGGCAACGGCAAAACCGGCGAATTCTCGACGACCCGCACGACCGGGAGTTACTACGGTTTTCATCATTTGAAGGTGGAAAAGCAAGACGGAGTGGCGACCTACAACCTCTACTATAAGGCCAATAAGAACCGGCCCGCGTTTATCGCCGTGGTGAGAGGGGATAACCTGAATGCCATGGAGGTGAAATATGCCAACGGCAAACCGGTAAAATCGCCCGGCTCGGTAAAAACGATCGTTAAGGAATTCGTCGAATATCAAAATGCGGAATTAAAAGCCATCAAGGATGGCGTCAGCCTGGCCGCAGGTATCAATAAAGATATCGCGGAAAAGATAGGCGCGAAATACGCCAAACTCGCCAAGGATTTGGAGGCGGGAATACAAGGAAAATATATCCGCAACGTGCAGGATGCGGAGAAAACCTACGAGCAATTGACGAAGGGCCTGAACAAAAAACTCAAGGCGCAGGACAAAGCGGCGATTGTCACCTGGCTGAAAATGATCGATGCGGAACAGTATGCCCGCAATGCGCGGGTATTGGGCAAGGTCTTCACCGGGGTGGATTGGGCGATCAAAGGCGCGGATCTGGTAAACGCCGCGATTGAAGGTTTCTCAACGGGCAACTGGAAAGCGTTCCGCAACCAGCTCGAAGCGCTCGGGTTGTCGATCGGCGCAGGGTATACGCTTTCCGCTATCGCCGCGTTTTTCGCGCCGACGCTGGTGTCGTCGACGGTGGGCATTTTCGCCTTCGCTTACCTGTTTGGCTGGGCCACCAGCTATATCGATGCGGAACGTGCGGGGGAGCTGGAGAAGTGGGTCGCTGACCTGTAACGGCATGAGGGGGCTGGCCCCCTCATTTTACCCCTCACACCCTCTACCTCTTTCACACCACCGGCGCCACTGTCAGCAGCAGATTGGCGAAACGGCGCTGTTCGCCGGAGGCGATCACCAGCAGCGTTCGATCCGATTTGACCGCGGCGTAAAACGCCTCGCGCGGCAGGTGTTCGACCGGGCAATGTGCCGGCAGCAGCTGCCGGTATTCGGCTTCGATGGTGTTGGTGAAGTCCGGCGGGCAGGCCATCAGCGCCGCGCTTTCCACGTTGATGCAGGCCAGCAGTTTTTCCAGGATTGGCGGGGCGGCGAGCGTGCCGGGCGCCAGGTTCAGATAGACCACGGTGGCGTCTTTCGGCGCGTGGGTCACGCAGGCGTAGTTGCCGTCGGCGATCAACACCTGGGTTTTATGCCCGCATTGCGCCAGTGCGGCGAGCAGCGACGGGTGAGTGATGACGGATTTGAGCATAAAGCGATTCCTGAATGGGCGGGCGGCAAGCGCGCCGCCCGCAGCTGAATTACATGCGGTAGATGCCGCCGTTGATGTCGAGAGTCGCGCCGGAGATGAAGCCGTCGTATTCCGCCGCCAGGAAGGCGATGGCGCGCGCTACATCGTCCGGTGTGCCTGCGCGGCCCAGCGGGATGGCGCGAACGGTTTCCTCCGCCGATGCCTGGGTGGTGTGGCGATTGTGGAAACGGGTGCCGAGGATCAGGCCGGGCGCCACCGCATTCACCCGGATGCCGTACTCGCCCAGCTCCGCCGCCAGCGAGCGCGTCCAGGTGAGCACCGCGCCCTTGGTGGCGGAATAGGCCAGCGAGCCCGAGTGCCCGCCGGTGCGGCCGGCCAGCGAGGCCAGGTTGACGATGCTGGCGCCGTCAGGCGCCGCTTTCAGATGCGGCAGCGCGCTCTGGGTCACGTTCAGCATGGTGGTCATGTTCACGTCGATCACGGTTTGCCAAAAGGCGCGGTCGATCTCGCCCAGCCATTTGCGCCCGACGATGCCGCCGACGTTATTGATCAGAATATCGATGCCGCCGAGCAACTCGGCGCCGGCCGAGACGCAGCGCAGCGTTTCGTCGGTATCGATGAGATCGGCGTAGCCGTAGGCGGCCTTTTGCCCCAATGAATGGGCCAGCGCCACCAGCGCTTTGGGGCCGCTTTCGTCGCTGTGATAGTGAAAATAGATGTCGCAACCGGCCTTGATCAGCCGCTCCGCGGTGGCGCGGCCGATGCCCTGTTCCGCCCCGGTGATAAAGACCTTTTTGCCCGCAAGATCGCCCATGATTGACTCCTTATTGGTTCGTTAAGAATTGATGACGCCTTCACGCTGTTTGGCGCAGTAGAAAATGCAGATCAACCCGGTGGCCAGCAGGCACGAGGCCAGGAAAAACAGCCCCGGCGCGCTGCTGCCGGTCAGATCGTTCAGCACGCCCACCGCATAGGGAGCGACGAAACCGCCGATATTGCCGATGCAGCTCACCACCGCCAGCCCGGCTGCTGCGGCCGCGCCGGTGGAAATGTTGGCGGGCATGGATAGGAACGGCGGCACGGCGGTATAGATGCCGATGGCGGCGATGCACAGGAATGACAGCGCGACGAACGGGTCGTATTTAAAAAATGTCACCGCGCCCATCAGGCCAATGGCGGCGATCACCATGCTGAGGCCGGCGAATACGCCGAGTTTTTTGGTTTTGCTGGCCCACAGGCTCCACGGATAGACCAGCAGCGCGGCCAGGCCGTAGGGAATGAGCGCCAGCAGGCTGACGCGGAAGATATCGCCGCCGGAAATGGCGCCGATGATGGACGGCAGCCAGGTGCCGAAGCCGTAAATGCCGCACACCATGCCGAAGTTGAGCAGCGCATAGAGCAGGTATTTTTTGTTTTTAATTCCTTTCAGGAAGTCGCCCAGCGTGATTTTGGAGCCGGATTTGGAACGGCCGGCGTTGCTCATCAGCCAGGCTTTTTCTTCTACGTTCAGATAGCCGACGTCTTTGGGCGAATTCTTGATCAGGAACGGAATCAGCAGGCCGATGACGATCGGCGGCAGCCCTTCGAGAATGAACAGCAGTTGCCAGGGGGCGAACCCGAACCAATCGTGCTGAATATTGAGAATAAAGCCGGAAATCGGCGAGCCGACGGCGTTGGACAGCGGCTGAACGATAATGAACATGCCGAGAATTTTGGTGCGGTATTTTTCCGGGAAGAACACCGTGAAATAATATACCACCGAGGGAAAGAAACCGGCTTCGCACACGCCCAGCATAAAACGGCAGATATACAGTTCCAGCGGCGTGCGCACAAAGCCGAGCAGGGTCGCGAAGATGCCCCAGGAAATTAATATTCTGGCGAACCAGATGCGCGGGCCGAATTTAATGGTGCCGGCATTGCTGGGTATCTCAAACAGGAAATAACCGATAAAGAAAATTCCGGAGGCGAAGCCGAAGGCCGAGGCGGTCAGGCCCAGATTGTCTTCCAGCGCTTTGGCAGCGTAGGCCATGTTATTGCGATCGAGAAAGGCCAGGAAATACAATAAGATCATGAGAGGCACAATATGCAGCGTCAATTTCCTGATAGCGCTGCGCTCAATATCCTGCGGTATTGTTTTCTTCATCATGGTTTTTCCACGTGGTTAATCGGAATAATAGCGCCCCGGCCCAAAGCAATGAGCGGAGGGATGAATAACGACGTTGCGTGTATAACAGCGTCGCGCCGTTTATTTATTGCGACGACTCTATTTCTCTGATTTTGGCTGTGCCGAGCCGGACGATGCCGGCTGCACATCGTCTGGGAAAGGCGTGTTTACTCTATTAACCGACGGTTTTGACCGAGCGCCGGCTAATAACCGTCGGCGGGAAGAGAAACTCACCGGGCGGTTGCGAATCATGGTTGATGCGGCCGATCAGGCGTTCGACCATCAGTTGCGCCATCTCCGCCAGCGGCGGGCCAATCGACGTCAACCCCGGCTCGGCCAGGCCGGCGAGCGCGATATTGTCGATGCCGATCACCGAGATGTCTGCGGGCACCTGGACGCCGGCGGCGCGCAGGCCCACCATCAGCCCGATGCCCAGCGCGTCGTTAATCGCCACGATGCCGTCCGGGCGCGGCACCAACGCGAGCACGCGCGGCGCCAGCGTCAATCCCAGTTCGAACATCTCCGTATCGCCGTAGGCGCTGGTGGCCTTGCCTTCGATCACCCGCTGCCGTTCGTTCAAAGCATGCTGGCCCAGCGCGCTGAGGAAACCGTCTATTTTGTGGCTGCGCCCCACGGTCAGCGTCGCCTCGGTGGCGAACACGATATGCCGGCAGCCGCGCTCGAGCAGGTGCTGCGCGGCCAGGCGCCCGGCGGCGATATTGTCCATCGACACGCTGTCGAATAGCCGGCTATCGGCAGCCATCGGCTCGGCGAATGGGCTGTCGTAGCTGACGATCTTCATGCCTCGCTCGGCGGCCCGGACAAAATGGGTCTGGCGAATGTCGCTCGCCGCCACGATGATGCCGCGCACGCCGTGCAGGAACATATCGTCGATAAATGAGGCCTCCTCCTGCTCCTGGCGGTAGGCGTTACCCAGCAGAACGCGGTAGCGATGAGTGCGCGCCGCGCCGTCGACGGCGTGCGCCAGCGCCGAAAAGCTCGGGTTGACGATCGACGGCAGCAGCAGGCCGATAATTTTCGCCTGCGGTGCGGGCGCCGCTCGGGCTGGCCGATAACCCAGGGTCTCCATTGCCCGTTCGATGCGTTCACGGGTCTGCGCGCTCATCTGGTGGCTGCGGTTATTCAGCAGGTTCGACACGCTGCTGATGGACACGCCGGCCAACCGTGCGACATCGCGAATATTTGCCATTTGCCGATACCATGCTGCCTGCCGTTAGCCAGCAATCTATAAGGGAAGCCAGGTACAGGCAAGCCGCAACCGGCGTGCCGCGTGCATGGGATCGCGCATTTGTGAGAGTCGTCAGGCGGCTGCCGTGTTGTTTACTAAACAACAACGGGGGTGGGGGCACTGTGTTAACGCAGATGAGTGAGATCTGCGAAGCATCTCTCGTTTATCGCCCTTCGGGGCGGCGGGTTCTGTACTATTGTTTTCTCTTTGCGGCACGTTCCAGGCCGATGGGGCGCTGGGCGCAACGGAGATCACAGATGAACAAACGGGAATTAGAAAGCGCGATTGTCACCGATTTTTCCAAACGCATGAGCTATGGCGACTACCTGTGCCTGGATCAACTGCTGGACTGCCAGCATCCGCTCTCCAACCCGCCGCATCATGACGAAATGCTGTTCGTGATACAGCACCAAACCTCCGAGCTGTGGATGAAGCTGATGCTGCACGAGCTGCGGGCGGCGGTGCGGCTGGTGCAGCAGGACAAACTCAGCCACTGCTTCAAAATCCTCGCGCGTGTCAAACAGATCCAGCGGCTGCTGTTCGAACAGTGGGCTGTGCTGGAAACGCTGACGCCGTCGGAATACGTCGAGTTCCGCGATGTGCTGGGCAGCTCGTCGGGTTTCCAGTCGCACCAGTACCGGTCGATCGAGTTCCTGCTCGGCAACAAGAATGCGGCCATGTTGGCGGTGTTCAGCAACGACGCGGAAAAGCACGCTGCGCTGAAAGCGATCCTGGAAGCGCCGAGCCTGTACGACGAATACTTGCTCTACCTGGCGCGCCACGGCCTGCCAATCCCGCAGGAGTGCCTCGAGCGCGACTGGACACAGCCTTACCAGCGCAATCCGGATCTGCTGCCGGCGTTCAAAGTGATCTATGACAACCCGCAGACCTACTGGGAAGCCTATGAAATGGCGGAAAAGCTGGTGGATATCGAAGAGAGCTTCCATTTGTGGCGTTTCCGCCATATGAAAACGGTGGAGCGGATCATCGGCTTTAAGTCGGGCACCGGCGGTTCCAGCGGCGTCAGCTTCCTGAAAAAGGCGTTGGATCTGACCTTCTTCCCTGAGCTGCTGGACGTGCGTACCGAAATCGGCGCCTGAGATAACGAGGGGAGGCAAGGGCGATGAGCGTGAGGATTATCGATAAAGCGGCGGAGAAAGTGGTGGGGGTGAGGGTAGTGGGGCCGTATCCCCAGACCATCCCGCAGGGCTCGCAGCAACTGCTGGATTGGCGGCGGCACCACGGCGTGCCGTTCGGCAAATGGCTGGTGTTGTATTGGGACGACCCGGCGGAAGTGGCGCCGGAAAAGCTGCGCGCCGACGTGGTGATGACCGTGGCGGACGATTTCGCGCTGCCGGCGGGTAGCGAGGGCGTTGCGGTACAGACGCTGCCCGCCGGGCAGTATGCGGTCTACCGCGTACGCATCAGCGATGGCGACTTCGAGCGGGTGTGGGGCGAGTTCTATCAGAAGCTGCTGCCGGCCAGCGGTCATCAGCCGGTTGAGGGGGCGAGCTATGAACACTATCTCAACGACTGCGAGGCCGACGGCTATTTCGACCTCGAGATTTACCAGACGGTGAAGAAGTGGTGAGGAAGGCGTGAGCTACGCAAAACGCCCTTAGGTGCGTTTTGCGTGCCGTTCGGAACGATTCTATTCTTAGGTCTATTTCCCTCCCGGGAACAGCTGATCGACGGCGCTCTGGATCGCCGCCTGATGGCCGCCGCCCGGTGCGGCGGTGCGCGCGGCGCCGCCGGGCTGGTTAAGATCCAGCTGGCCGCCGGTATTGATCTCCCCGTCCTCTTTCACCGTGATATTGAAACTGGTGCCGGTGATATTGATTTGGCCGTTCGCCAGCAGCTCGATCACGCTTTCGCCGCATTCCAGCCGCAGCGATTCGCCTGAGCCGAGGGTAAAGGCGTTGACCGCGGCGTCGCTGCGGGTCTTGCCGGTCAGCGTGGAGGCGTCGCCTTTGACCCCGCTGGCCTGGTTGAGCACCACCCGATTGATCTGGTTGCCGCCTACCAGGTGGGTGTGATCGTTAGCGATGGTGTGGCTCTCGTCGTTTTTGACCTGGGTGTCCATGTTGCGTTCCGCCTGGATCCACACCTGTTCGGCACCGGCCTTGTCTTCGAAGCGCAGAGCGTTGGCGTTGTCGGCGGTGCCGTCCTTGGTGCGGCTCATAAAGCCCATCTGGGTAGCGGCGGCTGGCAGCGCCCAGGGCGGCATGCTGGCTTCGTTATAGACGCGTCCGGTGACGATCGGCCGATCCGGATCGCCGTTGATAAAGTCCACCACCACTTCGTCGTTGACGCGCGGGATCTGCACGCCGCCGTAACCCTGGCCGGCCCAGGCGCTGGAAACTCGCACCCAGCAGGAGCTGCCGTCGTCCTTCGGCCCGAAGCGGTCCCAGTGGAACTTCACCTTGATGCGGCCGTATTTGTCGGTCCAGATCGATTCGCCGGCCGGGCCGACGACTCGGGCGGTCTGCGGCCCGTGGGTTTTCGGCCAGCTGGCCTGCTGCGGCGGGTGCCAGGGCACGTCTGCCGGCAGCACGATGAAGTCGATACGGTGTTCGCTGCTCTGATCGTCGCCGCTGGCGTAGCGGTTCTCTTTCAGGTGATAGTTGGCCTGCAACGTCAGATATTCGCGGTTGTCGTCGGCGTGCGGGGCGTTATACAGCGTGAAAGTGCTGCCGGGGGCGATGCCCAGCGCGGTGGCGGTGCCCCGAATCTGCTGATGCTCGGCTTGCCAGGCTTCCTGGCGCACGCGGGCGTAGAACTCGCCCTGCTGATGCTCGGTGTAGCGGCCCGGCCAGTCGTAAACGTCGATCTGCCCCGGCGTCGGCGATACCGGGTTCTGCCGCGCCTGGAACAGCCAGGCGTTCGGCTTGCGGAAATCGTAGTCGTCCAGGCTGTAGATGCCCGGCGTGACGCGATCGGACAGCGTCCACTGGCTGATGCCTTCCTCGCTGGTGCTGCCGCCGGAGGGCGTCAGGTGGTAGGGGATCATCTCGTAGCCGGGATAAGGCTGGTGGTGGTGGGGCGCATCCCCGAGCACCAGCGTGTGTTTGCCCATCTCGTGCTTGAAATAGTAATAGATGCCCTCCAGCTCCATCAGGCGGCTGATGAAGTTGAAGCTGCTTTCGTTGTACTGCACGCAGTAGCCCCACAGGCGATAGTCGCCGGTCAGCTGATCTTCCAGCTGCACGTTATGCTCCGCCAACAGGGTTTTGACGATCTGCGGCACCGTCTGTTCCTGGAAGATGCGGAAGTTGCGGTCCTTGGTCATCGGCCACAGATCCGGTTGCACGTGCAGGTTATACACCGCGTAGCGCGTGCCGCCGATCTCTTCGCTGCTGACGGCGATGGCGGTGATCTTGCCGTTCAGGTAGCGCGGAGCGCTGAGAAAGCCCTGGGTCGGGATCTCCAGCGTCAGCGGTTGGCCGAGCAGCGCTTTGCGATCGAGGCGCGCGTCGGTGCTCAGCAGTTCAATAGAGAAGTCGAAAGGAGTGGAAAGCGCTTCGATACCGTCCAGCGAGCGGAACAGCAGTTGCTCTTGGCCCAGTGGCGTGTGCGCAATAATGCGATCCAACATGAGAACGTCCTCTGTGATTGACGCATGCGTCAGTCTCATGAAATAGGGAGAAACCCGCCGCGGCGGGTTTCAAATCAGGCATCAGCCGGCGGTGGCCGGATTGACCAGCCAGGTGCCGGCGTTGTCGATGCTGAGCTGCTGGCGGCGGAGCCGATCGTTGTGGCGGATCTCCAGCTGATAACGGCCCGGCGCCAGGTTCAGGCTGGCGAAGCCGTTTTCGCCCGGCGTCACCTGCTGCGGCTTGCCGTCGAGGCTAACCTGCTCACCCGGCTGCAGTTTGAAGTACACCAGCGCCACCGGCTGCGGCTGCGGCGCCGTTTTTTCAGGTTCTACCGGCGCAGGCGGCGTGGTTTGCGGTGCGCTCGGCTGCTGCGTCAGGGTCTTCTGCGCCGGTGAAGCCTCGGTGTTTTGGGCGACGGCCTGAGCGTCGTCCTTGCCGCCGCTCAGCCAGGCGACGACGCCGATCGCCAGCAGCACCGCGACGCCGGCGCCGGCCATCACTGGGCGAGTGAGTTTGGTGCTGCGCGCGGTAACGGTGCCCGCGGCCGCAGCGGCGGCTGCCGGGTTGGCGGCGACCAGCAGGTTCTCCGGCGCGGCCGCCGGGGTGCTGATGATTTCGTTCTCATCGGCGATCGGCAGCTGCAACAACTCGGCCATTTCATCGATGGTCTGCGGGCGGTCTTCCGGCTTCAGCGCCAGCGCGCGGTCGACGGTGCGCAGCAGCTCCGGCGAGTAGCCGGCGGGGCGGCGATCGGCCAGCGGTTGATAGCTGTCTTCGATGCTGCGCACCACGCTGACCGGCGGCGGAGAGCCGACGATCAGCGTGTGCAGCACGGCGCCCAGCGCGTAAATATCGGTCCATGGCCCCTGTTCGCCGTCGCTGTTTTCGGTGTACTGCTCGATCGGCGCAAAGCCCGGTTTCAGCATGATCTCCGTTTCGTCCGACAGGTTGCCGATCTCTTTGCGCGCCGACCCGAAGTCCAGCAGCACCGGCAGCTGGCTCTCCTGGATCTGGATGTTATCCAGCGAAATGTCGCGGTGCAGGTAGCCTTCCTGATGGATGGTGTTGATGGCGCTGAACAGCGGCGGCAGCAGCCGGCGGATCCACGCTTCGTCAATCTTCTCCGGATGCTGCGCCTGCAGGTTTTTCAGCGTGGTGCCGCTGTAGAACTGGGTGCCCATATAGGCGGTGCCGTTTTCTTCCCAAAAGCGCAGCACGTGCAGCAGGCCGGGGTGCGAGAAGCGCGCCAGCAGACGCGCCTCCTGAATAAAGCTGTTCAGCCCGGCCTGGAAGGTTTTGCCGAAGCGCTCGCCGCGCAGCCCGATGCTGAGATCGTCGTTACGTTTCGCCAGCGAGGTTGGCATGTACTCCTTGATGGCGATGGTGCGTTCCAGTTGGTGATCGTAGGCGCGGTAGACGATGCCGAAGCCGCCTTCGCCGATCGCTTCCTGGATCTCGAATTCGTTGAATCGATAGCCGCTCGGCAGGCTGTTAGAATTCGGTTTGGTTATCCCGGTTCCCGACATAGTGATGACTCTCTGTGTTCAAAGGGCCGCCGTCTCGGCGGCCGCGGCGTTATGCCTGAAATTGACAAATGAATTCGTTGTTCTGCAGCGCGATATGCAGCTGGCGATAGCGCTGGTCGTTGGCGCTGCCGGTCAGCAGCCTGTGGCTGATCTGCGGTAGCAGGGTGTTGGTCAGGATGGCGTCGACCATGCGGCCGCCGGACTCCACCTCGGTACAGCGGTTGACGATCTGCTCGATGACCGCGTCGTCGAAGGTGCAGACGATGTCGTGATTCTCCGTCAGGCGGCGCTGAATACGGCCCAACTGCAGCCGCACGATGTTGCCCAGCGTGGCGTCGGTCAGCGGGTAATACGGCACCACCAGCAGGCGGCCGAGCAAGGCGGCCGGGAACACCGACAGCAGCGGCTGGCGCAGCGCGCCGCTCAGCGCCTCCGGTTCCGGCAGCAGCTCCGGATCGCTGCACAGCCCGGCGATCAGATCGGTGCCGACGTTGGAGGTTAGAATGATGATGGTGTTGCGGAAATCGATATGGCGGCCTTCGCCGTCCTCCATCCAGCCCTTGTCGAACACCTGGAAGAAGATTTCATGCACGTCCGGGTGTGCCTTTTCGATTTCGTCCAACAGCACCACGCTGTAAGGGCGACGGCGCACCGCTTCGGTCAACACGCCGCCTTCGCCATAGCCGACATAGCCGGGCGGCGCGCCTTTCAGCGTCGAAACGGTGTGCGACTCCTGGAATTCGCTCATGTTGATGGTGATGACGTTTTGCTCGCCGCCGTACAGGGTTTCCGCCAGCGCTAGCGCGGTTTCGGTCTTGCCGACGCCGGACGGCCCGGCCAGCAGAAACACCCCGACCGGCTTGTTCGGATCGTCCAGCCGCGCCCGTGAGGTGCGCACTCGGCGGGCGATCAGATCCAGCGCATGGCGTTGACCGATGACGCGCTGGTTCAGGGTGTCGGAGAGTTGCAGCACCGCTTCAATCTCGTTTTTCACCATGCGGCCCAGCGGAATGCCGGTCCAGTCGGCCACTACCGCCGCCACGATGTTGGCGTCGACGGCGGCGAAGATCAGCGGCGCTTCGCCCTGCAGCGCGCTCAGCTGCTGCTGCAGTTCGCCCAACTGGGCGCGCAGCGCGTCGGCGTCCGGGCGCGCCTGCGTCTCTTCTTCGGCGGGCTCTTCTTCCTGCTGATGCAGCTGGGCGCGCAGTGTGATGATCTGCTGGATCAGCGCCAGCTCCTGCTGCCAGCGCTCGGTCAACAGTTCCAGCTCCTGGCGCAGCGCGGTCAGCTGGGCTTCAATCTCCTGCGGGCGCAGGGGATCGCCGATGCCGACCTTGGCCTCGCGGTGGGCGATATCCAACTCTATTTGCAGCGCATCGATGCGGTGGCGGCAGTCTTCAACCTGAGCGGGCTCGGCGTGTTGGCTGACCGCCACGCGCGCGCAGGCGGTATCCAGCAGCGCCACCGCCTTGTCCGGCAGCTGGCGGGCGGGAATATAGCGGTGAGACAGCCGCACCGCAGCGTCCACCGCTTCATCCAGCAGCAGCACGCGATGGTGTTGTTCCAGTGGGCTGACGGTGCTGCGCAGCATCAGCAGCGCCTTGTCTTCGCTCGGCTCGTGCACCTGCACCACCTGGAAACGGCGGGTGAGCGCCGGGTCTTTCTCGATGTACTTCTTGTATTCCGACCAGGTGGTGGCACCGATAGTGCGCAACTGGCCGCGCGCCAGCGCCGGTTTCAGCAGGTTGGCGGCGTCGCCGGTGCCCTGGGCGCCACCGGCGCCGATCAGGGTGTGAATTTCGTCGATAAACAGGATGATCGGCGTCGGGCTGGACTGCACTTCGTCGATCACCGCCTGCAGCCGTTTTTCAAACTCGCCCTTGACGCCGGCGCCGGCCTGCAGCATGCCGATGTCCAGTAGGCACAGCTTCACGTCGCGTAGCTGTGGTGGCACGTCGCCGGCCACGATGCGCAGTGCCAGGCCTTCCACCACGGCGGTTTTCCCGACGCCGGCCTCACCGGTCAGCAGCGGGTTGTTTTGGCGGCGGCGCATCAGGATATCGATGATTTGCCGGATCTCTTCATCGCGGCCGGCCACCGGGTCGATCTCGCCATTGCGCGCTCTGGCGGTCAGATCCTGGGCATACTGCGCCAGCACGCTTTCACCGCTGCGCGGCGCGCCGGGCAGGGGTTCGGCGCTGTTTTCCGCCGGCGCATCCTGGGCGTTTTCCGCCGAGTGAGCGGTGATGACCGCGAACTGCTCCATCAACAGATCGGCGTTGATGCGTTCGAACTGTGGGGAAATGGCCTTCAGCAGATGGCGCAGGCTGTAGGTTTTCAGAATGCCGAGCAGCAGGTGGCCGCCGCGGATGCGCGCCGCGCCGAACTTCAATGAGCCATAGACCCAGGCGCGTTCCACCGCGCTGTCGATGTGCTCGGACAGATCGGAGATGGCGCTGGCGCCGCGCGGCAGGCGATCGAGCGCTTCGACGATGTCGCGTGCTAGCTGCGCCTCGTCCAGCGCGAAGTGGCGAACGATCTGCTGCAGATCGCCGTCCGGTGATTGCATCAGCTGATGCAGCCAGTGCGCCAGTTCGACATAGGGGTTACCGCGCAGCTTGCAAAACGCCGTCGCACTTTCCAGAGAGGTGAATAACAGGCTATCCAGTTTGCCAAATAATACCGAGCGGCTGATTTCAGACATGGTTTTCCTCAGGTCTCAGGGTGGCCTGACGCCGCAGGGCGCCGGCCGAAATAGGGTCAGAACGGATTTTCCAGCGGTTCAGGGCTGAAGATCAGATCGTCGAGATCGCGCTGTCGCCGATCGTCGGCCAGCCAACTGCTCAGGCCCAAGCGCTGCGTGCCGCCGAGCTGGATGCCGTGCGCCTGTTCCTTCGCCAGAATCAGGCGTACTTCCCAGACAAACTCGATGCCCAGGTATTGGCGCACCCAGTCGCGCAGTTGCCGGCACAGCTCGGCGCCGGGCAGGAAGCGGTCATAGTCCTGCTGCGGCATCGGCCCCAGCTCGATGCGGAATTTATGCTGGATATCGCGCACCGCGATGCCGAGAAAGGCTGACTCGCCGAGCCGCGGCGCACCGCGCCCGGCCTTGAGCCGCGCCTGTTCGCGCGGTTCCACCCGCAGCCAGTGCGGCACGTTTTCGACGATGCGCACCGGCACCTTGAAATACTGCTGCAATATTTTGCTCAGGCCTTCCGGATCGCGGCTGTGGCGAATCAGATGACCGGCCATAAAATGCTTGGCGTGGGCGTTGAGGCTGTCGCGTTCCTGTTGCGCCGGCTGGCCGATGCCGATCAGGCTCGACAGATACTCGTCGAAGCGCCGGTTGTCCGGGCGATCCAGCGATACCGTCGGCTGCGCGTCGGCCCAGGCGCGGTAAAACAGCAGCGTCAGCCGGTGATGGAACAGGTTGGTGAACGCCAGCAGGGTGGTGTCCTGATGGTGGTACACCCGTTCGCGCACGTATTCGGTCAGGTGCAGCGGTAGCGGCCCGTTGGGGCCGAACAGGCCGAAGCTGAAGATCGAAACGTCGTGCAGCGGGCTGTTGGCGCGTGGCACCACCTGCGCCAGCGTGGAGGGCGCGAACGACAGCGACGGCTCCTGGCCCAGGCGCAGCATCTCGTGGCGCGGCAGCGGCGCTCGCCCCAGCAGATAGGGTTGGCCGCCCTGGGCGTCGATGCGTCGCAGCAGTTGAAACAGATCGTGCTTGTAAGGCGCGCTGCGCAGCCGCGGCCAGAAGTCGTCCGGCAGCCGATACAGCGCATTGATCTGCGGCGGCGCCAGTTCGGTGGCGATCATCTCCGCGCTCATATCAGCGTCCTTTTGCCCATGCGCGCCTGCCAGTGGGCGATTTCGCCGCGCTGCTGGCTGGAGAGCGTCATCTCGGTGAAGGTGTTCATCGCCACCAGGCGCGAGAACAGGCGCTCCAGCACGCTGCCGAGCAGGTAAGGGCTGCTGCCGGAGAACGCCTGCTCATCGACCGTCAGATCGATGGCGATACCGCGTGCGAACACGATCGGGCCCGGCTCCGGCACACGCCGATAGACCGGCCGCAGGTTGCAGTGGCGCACGCCCTGGATCTGTTTGGCGATCGCCGGTTCGCTCAGGTTGCCGTACAGCCCCAGCAGCTGGCGCAGGCTGGCGGCGCCCTGTTCCGGATCGCCGTCCATCATGCTGAGGTAGTTCAGCTGCAGCTGACTGATCAGCCGCCAGGTGATCATGCCTTCGGCCAGTGCCGGGCGCGGCGGAGTGGGGCCTTTGCGCAGCGAAACCTGCTTGATCGGGATCGAATCGGGCATCACGAAATTGCCCTGATCCTGTTGCAACAGCATCAACGGCAGGTCGCGGCTGGTGCACAGCACGTCGGCGGTGAGGTATTTCAGATCGCTGTGCCACGGCGATTGCCGCTCGTCCACCAGCGACACGAACACTTCCGAACCGGCATAGCCGGTGCGGGTGCCGTAGCGGCGGGCATGTTCCGACAGCGTGCGCTGTTCGCGCCGCAAAGAGAAATAGGCACCATAGTTGCCGTCGTCCGCGCTCAGGGTGCTGTAAAACGGCCGAAACTCTTGCTCGTAGCGTTTTTCGCTGGCGCTGCCGCCGAGCCGCTGCACCGAAAACACTTCGTAATCCAGCGGTCGGATATTGTCGACTACCAGATGGTATTCGTGGCTTTTTTCGTTGATCGCGATGCGTTCGGCGACTTTCGGAAACAGGTTGATCACTGGCGTGCAGTGCAGCGCCAAATGGGCGGCGTCGACCACCCGTTCCAGCGCGGCGTCGTGCCGATCCAGCAGCACCACGATCTCGAACTGGCGCAGCGCCTTTTTCCCTTCGCGCACGCTCTGCAGCAGCGGGCGCAGGCCGTTGACGCTGAAGAACTGGAAGCGCGCCGGGAAGGCGAAGTACTCCTGCAGCAGCCGGTAGCCTTCGAAGTTGCGCAGGTCGTTGGGCAGCAGCGCCTGTTCGGCGGCGAAGCCCTCCTGCCGCAACCCGTCCAACGCCAGCGCCCGCCGCTGCGGCTGCGCTTCCACCGTTTGGCAAATCAGCCCGACGCTGTGCTGCATCAGCAGTTCCAGCAGCTGCTGCGCCTGCATGTCCGGCCCGGCCAGATAAAACATCAGCTGGTCCAGTTGCAGGTTGTTGAGCGTGACGCTTTCGTAGCACTCGAGACGAATGCGCAGCGCGCTGACGCAGCCGCTGTGCTGCAGCCCCAGCGAAGCCAGCGGGATATCGGCCGGAATGCCGCCCAGTTCGACGCCGGCGATGCGCACCGGCTGCAGCGTGACGTCATGCGCCGTGGTGTAACTGCAGGTGATGCCGCTTTTCTTCAGCGTCTGGCTGTCCATCATGGTGCCGCGCGGCACCACGAAGCCGTTGCTGATGTCGCCCTTGCTGCTGTCCGGCTGCAGCTCGGCGATCGCCATCGACGGCGTCGGCGACAGATAGTTGGGATAGATGATCTCCAGCAAGCGCTGAGAAAAGCGCGGGAACTCGGCGTCCATTTTCAGCTGCACGCGCGAGGTGAGGAAGGCGAAACCCTCCATCAGGCGCTCGATATAGGGATCCGCCACGTCGATGCCGCGCATGCCGAGGCGGCCCGCGACCTTCGGGTACTGTTCGGCGAACTCGGCGCCCATCTCACGCAGATAGGCCAGTTCGCGGTTGTAATAGTCTAAAAGTTTACTGTCCATCGTCTTACCCTATGTCTTTCAGATCGAAGTGGCCGTTTTCCAGATCCACGTCGGTACGGAACAGAAACTCCAGCGGATAGGGCACGCACCACAGGCGGCCCTTGATTTCGATCGACAGCACGTTGTGCAGTTCCAGCGAGCCGGTGTCCGAGATGCAGCGCACCTGCAACCCTTCGGGCAGAATGCGCGGCTCGAAATGGAGAATGGAATCGGTCAGCGCGCGCTGAATGTCCAGCCATTCGATGTCCGACATGCGCTTGCCCGCCAGCGAGGCGATGCCGTAATTCAGGGTGGAACGCCGCACCTGCGGAAAATCGCCGAGATCCAGATTGGATTCGCTGTTGACGCAGTTGAACAGCCACTGCAGATCGCGTAATACCCGGCGGCGCAGCTCGCTGTGCGACACCAGGTTGCGCACCTGCGCCTCCTGCTTTTTATGCGGTTCGTCGTCGGTCAGCATATCGAGCAGCACCGGCTGCATTTTGTCGCGCGACGTCAGGCGTTCGCTGTCCTGACGATAGCGATAGCCCTGGCGGCGCAGATCGCCGCCGTCGTAGTGGGGTGGGCGCTTATCGTTCATGTTCAGGCGCTCGCGTCGAAGCTCAGCTGCCGCAGGCTGTGCAGCGGGAATTCATCGCTTTCGCTGAGCCAGGTCTTCAGGCCGAGCCCGGCATAGTGGGTGCCGTCGCCCAGCGGTTGCCATTCGGTGCGTTTGCCCAGCAACAGCGCGTCGTCGCTGTCTGCAGCCAGCGGATAACGGGCGGGCAGTTGGCACACCTGTTCGCGGCCATCGGTCAGGCGCACCAGCGCATGGCTCCACACCAGATCGATGGCGCTCTGCGGCGCCTGGAACTGGATCGCGGCGATGTCGGCGAACGGCAGCCAGTAGTAAACGCCATTCAGCGCCAGCTCGCACACCGGCCCGAGGCGGCCGTCGCCGTCGGTCAGCCAGTCGAAACTCAGTTGCCGCTCTTGCTCCCCTTCGGCCAGCGTTAACCGCCCGGCGCCGGCCGGCGCAGCTTCCAGCGCTTGGTCGCGCAGCGCCTGGGCCTGTTCGGCCGCCCCTTGTGCATCCTGATGCAGCGCCTGCACCAGCAGTTGCAGCCAGGGCTGATCCTGCCGCAGCAGCGCCGGCGCGGCCGTGCCGGCGAACACTGCCTGGCGCTGCAGCTCGGCGTTGACCGACTGCATCAGCAGCAGTGTGGTCGGTTGGGCGATCGGTTTCAGCGCCTGCCAGGACTTCAGCTGTGCGTTGGCGCGCGTCCAGTTGCCGCTCAGGCACAGCAGTTGCACCAGCGCGGCGCGCAGATCGGCATCCGCCGGTTTCGCCTTGATGTCATTTTCGACGGCGGTAATGGCCGCGCCGATCGAGTGGCCTTGCAGCATGCTTGCTAATGATTTCACAGGCTTTCCTTATAATCAGTGAGTGGCGCCGTTAACCGACAGGTAGCTGCCGCTGGCCGGATCGACCCGGTCTTCGGCCAGCTTCTCCACCAGTTTGAAGGCCAGCGGGGCGGGGGCGCTCAGCAGCGGCTGCCAGGCGGCCTGCGCCTGTTGCACGCGCTGTTTGATCTTGTTCTCGTCGGCGGCGTCGACGCGCGCCATTTCAACGATCGCTTCACCGTTGAACGCCCAGGCGTGCAACTGCGGTTCGAAGCTCAGCAGCAGGAAACTGCCCGGCGCCTGCGGGTTGCCGCCCAGCACCAGCCGTTGGGCGTTGGCGCTGACGACGGTCAGCGCGCGATCGCCACCGTTGATCTTCGCCAGCGGGTAGCCCTGCAGGAACCACAGCGTCGGCGAGAGGGTCTGGCCGCCCTGTTGCAGCGTGACCGCGCCGCTGCCCTGCAGCCAGCCGTCCTCGCCGCAACGCAGCGCGTCGCCGGCGGGTATGAACAACGCGCCGCCGTTGGCTTCATCGCGCCAGAAAGTGCGGAAATGGCAGCCCTGCGGCAGGCTGAAACGCTGCGGCGGTGCGGTGTCCGCCTGCGGAGAGGTCACGGCCACCGCCGCAGGGATCGCCGGCTGCGGTGGAGTTTCCGGCTGCTCGGCGGTCTCCTGTTTGACCACCGGTTTCCAGCCGCGCGCTTTGGCGGCTTCGCCGCTGGCCAGCTTCTCGCCGCGCTTGTCGGTCAACGTCCAGGACAGGTGGCCGGCTTTCGGGCACTGCTTTTCCAGCAGATTGCCGACGCGCGGCAGGAAGTCGTTCAGCACCGCCGGATCTTTGCCTTGCGCCGAGACGATGCGCAGCGGGATGCTTTTGCCGCACCAGCTTTCCGGATTGCTGTTCTTGACGTCATCGATAAACACTTCCAGCTTCTGGCTGGGGGAGTAAACCAGGCGATAGTTCATCGCCTGCGCGGTCGGTACCGCCATCAGGGCAACGAGCCCCGGCATCCAGTATTTCATAGTGAACCTTGCTGTGAATGTGCGCCGACTCAGTCGCGAATCAAAAACCGTTCCGCATCCGCCAGCGAATGCAGCAGGGTGGTTTCCTGCGGTGAGCCAATCCAGACGGCGATAGCGCTGTAGTTATCGCTGTTATTGTTTTTCTTCCATGCCTGCTGCATCAGGGCGATCCACTCGCTGGGGGAGTTGACCATGTGCAGCGACTGTTCCAGTTCGGCCTGGCTGAAGCTGTGCCAGAAGCCGTCGGTGCACAGCAGGAAAACGTCGCCGTCCTCCAGCTGCAGCACGTCGCTGTAGGTGGCGTCGCGCTCTTCGTTGAGCCCCAGCGCGAAATACAGCAGGTTGCTGTTGATGCCGTTGGTTTGATAACCGGCGTCCTGCATTTGTTGGATCAGGCTGTGGTCGGTGGTGACGGCATGCAGGTAGCCGCGGCGAAACAGGTACAGGCGACTGTCGCCGGCGTGCGCCCAGTAGGCCAACTGATAATCGCGATCGATAAACAGGCTGACCAGCGTGGTGCCCATCTTGCTGTATTCGTCCGACTGCCGCTGCTGCTGGTGGA
The DNA here is from genome assembly GCF_059740205.1 of Serratia sp. LTN-2. Taxonomy (NCBI): domain Bacteria; kingdom Pseudomonadati; phylum Pseudomonadota; class Gammaproteobacteria; order Enterobacterales; family Yersiniaceae; genus Serratia; species Serratia sp. LTN-2. The sequence continues at coordinate 782,151 of NZ_JCAXDO010000001.1, read as the reverse complement.
TCGCGGCGTTGGCGCGCGTGATGTGCTGACGAATGCTCTGGGCGTTCAGGTGCTGTTCGCCGTCGAAGTTCTGCAAAATGGTGTCGCGCGCCAGCTGGGCGGCGATATCGCCGCCCGGAAAGCCGGCGATGCCGTCGCACACCACGAAGCAGGCGGCGCGGTTGCCGAGCACCTCGCCGGTTTGATCCTGGTTGGAGGCGCGGCCGCCCTGGTTGGAGGTAGAGGCTATGGTGATATTCATTACGCGTCCGGTTTGGTCTGTGAGTCTTTGTATTGATTCACTTCAACGTCATAGGCGTGCAGGAAGGCTTCGCCGAACAGGGTGTGGAAATCGTCCTCGATCTCGCCGGAGGTTTGCTGATAGTTCTTCACGAAGTAGTCCCACAGCGCGGCCTTGCGGTTGGCGGGCAGCGACAGGCGCGGCGCCACGCCTTCTTTGCGCGCTTCCTCTTCGAGGCGCTCCGGATTGAACGACTGCAGCATGGCGGCGATGATGGCGCGGATGCCGGCGATCATCCCCAACTGGTGCGCCTGCAGGTCGATCAGCGCGTCGCGTACCGCCTGCTCTGGCGGCATAAAGCCCGGCATCTGGCTGCCGAACATCTGCATCAGCACCGTTTTACCCGAAGGCAGCAGCTTGAACGGGTTGTTGGCTTCGTCGAGGATCATGGTCATCTCGGCCTTCACGCCGCGCTTGAGGATCGAGCGGGATGAGAGCAGGGCGACGGTGCCTTGCGAGAACAGGCTCAGCAGGCGGCCGGCCTGGCGGATCTGGCGTTCGTCGAAATGCGGCTGCGGCTGCAGATCGTCGAGACCGATGCCTTGCAACAGCGCCGTCAGCAACGCCCCTTCCAATGCGTCGCCATTCGGCGCGGCGGCGTGTTGCCGCTGGGCGGACTGGTAGGCGACCGGATCGATGCCCAGGCGGTTGCCCTGGCGCGGGCGCGGCGGCTGTGCGGGCGGTTCCGGCTGGCTGAACTGCGGCGCGGGTTGGGGTTGCGGCTCGGGCATCTGCACGGGCGGCGGCGTCGGCTGTGGGCGCGGCGCTTGCGGTTGTGCGGCGATTGGTGCCGGTGCTGGCGGCGGGGACGACGGCTGTACCGGTTCCTCCGGCTGAGCCAGCGGCACGGCGCCGCCCATCAGCAACCCCAGCGGATCGTTGCTGTTCAGCGTCTCTGGCGAAGCGGGGGCGGATGAGCCGCCGAACAGTGCCAGCGGATCCAGTTCTTGCTCCGGTTGCTGCGCATTCTGCGCCGGGGCTGCCGGACGCGGCGGCGCCGCCTGTTCTGCCAGCAGCGCGCTAGGGGTGGTATCGGCCAGAATGTGCTCGCGCTCAAAGGTGGCGTCGGTGTTGAACAGCGCCGCCGGATCGGTTTGCTGCTGCTGCAGTTGGCGCAGATCGACATTGGCCGCCAACTGCGCCAGCGGATCGGCCGGGTTCAGTTCGCGAGCGGGGGTATCCAGCAGCGGATGATTGTCCGGGTTGGCGACCGGCGGCGGTGCGGCGGCGGCCGGCGCGTTCGGCGTAAACTCTTCCACCAGGCTGTCCCAGATTTCGTTGGGGATTGGCGCGGCGGATTTTTCGGTGGCGGCGGCAACAGGGGCTGCCGTCGCCGCAACGGCGGCGGCCTTGGCCACCGGTTGAGCCTGCGGCGCGGCATGTTGCTGCAGTGCGCTGACTTCGATCTGGTAATCGTCGATGCCCAGTACGTCGCCGTCCTGCAGTTCAACCTGGCGGCCGCGCTCCAGCGGAATGTCGTTCAGCAGCACGCGGGTGACGTTGCCGCGGTTGGTGATGCGGCATTCGCCGTCAGCGGAAATATGCACGATCGCCTGTAGGCGGGAAATGGCGCGCTCTTCGTCCGGCAACACCAGGTTGTTGTCCACGCTGCGGCCGATGGTGCCGCCCGGCGGTAGAAAATCGCAACTGCTCTGCGGCGGAACCTGGCCGCTTTTATTTTTTACAATGGAAAATCGCATAAGGCATTCCTGCTGATGGGGATTTTAGACTGCTTTGGGCGTATGTTGATTTAGTCATCTAATCAGATGGCTAACTTCGATTCTTTTCTTCTTTGTAATAGGTGTTTTTTGGTAGTTGAGTTAAGTAGATAAAGGTGAACATCAAACTGCCGTAGTGAATAGAGTCATAGTTATCGTTGCCTATTGGGTAGAAAAGATTAAGAAAATCATTTCCGTATGCAAAAATTGAGAGCTGTAAGACTCCCATAACAACCACAATGAGACAGTTGAAAACAAACAATGGATAATTGTGTTTGCGTGCCGATATTTTTTTTAAGTAATATAATGCCACTAAAATTATGAGTGACAATGAAAAGTAGGAAAGTAAGAATCCATATGAGTAAGTTGATAGCGTGACGTCTGGAGTCATTTTCTTTGGTTGTCCTTTATGAGTTCGTACATCCCGCTTCCGGTTGTTAAATCTGATATAACCTCAATCGTCAAACCTGTTCGGCCCATCTCTTGCCAACCACGAATAAAGTCGCTATTGATATTCCTATATAGTCTCCAGGCATCTGGTTTTAATGTTTTCCTGATTATTCCATATCCAGATAGGCTAAGGTCTACAGTGCCATAAATTGTATCCGCAGTATCCTGACTATATCCTAGTGCTTTTGCAGTATATCGATAGGCATTTCTGATACTTCCTGATTTATCTTTTCGGAAAAGTAAATAGTAACCGTTTTCATAAATATTGTTCGTGCCTTGAGCAATCAGCGGTAAGCCAAAACCGCCACACGCCATACCGAGAGTCGCTACACAAGTACCGACTCCGGCGAATATTTGTGTTCCGCCACCGACAAAACCTATCTGCTTCAAAATAAGGTTGGTGGTGTTGTTAATCTTCTTTTTTTCTATTGATATATAGAGCGTGTTTCTTCCTGCGTCGATAGCAAAAGCTTGGCGTTTAAGATGATTAGTCTCGTCTTCAATGTCCCTGATTGCCCCAGAGTAGGATGTGCAGTGTATACTGATATCCCTTTGTGCAAACTGAATAAGCTGGTCTATTTCCAGTGCGAAATTAGCTCTTGATTCGTTGGTGTAGAGATACTGCCGTGAAAACGTCCTTGATAGTTTTTTTAATTCATCGATAGATCTATCCAGATCTGCTTTTGTTTTGTATTGCATCAGGATTCCTTTCCTATTTTTCTAAACTAACATTTATTATATGTAAGGATGCGTATTTATTATCAGCTGTCGCCTTTCCCTTGGTATTTCTTGATGATGGCTTGCAACGCTTGGCTATGTACAAGATCGATGCACTTGGCCATCGTCATCGGCTCCCCAGACATGCTGTCATAGGGCTTTGCCAGAAATTCTTTTGCCAGCGCCCTGACGGCGGTATGCGCCTCCAGAGAGTAATCGCCGAATTCCATGTAACCCCGAGCGGCGGCGGCGGCATCGTTTTTGACTTCTTTTGCTGAGTACCCCTCGGCGATGCAAACGCTGAGCGCATAGTTTTTGAGGTACTCTTCGGGGGTATAGCTTTCTTTGGCTTGGGCCGATTGAATACATCCCAAAAATAGCATGCTTGCAACACACAGGGATTTTATTTTAGTAACCATATAGATGCCTCGCTGGATTTTGGAAAGTAACAATGATCTGAGCAGGTTGTACCGTTCCATAATGTTGCGTGTCCGCTGGCATCATTCCATCCTGGAACAGTGAAAACTAATATCCCTTTGTCTTTTGAAAAATCACTGGGGGTAGGGTTTTTTATCGTTTTATCAGGTTTGCCGAACTTATAATTCAAGAAGTTAATAATATCTCTGACACGATAAATGTACCAATTTTTATCTTTGCCTGAAACGGTCTTCCATGCTCCTCGTTCAACTTTAAAACCAGAATAATTGAGCGTGTAACTCATGCGTATTGCGCAGGCATTGGTGAATCCTTGCAATGGGTCATTGACGCCAAGCTCAATGTTAAGACCTACATTTCCACCGATCTTTTGGCCAACATCAGTAATATCTACGTTGATTTCGCTAAATCGTTGCCACGCTTGCTGGAATGAAGGGCGACTCATGATAACGTCCTCTGTTGATAGATGCCCCTAATCAGGGGCATCTGTGCGGGAAGATTAAGCTTCGCGGTTTTCCTTGATGTTCCAACCTGCGCTGCTTTCGGCGCCTTTGCCGCCTTTGTCGCTCTGCTCCCAGTACTGCTGTTTCACTTTCGCCGCCTGGAAGGAGTAGGTGATGCCTACGGTGTCTTCGCCGCCTGCACCGGTGTACTGCACGGCGGTGACCAGCACGTCGTCCAGGGTGATTTTGACGTACTCAACCTGAGTACCGCCCGCCTTGCAGACAGACAACTCAACCTTGGTCAGGTGTTTACCGCTGGAGCAGTGCTTCAGCAGCGCCGGGGTTGACTTGTCGACCAGCGCGTTGACGTGCAGATCGTTGAAGCACACTTTGCCGGCGCCACCGCCGCCGCCAACGCCCATATTGCCCGGTTGAGAAGCGCCCCAGGAGAAAGAAGTGATGTCGGTCCAGCCTTTGTGATTCGAATCTTTAGATTCGCCGCTGGCACCTTCAACTTTCAGGAACATATCAATAGCCATAGTTTCTTCACTCTTTATTAAGGGTTAACAGTAGTATTAACGTTACGTTGAAAAACTCAGGTAATAGCAGCAGGAATTGCAAGTGTGGTAATGCATTACCAATTTATATCCTTGTGCCATGCACCTTCTTAAATACCGAAAACTGTCGGTACGGGTTACCGAGCCATTATTAAAATGATAATGGCTCAATGCTTAATTATTTCGCGTTATCTTGATTCCACGTGCGATCTGGGTTGCCTGCTATGAGCTGTCGGGAAAGCTTGTCCAATTCAGGGCTATGGTACAACCGCAGGCAGTTTAAGGTGACACCTTGACTCTTGTCTTTAGTTTCGCTGTGAAACTCATTGATTCTGGATTTATATTTGTCGATGAGAACATTGATTTTCTCATCACCTGATTCGATATCGAATGGCATCCACTCTCTCATCGCATTCGCCGTTCTGGCTGCATCAAGAGAGAATGCTTTATCCGAATCGGAGACCTGTGCCAGGCAGCGTGACAATGCCAGTTCTTTTACGACCTGGTGATAAGGCATCTGTTTGATAAATGCCACCGGATCTTGAATGTCCTTGGCGAGCGATGACTGCGAGAGCCCCAACAGGGTAGTTGCCAATCCGATTGTGATTAACTTGTTCATGGCAACTCCCAAAAATTGGCTCGCGGAGTAGAGTAATTGGTTCCGGGCTCATTGAAATAGCAATGATCTGAACAACTGGTTCCGTTCCAGAAAGTGGCGTGCCCGCCCGCGTTTCCCCAACCTGATACTTCAAAAAGTATTAATCCTTTTTTGTTGGCCAGTTGCGTAACAGGTAATTGAGGGTAATTAACAACCATGTCAGGTTTTCCCCACGTTTTAGTCAGGTAGGGAATCAAATCCCGCACGCGGAAAAAGTACCATTTTTTATCTGCGCCTGAGACGGTTAACTGACCTATTCTGGGAACCGGATGGCCTGTGTAATTGAGCACGTAACTCATCCTTACGGCACAGCTGTTTTCCCAGCCACCTGATTCGACGGGTATCTCAAAGTTTCGTTTTACGGCACCGCCAATCGTATTTTTAACTTTTCCCAGAGGATCGTTTGGGTCGTAAATATTTTTAGCTGCAGTCCAGGCAGCCAGAAAACGGGGTCTTGTTCCCATGATTTACCTCCATGTTTTATTTATCAGGCCGCGCTATCGCGGCCTGACTTCAGTCCATCAGGACGCGTCGTTTTGCTTCAGTGAAGGCAGTTTCGACACCAGGCGCAGGGAGACGGTCAGGCCTTCCAGCTGGTAGTGCGGGCGCAGGAAGAACTTGGCGCTGTAGTAGCCCGGATTGTCCTCGATCTCTTCCACCTGCACTTCCGCTGCGGCCAGCGGTTTGCGCGACTTGGTTTCCTGCGAGGAGTTGGCCGGATCGCCGTCCACGTAGTTCATGATCCAGTCGTTCAGCCAGCGCTCCATGTCGTCGCGTTCGCGGAAGGAGCCAATTTTGTCGCGCACGATGCATTTCAGGTAGTGCGCGAAACGGCAGCAGGCGAACAGGTACGGCAGGCGCGCGGAAAGCTGGGCGTTGGCGGAGGCGTCGGCATCGTAATATTCCGCCGGCTTCTGCAGCGACTGCGCGCCGATAAAGGCGGCGAAGTCGGAGTTTTTGCGGTGCACCAGCGGCATAAAGCCGTTCTTGGCCAGCTCGGCTTCGCGGCGATCGCTGATGGCGATCTCGGTCGGGCACTTCATGTCCACGCCGCCGTCGTCGCTCGGGAAAGTGTGGCACGGCAGGTTTTCCACCGCGCCGCCGGATTCCACCCCGCGAATGGCGGTGCACCAGCCGAACTCTTTGAACGAACGGTTGATGTTGGCGGCCATGGCGTAGGCGGCGTTGGTCCAGGTGTAGTTGCCGTGGGTCGCGCCGTCGGTCTCTTCTTCGAAGTCAAACTCGTCCACCGGGTTGGTGCGGATACCGTACGGCAGGCGCGCCAGGAAGCGCGGCATCACCAGGCCCAGATAACGCGCGTCTTCCGATTCGCGCAGGCTGCGCCAGGCGGCGTACTCGGTGTTCTGGAAGATCTTGGTCAGATCGCGCGGGTTGGAGAGCTCCTGCCAGGACTCCATCTGCATCACGCTTGGCGCGGTGCCGGCGATGAACGGGCAGTGCGAGGCGGCGCCGATCTTGGCCATTTCACCCAGCAGCTCCACATCCTGCGGGCTGTGATCGAAGTAGTAGTCGCCCACCAGGCAGCCGAACGGCTCGCCGCCGAACTGGCCATACTCTTCTTCGTAGACTTTCTTGAAGATCGGGCTTTGGTCCCAGCCCACGCCTTTATAACGCTTCAGCGTGCGGCCCAGCTCCTGCTTGGAAATGCTCATGAAGCGAATCTTCAGCATCTCGTCGGTTTCGGAGTTGTTGACCAGGTAGTGCAGGCCATGCCAGGCGCCTTCCAGCTTTTGGAAGTCGTCGTGGTGAATGATCTGGTTGATCTGTTGCGACAGCTTTTCGTCGATTTCCGCGATCAGCGCCTGAATGGTGCGGTAGGCGTCGGAAGAGACGGTGACGGTGTTTTCCAGCGCCTGTTGCGCCAGGGTTTTCACCGCGTTCTCGACCGCTTCTTTAGCCTGATCGGTCTTCGGCCGGAACTCTTTGTTCAGCAGCGCGCTGAATTCGTCGCTGGAAAAAGTCTCGGTGGTTTGCAACGCATTTTGTTGCTGAGGCGAGTTGCTCATCGATTAATCCTCACGCTCGTTGTTGTCGTCGTTAACCGCCGGCTTTGGCGCGTCGGTCAAGGAGTGCAGCAAGGCCGGGTTTTGCAGGATCTTGGAGATCAGCTCCTCGGCGCCGTTTTTACCGTCCATATAGGACAGCAGGTTGGAAAGCTGGGTGCGGGCGTCCAGCAGATTGCCCAGCGAGTCGACCTTGCGGGCGATAGCGGCAGGGGAGAAGTCTTCCATGCTTTCGAAGGTCAGATCGATGTTCAGTTTGCCTTCGCCGGTCAGGGTGTTGTCGACCTGATAAGCGACGCGCGGCTTCAGCGATTTCATGCGCTCGTCGAAGTTGTCGACGTCGATTTCCATGAACTTGCGTTCCTCCACGCTGGCTTGCGGATCGACCGCTTTCCCCACCAGATCCGCCATCACGCCCATCACGAACGGCAGCTGGATTTTGCGCTCTGCGCCATAAATTTCGACATCGTATTCAATCTGTACGCGCGGCGCGCGGTTGCGGGCGATGAATTTCTGCCCGCTGCGGGATTTCGAGTTTGACATGATTTACTCCATCTAATGGCGATTGGGAACGCGCCTCGTCCGGCTGGGAGAGTCAGGTTCTGATTCGGGTCTGCGCAGGCGGCAGACGGTATCGGGTGTCGTCAAGAGAACAAAAGTCGGTGGCTAGCTGTTCTCCTCGTGGTCGGGGCGACCGAGAATGGTCTCCAGTTGGTTAAGCCCATCGGGCGCCAAATCGCGGACGATTTGCATAAAGTCCAGCGTAATCAGCCGCTGGACCCGATCGATCATCAGCGGCGCCGGGTGGCTCGGCTCATGAAGACGAAAATAATTTTTCACCTTGTCCAGCATCAGCTGGGCGTCGTCGCGCGACTGGATCTGTGCGCTGCGCCAGTTGAGCGGCGCCGTGGCGCTTTGCACCGCGGCCGGTTGCGGCTCGGCGGCGGCTTGCGGCGCGGCGTCCGGTTCGGTGGCGGCCGGGGCGTCGCTTTGGCCGGCGAGCGCCACCAGAGAAAACACCTTGGTTAACGCGCTCATTTCAGGCAGCGCGCTTTCCCCCAGATGGCGGGTCACTTCGCTGCGAATGGCGCTCAGGGTGTTGGCGATGTGCGTCACCAGCGCGCCTTCGGGGCGATCCTGTTGCGCCAGCTCATCCTGCAGCCGCGCGCGGCCGCCGGGGAAGTTGGGGCACTCTTGCTTGCTGCCGTCGAGCAGGGCGCCGGCATCGCGCAGCGAGATTTCACCGGCGGCGCTTTTCAGCAGCGGCGCGGCGCGCACGCTGGCGGCCAGCGCGGCTTTGTCGCCAAGGTCGGCCAGCGCGTTGATGCGAAACAGCGGATCGGCCTCGCCGTCGAACTCCAATGCCGGCTGCAGGCTGTCCCAGTAACGGAGTATCGCCTGGTTGATCAGCGTCAGCCCGTCGGCGTAGCCCGGCAAGCCGCGCAGCTGGGTCCAGGCGCGGGTGAGGTACAGCATGACGCGCAGGTCTTTGGTGCGCGCCAGCAGCGAGGTCGAGAGACGCTCGACCTGCACCCAATCCGGCGCCTCTTCCGGAATGATGGTACTGCCGAACTGCTGTTCGGCCTTGCCGGTGGCGGCGCGCGCCATCGCCAGAAAGTCGGCGTCGTATTCCAGGTTGTCGCCGCAGGGATTGTCCGCGTCAACCGGGGCCAGCAGGGTATCGGTATCGATAGCCATAGAATTTCCTTCAACGAACGATGTTAATCAAACATTTGCGGGTACTGGCCGCCGCGGCCGGGGCGCGCCCAACCGTTGGGCTCGAACAGCAACGAAAACAGCTGCACGGTGAGGTTGCCGCTGTGCACGTGGGTGTAGAGCGGGTGCCCGTCGGCCTGATTGGTCCACCAGAAGCTGGTGTACTGCGCCGGGTCGAAACAGTCGGCGGCCTGTTGCCAGCCGAGGCCCGGCACGTCCGGATGCTGAAAACCGATGATCGACAATATTTCGGAGTCCGCTTCGGCCGGCGGGCTGGGCAGCGCCGGGATCGCCTGCAACGTGCGGTCGATCTGTTCGGCGGAAAAGCCGTTGCGTACGCCGTTCAGCAGGGTATGGCCGAGCTGCTGGTACCAGCCCGCCGCCATATTCAGCTGTTGCGGGCGCCAATCCTGCTGGCTGAACAGACGCAGCGCGCAGATCGGATAGCGGCGCCCGACGCGGTCGCGCGCCGGCAGCAGACAGCCCATCTGCACGTACTGGCTGCCGAGCGTGGCGGGGATCACGAAGTTCCACACCGGCGCGTTGCTGAACGGATGGCCGTTCGGCCCCTGCGCCTCGCGCTGCAAGTTCACCAGCCCGTTATGGAACCAGTGGGCCCAGTGGTTAACCACCGGATCGGGCAGGCGGCGTTGCAGGAAGTCGCCGGCGGAGGGCAGTTTGCCGTACCAGCCGATGCTCGCCGGGGCGCTTGAATCAGTGCTCATGGTCATGTCCTTTCGGGGCTACGGGCACGAGAAGGCCGGCAGTTGGAACGGATTGCGGATGCTGTTGGGCGTGAACTCCAGCGTGACGCGATGGCCGTCGAGATTGAAGGTTGCCTGACGGCCGAGGCCGGCGGTGCCCGAAGATTGCGCCATATCCACCAGACGGTTGAGCGCCCACGGCCCGCTGGTCACCAGACTGGCAGTGGTGCCGTTGGCCAGCGCCAGCTGCAGATGCACCTGATTGGTATTGCGGGTGCCCGGCCAGCTGACCACCAGCGGCACCTGTGGGCCGTGGCTGTATTTGAACAGCTGCCCGTCGATATCCAGCGTCAGGTTGAGGATGTCGTTATCCATCCGCACCGGCCGCACGGTGACGCGGTAAGAGGGCGTCGCGGTGCCGTTGGCGAAGAACGCGTCGCGGATGCGCTGCGCCTGCTGGAACGACCGCAGGATGCCTTCGCCGCCGGGCAGTGTCTTGCCGTCCACGCCGGGCGTGAAACGCCAGTTGGCGCGGGTGGTGTCGACCTTGCCCTGCAGATTGTCGCGGAAGAAGCTGTCCATCAGCCCGCTGTTCGGCGCGAACATGCGCGCCAGGTCGTCCGGCGTCACTTCCTGGCGCGCCCGGGCCACCAATGGATAACGCCCGGCGATCGCCTGGCGGCAGAAGCTGCCGACTTCGAAGCTGATGCGCTTTTTCACGTTCTCCATCTCTTTGCGCTGGGTGTCGCTGCTGGCGCCGATGGCCAGCGACAGCAGCATCTGCTTGAACGGCACCGGCAAGCGGCCGGACTCGGCCTGCAGGCGCGGGATGATGTCGCTCGGCGGCGCCGACATGCCGCTGTTGGCCGCACCCTGCACCGCCGTCAGGTAACTGTACAGCTCATCGACCTGTTTCAGCACGCTGTCGAAAGGGATCGCCTTGTTGCCTTCGCCCTGGCTTTGCGCCAGTTCGAGCAACGGCGCGAAGTGCGCCATCACCAGCTGTTCCGGCTGGGCGGAGACGTCGCCGTCGGCGTTGGCCGGCCGGTTGGTGAACAGCGCTTCCAGCGTGCGGTTGGCGTTTTGGTTCAGCTTGTCTTCGGTTTTGGCCAGCAGCGAGCGGGAATCGGCGTCGTTTTTCTCGTCGTGCAGGGTGACGTTTTTGCTGACGTTGACCAGCAGGTTGCGCATCGGCGACGGGTTGCCGGACAGCAGACGCGCGCTGCTGATGCGCTGAGTCAGGTTGCCGATGTTGGCCAACTGGATATCCCCCAACAGCTCATCCCAGGCGCTGATGAAGTCCTGCATGTACAGCTGGCGGATGGTTTTGGTCAGATCGGCGCTTTTCTGCTCCGGCGTCTGGCTGTTCAACACCCAGACGTCTTCTTTGCGCAGGGTGTCGGTCACCGGATCGATGTTGTCGTTGAAGGCCTTCCAATACCCTTGTGAGGTGAACAGACCCGGTACGCCGTCAGTCACCGGTTTGCCGCTTTTGCGGCTGAACGCCAGTTCGGTCTGCGGGCCGGCCAAATCGACCAGGCTGACCGGTTTGATGTCGGTCTGTTTCAGCAACAGGCGCTTGAGGCGGCCATAGACGCGCTGCGACAGCGGCGCCCGATTGAGCGCGGCCTGCGCCTGCGCCACCAGCTGTTCGTCTTTGGCGTAAGGCGAGGCCTGGATCTGCGTGTCCAGCAGCTGGCTCAGATGCCATTCGATCTGCTGCAGCTGTTTTTGGGTGCTGCCCTGCGGCAGGTTGCGCTGCAGGTTGAGCATCACCCAGGCGCGCAGGAACTTGCCGTCGTAGTGCTTCGGCAGATACAGCATCTGGTAGGCCTTCAGCGCTTCGTAGCTGAAGTCCGCGTCGCCGTGGTTGTCGTTGCGCAGCGTGGTGGCGATCTGTTGTGCCACCTGCGGCAGCAGCAGTTCTTTCAGCGCTTTTTGGTACAGCGCATTGCCGGCGTCGCCGACCTGATCGCCGCGGTACAATCCCATGCGGTAGGTGAACGGCGGATCGTCCAGCGCAAAGTTTTGGCTCTCCGGCAGGTGCTGCAGACTGTTGAGGAACGGCAGCAGTGAGAACATGTCGCCGTTGCCCAATTGCGTCAGGCTTTGCCCCTGGCGCTCGACGCCGGGCACCTTGGCGGCCACTTCCGCCAGATAGGCCTTGTTGTTGCCGTAGCTGGTGAACCAGAACATCGCCAGCACCGCCAGGATCACCGCCAGCGCGATGTAACCCGCCCAGTGCAGGGCGCGGTTGCGGTATTCCCACCAGCGGTTGCTGCCCGCCAGCCCGGACTCCTGGAAGATCACCGATTCCAGCGTCTCTTTCAGGAAGAAGCTCTGGCCCTTGGCCGCCGGGATCGGCGTTTCCTGGCCCACGCTGTCCCAGGCCGCGTTGGCCTGCGCCCCTGAGTTGGCCGTCGGCAGCTGCAGGTAGCGGTTCAGTTCGCCCATCACCCGGTCGAACGGCAGCCCCTCTTGGGTGCCGCTGGTGAAATAGATGCCGCGCGGGGTAAAGCGGGTTTCAAAACTGGAGGTGGCGAACACCTGTTCCAGATAGTGGCCGAGCAGCGGGCGCAGCGCGGCGAATTCCTGCGGGAACAGGTAGCTTTCGGCGCGCTGGCGCGCGTCGTGTTCCATCAGCAGCGTATCCGGCAGCGCCGCATCCAACCGTTGTTGCAGCAGGGCGTATTGCTGTTCGAAGGCGGCGTTCAGGTTGAAGTCCGGCTGCCGCGAGCGTTCGTAAGGGAAGGTGAATCCCCAGATCTGGTCGCGCTGCGCTTTGTCGAAGCTGCCGAAATAGGCCATAAAGCCGTTGAGCAGGTCGGTTTTGGTGACCAGCACATAGACCGGGAAGTGAATGCCCAGCTGCTCGTGCAGTTCGATCAGGCGTTTACGCAGCGCGCTGGCCTGCGCGGCGCGCGCTTCGGCGCTGTCGCTCAGCAGATCGGCGACGCTGATGGTCACCATCACGCCGTTGATCGGCTGGCGGGTGCGGTATTTTTTCAGCAGCGCGACGAAGCTTTGCCATTCGCCGGCGTCTTCTTCACGCTGGCTTTCCTGCGTGGTGTAGCGGCCGGCGGTATCGAGCAGCACCGCGTCGTTGGTAAACCACCAGTCGCAGTTGCGGGTCCCGCCCACGCCGCGTAGCGCGGATTTGCCGAAGCGGTCGGCCAGCGGGAAGTGCAGGCCGGAGTTGACCAGCGCGGTGGTCTTGCCGGCGCCGGGCGCGCCGATGATCACATACCACGGCAGCTGGTACAGGTATTGGCGGCTGAAGCGGGTCATCCAGCGATGTTTGCCGTCGCCCTGGCCCGGTGCGAAACGCGCCTTTTTCAGCAGCTGTGCCGCTTCGTCGAAACGCTGCGCCAGCTGTTCGTCTTGTTTGATCTCGGGCTTGCCGTCTTCCGCCGGCGCCGCTTCGGCGGCGCGCAGGTTGCTCAGCAGGCGGCTGTTGAACCAGGCGCTGTAAAGGCGTGGGATCAGGCGGCACAGGAACCAGATCAGGTAGATAACGCCGATGGCGATCTGGCGGTTGAGTTCCGGTTCCAGCGGGCGATAGTCACCGATGGCCACCAGCGGGCCGATCATCCAGATGATGAACGCCAGCGCGGTGATGCCGACAAAGCCCCACAGCAGGCGGCTGGTGATGATGGAGAATAACGTACTGAGCATTACTTTCCGGTTCCTTGCGGCAAGCCGTTGATTTCCGCCTGGGTGTTTTCCGGGGCGACCAACAGCGTAATTTCTACCCGGCGGTTCAACGCGCGGTTCACTTTGTTATCGTTCGGCGCGACGGGGTTGCTTTCGCCGCGGCCCTCGGCCTTGACCCGCTGCGGGTTGGCGAGGCGCTTTTGCAAGCGGGCGCTAACCGCTTCGGCGCGCGCCAGCGACAGTTCCCAGTTGGAGGCGAAGCGGGCGCTGCGGATCGGTACGTTGTCGCTGTAGCCGGTGACCAGGATCTTGCCGCTGACGCCGTTCATGGCGGCGGCGATACGGTCGATGACCGGAATATAGTTGGCGCGCACCGTGGTGGCGGCGGAGTCGAACAACCCGTCGCCTTTCAGGATCACCACGCTTTGCTGCGCTTCGTCGCGCACCACCACCAGCCCTTCGGCGATCTCTTTACGCAGGAAACTTTTCAGGCTCAGCGTCGGCGGCGCGGCCGGCGCCGGGTTGCCGATCGCCACCTGCGGCAGATTGGTTTGGTAGATCGCCGCCAGCACCGGGCTGGTGTTGTCGCCCAGCCGCCAGTTGAGGGCGATAAACAGCAGCGAAGCCAGGAAACCGGTCAGCGCCACGCAGGCCCACAGCGGCACCAGCGGGCGCCACCGTTTCTGCTGCACCGGCAGATCCAAGGCATGAGGCGACAGCGGCGGAGCGTAGCCGCCGCGCACCGACCGAATCAGCTGCAGCAAGCGCTGCTTCATGGTCTCCAACTGCGAACGGCCGTTTTCCATCACTCGGTAGCGGCCTTCAAAACCCAGCAGCAGGCAATAATTGATCAGCTCCAGCAGGTTGATGTGCTCACGCGGGCTCTGCGACAGCTTGGCCAGCAGCTGGAAGAACTTCTCGCCGCCCCAGGTTTCGTTATGGAAGGTCACCAGCAACCCGCTGCCGGACCATACGCTGTTGCTGCCCCAGGGCGTCAGCGCCGCCGCTTCATCCAGCGCGGTGCACAGGCAATAACGCGCACCGATGATCACCTCGTACGGCAGATTGGCGCGTTGGCCGCGGATCTCGAAGCGGCGCACTTCGTCGATCAGCTGTTGGCGCAGCTGCGCCGGGTTGGCGTGCGTGGCCGACTGGCGGATCTGCGAAATGGCGTTCAGCAGCGGGTTGGCGGCGTCCACCAGCGGATTGGCCGCCGACGCCATGCTATTTTCCTGAGTCATAGATTACCGGTCCGTATGGCTGCGAATCGCCCAAAATTCCATGTCCAGCCCCGGGAATTCGCCGGCCAGGTGCAGAGCGAAGGCGCTGGATTTTTCCATCTGTTTCCACAGGTCGCCGCCTTTTTCCAGCTCGAAGTAGGTGTAGCCGGCGTGATAGGGGATCTGACGCGGCGCGGCGGGCATGGTGCGCAAACCGATACCCGGCAGCTGCAGCTGGACCAGATCGCGGATGCGCGTGACCGGGGCGATCTTCATCTGCGCCGGGAAGTGGGTCAGCAACACTTCGGCGGCCACGTCGGCGCGCACCGCCAGCACGAAGCCGAAATCGCGCATCATTTTGGCGTCCTGCACGGTGGCGACGTTCAGCCCGTGGGAGCGTTCGACCAGCGTCAGCTGAATGGCGTTGTCTTCCAGCACCACCGACAGCCCCTGACGCAACAACAGCATCAGCTTGCCGAAGCACAGCGCCAGGTTGTCGTGGTCATACACCGGCAGGCGGCCTTCCGGAGTGCGCTGCGCCGAGAAGCTGGCGAGTTCGGTGGCGAACTGCAGCCAATCGGCGAATAGACGCTCCGGGTGCAGATGGTCGAGGTGGTAGGCGTGGCTCACCTGGCCGAGATGACGGTTGATCAGCTGCAGCAGCATGAAATCCACCATTTCGGAACTGCCGCCGCGGCCCGGTTGCAACAGGCGTTGGCTCATCTGCTGGCTGCGCTGTTGCAGCAGGCCCTGTAGATCGTTGATGAAGGTCTTCAATACCGGGTTGCCCTGGCAGTTCAGCATGGGTGGGATCTGCGCGGTATCGAGACGCAGGCTGTTGTCGCCGCGTTTTTCCAGCACGCGGGTGACGCCGAGCGCCGTCCATTCGGCATTGAGCTCGCTCTCCAGCATCAGCCGCAGGCGCAGACGGCCGAACTGCAGCGCCGCGCTGCCCACGGACACGGCATTGAGATCGTCGACCTCGTTCTCGTAAGCCAGATAGCGCGCCAGCGCTTCGGGGCTTTCCTGAAAGATCACGTCTTCACGCCCCGCGCGGTAGGTCGGCAGGGCCAGCACCACGTTTTCGCCGGTCTGGTTTTCGGCGATGGTCAGCGGCGCGGGCGCCTGCTGGGCGCCGGAGAAGCGGAACGGCGTGCCGTCCGGCATGATGCCGCTGGCGGCGTTGAGCGCGATCTTGCCCTGGCGCAGCAGCGTTTGGTCCAGATCCAGGGTGAGGAATCCCCAGAAACAGCCGCTGTGGGCCTGGCCCCAGTTGCGCATATAGCCTTCGAGATAGTTTTCCGCCTGCTGGAAATGGTGAGGGCGTAAAAACATTCCCTCGGTCCAGACAACCTTATGAGCATCTTTCATCATCACACCTATAGTGACTTCGCTTCCGCGCAGCGGTGGGTCAGTCGGTCTTTTTTACGGGGCGCAGGCCATTCACGCCCGCGACGATATGCGCTTCCAGCTCATCCGGCGAGAATTGCCATACCTTGTAGAAATTGGTTTCGGTGGGTTCCGGCAGCGGCAGCGAAATGCGCCAGCTCTTGCCGTCCAGATTTTGATATTCGGCGATCACGCCGAGGTAACGTGCGTCCAATGTGCTTTGCCCGCTGAGCTTTTTGCCGGTCTGGCCAGGCGTCAGGAAGAACTGATCGCTGTCCAGCAGGCTGTTGCCGAGCACGCTTTTGGCGTCGTTTTGCAGACTGAAAAAGTCGGCATCCATGAATTCCGCATCCGAACGCAGCAGCAGCACGCGAATTTTAATCGGCGCCGGTTGCGCGCCGGCGGCGGCGTTGACCTGGCGGTCAGCGTCGAAGATCAGGCTGTAGCGCGACGGCACGCTTTTGGCTGAAGACATGCAACCGCCGAGCGCCAGCGCGCCCAGCAGCAGAAACAGCATCCCGCACCAGCGGGAAGCGATAGGGGTCGTCATCATGGGAATCTCGTCGCCCGCAGGCGTGCTGACTACTGGAGGATCCAGGTGGCTGAGCCGGCGTTTTTACACGCCTTGCTGTCGCCGCCGACTTTGACGCAGTCCTGTTTGGCGGCGCGCGCGCGGCGCGGCAGATCTTTGCGCAGCGTCGACTTGTAGCGCGCTTCCGGCACGCCGGCGTTGGCCTGGATATAGCCCACCAGATCGCCACCGCGGATGGCGGAGATCGCCAGCCAGTTGTTTTCCACTTCGCCCAGCGCATAGAACGCGGCGGCGTTGTCCAGGCTGCCGACGGCGGTACCGGTATAATTCGGGCTGCTCATGATGCTGGCGGCGTACAGGCTGCGGTACTCCTCACCGATCGGCTTGAACTGTTTCGGCGCGCTCACCGCGGCGCGGTGCTGCAGCGTGACGCCATTGACTTCACTGCTGACGATGGCGTCGTTATTGAGCGCCGGCGGCGGCGGTGGAGGGGTGGAACAACCGGCAAGCGTCAGGGCGGTCAGCAGCGTCAGGGTAATCCGTGTTTTCACAATATCCTCATTTTCTTGATTGAATGGCTGTGTAATAGGGCGCCGTCATCAGGGCGCAAGCAGCAACACTTTTAATTGGCTCGGCACGATGCGCATGCCGAGCGCATTGGTGGAATTCTGCAGGCTGAGGCTGGTCAGCCGAGTGGCCGGGGTGCCTTTAAGCAGCACGGTAAAGGCGCCGGTCAGGTGGCGGGATGGCCCCATCACCGTACCGGAAGCCACGCCGGTGGCCACGCCGGGGTTGTCGCCGTTGGTCAGCGGCGTCACCGTCGCCATGTTGTGCGCCGGAGTGCCGACGAACAGAATATTGAAGGCGTTCGGAATGGCGGTCGGCGCCAGGGCGATATCCGGGTAGGGCACGGGCACCGGCGCCGGGCTTGGCGTCAGGCAGACGTCGGGAAACGCCAGGTCTACGCCGATCATTTGGCTGTTGGCAAACATAGAAGGCCTCCGCAAGGTTATCCGACGTGGATTTGTTCCGAATCCAGTTTGGTGATGTCTTTCGAGGTAATCAGCGTGTTGCGGGCATGAATGCGGGCGTAATCTTCCGCCTGATAATCCAGCTGCCCGGCGCGCACGTGCTCGGTCTGGCGCACTTTGCGAAACAGCGAATGGCTGATCTGGCTGACCGAATGCCACAGCGACTCGCAGCGTTTGCCGACCAGGCGGCTGATGCTGACGAAGGCTGACAGCTCTTCGCCGCTGTATTTCATCTTGTCGACGTGGCAATCGCCGCTGTTGGCCTGCAGCGTCATGGCGTCGCCGCGCAGTTGCAGCGCCTGCGCGCTGTGCAGCAACAGCGAGCCGCTCGGCGTTTCGATCTGCAGGTCGCCTTCGACGCAAAGCCGCGCCGCGCTTTGCGGCTCCGCGCGCTCGAGGACGGCGATCGCCCACAGCTGGTGGCCGCAGCCGGCGACCAGCACGTTATCGCCGAGGGCCGGCGTCAGCAGGCAGCTCGCCGCCCGGCGGCAATGCCAGCCGCGGCCTTCACATTCCACCACCAGGCTGCCGTCCGGCAGCAGATTGACGACCTGGCCGGCGGCCTGCCGGGGCGGTGCGATGTTGACGGCGCGAGTAGAGTTGGCAACGCTCATGGTGATCCCCTCGTGAAGTGGTCAATACGGTCAAATGCGGCTCTGGCGCTGCGCGCTCCAGGTTTCGGCGGCGTACAGTTCGTCGTCGCGCTCGAGAATGCCGCTGCGATCGCCCCAGCGCGTTTGCTGCTGGTGGGCGCGGTGCATGCGGGTGCGCATAAAGCGCGCACGTCGGAAATCGGCGGCGCCGATGTCGGCATAACAGAAATCGGCGTAGGTCAGGTCGCTGTCGCTGAAGTCGCAGCGCGCCGCGCGGCTATGCTGGAACACGCACTGATACAGGCGCGCCTGGCTGAAGTTGGCGGCGTCCAGCGTCGCTTCGCTGAAAATCGCCTGATCGAACTGCCCGCTGCGGCAGTGAGCCTGGGTCAGATTGGCCTCCAGCCACAGCGATTGCTGCGCCTGCACGCCCGTCAGGTTGGCGCGCCGCAGCGAAGCGCCCTTGAAGTTGCTCTGGCGCAGCGTCGCCTGGCTGAAGTCGACGTCGTCCAATTGGTTATCGGTAAACTGGCAGGCGATCAGGCGCTGCCCGGCGTAACTTTTGCCGCGATGGTCGCATTCGAAAAACGTGACGCGGTCGAAATCTGCACCTTCAAACCCTGTTTCACAGAGATTTAGTCTAAAGAAAGTGACAAGAGATAGCCGCGCATGCTCCAAACTCGCGCCATTGAGCGGACTTTCGTAAAAGGTGGTGCGATCGTGCTGAGTGGCGGAAAAATTCGCGCCGGCCAATTGGCATGACATCCAGTGGCTTTGGCTGAGCGACAGCCGGCTAAAGTCGCCCTGTTCAAGCCGGCAATCGTTGAACATCGTCAGCTCGATATGGCTCTCGCTGAAGCGGCTGGCCGACATGGCGCACTGATTGAAGGCGGTTTGCTTCAGGTCCGCTCGCGCAAACTGAGCATGGTCGAGCCGGCAATCGCTGAACACGCTGTCGCGCAGATCGCAATCGGAGAAGTTCGCACCGCTCAGGTCCAACTGGTTAAACATACCGCCGGCCAAATCCATACCGGCGAATGACAGACCGTGCAAATCCTCACCGGCAATCAGCTCGCCGCGTTTCACGCGCTGGCGTATCTGCTCAGACTTTGAGGTCATACTTCCTTCCCGTTGTGGCGAGGCAATGTTTTCATCCTGGCGGTATAGGCACCGTCGAGCCGGGTCGCCTGATCCACTTGCGACTGCGACAAATCGGCTCGAAACAGATTGGTGCCCTGCAGGTCGGCGCCTGACAGCAGGCATTTCTGCAGGATCGCCGCAATGAAATTGGCGTCGCGCAGGGTGGCCTGGGACAGATCGCTGCGGATGAACAGGCTGCCGCTGCCGTTGGCCTGGCGAAAATCGGCCTCGTTCAATCGGGTTTCCGACAGGTCGCAATTATTGAGGCGCGCACGGCTGAAATTAGCCCGTTGCAACGGCATCTGGCGTAAATTGCACTGGGTTAGCGTCGCATCGCTGAAATCCGCCTGCGGCAACAGTGTTTTTGCTGCGAAGGCGCAGGCGGTGAGGCGTGCGGCGCGGAAGCTGAGGCTTTGCGTCTCGGTGTCAACCCAGGCGCAGTTTTCCAGCCGTGCCTGACTGAAGTTCACCGCCAGCAGCCGGCATTTGACGAAGCTGACTTTGTCGAGCCGGGCGTGGCTGAATGTCAACTGCTCCAGCTGCAGTTCCATCAGCGTGATGTTGGCCAGCGTGGCGCGGCTGAAATCACACTGCCCGAGCAAGGTTTCATACCCCAGCAAATCGCGTAATGACGCCATCGTGAAGTCGCAGCGTTGAAACAAGGTTTGCTGAATCTGGGTTTCGTGCAGCTGCGCGCCGCCGAAATCCGTCGCATCGCATTTCGCCAGGGCCAGGGAGGCGTGGCTCAGATTGGCCTGTTGCAAGACGGCGCCGCTGAGATCGGCGCGCGCCAGCATCGCCTCGCGAAGATCGCAGCCCACCAGCCGGGTTTGGCGCAGATTGGCGTTTTCCAGCAGTGCGCCGCGCAAGTTAGCCTGGCAGAGGTCCATGCCGGACAGATCGGCGCCGGTTAGATCAAGACCGCTGAGATCTTTATCGCGCAGCATGGCGGCGGCGACGCGTTGGCGAATGATCTGCGCCAGATCGCCGCTTAAACGCAGCGCCGGGCTTTGCGCCTGTGCCGACATTAAATACATCTGGTGCAGCGCACGCTCGCTTTCCCCCAACTGCTTGTCGCTAAATGCGTCGGGATAGTGACGCCCCTGCTGAAACAGCAGATCGCGCTGATGCTGGTAGCTTTCCACACCGGATGGCGGCACGTGCTCTCCGCCGGGTTTGAGGGGGTCGATACCGTTATCCTGTGCCTGTTTGAGCATGTCCTGATACTGAGCTTCGGCCTGGCTTTCCAATCGCTCGACGAATTCGGCGAGTTGATCCAGCGTCGGCGGCACCTCTTGCGATGGCAGCGGAAACAGTTCATCGATGTCCTGCCCCTCACGCAGCAGGCGCTGGCGGTGATCTTCGCGTTGATGGTGCTCGTAGGCGGCGATATTTTGCGCTACCGGGCTTTGCTGCGTCGGTGTTTCGGTATCCAGCCAGGCGCCGATGCAGGTTTCCGGCAGCAACTCCTGCTCACGAAAAGCGCGCAGGGCTCCCTGTTCTTTATCCAGCCGCTGGGCCAACACCTGCCGATAATGCTCGGTGGCGCGGGGCTCTCCTTCTATTTCCAATGCCGGCATCAGTTGCATTACGTCGGCGGCATCGTCTTCATTGATGCGCGCGCTGCCCTGATAGATCAGCAGCATCTGCTCCCGATGGGGGAAGAACCAGACGGTGGTATGGCGCATGGCAATCTCTTCGAAATGCGCTTCGCCGGCGCGCAGCCGGTTGATGAAGCAGCGTGCGCGCCACGGCGGCAAGTGCCCTTGCTGCACTGGCTCTGACGGGTGCATGTTCCATATCCGGTAGGCGGCCTGGGGAGGCAAGCTGTCACGTTGAGGAAACTGCTGATCGCTGTCCGCCATGTTGAACAGGCGCCAGTCGATGTCGTTGGCGAAACCGGGAAAACCGTTTTTCAACCAGTCGGCGTCGTAGTTTTTTCCGATGCGGGAGAAGCGGCGCGGCCAGGTGATATCCAGCGCATCAAAGCTTGCCGGTAGCGCGCTTTGCCGGGGAGAGGTAAGGCGCCCCTGCAGTGGTTCGACATTCGGCAGGCGATGGATACGGCCTTGCGGACATGTTTCTGGAGTGGCGCCGATGCCGTGCGGATTATCGGCGAACTGGGTGCCGCCGTAAGCCCGGCGCCAGTCCAGACGCATTTCTGCAAAAGGGAGGGGAGTGGAGGGACGATCGTTGGTCCAGTGGCGATCGCCGAAAACCACCAACGTTTTTTCCAGCGAATCCAACTGGATCTTCACGGCGCAGGCGGTTTTGTCTTGCTGATGATGGGTGTAGGCGTTGCCGGTGGCGAGAAACTCCGCACAGGCTTTCGGGATGGCTAAATCGAGCACGCCGCCGCTCAAGGTGAGCTCTTCGGCGGCCAGTTGCCACAGCTCCGGCTCGGGGCGCAGGCGCGGGGAGGCCCCCATGTCGGCCAAGGCCAAAACGGAAACGCCAAGATGATTTTGCCCTTGCCAAGAGAA
Organism: Serratia sp. LTN-2; assembly: GCF_059740205.1. Lineage (NCBI taxonomy): Bacteria > Pseudomonadati > Pseudomonadota > Gammaproteobacteria > Enterobacterales > Yersiniaceae > Serratia > Serratia sp. LTN-2. The sequence continues at coordinate 760,407 of NZ_JCAXDO010000001.1, read as the reverse complement.
GGGGCGATGAAGTGCGCTGAGGCGCAGAGGTTTCACGACTTTCATTGTGTGTGTAAAGCTTCCTGTGGATATCAGCCGGCAGCCAGGCTGCTTGCTCAAAAACAATCCGTTTTTCGGTTTAATAGATATCAGGCTATGTCACAACAGATGAAGAAAACGATGCGGCGTTCAGAACCGATCGTTAATGCGCGGAGAGAGCCCCGCTTCGAAATGGATGATCAAGAGGGCAGTGCGTTGTCCTTGCCGCTGATTCCGCGAACCAGCAACACGGCGGCCACGGATAACGCCGCGGCGATCGCCTTGGCGATAACCTGGCCGGCGCTCTCCAGATGGTAAGGTGCAAAAAAGCCGATGTCGGCGGTGCCCAGAATCAACAGCGCGGCGAGCGCTGCAAAACAGCCCAGCTCTATGGTCAACGCCAGCCTGCCGGGTGTCGCCGTACCCAGACAACTCATCAAAAAACCGGGCAGAATCAGGAATCCGATCAGCTCTGCGGGGGCATTCACCGCCGACATCACTTGCTGGTTGTATTTCAGGAGCGCCAGCATCAGTGCGACAAAGATCAGCAGCCGCACAGGTAACGCCGCTGCTCGGCCGGCCGACAAAAAGGTTTTGCCGATCGCGGTGAGCAAGACGCAGCCAACCAGGATACCAAAGAGGGTAAACAGGATTTGTCCCCAGAGGCTGTCCTGCGTCGAAAAGGCAATAAACTCGCCCATCGTGACACTTCCTTATGCAAGGTGATTTAGCGAACTGATAGACGACAAGTCGTTTTCAGAACGTAGAGACCAGATCGCGTTGTTTGACCGTTTTTTTTGCTCAAAGCCGCGAGCGCTCTTCGGGCACCGCTTTTTTGGGGAGCTTCGGATCGTACTTTATCGCGGTGAAATGCCCGGTTGTCAGAGCTGAGCTGCTCGACGTCGAACTCGACCGCCGGCCAGTTTTTCCGCACCGAAAAGGCTGCTGAACAACGGCTGGTGGGCGGACAAAGGCGTATGCGCATTGATAAGGCGATTCATACTATCCCCGGGTTTAGGCATAGCTACCGCACGAGAGTGAACGCGCGATCCCGATGGCGTATCTGTCACGAATTGAGACAGGGGCTGACGAAAGATTTAACAAAGTTTACACAAAGGCACGATTTGTGCAGTCTACAATAGAGCTTCGCATTTGCAAAATAGCCTTGTGGATCAATGCTCAATTCGTTAACTCGCTCACGATCCTGTTTTTTATTATCTAAAACATATAGATACACTGAGATCATTTTTTATCTCAAATTATTGGGAAATTGGTAATACCATGAAGTAAATGTGTAACACTTAAGTCAAGGTGTTTATAAAACAACTCTTTTTTTTCGTGAAAAAAGTCACTGATTGTTTTTTATCCTTACCATTCGTTAGTTAAAGATGATCAAATATATAAATTTACTGAATGTGAATTCGGATGATTCCTATTTGGTGGGCGCAAAAAGGCACCGCAACGGGCCTTTGAGCGTGTATTTGAGCGTGTATTTGAGCGTGTATTTGAGCGGTTGATAATGCAGCGAATGCCGCCGTTAATCTGAGCGGGGGGCGAGGGGAAGTTGGCCTATCAGATCGCAAAGCCAGATTAAGGCCGGGTCGCGTTGTGCCTGCCGACCGGCGATCAGTTCAATGGGAAAAGGGGCGATGGCCAACTCGTCAGGCAGCGGGAGAAAGCGTACGCGTTGCGGATCGGAAAAACGTCGGGCCACGCTGGCGGCCAGGGTGGCGATCAGATCGCTGTCGGCAACCACGGCCGGCAGGGCGACAATATGTGAAAAGGTTGCGGCCACGCGCCGCTGGCCGCCGATTTCCGCCAGACGTCGGTCGACCAATCCTCTGGCGGAACCGTCGTCTGCCGGTGCGTACAGCCCGTGCGGCAGGCTGAGGTAGCGGGCCAGATCCCAACGACCGTCTGCCAGCTGCGGATGTGTGCGGCTGGCGATACACACCAGATGCTCTTCAAACAGCGCGTGCACATAGTGGCTTTCAGCGCCGGAAAGATGCCCTCCCAACGCGATGTCCACCTCGCCGCTTTCCAACTGCCGGTAAATATTGCGGCGATCCAGGCGCGAAACGCGAATATCGATACCGGGTGCCGCCTGACGCAACCGGCTGATGATAGCGGGCAGCAGCAAAATATCGGCATAGTCGCCGGCGGCCAGCGTAAAGCGCCGTTGCCCGGCGGTGGCCGGATCGAAACGCGTTGGGGGAGCTAACGCAAGATGGATCTGTTCAAGCACCTGCTGTATCTGCGGCATGAGTTGGTGGGCGCGCGGCGTAGGCGCCATGCCGCCGCCGCCGCGAACAAACAGCGGATCGTTCAGCAGAATGCGCAGCCGCGCCAGCGCATTGCTGACGGAGGGTTGAGCGCGGTTAAGGCGCCGGCCTGCGGCGGTAACGTTACGCGTCTGATACAACGCTTCAAACACCACCAGCAAGTTGAGATCGACGTTGGCTAAATTCATTTTATGAATACTCTATATACAGATAATCCATTTCCAGAATCATACTGCGTTCACTAGGCTGGTAGCACACGAATTTAGCCTTCAAGCAGGGGAAATGATGAACAAAGTGTTGGTAACCGGTATTGAGCCGTTCGATGGCGATGCGGTAAATCCTTCCTGGCAGGTCGCGCAGGCGTTGGCCGGTGAGCGAAGCGGCGGCGCGGAGATCATAGTGCGTGAATTGCCTTGCGTGCTGGGTGAAGCCAATCAGCGGCTAATCGCGGCGATTGAGGAACTGCAGCCGCTGGCGGTGATCTGTCTGGGCCTGGCCGGCGGCCGGGCCGAAATATCCCTGGAGCGGGTGGCCATCAATCTGATCGATGCCCGCATCCCCGATAATGCCGGCAAACAGCCGATTGATGTGCCGGTGGTCGCCGGCGGCCCGGTGGGCTACTTCAGCACGTTGCCCGTCAAGGCTGCGGTACAGCAACTGCGCCGGCAGGGGATCCCGGCGGCGGTTTCTTACACGGCGGGCACCTATAACTGCAACCATATTTTTTACGGTTTGCGCCACTATCTGCAGACGCATTGCCCGGCGGTCAGCGCCGGGTTCGTGCATATCCCGTACAGTCATGAGCTGGCGGCGGCGCATCCGGGCAAGCCGAGCATGGCGTTGGCGACGATGGTTGAGGCCGTGCGCACTATCGTAGAGGTCACGTTGACGGTTGAGGAAGATGTGCGATTCGGCGACGGTGCCGTACATTAAAGAAGGGGGCGTGGCGCACCACGCCCAGCTGCGGGTTATTCGTCGGCGACGCGAATCACCAGTTTGCCGAAGTTTTTGCCTTGCAGCAGACCGATAAACGCCTGGGGCGCCTGCTCCAGTCCGTCGACGATGTCCTCGCGGAACTTGATTTTCCCCTGCTCGACCCAACCGCTCATCTGTTGCAGGAATTCATCAAAGCGTGAGCCGTAGTCATCGAAGATGATAAAGCCCTGCATGCGGATGCGTTTACGCAGAATCAGCCCCTCCAGCAGCGGCAAACGGTCTGGCCCGGCGGGTAATCCGGTGGCATTGTAATGGGCGATGATGCCGCAGACCGGAATGCGCGCTTTGGTGTTCAACAGCGGCAGCACGGCGTCGAATACCGCGCCGCCGACGTTTTCATAATAGATGTCGATACCCTGTGGGCAGGCGGCGGCCAGCTGCTCGGCAAAGTCGGGGGCGCGGTGATCGATACAGGCGTCAAAACCCAATTCTTCCACCACATAGCGGCATTTTTCCGCGCCGCCGGCAACGCCGACCACGCGGCAGCCTTTCAGCTTGCCGATTTGGCCGACCACCGAGCCGACCGCACCGCTGGCGGCGGCTACCACCAGCGTTTCGCCCGCCTGGGGTTGGCCGATGTCGAGTAATCCCATATAAGCGGTGAAGCCCGGCATACCCAGCACGCCGAGCAGGCGGGAAGGGTGCGCCAGGTGCGGGCCGAGATTGCGCAGGCCGCTGCCGTCGGACAGCGCGTAATCCTGCCAACCGTCATAGCCCAACACCCAATCGCCGACCTTGAAATCGGGATGCTGTGAGGAGGCCACGCGCGATACCGTTCCGCCGACCATCACCTGGCCGATCTCCACCGGCGGCGCATAGGAGGGGGCATCGCTCATGCGGCCGCGCATATAAGGATCCAATGACAGATAAACGGTGCGCAGCAACAGCTGGCCGACGCCGGGTTGCGGCGTGGTAACCGTGTCGAGACGGAAGTTTGCCGCCGTCGGTTCCCCGTGCGGGCGCGAGGCCAGCAGGAAGCGACGGTTCTGTTGAGAAGGGGACATCGAAAGCTCCTTTGCGTTGCGACAGACAGGTTGGTTAAGCCTAGTCCAGGGGCGGCAAGGCAACGTTACCGAATGTGCTTAGCGTTAGAGCGGCACGATCAACACGTCGATATGGCTGATGTTGATGAAGCGGGCGGCGGAACAGGAGACTTTGTTCATCATGCCGTCGCGATGATTGCCGCAGAGCAGCAGGTCGAACGGCCGACGGCGGCTGGCGAACGCCAGGCTGTCGCCCAACTCGCCGTGTACGATCAGCGTATCGGCGATCGGATAATCCGCGCGTTGGCGCAGTTCCTCCATAAACAACCGGGTTTCTTCCTCCATCAGCGTGCGCAAATCGCCGAGCATCGGCCCGGCGAAGTTATTGTACATTTCCGGATTGGCGAGGGTGCTGAGCAGCGTGATGTTGCCGCCATAGGGGCGGACGATGGAGACGGCCTTTTCCACCAGGCGGTGACTGTCAGGCGCGACGGCGACGGTGACCAGAACGTTTTGATACCCCATATCCCACTCCTTGTTGTATCCGTCGTGTTTCAGGCTGCCGCGTCGGTGGCCTTAGAGAAAATGCTGCGCTCGGATAAAGGGTAGAACCTGGCGGGCGTAATAAATGTGTTTCGCATCACGCGCGGCAATAAAAGCTGAGTTTGCCCGGTTATATAGCAATAAAAGATAAAACCGTTGCCGCACGTAATTCCACTGAATTAAAGCACCTGCGCCCACAGCGTTTTCGGCACCTTGCCCAGATCGAACAATTTACCTGCAACCAGTTCGGCGCGACGGTGGTCTGCAGCGCGGTACATATTGCTCATTTCTGTATCATTTTCAATGGAGTAGTTCAGTTTGTCGTACACCTTCTCCAGGCTGTCCAAAGAGGAGCATTTACGGAATGTCAGCAGATATTCGAGCGTATCGGTCATGATTAAAATATAGCCTGTTAATAGTTAAAGCCGGGTGAATAACACATCAGCGACTCTCGGCGATGCCGTCGAGGCAGCGATGTACGACCTGACAAAAATCATTTCAAGTAGATAAATTGCACTGGGTAATAATTGAGACGCCGCCTGAGGCGGAGCGTTGCTAAATCATAATATGCCGGTGCGCTGTCAGCAATCTCATCCTGCTGATAAATGGAGAATTAGGGAAAGTCTCAGGTGAGGCTGCACGGGGAGGGGATGAAACCGTAGGGTTGCGGCGGCGTATAGAGGCGCGGTAGCGCGTTTTCGTCCTGGGAAGGGGATTTCTTCCTTTTTTAGCAAGACCTCTACGGCGTTGTCCGGCTTTTGGCGTTGCCGCTCGCGCTGAAACGTCGTCTCATTGGCCTGAGGGTTTTGAGGAGAAAAACAAAACTGCGTTTTATTTTATTGCAGTGAAGTGATGGGCGCGCGGGGTATTTTAATAATTCACAGTTCTGCGTGATAATTAAAGCGGCGACAAAAAAGAAATAAAAAAGCATTAAAGTTTTACGATGCGCTGCCGATATGTCGTTCTGGCACTTTTTAACGTAAAAATGGCATTCTTGCGTCAGGCTAATACGGAAACATATCGTTACGTCTGTTGGCTTGTTCACAACGTCAGCGAATCATTGATAAGCCCTAATCACCTTATGTTGAAAATTAGAGCAGCCCGAAGCGAGGGGCTTAAGTCAAATCTGAAAGGTAATAACCTTATAGTTTACGTTGGTTATTTTTCATCTTGGATATTTTTTAGCAACGTAATTGGTTATTTATACTGAGTTTGTCGCCTATATACAGATTTTTGTTCTGTTATTTTGGTTTGGTGATGCTTTTGTTCGAATTGATCTAAAAAAGATAATTTTTTGGCTTATAAACATTGTTTTTAAGACGTTTTTTTACCTATGGCTATTTTGTGAGCGAAAACGAGGTCAATAAATGTGCGCATTTAGTCGTATTTGGCTTAAATATTTTTTATTTTTGTGATCTATGTCACATTGTATTTAAAATTGCCTCTCACTTACATTGTGTGTGCTAATGGTTCGGGGGTAGAGTTGCGTTGCTTTAGGAATAATCTTATTAAATTTGTAAAAATAGTTTCATGGTGGCTAAACACTATCGAAGCAAAATGCTATACATCCATACACGTAGGTTTACGCTCGTAGCAAATACTGAACAGTGGTCGAATTTAGCGATTGGCGAAAGTTATAGCGGTCGTTTTTGAGAGATTAATTTGCCAACTTTGGGAAAAAACCCAGGTCACGGGCGATAAAATTTATCACCCAGCGTATGTTTTTAAACATAGTCTGTCGGGATGGGGAATATGGGTACGTCTGAATTACTTAAGCATATTTATGACATCAATTTGTCATATTTACTTTTAGCACAACGTTTGATCAACGATGAAAAAGCGTCCGCGATGTTCCGCCTTGGTATCGATGAAACCATGGCTGACGCGTTGGCGCAGCTGACTTTGCCGCAAATGGTTAAACTGGCTGAGACCAACCAGCTGGTTTGCCACTTCCGCTTTAACGATCACCAGACCATCGAACGCCTGACCAAAGAGTCGCGCGTCGACGATCTGCAACAAATCCATACCGGCATTTTGCTATCAAGCCATTTACTGCAAGAGCTATCGAGTAAAGACGCTAGCCCGACGAAGAAAAGAGCCTGATGATGGTTGAGAAAAGTATTGTTCAAGAAGCCAAGGACATTCAGCTCGCGATGGAGCTGATTTCACTGGGAGCCCGTTTGCAGATGCTGGAGAGCGAGACCCAGCTCAGCCGCGGGCGCTTGATTAAACTTTATAAGGAGTTGCGCGGCAGTCCGCCGCCGAAAGGGATGTTGCCGTTCTCAACCGACTGGTTTATGACCTGGGAACAAAATATTCACTCTTCGATGTTTTACAACGCTTACCTGTTCCTGATGAAAAGTGGGCAGTGCAGCGGAGTGGAGGCGGTGATTAAAGCTTATCGCCTCTATCTGGAACAATGTCCCCAGCAGGCCGGCGATGCGCCGCTGCTGGCGTTGACGCGCGCCTGGACGCTGGTGCGTTTCGTCGACAGCGGCATGCTGCAACTCTCCGCCTGCAGCTGCTGCGGCGGCGCATTTATCACCCATGCGCACCAGCCGCTGAATGGTTTCATCTGCAGTTTATGCCAACCCCCATCCCGCGCAGTAAAAAGACGTAAACTTTCGCCGCAACTGGCCGATATTATTCCTCAACTGCTGGACGAGCAGGTCAAACGCGCCATTTGAGCCGCCACGTTGCCGGCTCTCGGCAATGAACACCGACGTGTGATACGCAGGGGCGGCATGCCGCCCCCAGACATGCCGCCTGGTCTGTTGGCCAGGGCGCGTTTGCCCCACCTTCCATCCACATTGTTAATTTAAGGAATGCGTGTGCTAGTTATTTTGGGTTATCTCGTGGTATTGGGTGCGGTGTTTGGCGGCTACCTGATCGTGGGCGGTCATCTCGGCGCGTTATATCAGCCGGCTGAATTTCTGATCATCGGCGGGGCGGGCGTCGGCGCTTTCATCGTCGGCAACAACGGCAAGGCGATCAAGGCCACGCTGCGCGCGTTGCCACGCCTGATGCGGCGCTCCAAATACAACAAAGATCTGTACATGGATCTGATGGCGCTGCTGTTCCGCCTGCTGGCCAAATCGCGTCAGCAGGGCATGCTGTCGCTCGAGTTCGATATCGATAATCCGCAAGAAAGTGAAATTTTCTCTAATTATCCGCGCATCCTTGCCGATAACACCCTGGTGGAGTTCATTACCGACTATTTACGGCTGATGGTGAGCGGCAATATGAATGCGTTCGAGATCGAAGCGCTGATGGACGAAGAGATCGAAACCTACGAGCAGGAAAGCGAAGTGCCCGCCGGCAGCCTGGCGATGGTGGGCGACTCCTTGCCTGCGTTCGGTATCGTCGCGGCGGTGATGGGGGTGGTACACGCACTGGCTTCGGCTGACCGTCCGGCCGCTGAACTGGGGGCGCTGATCGCCAACGCCATGGTCGGTACGTTCCTCGGCATTCTGTTGGCCTACGGCTTTATCTCGCCGCTGGCCACGTTGCTGCGCCAGAAGAGCGCCGAAAACGTCAAGATGATGCAGTGCATCAAGGTCACGCTGCTGTCGAGCCTGAACGGTTATGCCCCGCAGATCGCGGTCGAGTTCGGCCGTAAAACACTGTATACCACCGAACGTCCTTCTTTCGTTGAGCTGGAAGAACATGTGCGCCGCGTGAAAGCGCCGGCACAGCAGGCGACGGAAGAAGAAGAAGCATGAAACAGAATCACCCGGTCGTCCTGGTCAGAAAGCGCAAGTCGCATCATGCCGCCCATCACGGCGGCTCCTGGAAGATTGCCTATGCCGACTTTATGACGGCGATGATGGCATTCTTCCTGGTGATGTGGCTGCTGGCGATCGCCAGCCCGCAGGAGCTGACGCAAATCGCCGAATACTTCCGCACGCCGCTCAAGGTTGCCCTGACCAGCGGCGACAAGAGCAGTTCCGAAAGCAGTCCGATTCCGGGCGGCGGCGACGATCCGACGCAACAGCACGGCCTGGTGAAAAAACAGGTCGATTCGCCGGACAAGCGCGCCGAAGAGCTGCGGCTGAACAAGCTGCGCGAAAAGCTGGATGAACTGATTGAGTCCGATCCGCGCCTGAAGGCGCTGCGTCCGCATCTGCTGATCAACATGATGGACGAGGGGCTGCGCATCCAGATTATCGATAGCCAGAATCGGCCGATGTTCAAAACCGGTAGCGCGCAGGTCGAGAGCTACATGCGCGATATTCTGCGGGCGATAGCCCCGATTCTGAACGATCTGCCGAACAAGATCAGCCTGTCCGGCCATACCGATGATATCCCTTACGCCACCGGCGAGCGCGGCTACAGCAACTGGGAACTGTCGGCCGATCGCGCCAACGCCTCCCGACGCGAGCTGATCGCCGGTGGTCTGGCGGAAGGCAAGGTGCTGCGAGTGGTGGGCATGGCGGCCACCATGAGCCTGAAACAGCACGGCGCCGATGACGCGATCAACCGTCGCATCACCGTGCTGGTGCTGAATAAGCAAACGCAAGAAGGCATCGAACACGAAAATGCTGAAGGCAACGCGGTGGATATCGCCCAGCCGGACAGCCTGAAGCAGCTGGCGCCGTCGGCGACTGCGCCGGCCAGCCAAACGCCGGAACCCCAGGCGGCAACGCCGACCGATCCAACGCCGCTGCCGGCGGCAGATCCCGTCGGTCAATCGCAGGCATCCCCGGCGCTAGCCCCGGCCGGTCAAACGCCGGAACAGCCGGCAGCCGCGCCCGCACCGACTAACCGCGACTCACAGCCAGAGGTGACCCCGTGAGCATGGACATTAGCGATTTTTATCAGACCTTCTTTGATGAGGCGGACGAGTTGCTGGCCGACATGGAGCAACACCTGCTGGAGCTGGATCCGCTGGCCCCCGATATCGAGCCGTTGAACGCCATCTTCCGCGCGGCGCATTCGATCAAGGGCGGGGCTGCGACCTTTGGTTTTTCGGTGCTGCAGGAAACCACCCATCTGCTGGAGAACCTGCTGGACGGTGCAAGGCGCCAAGAAATGAGCCTGAGCACCGAGATTATCAACCTGTTTCTGGAAACCAAAGACATTATGCAGGAGCAACTGGACGCCTATAAGACCTCGCAACAGCCTGACGCTGAAAGCTTTGAATACATTTGCCAGGCGCTGCGTCAGCTGGCGTTGGAAGCGCAACAGCAGCAGGAGGCGCCCGCGGCTCAGCCGGTCGTTCAGCAGCCCGTTGTGCAGCCAGCGGCCGCGCCGGCGGCGATCGAAGGCGGTATGCGCATCAGCCTGAACGGGCTGAAAGCCAGTGAAATCCCGTTGATGTTGGAAGAGCTGGGCAACCTCGGCGAGGTTAAAGACCCTCATCAGACGGAGCACAGTCTGGACGTCACGTTGCTCACCTCCGCCAGCGAGGACGACATCAGCGCCGTGCTGTGCTTCGTGCTGGAACCGGAACAAATCAGCTTCTCGACGCCGACGCAAAGCGCGCCGGTCGTCGCGGCAGCGAACTCGCCGGAGGCGGTCGTTGCGCCAGAGCCGGCGCCGGTTACGAACGCCGCGCCGCCTGCCGCCAAACCGGCCGCCGCGCAGGCGGAAGCGCCGAAAGCGCGCGCCAAGGCGAGCGAGTCCACCAGCATTCGCGTAGCGGTGGAAAAGGTGGATCAACTGATCAACCTGGTGGGCGAGCTGGTGATCACCCAGTCGATGCTGGCGCAACGCTCCGGCACGCTGGATCCGGTGAACCACGGCGACCTGCTGAACAGCATGAGCCAGCTGGAGCGTAACGCGCGCGATCTGCAGGAGTCGGTGATGTCGATCCGCATGATGCCGATGGAATATGTCTTCAGCCGCTATCCGCGTCTGGTGCGCGATCTGGCCGGCAAGCTGAACAAACAGGTGGAGCTGACGCTGCAGGGCAGTTCCACCGAACTGGACAAGAGCCTGATCGAACGCATTATCGATCCGCTGACGCACCTGGTGCGCAACAGCCTCGATCACGGCATCGAAGAGCCGGCCACCCGCATCGCCGCCGGCAAGTCGGCGGTGGGCAATCTGGTGCTGTCTGCCGAACATCAGGGCGGCAACATCTGCATTGAGGTCATCGACGACGGCGCCGGGCTGAACCGCGAAAAAATTCTCGCCAAGGCCGCGTCGCAAGGGCTGGCGGTCAGTGACAGCATGAGCGACGAAGAGGTCGGCATGCTGATCTTTGCGCCGGGCTTCTCCACCGCCGAACAGGTGACCGACGTTTCCGGCCGCGGCGTCGGCATGGACGTGGTGAAACGGAACATTCAGGAGATGGGCGGTCACGTCGAGATCCGCTCGCAGGCCGGCAAAGGCACCACCATCCGTATCCTGCTGCCGCTGACGCTGGCGATCCTCGACGGCATGTCGGTTAAGGTGAACGACGAAGTCTTTATCCTGCCGCTGAACGCGGTGATGGAGTCGCTGCAGCCGCAGGCGGAAGACCTGCATCCGTTGGCCGGCGGCGAACGCGTGCTGCAGGTGCGCGGCGAATACCTGCCGCTGGTGGAGCTGTATCGGGTGTTCGAAGTGGAAGGCGCCAAAACCGACGCCACGCAGGGCATCGTCGTTATCCTGCAAAGCGCCGGCCGCCGCTATGCGTTGCTGGTGGATCAGCTGATCGGCCAGCATCAGGTGGTGGTGAAGAATCTGGAAAGCAACTACCGCAAAGTGCCGGGCATCTCCGCCGCGACCATTTTGGGCGACGGCAGCGTGGCATTGATCGTCGATGTCTCGGCGTTGCAAACCTTGAACCGTGAAAAGCGTCTGACGGACGCCGCCGCATAATAATGAGTTTATTGATTTAAAAGGTGAATGATATGGCAGGATTGGCAGCCGTCAGCAAATTGGCTGGCGAAACGGTAGGGCAAGAGTTTCTGATTTTTACCCTGGGCAACGAGGAGTACGGCATCGATATCCTCAAGGTGCAGGAAATTCGCGGCTACGATCAGGTAACCCGCATCGCCAACACCCCGGCGTTCATCAAGGGCGTTACTAACCTGCGCGGCGTGATCGTGCCGATCATCGATCTGCGGGTGAAGTTCTCGCAGCAGAGCGTGTCTTACGATGAGAACACCGTGGTGATCGTGCTGAACTTTGGCCAGCGCGTGGTGGGCATCGTGGTCGACGGCGTTTCCGACGTGCTGTCGCTGACCGCCGATCAGATCCGCCCGGCACCGGAGTTTGCGGTGACGCTGGCGACCGAATACCTCACCGGCCTCGGTTCGCTGGGCGAGCGCATGTTGATCCTGGTGGATATCGAAAAGCTGCTGAGCAGCGAAGAGATGTCGCTGGTCGACAGCGTGGCGAAAAGCGTCTGATTCAAGGCCCAAGGGGGCAGGGCGCTGCCCCCTATCACCTTCACTTTCCATGACTTGCCGCGACGCCGCAGGCCGTGTCCTGAACCCCCACTAAAAATAGTTACTTTCCCGCATAAAGTTTTGCCGCGCTGCGCCGATAACTCTCACATTCAACGTCATCAAAGCCTGTCTGCGCGGGCTTCAACAAGGGAAATCATGTTAAATCGTATGAAGGTGGTCACCAGCCTGTTGCTGGTGTTGGTGCTGTTTGGCGCCTTGCAGTTGATTTCGGGCGGACTCTTTTTCTCCTCGCTGAAAAGCGATAAGGAAAACTTTACCGTCCTGCAAACTATCCGTCAGCAGCAGCTGCAGCTGAGTGAAAGCCGCGTTGATCTGCTGCAGGCGCGCAACTCGCTGAACCGCGCCGGTATTCGTTACATGATGGATACCAATAAGATCGGCAGCGGCGCCACCATTGATGAACTGCTGGCCAAGGCGAAAGAAGAGCTGGCCGAGGCGGAAAGACACTACGCCGCGTACGAGAAAATCCCTCAGGATCCGCGTCAGGATCCTCAGTCGGCAGAGCGCGTGAAGCAGCAATACGACATTCTGTACGGCGCGCTTTCCGAACTGATCCAACTGCTGGGCGAAGGCAAGATCAACGCCTTCTTCGATCAGCCTACGCAGAGCTACCAGGACAACTTTGAGCAGAGCTACAACGTTTACCTGGAGCAAAACGGCAAGCTGTACCAAATCGCGGTCGACGGCAGCAACAGCTCCTACAACTCGGCCATTTGGACGCTGATCGTGGTGCTGGTGGTGGTGCTGGCGGTGATCGTACTGGCCTGGACCGGTATCCATCACATCCTGGTGCGTCCGCTGAATCGCATGATCGACCACATCAAACAGATCGCCGCCGGCGACCTGACTCAACAGATCGTCGTCACCAGCCGCAACGAAATGGGCGTGCTGGCAGCCAGCCTGAAACACATGCAAAGCGAGCTGATCGAAACCGTCAGCGGCGTGCGTCAGGGCGCTGACGCCATCTACAGCGGCGCGTCTGAAATCGCCGCAGGCAACAACGATCTCTCCTCCCGCACCGAGCAGCAGGCCGCTTCGCTGGAAGAGACCGCCGCCAGCATGGAGCAGTTGACCGCGACGGTGAAACAGAACGCCGAAAACGCCCGTCAGGCCTCTCAGCTGGCGCTGAGCGCCTCCGAAACCGCGCAGAAAGGCGGCAAGGTCGTGGCTAACGTGGTGCAGACCATGCACGACATCGCCGGCAGTTCACAGAAGATCGCCGATATTACCGGCGTGATCGACGGTATCGCTTTCCAGACCAACATCCTGGCGTTGAACGCCGCGGTGGAAGCGGCGCGCGCTGGCGAACAGGGCCGTGGCTTCGCGGTGGTGGCCGGTGAAGTGCGCAACCTGGCGCAGCGCAGCGCACAGGCGGCGAAAGAGATCAAAGGCCTGATTGAAGACTCGGTCAGCCGCGTCGATATGGGTTCCGTGTTGGTCGAGAGCGCCGGCGAAACCATGGGCGACATCGTCAACGCCGTTACCCGTGTGACCGACATCATGGGCGAAATCGCGTCGGCTTCGGACGAGCAGAGCCGTGGCATCGATCAGGTTGGCCAGGCGGTGGCGGAAATGGACCGCGTGACCCAGCAGAACGCCTCGTTGGTAGAAGAATCTGCCTCGGCGGCGGCGGCGCTGGAAGAACAGGCCAGCATGCTGACCCAGTCGGTGGCGGTATTCCGCCTGAGGTCGGAAGGCCAGGAAGAGTTTAAAACGCCTGTCACCAGCAAGGCGACGGTAACACCGGTAATCAATCATAAAAAAATGAACGCCAGCGATCTGCAGGATAACTGGGAAACGTTCTGACCGGTATCGGGCCTCTCTCGCAGAGGCCCTTTTCCCTACGTAGGTCGGTCGCCGGCCGGCTGCAAGGAGGTTCACAGTGTTTAACCGAATCCGTATCTCTACCAGCTTGTTCCTGTTGTTGATGACCTTCTGCGTTCTGCAGTTGGCCAGCAGCGGCCTGTCGTATTCCGCGTTCCGCTCCGATAACCACAACCTCGATATCATCACCCTCGGCAGCCAGCAGCGCGATTCGCTCAGCCTGAGCTGGGTGTCGCTGTTGCAGGCGCGCAATACGTTGAACCGCGCCGGCACCCGCGCGGCGCTGAAGCTGCCACAGGAGCAGGTGAACGAATTGATGAGCAGCGCCCGCAGTTCGCTGCAGAAGGCCGATCTCTATTTCAATCAGTTCATGGCGGTTGAGCGCAGCAGTGAGCAACAGAGCCAGCAGACGGCGACCACCAAGGCCAGCTACGAGCGGTTGCGCGGCGCGCTGCGCGAGCTGATCGGCTTTCTGGAAAAAGGAGAGCTGCAGGCGTTTATGGATCAGCCGACGCAGAAGACCCAGGACCTGTTCGAGGCCGACTTCGTGCAGTATCTGCAGTTGATCAACGGCGACATCAGCGAGGCCAGAGACGCCAACCAGTTCTCCTTCACGCTGGCGGGCCTGATGCTGGCGGGGGCGGTATTGATGCTGATCGTGGTGACCGGCAGCGCCATGTGGTGGTTGCGCACCATGTTGGTACAACCGCTGAACCAAATCCGCAGCCACTTTGAACGCATCGCCGCCGGCGACTTGGCGACGCCGATTCAGGTGTACGGCCGCAATGAAATCAGCATGCTGTTCGCCAGCCTGCAGCGTATGCAGCAGTCGCTGATCGGTACTGTGGGCGCGGTGCGCGACGGGGCGGAATCGATTTTGATCGGCCTGCAGGAGATCTCCGAAGGCAACAACGATCTCTCTTCCCGCACCGAGCAGCAGGCCGCTTCGCTGGAAGAGACCGCCGCCAGCATGGAGCAGCTGACCGCGACGGTGAAACAGAACGCCGACAATGCGCGGCAGGCGTCTCAGCTGGCGCGCGACGCCTCGGCCACGGCGGCCAAGGGCGGTGAACTGGCCGGTGACGTGGTCACCACCATGCACGATATCGCCAATAGCTCGCAGAAAATCGGCGCCATCACCAGCGTGATCGACGGCATCGCCTTCCAGACCAACATTCTGGCGCTCAATGCGGCGGTGGAAGCGGCGCGTGCCGGCGAACAGGGGCGCGGTTTCGCCGTGGTCGCCGGCGAAGTGCGTAACCTGGCGAGCCGCAGCGCCCAGGCGGCGAAAGAGATCAAGGTGCTGATCGACGAATCGGTCAGCCGCGTCAAACACGGCTCGGTGCTGGTGGAAAATTCCGGCGCCACCATGCAGGACATCGTACGTTCGGTGACCCGCGTCACCGACATCATGGGCGAGATCGCGTCGGCTTCGGATGAACAAAGCCGCGGCATCGAGCAGGTGACGCAGGCGGTGACCCAGATGGACCAGGTCACCCAACAGAACGCCGCGCTGGTGGAAGAGTCCGCCTCTGCCGCCACCGCGCTGGAAGAGCAGGCTATTACCCTGGCCGATGCGGTCGCGGTATTCCGTCTGGCGGACGATAACTTCGTCGCGCCAGGTAACAGCAACAACGCAGTTTCATCCGTGGTAAAGGAAGCCCAAGATTGTCAAACCGCATAAACAGCACGTTTTTCCCCGGTGAGGCGGCATGAAACAGGCGCCGTCAACTTCTAACCGGGATACTGCGTCGATGTTGACGCAAATGGTGCAGCGCCTGCCGCTGTCGGACGTGCATTTCCGTCGTATCAGCCAGTTGATTTATCAACGCGCCGGCATCGTGCTGGCGGAGCATAAGCGTGAGATGGTTTACAACCGTCTGGTGCGCCGATTGCGGCTGCTGGGATTGCACGACTTCGGCGACTATCTGGCGCTGCTGGAAAGCGATCCGAACAGCGCGGAATGGCAGGCGTTCATCAACGCGTTGACCACCAACCTGACGGCATTTTTCCGCGAGGCGCATCACTTCCCGATCCTGGCGGAGCATGCGCGCTCACGGCCGAACGGCTACAGCGTCTGGAGCACTGCGGCCTCGACCGGCGAAGAGCCGTATTCGATCGCCATCACGCTGAGCGATGCCTTGGGGCAGCGGGCCGGCAGTTGCCAGGTCTGGGCCAGCGACATCGATACGCAGGTGCTGGAAAAAGCGGAGGCGGGCGTTTACCGCCAGGAAGATCTGCGCACCCTGACGCCGACACAAATGCAGCGCTATTTTCTGCGCGGCACCGGGCCGCATCAGGGGCTGGTGCGGGTGCGGCCGGAACTGGCGGCGCGGGTGAACTTTCAGCCGCTGAACCTGCTGGCGCCGGAATGGGCGCTGCCGGGGCAGTTCGACGCTATTTTTTGCCGCAACGTCATGATCTATTTCGATAAGGCGACGCAGGAGCGCATCCTGCGCCGCTTCGTTCCCTTGCTTAAGCCGGGGGGGCTGATGTTCGCCGGCCACTCCGAGAACTTCAGCCAGATCAGCCGGGATTTCTACTTGCGTGGGCAGACCGTGTATGGGCTGACCAAGGAGAGGTAATGAGTAAAATCAGAGTGTTATGCGTAGACGATTCGGCACTGATGCGTCAGCTGATGACGGAAATCGTGAACGGCCACGCCGATATGGAAATGGTGGCGACCGCGCCGGATCCGCTGGTAGCGCGCGATCTGATCAAAAAATTTAATCCTCAGGTGCTGACGCTGGACGTCGAGATGCCGCGCATGGACGGACTGGATTTCCTCGAGAAACTGATGCGCCTGCGGCCGATGCCGGTGGTGATGGTCTCTTCGCTGACCGGCAAAGGATCGGAGATCACGCTGCGTGCGCTGGAGTTGGGCGCGGTGGATTTCGTCACCAAACCGCAGCTCGGCATTCGCGAGGGCATGCTGGCCTACAGCGAGCTGATCGCCGAGAAGATCCGCACCGCGGCCAGGGCGCGTCTGCCTCAGCGCTCGAGCAGCCCGGCGCCGGCGATCCTCAGCCATGCGCCGCTGCTGAGCAGTGAAAAACTGATCGCCATCGGCGCCTCCACCGGCGGCACCGAAGCGATCCGCCAGGTGCTGCAGCCGCTGCCGGCCACCAGTCCGGCGCTGCTGATCACGCAACACATGCCGCCGGGATTCACCCGTTCGTTCGCCGAACGGTTGAACAAACTGTGCCAGATCACGGTGAAAGAAGCGGAGGACGGCGAGCGCGTGCTGCCGGGCCACGCCTATATCGCACCGGGGGACCGCCATCTGGAGCTGGCGCGCAGCGGCGCCAACTATCAGGTGAAGCTGCATGACGGCCCGGCGGTCAACCGCCATCGCCCGTCGGTCGACGTGCTGTTCCGCTCGGTGGCGCAATACGCCGGCCGCAATGCGGTGGGGGTGATCCTCACCGGCATGGGCAACGACGGTGCGGCGGGGATGCTGGAGATGCATCGCGCCGGGGCTTATACCCTGGCGCAGAACGAGGCGAGCTGCGTGGTGTTCGGCATGCCGCGCGAGGCGATCGCCAGCGGCGGCGTCAGCGAGGTGGTCGAGCTGGACAGAATGAGCCAACGGATGCTGGCGCAGATTGCCGGCGGCCAGGCATTGCGTATTTGATTTTAGTCCGCCGGGGTTACCCGGCGGCGATATGACCCACGGCCGCCGCGCGGCGGCCTGCGGTTTTGCATCATTAAACGGTTAACTATTTCAGGAGTAACAATGGCAGACAAGAACCTCAGATTTCTGGTTGTGGACGACTTCTCCACCATGCGTCGCATCGTCAGAAATTTGCTGAAAGAGCTGGGCTTCAACAACGTCGAAGAAGCTGAAGACGGTGCGGATGCGCTGAACAAGCTGCGCGCCGGCGGTTTCGACTTCGTGGTGTCCGACTGGAACATGCCGAACATGGACGGGCTTGAGCTGTTGCAAACCATCCGCGCCGACAGCGCGCTGGCCGCGATGCCGGTACTGATGGTGACCGCGGAAGCCAAGAAAGAAAATATCATCGCGGCGGCGCAGGCCGGCGCCAGCGGTTATGTAGTGAAACCATTTACGGCGGCGACGCTGGAAGAAAAGCTCAACAAGATTTTTGAAAAATTGGGCATGTAAGGAGAGGGCGATGAGAGACATTCCAATGCCTGCCAGCGATGCAGCGACCGCGGGAGAGATCATCTCCCGCATCGGCCAACTGACCCGAATGCTGCGCGACAGCATGCGCGAACTGGGGCTCGATCAGGCGATCGCCCAGGCGGCAGAGGCGATCCCGGATGCGCGCGACCGTCTTGACTATGTCGTAACCATGACGGCGCAGGCGGCGGAACGGGCGTTGAACTGCGTAGAGGCGGCGCAACCGCGCCAGGCGGAGCTGGAATCCGGCGCTAACGCGTTGAAAGGGCGCTGGGACGAGTGGTTCGCCAATCCCATCGAACTGGACGACGCGCGTTCTCTGGTCAACGACACGCGCCAGTATCTGGATCAGGTGCCGGGCCATACGGCCTTCACCAACGCCCAGCTGCTGGAGATCATGATGGCGCAAGATTTCCAGGATCTGACCGGTCAGGTAATCAAGCGCATGATGGACGTGGTGCAGGAGATCGAAAAGCAGCTGCTGATGGTTCTGATGGAAAACATGCCGGAGCAGCCGGTGAAGGAAAAACGGCCTAACGACAGCCTGCTGAACGGCCCGCAGCTCGACCAGAACGGCGTCGGCGTGATCGCCAATCAGGCGCAGGTCGACGATCTGCTCGACAGCCTCGGTTTCTGAGGCTTTTCGGGGCGCGCGACGGCGCGCCCCGAAAGTTGCGCAGCGTCGCGCAAAGATTGGAGTATATAGCGTTGCTATATACACTGTGGCGATTATAATTTGTACTCCAGTTAAAGGAGGTCGCCATGACGTTAGGTTCTGTCTTTACCAATAATCGGACGCAGGCCGTGCGCTTGCCCGCAGAGGTACGTTTCCCCGATACCGTTTCTAAAGTGACCGTCCGCGTGATAGGCAAAGAGCGCATTCTTGCGCCGGTGGAGAATACCTGGGACAGTTTCTTCTGCGCGGAAAATGAGGTGAGCGATGACTTCCTCAATGAACGTGCCGGGCAACACCAGCGCGAGCGGGAAGAGTTTTGATGTTCAGCCATATGCTGGACACCAACATTGTTATCTATGTCATCAAGCGCCGGCCTCTGGAAGTGCTGGAGACGTTCAATCGCTATGCGGGCAAAATGGTCATTTCGTCGGTCACCTATGGCGAATTGGTTCACGAAGTGGAGAAAAGCTCGCGTCCGGCGGTTAACGCCAGAGTGGTTGAGGATTTTGTCTCCCGATTGGATATTCTCGATTACGGCGCCAAAGCGGCTTCACACTACGGCAACATTCGGGCTGCGCTGGAACGTCAGGGAACGCCTATCGGCGTAAACGATCTGCATATCGCCGGGCATGCGCGCAGCGAAGGATTGATTCTGGTGACCAATAACCGACGCGAATTTGAGCGCGTTGATGGCTTACGGCTGGAAAATTGGCTGTAACGTCTCCCCCTTGATTGCCTCATCCCCCAAATAACCCGCCTTTTTCCCCGTTGTTCCCCCAATGACATCGCCAATTTTTTGGCATGCTGACCGCCATTCTTTACCCTCCCGACACAGGAACGGCGTTTCGTGGCTGAAGACAGCGATCTGGAAAAAAGCGAGGCCCCCACGCCCCACAGGCTGGAGAAGGCGCGTGAAGACGGCCAGATCCCGCGCTCGCGCGAGCTGACCTCGGTACTGATGCTGCTCTCCGGCCTGGCGATTATCCTGATGTCCGGCAGCAATATGGCGCAACAGCTGGCGGCGATGCTCACGCAAGGTCTGAACTTCGATCACGGCATGGTCAGCAACGATAAACAGATGCTGCGCCAATTGGGCATGTTGCTGCGCCAGGCGGTGCTGGCGCTGCTGCCGATCATGGCGGGGCTGGTGCTGGTGGCGCTCGCCGCGCCGATGTTGCTGGGGGGCATTTTGTTCAGCGGCAAGTCGATCAAGTTCGATTTGAAGCGGCTGAACCCGCTATCCGGGTTGAAGCGCATCTTTTCTACCCAGGTGCTGGCCGAGCTGCTGAAAGGGATCCTGAAAGCGACGCTGGTCGGTTGGGTGACCGGCCTCTATCTGTGGCACAACTGGGCGGCGATGTTGCATCTGATGACTCAGCAGCCGCTCGATGCGCTGGGCAACGCGCTGCAGATGATTCTGTTCTGCGGCTTTCTGGTCGTGCTGGGATTGACGCCGATGGTGGCATTCGACGTGTTTTATCAGCTGTGGAGTCACTTCAAGAAGCTGAAGATGACCAAGCAGGATATTCGCGACGAGTTCAAAGACCAGGAAGGGGACCCGCACGTGAAGGGGCGCATTCGTCAGCAGCAGCGGGCGATCGCCCGCCGCCGCATGATGGCCGATGTGCCCAAGGCGGACGTGATCGTCACCAACCCGACGCACTACGCCGTCGCGTTGCAGTACAACGACAAAAAAATGAGCGCGCCGAAAGTGCTGGCCAAAGGGGCCGGCGAAATCGCCTTCCGCATTCGCGAACTCGGTGCGGAACACCGCATCCCGATGCTGGAGGCGCCGCCGCTGGCGCGCGCGCTGTATCGGCACAGCGAGATCGGACAACATATTCCGGCCACCCTGTATGCCGCGGTCGCCGAAGTACTGGCCTGGGTGTACCAACTGCGCCGCTGGCGG
Source organism: Serratia sp. LTN-2 (assembly GCF_059740205.1). Lineage (NCBI taxonomy): Bacteria > Pseudomonadati > Pseudomonadota > Gammaproteobacteria > Enterobacterales > Yersiniaceae > Serratia > Serratia sp. LTN-2. Next base: position 739,632 of record NZ_JCAXDO010000001.1, on the reverse strand, counting down.
CGCGAGGGCGGCCTGATCCCGAAAAAACCTGAACGTTTACCGGTGCCGGAAGCACTGGATTTTGCGAGAGAGAGTGACTCTGATGGCTAATTTGGCCTCCCTGCTTCGTTTGCCGGGCAATTTTAAAGATACGCAGTGGCAGGTGCTGGCCGGCCCGGTGTTGATCCTGTTGATTCTGTCGATGATGGTGCTGCCGTTGCCGGCGTTCATCCTTGATCTGCTGTTTACCTTCAACATCGCGCTGTCGATCATGGTGCTGCTGGTGGCGATGTTCACCCAGCGCACGCTCGAGTTCGCCGCTTTCCCGACCATCCTGCTGTTCTCCACATTGCTGCGTTTGTCGCTCAACGTCGCGTCGACGCGCATCATCTTGTTGGAAGGGCACACCGGCTCCGCCGCCGCCGGCCGCGTGGTGGAAGCCTTCGGTCACTTCCTGGTGGGGGGCAACTTCGCCATCGGCATCGTGGTGTTCATCATCCTGGTGCTGATTAACTTTATGGTCATCACCAAAGGTGCGGGGCGTATCGCCGAAGTGGGCGCGCGCTTCGTGCTGGACGGCATGCCGGGCAAACAGATGGCGATTGACGCCGATCTGAACGCCGGATTGATCGGCGAAGACGAAGCGAAGAAACGCCGCGCCGAAGTTACCCAAGAGGCCGATTTCTACGGCTCGATGGACGGTGCCAGTAAATTCGTGCGCGGCGACGCCATCGCCGGCCTGATGATCATGGTGCTGAACGTAGTCGGCGGCCTGTTGGTCGGCGTGGTGCAACACGGCATGGAGCTGGGGGCGGCGGCGGAAAGCTATACGCTGCTGACCATCGGTGACGGCCTGGTGGCGCAGATCCCGGCGTTGGTGATCTCCACCGCCGCCGGCGTTATCGTCACCCGCGTAGCGACCGATCAGGACGTCGGCGAGCAGATGGTAGGCCAGCTGTTCAACAATCCGCGCGTGATGCTGCTGAGCGCCGGGGTGCTGGGGCTGTTGGGCCTGGTGCCGGGCATGCCGAACCTGGTGTTCCTGCTGTTTACCGCCGCTTTGCTGGGCCTGGCCTGGTGGCTACGCGGCCGTGAACAACAGGCGCCGAAGACGGTAGAGGCGCCGGTGATGCCGGAGAATCCGCAGGCCGCCGAAGCCAGCTGGGCCGACGTGCAGTTGGAAGACCCGTTGGGGATGGAAGTGGGCTACCGGCTGATTCCGATGGTCGATTTTCAGCAGAACGGCGAGCTGCTTGGGCGTATTCGCGGCATCCGCAAGAAATTCGCGCAGGACATGGGCTATCTGCCGCCGGTGGTACACATTCGCGATAATCTGGAACTGCCGCCTGCCAGCTACCGCATCCTGATGAAAGGCGTCGAGATTGGCAGCGGCGAAGCGCAACCGGGCCGCTGGCTGGCGATCAACCCCGGCAATGCCGTAGGCGAGCTGGCGGGTGATAAAACCGTCGATCCGGCCTTTGGGCTGGAAGCGGTGTGGATCGACAGTGCCTTGCGCGAGCAGGCGCAGATCCAGGGCTTTACCGTGGTGGAGGCCAGCACCGTGGTGGCGACGCACCTCAATCACCTGATCGGTCAGTTCGCCAGCGAACTGTTTGGCCGCCAGGAAGCTCAGCAACTGCTGGACCGCGTTTCGCAGGAGATGCCGAAGCTGACCGAAGACTTCGTGCCGGGCGTGGTGTCGCTGACCACGCTGCACAAGGTGTTGCAAAACCTGTTGGCCGAGCGCGTTTCCATTCGTGATATGCGCACCATCGTTGAAACGCTGGCGGAGCATGCCCCGGCGCAGAGCGATCCTTATGAATTGACCACCGTGGTGCGGGTGGCACTGGGCCGGGCTATCACGCAGCAGTGGTTCCCGGGCAACGGCGAGATTCAGGTTATCGGGCTGGATACCCAGCTGGAGCGCCTGTTGCTGCAGGCGTTGCAAGGCGGCGGTGGCCTGGAGCCAGGTCTGGCCGACCGCCTGTTGGATCAGGCGCGCCAGGCGTTGCAGCGGCAAGAGATGCTCAGTGCGCCGCCGGTGCTGCTGGTCAACCATGCGCTGCGGGCCTTGCTGGCGCGCTTCTTGCGCCGCAGTTTGCCGCAGATCGTGGTGCTGTCCAACCTGGAGATCAACGACGATCGCCAGATTCGCATGACCTCGACCATCGGAGCCGCCTGATGAAACGCCGTTTGTGCTTGCTGGGTTTGTTGGCGCCGCTTGCCGCTGGCGCGGTGTCTGGTTCCTGGGTGGCGGAAGGGGCGGGCGTTACGCTGGAACAGGGCGGCATGCGCGATGAGTCCGCCGGTTTGCGGCCGCCGAACGCACTGCCGGACGCCAACGCGCGCATCACCAGCGTCAGCTGGCGCTACCGTTTGCTGGGGCCGGAACCGGTGGGCCTGCAGGCGCAGCTCTGCACGGTGAACCGCTGCATTCCGCTGGGCGGCGGTAGCGGTAGCAGCATCGGTCTGCAGGGCGAGCCGGCCAATGCGGAATTGCGCTTTGTCTATTACGTGCAGTCGCAAGGCGGGTTGAACCCGCCGCTGCGGGTGATTGGCAATCAGGTGATCGTCAATTACCAGTAGGATCAGGCCAAAATTTGCAGGCCGTTGCGTTCCACCAACGTCAACAGCTTCATCGCGGCGGAGTTCGGTTGCGCTTCGCCGCGCTCCCATTTCTGCACCGCTTTTTTGCTGACGTTGAGATACAGCGCGAACACTGGCTGACTGACGTTTTCCCGTTCGCGCAGCGCGCGGATCTCGGCCGGCCCGAACTGTTTCACCGGCCGCAGGCACAGCATGTCGAAGGTGCGCATGGTCACGTCATCGACGAAACCGGCGCGATGCAGGCCCTGAACTTCCTGGTGGATCGATTTCAGCATCTTGCTCATAGTTGTAACCTTATTAATTCCCCGCAGTTGACCAGCTGATACAGCCTGAATGGTGAATAATCCAGATACAGCGCCGCCAAATGCCGCCAGGAAATTAACTCATCCTGATTGATGTTGTCTCTTTCGTTTTTGGCAAAGCCATACATGAAAAAGATCCTGCCTTCATCTGCCGTTGCGATTAATACCCGATACCCGCGCCGTTTTCCACTCCCCATCCGGGCGATGCGTTTTTTGTAAGCGCAACCACCGAGATTGGCGTCGTACAACTGATTTTGCATCTCTTGCGCCGCTTTCACTATCGTGGCGTCACTGATGCGTTCGTCGCTGGCAAATGTCTGGAAGGCTTTTGTGAGATAAATGTCGGTCATTCACTCTCCATGTGAAAATATACCCTTAATGGGTATAGATCAAGATGTTTAACGACCGAGCTAAGATGACGAAATAGGGAGTGATGGGGAACAGGCAAATATCCGTTCTGCGCAGCCTGGCGCATAACGTTAAGGGAACTCAGAAAACGACAAGGGGAAAATGCGAAGGGAGGCGCAAAAGCCGATAAAGCTGCGCCCGGTGACACGTGCACCGGGCGAAATGGGGCAGGTCAGACGCCGATTTTTCTGCCGAGCAGGCTGCCGACGTGCGACTGGCCGTCCGGGCCATACAGCGATTTGTTGTTTTTGCTGAGGATCGACAGCGCCTGGGCGTTATGGTCGATCTGCTGATTGAGCAGCAGGCCATTGTGCTGGTTCTTCTCGCGCAGCGTTTGGCTCAGCAACTGAACGCGCTGCCAGCGATCGGCCAGGGGCGTATGGTTGGCGTAAGGGGCGCGTTGCCCGCAGGCTTTCTCCTGCCCCAGACGCTGCTGCTCGAGATAGGCGACCGTCGCCAGCAGTTGGCTTTTGGCGTCGGTGACGCGCTGCAACGCCACGCCGGGCAGTTGACCGGCACACAGCAAGTCGTGCTCTTCCTCCAGCACGCCATTGAGCGCCTGCAGGGTTTCCAACAGTTTATCCAGCAGTTGTGCCAGGTTTTCCATAGTGATGACTTATCCTTTACCGCTACCCGCCGCCGCGCTGTCAGTCGCGGCCGGCGATCCATTGAATATCGCTCTGCGCGTCTTGCAGCAGCGCGTCGGCGATTTTGCCGGCGTCCATCTTCAGTTCACCGTTGCGGATCGCCTGCTTGATGGCTTCGACCCGGCCCATATCGATATCCTGGGTGCCCGGCTGCATCAGGCGTGCCTGCGCCTCGCTCAGTTTGACCTGGGTGCCGCTGACGGCGGTTTCGGCCACGGCGGCCTTACGCGGTTGGAGCGGGTTGTCGGCCGGGGTTTCACGCGGTTGCACAGTGGAAACCGGCTGTAACCGCTGGGTGCGATCGATACTCATGGTCCATCTCCGTTTACGCCGTCGCCGCTTGCGGTCGACGACGCTGCAATGAAAGTTTTGCGGCCCTGGTGGCCAATAAAATGCTGCTTGATTTGTCTTATCGGCAAGGTTGGCGGAACCTTTACTTTTTTATAACGTAATGCGAATCGCGCCGTCGTCCCCGACCACGCCGCTGACGATCTGCCCGGACGCCATGCGCACGCGCACGCTGTCTTCGGCGGCGGCGTTGTTCATCGCCTTACCCGCGCCGCTGATGTTAAATCCTTCGCCCTGCGCGGTGACCTGCACCGGTTGCCCGGCTTTGATAAGCCAGGCGCGGCGCAGCATGGCGAGCGTCAGCGGCTGGCCGGGGCTGATATTGCGCAGGCTGACGGCGCCTAACGCTTTGCCCGGTTCGGTCAGCGCGCGCGGCGGCAGGGTATCGAGCCGACCCTGCTTCAACGTCAGATCCGCCGCCGTCAATCGGGCGCCGGCGCTGATGCCGCGTGCCGACACGAGATAACGGCCGAACACTTGCACCTGCGTCTGAATAAAACGCCGCTCCTGGCCACAGCGCGTCGAAATGCTGACATTGCCGCCGATCCGCGCATTGGGCGGCAGCGACAGCTGCGGCAGTTCGCAAGCGGGCCATTGGTTCGGCGGCGTGCGCACCCGCACTTTCACCTGCACCGGTTCGCCGTTGAATTTGCCTTTGATGAAGCTTTCGATTTGCGTCGCCAGATCGTCGGCGCGCGCGTTCAGACTGCACAGCAGGCCGATAAGCAGCATTTTACCTTTCATCGTCATCTTCTCAAGCTTCATCGGGATACGCGTAAGTGTACCCGCAGCGCGCGCAGGCTAAGCAGATAAATAGCGCCCCATTTTGCGTTTATTCCCGCGATAGGGTGGCACGGCGGGCGTTTATGCTGTCGACTCCAAATTCTAACCTCGCGGAGGGAGCATGCTCGACAAACTGGACGCGGCTCTGCGCTTTGGCCAAGAGGCGCTGAACTTGCGCGCCCAGCGGCAGGAAATTCTGGCCGCCAACATCGCCAACGCAGACACGCCGGGTTATCAGGCGCGGGATATCGATTTCGCCAGCCAATTGAACAAGGTGCTGGAACAAGGGCGCGTCAACGGCAACGGCATGGCGCTGAACCTGACGGCGGCGCGCCACATCCCGGCGCAGACCATGCAGCCGCCACAGCTTGATCTGCTGTTCCGAGTGCCGGACCAGCCGTCGATGGACGGCAATACGGTGGACATGGATCGCGAACGCACCAACTTTGCCGATAACAGCCTGAAATATCAGACCGACCTGACGCTGCTCAACGGTCAGATCAAAGGGATGATGTCCGTGCTGCAACAAGGATAAGGCGCATGTCTTTACTGAACATTTTTGATATCTCCGGCTCGGCGTTATCGGCGCAGTCTCAGCGCATGAACGTCAGCGCCAGCAACATGGCCAACGCCGACAGCGTGACCGGCCCGGACGGTGAACCTTACCGCGCCAAGCAGGTGGTGTTCCAGGTCGCCGCAGCGCCTGGACAACCGACCGGCGGGGTGCGCGTCGCCCAGGTGGTGGACGATCCGGCGCCCGAGCGACTGGTGTATCAGCCGGGTAATCCGCTGGCGGACGCCAAGGGTTACGTGCGCATGCCGAACGTGGACGTGGTCGGGGAAATGGTCAACACCATCTCCGCTTCGCGCAGCTACCAGGCCAACGTCGAGGTGCTCAACACCACCAAGTCGATGATGATGAAAACCCTGACGCTGGGTCAGTAACCGGAGATTCCCATGGCTATCGCCGCAACCACTAACGAGTCGTTGGACAACACCGTCATCGGTAACAACAGCAAGACCACCAACAGTCAGGATCTGCACAACAGCTTCCTGACGCTGTTGGTCGCGCAGTTGAAAAACCAGGATCCGACCAACCCGATGCAGAACAACGAGCTGACTTCGCAGCTGGCGCAGATCAACACCGTTCAGGGCATCGAAAAACTCAACACCACGCTGGGCTCGATCTCCGGCCAGATCAACAGCAACCAGTCGCTGCAGGCCACTGCGTTGATCGGTCACGGCGTGATGGTGCCGGGCAACAATATTCTGGTCGGCAGCAAGGACGGCAAGGTCAGCACCACGCCGTTCGGCGTAGAACTGGAGCGCGCAGCCGATCAGGTGACCGCCACCATTACCAATGCCAGCGGGCAGGTCGTGCGCACCATCGAAATTGGCGGTCTGACCGCCGGCGTGCACGCCTTCACCTGGGATGGATCGCTGGATGACGGCACCACCGCGCCCGACGGCGCCTACAAAGTGGCCGTCAACGCCAAAGGCAACGGCGAGCAACTGGTGGCGCGCAGCCTGCATTTCGGCCTGGTGAACGGCGTGATCCGCGACGGCAACGGTGCCAAGCTGGATCTCGGCCTGGCGGGCAACGCCACCCTGGAAGACGTGCGACAGATCTTATAACCCTAAGCATCAGGCTCAATCGGACGATAGCCTGACCACTATTCGGAGAATAACATGGCCTTTTCTCAGGCAGTCAGCGGCTTGAACGCGGCAGCAACCAACCTGGACGTGATCGGTAACAACATCGCCAACTCTGCGACCGCGGGCTTCAAATCCGGCAGCGTATCTTTCGCCGACATGTTCGCTGGTTCGCAGGTCGGTCTGGGCGTCAAAGTGTCCGGCATCACCCAGAACTTCAAGGGCGGCACCACCACCGGTACCAGCCGTTCACTGGATATCGCCATCAACGGCAACGGTTTCTTCCGCATGCAGGATAAAGATGGCGGCATCTTCTATACCCGCAATGGCCAGTTCAAGCTGGACGAAAACCGCAACCTGACCAACATGCAGGGCCTGCAGCTGACCGGCTACCCGGCGGCCGGTTCCCCGCCGACCATCCAGCAGGGCGCCAACCCGGTGCCGCTGAGCATTCCTGAAGGCATGATGAACGCCAAGGCGTCCACCTCCGGCCAGATGGTGGCCAACCTGAAGTCCACCCATAAAGTGCCGGAGAACAAGACGTTCGATCCGACCAAGCAGGACAGCTACAACTACGTCAACACCATCACCGCTTACGACTCGCTGGGTAACGCGCACAACATCAACGCTTACTTCGTGAAGACCGAAAACAACAAGTGGCAGGTCTACACCCAGGACGGCAGCGCTGCACCGGTTGACGCCGGCACCATGGAGTTCAGCGAAAGCGGCAACCTGGTGAAAACCACCAGCACCAACGGCGCGCCGGGCGAGTTCAGCATGGTGATCCCGATGACCGCCAAAGACGGTGCGCCGGCGCAAAACTTCACCCTGAGCTTCGCCGGCAGTATGCAGCAGAACGTGGGCAGCGACTCGGTGAGCAAGGTATCGCAGGACGGCTATGCCGCCGGTGAATACACGGGCTATCAGATCAACAACGACGGCACAGTGGTGGGTATCTACTCCAACCAGCAGACCCAGCTGTTGGGTCAGATCGTCATGACCAACTTCTCCAACCCGGAAGGGCTGGCGTCGCAGGGCGATAACGTTTGGCAGGAAACCGGCGCGTCCGGCCAGCCGCGCGTCGGTCTGGCGGGCGGCGGCGGCTTCGGCAAGCTGACCAGCGGCGCGCTGGAATCTTCCAACGTCGATCTGAGCCAAGAGCTGGTGAACATGATCGTCGCACAGCGTAACTACCAGTCCAACGCCCAGACCATCAAGACGCAGGACTCCATCCTGCAGACGCTGGTTAGCCTGCGCTAATAGGGCCGAGTTATGGATCACGCGATTTATACCGCGATGGGCGCGGCGCGCCAAACGCTGGAACAGCAGTCCATTACCGCCAACAACCTGGCCAACGCGTCGACGCCGGGCTTTCGCGCCCAGCTCGCCGCGTTGCGCGCGGTGCCGGTCGACGGGCCGAGCATGGCGACACGCACCTTGGTGACGGCCTCGACGCCCGGCGCCGACATGAGCCAGGGCGCGCTGAACTACACAGCGCGTCCGCTGGACGTGGCGCTGCAGCAGGACGGTTTCCTGGCGGTGAGTCTGCCAGGCGGCGGTGAAGCTTACACCCGCAACGGCAACATTCAGATCTCCTCCACCGGGCAGTTGACGGTGCAGGGGATGCCGCTGATGGGCGACGGCGGCCCGATCGAGGTGCCGCCGTCGGCGGAGATCACCATCGCGGCCGACGGCACCATTTCGGCGCTGAACGCCGGCGATCCGCCGAACACCATCGCGCAGATCGGCCGCCTGAAGCTGGTCAAAGCCGATGCGCGCGAAGTGATGCGCGGCGACGACGGGCTGTTTCGCCTGACGCCGGAAACCCAACAGCAGCGCGGCAATCAGTTGCAAAACGATCCGCAGGTGCGGGTGATGCCGGGCGTGCTGGAAGGCAGCAACGTCAAGCCGATGGAAACCATGGTCGATATGATCGCCAACGCCCGTCGCTTTGAAATGCAAATGAAAGTCATCCACAGCGTGGATGAAAACGAACAGCGTGCCAACTCACTGCTCTCATTGAGTTAAGCAGCAAGGAAATAACCGATGATTCCATCCTTATGGATTGCCAAAACCGGTCTGGACGCGCAGCAGACCAACATGGACGTGATCGCCAACAACCTGGCGAACGTCAGCACCAACGGCTTCAAGCGCCAGCGTGCGGTATTTGAAGATCTGCTGTACCAGACCATGCGTCAGCCGGGGGCACAGTCCTCCGAGCAGACCACGCTGCCCTCCGGTCTGCAGATCGGCACCGGCGTGCGTCCGGTGGCGACCGAGCGTCTGCACAGCCAGGGCAACCTGTCGCAGACCAACAACAGTAAAGACGTCGCCATCAAGGGGCAGGGGTTCTTCCAGGTGATGCTGCCGGACGGCACCCAGGCCTACACCCGCGACGGGTCGTTCCAGATCGATCAGAACGGCCAGCTGGTGACCTCCAGCGGTTTCCAGGTGCAGCCGGCGATCACCATCCCGGCGAACGCGCTGTCCATCACCGTTGGCCGCGACGGCATCGTCAGCGTTACCCAGCAAGGGCAGACCGCCGCTCAGCAGGTGGGCCAACTGACGCTGACCACGTTCGTCAACGACAGCGGTCTGGAGAGCGTGGGCGAGAACCTGTATCAGGAAACCGAAAGCTCGGGCGCGCCGAACGAGAGCACGCCGGGGCTGAACGGCGCCGGTCTGCTGTATCAGGGCTACGTGGAAACCTCCAACGTCAACGTGGCGGAAGAGCTGGTCAACATGATCCAGACTCAGCGCGCTTACGAGATCAACAGCAAAGCGGTATCGACCTCCGATCAGATGCTGCAAAAGCTGACGCAACTGTAATCTGTCATTGACGGGCCCGGCATGCCGCGCCCGTCATTCTCTTTCGTGAAACAAAGGCGATACCCGTGGTAACCACATATTCGATGGCAATCCTGCCGCGGCAGGGACAACGCTGGCTGGCGGGAATGGTGATGCTGACGCTGAGCGGCTGCGCTTATATCCCGCACAAACCGCTGGTGGACGGCGCGACCACGGCGCAGCCCGCGCCGGCCAGCGCGCCGATGCCGAACGGCTCGATCTTCCAGACGGTGCAGCCGATGAACTATGGCTATCAGCCGCTGTTCGAAGACCGCCGTCCGCGCAACGTCGGTGACACCCTGACCATCGTGCTGCAGGAAAACGTCAGCGCCAGCAAGAGTTCCTCCGCCAACGCCAGCCGCAACGGCGCCAGCAAGTTCGGCGTCGCCACCTCGCCGCGTTACCTCGACGGCCTGTTAGGCAATGCGCGCGCCGATATGGACATTTCCGGCGACAGCACCTTCGGCGGCAAGGGCGGCGCCAACGCCAACAACACCTTCAACGGCACCATTACGGTGACGGTCAACCAGGTGCTGGCCAACGGCAACCTGCACGTGGTGGGGGAAAAACAGATCGCCATCAACCAGGGCACCGAATTCATTCGTTTCTCCGGCGTCGTCAACCCGCGTACCATCAGCGGCAACAACTCGGTCACCTCGACGCAGGTGGCGGATGCGCGTATCGAATACGTCGGCAATGGCTATATCAACGAAGCGCAGACCATGGGCTGGCTGCAGCGCTTCTTCTTAAATGTTTCACCGTTCTAAGGATTGACTGATGCTGAAAAAATGGTTTATCGCGCTGTGCGTCGGGCTGGTGTGCTTGCCGGCGGCGGCGGAGCGCATCCGCGATCTGGTGACGGTGCAGGGCGTGCGAGACAACGCCCTGATCGGCTACGGCCTGGTGGTGGGGCTGGACGGCTCCGGCGACCAGACCATGCAGACGCCGTTCACCACCCAGAGCCTGAGCAACATGTTGTCGCAGCTGGGCATCACCGTGCCGCCGGGCACCAACATGCAGCTGAAAAACGTGGCGGCGGTGATGGTGACCGCCAAACTGCCGCCGTTCTCGCGCGCCGGGCAGAACATCGACGTGGTGGTTTCTTCGATGGGCAACGCCAAAAGCCTGCGCGGCGGCACCCTGTTGATGACGCCGCTCAAAGGCGTGGATAACCAGGTCTATGCGCTGGCGCAGGGCAACGTGCTGGTCGGCGGTGCGGGCGCGGCGGCCGGCGGCAGCAGCGTGCAGGTCAATCAGCTGGCGGGCGGGCGCATCAGCAACGGCGCCACCATCGAGCGCGAGCTGCCGACCACCTTCGGCAGCGGCGGAGTACTCAATCTGCAGTTGAACGACGAAGATTTCACGCTGGCGCAGCAGATCAGCGACGCCATCAACCGCCAACGCGGCGGCGGCACCGCGACGCCGCTCGACGCCCGCACCATTCAGGTGCTGGTGCCGCAGGGTAACAGCTCTCAGGTGCGCTTCCTGGCGGAGATTCAGAACATCACCGTCAACGTCGGTGCGATGGACGCCAAGGTGATCATCAACTCGCGCACCGGTTCGGTAGTGATGAACCGCGACGTGATCCTCGACTCTTGCGCCGTGGCCCAGGGCAATCTGTCGGTGGTGGTCGATCGGCAGAACACCGTCAGCCAGCCGACGACGCCGTTCGGCGGCGGCCAGACGGTGGTGACGCCAAACACCCAGATCTCGGTGCAACAGCAGGGTGGGTCGCTGCAGAAGGTGAACGCCAGCGCCAACCTGAACAATGTGATCCGCGCGCTGAATGCGCTGGGCGCCACGCCGATCGATCTGATGTCGATCCTGCAGGCGATGCAGAGCGCCGGCTGCCTGCGCGCCAAGCTGGAAATCATCTGATGGCCGGCGATCTGATGGCGATGTCGGGCGCGGCCTATGACGCCCAGGCGCTGAACGGCCTGAAGCGCGACGCGGCGGCCGATCCGCAGGGCAACCTCAAGCAGGTGGCGCAGCAGGTGGAAGGCATGTTCGTGCAGATGATGCTGAAAAGCATGCGTTCTGCCTTGCCGCAGGACGGGGTATTAAGCAGCGATCAAACGCGGCTTTATACCTCGATGTACGACCAGCAAATCGCCCAGCAGATGTCGCAAAAAGGGCTGGGGCTAGCCGACATGATGGTCAAGCAGATGAGCAACGCCAATACGGTGCCGCGCGAAACGGCGGGCTTGTCGCCGATGGCGCTGGACAACGAGGTGCTGCAAACGCTGCCGAATCAGGCGCTGGAGCAGATGGTGCGCCGGGCGATGCCGAAAGCGCCGCCGGCCGCCGCGCCGCTGTCGCTCAACAACGGCAACTTCGTCGCCCGTCTGTCGATCCCGGCGAAGGTCGCCAGCCAGCAGAGCGGCATTCCGCATCAGCTGATCGTCGCGCAGGCGGCGCTGGAGTCCGGTTGGGGGCAGCGCGAGATCCCGACTTCTGACGGCACGCCGAGCTACAACCTGTTCGGCATCAAGGCCGGCGGCAGCTGGAATGGGCCGGTGACGGAGATCACCACCACCGAGTTTGAGCAGGGCGCCGCGAAGAAGGTGAAGGCGAAGTTCCGCGTTTACGGCTCGTACGTCGAAGCGATCGCCGATTACGTCAAGCTGTTGACCAACAACCCGCGCTACGCCGACGTGGCCGCCGCGCGCAGCCCGGAACAGGCGGCACATGCGCTGCAGCGCGCCGGTTATGCCACCGACCCGCAGTACGCCAGCAAACTGGTCAGCGTGATTCAGCAGATGAAGAACGCCGGGGAACAGGCGGTGAAAGCTTATACCCACGATCTGAAAGATTTGTTCTAAATCCCCGTCATTCTTGACGCCACAGCGGCGCCAATCATTTAGGGGATAGGCGGTAACGAAGGCTAGCTGGATGCTGAGCGCGTTGCCGCTTTTTTTCCTCAAGTTCTTCCCATTTTGGCCGATAACCGAGACAGGCTGAGCGAATAGGCTCAGCAGCTCAATTAAGAACTCTGTGGGCCACCGGCGCCGCAGCATAAGGAATTCCGATGTCCAATAGCTTAATCAATACCGCGATGAGCGGGCTGAATGCGGCTCAGGTGGCGCTCAGTACCGTCAGCAACAACATCTCCAACTATAACGTGGCGGGCTACAACCGCCAGACTGCGATCCTGGCGCAGAATGGCGGCATGGCCACCATGAGCGGCTTCATCGGCAACGGCGTGACCGTCACCAGCGTCAACCGTGAATACAACCAGTTCATCACCAATCAGCTGCGCAGTTCACAGAGCGCGTTCGGGGCGCAAAACGCCTATTACGAGAAGATTTCGCAGATCGACAATCTGTTGGCGAGCAAAACCAACCCGCTGTCGGCCAACATGCAGGACTTCTTCACCAATCTGCAAAACCTGGTGAGCAACGCCGGCGACGACGCCGCACGTCAGACCGTGCTGGGCAAGGCCAATGGCCTGGTTAACCAGTTCAATAACACCGACAAGTTCCTGCGCGACATGGACAGCGGCGTTAATCAGCAGATCAGCGATACGGCGCAGCAGATCAACAGCTACAGCCAACAGATCGCCAAGCTGAATGACGAGATCACCCGCCTGCGCGGCAGCGCCGCCGGTGAACCGAACGCGTTGCTGGATCAGCGTGACCAACTGGTCACCGAACTGAACCAGTTGGTGGGGGTTCAGGTCACGCAGCAGGATGGCGACGCGTATACCGTCTCCTTCGCCAACGGTTTGACCCTGGTGCAGGGCAGCAATACCTATCAGGTGGAGGCGATGCCTTCCAGCAGCGATCCTTCCCGTTTGACTATCGGTTACAACCGCGGCAACGGCGCTAGTGAAGTGCCGGAAGGGCAAATCACCAGCGGCAGTCTGAGTGGCGTGCTGAAATTCCGCAGCGAAACGCTGGACGGCGTGCGCAATCAGCTGGGGCAGTTGGCACTGGCGATGGCGGACAGCTTTAACCAGCAGCATCGCGCAGGCTTCGATCTGAACGGCGACGCGGGCGGCGATTTCTTCAGCTTCAGCGGCGGTCGGGTAGTGGATAATACCCGCAACACCGGCGACGCTTCGCTGTCGGTGGCTTACACCGACACCGGCAAAGTGAAGGCCAACGATTATCGCGTCGAGTTCGACGGCAGCAACTGGCAGGTCAGCCGCCTGCCGGACAACGTAAAAGTCAACGCCACGCCGGGCACCAGTGCCGACGGCAAACCGACGCTGAACTTCGACGGCCTGGAAGTGAGCATCGACGGCAATGCGAAAGCCAAAGACAGCTTCACCGTGAAGCCGGTCAGCGACGTGGCGGGCAACCTGAAAGTCGCCATCACCGATTCGTCCAAGATCGCCGCCGCCGGTAAAGACGACAGCGGCCGCGGCGATAACGAAAACGCCAAGAAGCTGCTGGATCTGCAAACCAAAAATCTGGTGGACGGTAAGGCGACCCTGAGCGGCGCTTACGCCGGCATCGTCAGTGGCGTGGGCAACCAGACCGCCGCCGCCAAGGCGATCGCGACCTCGCAGGCCAAGATCGTCAAGCAACTGGGTGAGCAACAGCAATCGCTGTCAGGGGTTAACCTCGACGAAGAATACGGTGAGCTGCTGCGCTTCCAGCAGTACTACATGGCCAACGCGCAGGTCATTCAGACCGCCAGCTCGCTGTTCGATGCGTTGCTGAATATTCGTTGATTTCATTGTTAGCCGGCGCCGTTGCGGCGCCGGTCGTTCAGAGTAAGGAACCCACAGCATGCGCATGAGCACCAGCATGATGTACCAACAGAACATGAGCGGCATCACGGGCAACCAGTCGCTGTTCATGAAGGCCGCCGAGCAGCTTTCCTCCGGCAAGCGGGTGATCAACCCGTCCGACGATCCGCTGGCGGCGTCGCGCGCGGTGATGTTGTCGCAATCGCAGGCGGAAAACAGCCAATACACGCTGGCGCGCACCTTCGCGCGTCAGAGCGTGTCGATGGAAGAAACGGTCTTGGCCGGCGCGACCTCCACCATCGCGGACATGAAGGCGCTGATCGTCAATGCCGGCGGCACCGAAAGCGATAACGACCGCCAGTCGTTGGCCACCCAACTGCAGGGGCTGAAAGATCAGCTGCTGAACCAGGCCAACAGCACCGACGGCAACGGCCGCTATATGTTCGGCGGATACGTGAACGACAAGACGCCGTTCGTCGACAACGGCGGCACCGTCAGCTATCAGGGGGGCGACAAGACGGTTGAGCAGAAAGTGGACGCCAACCGCACCATGACCATCGGCCATACCGGCAACGCGGTGTTCATGTCATTGACCAGCAACCCGAAGCCTGAGCCGGACGGCAGCGCGCCGGTCAGCAACGTTTTCGAGAGCATCGACATCGCGCTGAATGCGCTGAAAACGCCGCTGCAGGGCGCCGACGAGGCTACCAAACAGCAGGTGAACGATGCGTTGGCGAAAGCCAACCGCGGCCTGGACAACTCCTACAACAACGTGTTGAGCGTGCGTGCCGAGCTGGGCAGCCAGCTGCAGGAGATGGATCAGCTGGACAGCATCGGTAAAGAGCGTGACATGACCAACCAGATCCAGATGAGCGCGTTGACGGATGCCGACTTGGCCGAGTCTATCTCGTCTTACTTCATGCAGCAGGCGGCGCTGCAGGCGTCGTACAAAACCTTCAGCGATATGCAGGGCATGTCGCTGTTCCAGATGAATCGTTAAGAGCAATACCCCGTTGCCTGACCGCGACGGGTTTCCCTTTAGTGCGCTTAGAAAATGCCCTCTCCGCCCCGCGGGGAGGGAGGCTTCTTGAAACCGGGCGCACTCGTTTGGCGCGTCGTTCGTTCTCCCACTACTGACTGAGCGACGCGCCTTTTTTTGTCTGCGTTTTCCCCATTCAGCTTACGCGTTAGCGGAAAGGCACGCCGCGATCGTTGCCGGACCCTTTAGTGCATTGACCGCCTATGTTGACAAAGGCTGAGGCCGCCGCGGTGCCAATCGCACTGCCGTTACGGCTGGCCAGGGCGCCGGCCATGGCAATGGCGCCGGTCACCACCGCGCCGGTACAAGGATCCTGAAATAGCCCATAGCCTTTCGCCGCCCAATTAGGCTGGAAGCCGTTCGCCTGCGCGCCGTAGGAGCTTGGGCCATAGTCGCGATCCCGGTCGCCGCCGTTATTGCCGTCACCGGCACCGCCAATCCGTTGCATTTCTTCTCTGGTCAGTTCTCTCAGCATAGGTCGATCTCCTGTTAACGCGACTTAGCGTTATTTTTAGGGTTGTTATTTTCGATTTGAGATTTGCGGCTCTCATTTAGCAGCCAGCGTATTGGCTTATAGAGGCACTCGGCCAACTTCAATGAGCCAAATAAGGTAAACGGGATGATGACAAAACTATCGACGCCAGGCGGTAGAGCAAATAAACCCCAGGAAAAACCCAGTGTGTTTAAAATAGTGCTCATGATCAAAAGGGCGATGCCGCTGATGAATAAATCACTCAGCTGAAACTTTATCTTCATATTTACACCGTTTATATTTTAGTGAGGCTTGCCGCGTACTGATAGCAAGGTTGTTTTCAATATAACGCTGGGGAAATAAGGTGGGAAATCGATTTTTCTTGTCAGTGAATAAATAAGGGGTGTGAGTAAATTAAATCATTAATACATTATTTTTAAATTTAACGCAGCAGCCAGGGTGATGTGGCGCGTTATTCCCTTCCTAAGAATAAAGTACACCGGCACGGTTTGCCGGCGAGTGATGAGTGTGGGTCCCGGGCTGCTTATGCGGCGCCGCGTCGAATGACGTTGCAGAAGCCGGATAGGGGCGCAACCCGGAATTTTTGCTACAGGTCCTGCGTGATTATTTCTTTTTCTTCACCACTTTCCATTTTCCGCCATCGCTGGTCTCGGTGAAGGAAACTTTAAACTTGTTGCTTTTCCAGTGGGTCAAGCCGAATAATCGGCGTGCCTTGCGGTTGCTTTTCGCTTTAATCATGATCTCGCTCCTGTGGTTAGCAAAGGTCGATGCTGCGCCCTGCAGCCGGCAGGCTGCCGGACGCATTTATTCAGGGTGTAAGTTATCTGTCGCGCATTTAACTCTGCGTGACTGCGTTATTTTTTTATTTTCGCTGAGGAGTAAGCGTTTTTATCGCCGCCGATGGCTAACGGGGAGGCGATGTTTTCTTGTTACCGGGTCTATTCTAGGTCGGGGTTTTATTTATTCAAGCCGCCGGAGACATTTGAACCTTAATCCGGATAAAAGGCGTTTCTCAGGCTTTTGTCCCAATAAAACGGTTTTATTGCCATTTTGTCTCAGGCAAAAGGGGGGGAAGGAAGGAGGAGGCGGATTCAGAAGGTCATGCCGCCGATCACCGCCGCCAGACGATCGAATATCTCACCGAACAGGTGCTCGCAGAATGGCGCCAGCATCGGCATCATCATGCCCAGCGTCATGATGCCGAAGGTCATGGTGACCGGGAAGCCGATCACGAACACCGACAGCTGCGGCGTCATGCGGTTGAGCAGCCCGAGCGCCATGTTCAGCGTCAACAGCAGGCAGATCAGCGGCAGCGCCAGCATCATGCCATTGATGAAGATCAGCGAACCGACCTGGGTCAGCACCAGGAAGCCGTTGCCGTTCAGCGGCTGCGTTTGGATAGGCAGGGTGTGGAAGCTGTCAGCCAGCAGCGAAATCAGCCACAGATGGCCGTTGAAGCTGAGGAACAGCAGCATCGCCAGCAGATTGAGCAGGCGCGCCAGCACCGGCATGTTCGGGCCGCCGCTGGGATCGAAGAAGGTGGCGAACGACAGGCCCATCTGCATGCCGATCACTTCGCCCGCCAGGCGCACCGCCGCGAAGGCGAACTGCATGGTCAACCCCAGCGCCACGCCGATCAGAATCTGTTGAATCGCCAGCCACAGGCCGGCAGCGGAGAAGATCGGAATATTGCTGGCGGGCAGCGTCGGCGCGATCAGGATGACGATCAGCCCGCCAAGGCCGATTTTGACCTTTTTGCTGATTTGCTTTTCGCTGAATATCGGCGCGGTGCTGATCAGTGCCAGAATGCGCAGCAGCGGCCAAAAATAGTGGCTGAGCCAGACGGTGAGCTGGGCGCTGTCGAAAGTGAGCACGGTCAGCCGATCAGGGTAGGCAGGTTGCTGAACAGGGTGCGCATGTAGTCCAGCAACAGGTTCAGCATCCAGGGGCCGGCGATGATGATGGTGGCCACCACCGCCAGAATTTTGGGGATGAACGACAGCGTCATTTCGTTGATCTGGGTGGCGGCCTGCAGCAGGCTGACCACCAGGCCGCTGATGAGTGCCGCCAGCAGCAGCGGGGCGGCCAGCGCCAGCGCCACTTTCATCGCCTCGGTGCCGAGCGCCATAACCGATTCAGGTGTCATCTCGCTTTCTCCGGTCGGGGGTTACGAATAGAAGCTCTGCGCCAGCGAGCCGAGCAGCAGCTGCCAGCCATCGACCAGCACGAACAGCATCAGCTTGAACGGTAGCGAGATGGTCGCCGGCGGCACCATCATCATCCCCAGCGCCATCAATACGCTGGCGACCACCAGATCGATAATCAGGAACGGAATAAACACCGTAAAGCCGATCTGGAAGGCGGTTTTCAGTTCGCTGGTGACGTAGGCGGGCAGCAAGATGCGCATCGGCACCGCTTCCGGGCCGGCCAGCGGCGGCTGATTGGCCAGCCTGGCGTACAGCGCGAGATCGGTTTCGCGCGTTTGGCGCAGCATGAATTCGCGCAGCGGCTGCGCGCCTTTATCCAGCGCGACCTCCAGTCCGATCTTGTCCTGGCTGAACGGCAGGTAGGCGTCCTGATAGACCTTGTCGAACACCGGCGACATGATGAAGAAGGTCAGGAACAGCGCCAGCCCCAGCATCACCTGGTTCGGCGGCGCCGACGGCGTGCCCAGCGCATTGCGCAGCAGCCCGAGCACGATGATGATGCGGGTGAAGCTGGTCATCATCAGCAACATGGCGGGCAAGAAGGTCAGCGAGGTCAACAGCACCAGCGTCTGCACCGGCAGCGACCAGCTTTGGCCGCCGTTGGCCAGCGGCTGGCTGATCAGCCCCGGCAGTTGTGCAAAAGCCGCCGGGCTGATCAGCAGCAGGGCGGCAGGGAGCCAAACCGCCGGACGGCGGACGAGGGTATGAAGAGTCGAGGTCATGCCGATTTTTCCGGGCGTTTCAGAACTTTTTGCATCAGTTGGCGGAAGTCCGCCGGTGTTGCCGCGTTGGTCTCGCCTTCGTCTTTCGGCGGGGCGGGCAGGGTGTGCAGCGGGGTGATCTGCTGGGCGGTGACGCCCAAGACCAGCAGGGTGTCGTCGACTTCCACCACCACCACGCGCTCGCGCTGCCCGACCTGGCAACTGGCGCGCAGGTTGAGCAGTTTGTTGTTGCGCGCCTGCGGGGCGAACCCCAGCCGACGGAACAGCCAACCGGCCAGCAGGATCAGCAGCAGAATGCCACCGAGCGCGCTGCTGACCTGCATCAACACCGAACCTGCCGGCAGGGCCGGCGCGGCGGGTTGTTGGGTGCTTTGCACGGTAACGGGCGCGGCGGCGGTCATCAGCGGCTCAGTCGACGCATGCGTTCGGACGGGGTGATGATGTCGGTGATGCGCACGCCGAACTTGTCGGCCACCACCACCACTTCACCTTGTGCGATCAGGTAACCGTTGATCAGGATGTCCAGCGGTTCGCCGGCCAGGCCGTCCAGCGCCACCACCGAGCCCTGCGACAGGCGCAGCAACTCTTTGATGGTCATCTTGGTGCGCCCCAGTTCCACGGTCAGCTTGACCGGAATATCCAGGATCAGGTCGATATCCTGCAGGCTGCCGAGCGCATCCTGAGCCTCCAGCGACTTGAACACCCCTTCGGTGCTCGCGCCGGATTTCTCTGAGGACTGCTGCTCGTTAAACGCATCAGCCCACAGATCGTCCACGGATTCCTTTCCTTCGCCAGACGGTTGCTTAGGATCACTCATTGGGCTGTTCCTCACTCAGAGCATTCAAAATAGGGTTAATCAAATGTTCAACACGCAGGGCGTATTGCCCGTTCAACGTGCCGTATTGGCTGGTCAGAACCGGTACGCCGTCCACATGGGCGATCAGGCGTTCCGGCTTGTCTATCGGTAGTACATCGCCCGGTTGCAGCTTCAGGACTTTCGACAGCCGCATCGGGATATCGACGAAGTTGGCGATCAGCTCCAGTTCGGAGTGCTGCACCTGCTTCACCAGCGTTTCGCGCCAGTGGCTGTCTTCCTGCCGCGAGTTTTCCAGCGGCGGGTTGGTCAGCAGCTCGCGCAGCGGTTCGATCATCGCGAAGGGAATGCAGATGTTGAATTCGCCGGTCAGCGCGCCGATCTCCACCTGGAACGGCGTGGTGACCACGATGTCGTTCGGCGAGGTGGTGATGTTGGTGAACTTCACCTGCATTTCGGCGCGCACGTATTCCACGTCGATCTTGTAAATGGCGCTCCAGGCGTCGCCGTAGGCGTCCAGCGCCAGGCGCAGCATGCGCTTGATCACCCGCTGTTCGGTCGGGGTGAACTCGCGGCCTTCGACCTTGGTCGGGAAGCGGCCGTCGCCGCCGAACAGGTTGTCGACGGCGATGAACACCAGGCTCGGCGCGAACACGAACAGGGCGGTGCCGCGCAGCGGGTTCAGATGCACCAGGTTCAGGTTGGTCGGCACCGGCAGATTGCGGGCGAACTCGTGATACGGCTGGATTTTGATCGGGCCGACGGTGATGTCCGGGCTGCGGCGCAGCAGGTTGAACAATCCCATGCGGAACTGCCGGGCAAAACGTTCGTTGATGATTTCCAGCGCGTGCAGACGCTCGCGCACCACGCGGCGCTGGGTGTTCGGATCGTAAGGCTTGACCTCGCTCTCTTTGCCGACCACCGCTTCGGGTTCGTCACCCGCGCTGTCGCCGTTGAGCAAGGCGTCGATCTCTGCCTGTGAAAGAATGCTATCGCCCATAGTGATTACCGCAGTATGAAGGCGGTGAACAGCACGTCGCTGACCACCTGCTTCGGTTGTCCCTTAACCAGCGGCGGGCTGAGCACATCCTTAATCTGCGCCACCAACTGTTGCTTCCCTTGTTCATTGGCCAGCTGGCTCGCTTCCTGGCGGGAAAGCAGCATCAGCAGACGGCTGCGCACTTCCGGCAGAAAATCGTTCAGCTGACGGCGGGTACTTTCGTCCGGCAGACGCAGCGTGAGGCCGATGTACAGCACGCGATCCGGGTTGTTGTCCGGCGTCACCAGATTGACGGTAAAGGTGTCGAGCGGCATGAACACCGGCGCCGCCGGCGGTTGTTCTTTGACGGCGGCCGGTTCGGCGCCGTTTTTATGCTGTTGCAGCAGCCACCAGCTGTAACCCGCGGCGCCACAGGCGACGACGCTGATCAACACCAGCAGGATGACCAGAAGGGGGCGTTTCGGTGCTGCCGGAAGGGAGTTCTGAGACATAGCCAAATCTAATTCCTGTTGTTCCACCCGCGGCCTGCGAGGCGGCGAGCATAGCGCGCAGCAAAGCCGCACGCATGACATGTAAAGGTATTATCGCGTCTATTGCGGCGTGCAATAGCCTGAATAAACGCGCAAATGGGTGCCAGCTTGGGCGTTTGCGGCGGCTCAGGCGAAAATATCGACGCCGTTGACCGCACTGGCCATGCGCTGCAGCGCCACCGGCGCGCTGACGTTGTCGGCTGCTGCCGCCTCGCCGCCATGATGTTCAGCATAGCTGGAACGCCCCTGGCCGTTGGAAGCCTGCTGTTGCGCCTGTTGCCAGTGCGGCGTGGATTCGCCGCCCACGCTGCTCTGCCCTAGGTTGATACCGCTCTCCGCCAGCGCGTGGCGCAGCTGCGGCATCGCCGCTTCCACCGCCGCACGCACCTGGCCGTGCGCAGAGGCGATGTGCAGCTGCGCCTGTTGGTCGTCCAGTTTCAGCGTGATCTGCAAAGCGCCCAGTTCCTGCGGGTGCAGGCGCAGCTCGGCGCTCTGCTGGCCGTTGCGGTGGAACATCAGCACCTGTTGGTTCAACGCCTGCTGCCATTCCGGGCTGCCTAGCTGCGCGTTGAGCTGCGGCGTAGGCGGTGCACTCACCAGTGCGCTGGCCGGGGCGGCCGTTTGCGTCGGGCTGGCGGCGGCCAGGGCGACGGCGTGATTGAGCGTCGGCGGCTGCTGCGCATCGCTCGCCGGCAGCGGTTGCGCGGTGCTTGCACGTTCGCCGGTAGCCGGCTGCGTGAGCGCCGCCGTAGCGTTATCGCCGTCGGTGGCCGGTGTTTTAACGCTGGTCACCGTCGGGGCGGCTGGCGCCGCTGAACGAGCAGGGGTTTTATCACCGGCCGCCGCGATGTTCAGCAGGCCGTTGCCCGGCTGCAGCGCAGTGGCCTCGTCAGCGTTTTCCATCGGCAGCGACTGTTGGCCTTCGGCCGGTTGCGCCTGGGCGACGATCGCGGCCGGCAGCATGGCGTACAGCGCCTGCAGCGTCGCGGCATCCAGCTCTTTGGCGGCGACGATCGGCGTCTGCGCCGGTTTATCGCCGGCGGCGGGCGCATCGCCTTCAACGGCTTCAGGTGAAGGCGCGTCGGCTGAGGTTGACAGGTTCGGCAACAGACCGCCGCGCTCGCCGAAGGTGGCCAGCAGTTGATTGAGCTGGTTGCGGCTCAGGGCCGGGGCACGTTCATCGTCCGCGCTCAGCGTGGCCGGCTGAGGTTTGCCATCGGCGGCGGGCGCGAAACGCGCGCCGAGCAACTGGGCAAAAGCGGACGACAGCTGGCTTTCGTCCAGCGCCGAGGTCAGTTCGGTCAGACCGCCGGCGTCGCCGGGTAAGGCCAGGCCGGGCAGGGCGTTCAGATTCATGGGTTGATATTCCTTTGTGCGCTGCGTTGAGCGAATTCATCCATCAATTTTTGATCCCGTTTGTTCTCCTGCTGCTGCTCCGCATTCATTGCGCGGGTATGCAGGGTTTCGAAAGCGTTCAGCCGCTGTTGTTTGTCTTGCCATTGCTTCACCGCGTGATCCACTTTCTGCCCCCACTGCAGCAGCTGCTGGCGGTGCTGGTCGATGGCCTGCTCAAGCGTGCCGATAAACTGCTGGTAGTTTTGCCAGCGTGAGCTGTCCATGCCGTCGCAGAGCGTATGATTCAGCTTCTGGCGGTATTCGTCCTGATA
Organism: Serratia sp. LTN-2; assembly: GCF_059740205.1. Classification (NCBI taxonomy): domain Bacteria; kingdom Pseudomonadati; phylum Pseudomonadota; class Gammaproteobacteria; order Enterobacterales; family Yersiniaceae; genus Serratia; species Serratia sp. LTN-2. The sequence continues at coordinate 716,890 of NZ_JCAXDO010000001.1, read as the reverse complement.
GTTGAGCAGCATCGACAGCTGTTGCTCCGCCGCCTGCTGCGCCTGCCGTACCTGGCCCAGCTGTTGCGCGGCTTGTTCCACCGCATCCTGCGCCAGATCGCGTAGGGTAATCAGGGGTGACTGTGATTTCATCGCTCTGCGCCTCTGTGACGTTAAACAATCAACTGCTGCAGCTGTTGACAGGCTTCATCATAGCCGCTGCGTTCAAAGATGCCCTGTTGCAGGTAGGCTTCCATCTGCGGATACAGCGTCATCGCTTTGTCCAGCAACGGATCGCTGCCTGCCGCGTAGGCGCCGACGCTGATCAGATCGCGGTTGCGTTGATAGCTGGCCAGCATCTGTTTAAAGGTGCGAACCCGGCGATAATGCTCTTCGTCGATCAGCGACGTCATGGCGCGGCTGATCGACGCTTCGATGTCGATCGCCGGGTAGTGGCCGGCCTCCGCCAGGCGGCGCGACAGCACCACATGGCCGTCGAGTATGGCGCGGGCCGAGTCGGCGATCGGGTCCTGCTGATCGTCCCCTTCGGTCAATACGGTATAGAAGGCGGTGATGGAGCCGCCGCCACTGATGCCGTTGCCTGCGCGCTCCACCAGGGCGGGCAGCTTGGCGAAGACCGAAGGCGGATAGCCTTTGGTCGCCGGCGGCTCGCCGATGGCCAGGGCGATCTCACGCTGCGCCATGGCGTAGCGGGTGAGGGAGTCCATGATCAGCAGCACGTGCTGCCCGCGATCGCGGAAATCTTCGGCGATGCGGGTGGCGTAGGCCGCTCCCTGCATGCGCAGCAGCGGCGACACGTCCGCCGGAGCGGCGATCACTACCGAGCGCGCGCGGCCTTCGGCACCGAGAATGTTCTCGATAAAGTCTTTCACCTCGCGGCCACGTTCGCCGATCAGGCCAACGACGATCACATCCGCCTGGGTATAACGGGCCATCATGCCGAGCAATACGCTCTTACCGACGCCGGAGCCGGCGAACAGGCCCATGCGCTGGCCGCGCCCGACGGTCAGCAGGCCGTTGATGGTGCGCACTCCCACGTCCAGCACCTGCTCGATCGGCGTGCGCTGCAAGGGGTTGAACGGCGCGGTGATCAGCGGCGCGCGGTAACCGGTTTCCGGGGAGGGCAGGCCGTCGAGCGGTTTGGCGCTGCCGTCGAGCACGCGGCCCAGCAGCGCCGGGCCGAGCGGCAGCTGTTTGCCGGCGCTTTGGCCTTCCGGCGCGATGCGGGCGTAAACCCGCGCGCCCGGCACGATGCCTTCCACTTCTTCCAACGGCATCAGGAACAGCCGCTGGCCGTTGAAGCCGACCACTTCGCTTTCCACTTCCTGCACCTCACCGGCGTCGTGCCGTTCGATGAGGCAGGTCGCGCCGAGCGGCAACTGCAGCCCGGTGGCCTCGAGCACCAGCCCGGTGGCGCGGGTCAGGCGGCCGTAACGGCGCACCGTCGGCGCGCGGGCGATGCGCTTTTCCAGCGTATCCAGAGAGCTCAGCCAGCGGCCGAGACGCGCGGTCATCAGACTTCTCCTGGTGCCGCCAGGCGGCACAGTTCATGCCAGCGCGTCGCCAGGCTGGCGTCGAGATCGCCTTCTTCGGCGCTGACCTTGCAGCCGCCCGGGTGCAGTTCGCCGTCCGCCAGCAGGCGCCAGCCGTGCAGGCTGAGGGTGACCCCCAGCTGCTGTTCGACGCGTTGGTAGTCGTCCGGGTGGACCCGCAGCTGCGGCTTGCCGTTGAACATCGGCTCCTGCTGAATCAGCTGTTGGATCTGCGCGAGCAGGGCGGTGCCGTCGCACACCGGCGGCTGGCCCAGCACCTGTTTGGCGGCGGTCAGCGCCAGCTGCATCAACCGCGAAGCGATCACGCTGTCGAGCGCGTCCAGCGTGTGCTGGAATTCGGTGACCAACTGCTGCCAATGAGCGGTCAGCGGCTGTTGCTGCTGTTGCGCTTCCAGCAGCCCCTGCTGGCGGCCTTCCTCCAGACCGGACTGAAAACCGGCCTCATACCCTTTTTGCTGGCCGTCGGCATAGCCCAGCTGCTGGCCCTGTTGCTCTGCCTGCAGGCGCAGCGTCGCCAACTGCTGTTGCAATTCGGCCTGCGCGTCCGGCGACGGATCGTCAAGTTCGAGATCCGGCAATGGCGGCAGCTCGAGAGCCGGTTTCTGCTCGCCCAAATCGTTGAGCGACCAGGGCTGCCAGGGCAGGGTGTTAATGCGATCAGACATAGGTGTCCTCGCCGCCGCCGATGATCATTTCGCCGGTTTCCGCCAGGCGTCTTACCACCAGCAGGATGGCTTTCTGCTCGTTCTCCACCTGCGACATGCGCACCGGCCCACGGTTGGCCAGATCGTCGCGCAGGATGTCGGCGGCGCGTTGCGACATGTTCTTGAGGAACTTCTCGCGCAGCGGCTGTTCGGCGCCTTTCAACGCGATCAGCAGCGACTCGCCTTCCACTTCCTGCAGCAGGCGTTGGATGCTGCGATCGTCGACTTCCACCAGGTTTTCGAACAGGAACATCTCGTCGATGATCTTCTGCGCCAGCTCGCCGTCGTATTCGCGCATCGCGTCGATGACCGCTTCTTCCTGCTGGGTTTTCATCAGGTTGATGATCTCGGCGGCGGTACGCACCCCGCCCATTTTGCTGCGCTTGAGGTTCTGACCGTCGAGCAGGTTGTTCAGCACTTCGGTCAGCTCCGCCAACGCCGCCGGCTGCACGCCGCCGAAGGTGGCGATACGCAGCATCACGTCGTTGCGCAGGCGTTCGTCGAACAGGGCCAGGATGTCTGCCGCCTGGCCGCGTTTGAGGTGCACCAGAATGGTGGCGATGATCTGCGGGTGTTCGTCGCGGATCAGATCGGCGGCGCTCTGAGGCTCCATAAAGTTGAGCGTTTCCATGCCGGTGGTGGTCTCGCGCGATTCGAGAATGTCTTCCAGCAGGCTGGCGGCGCGCTCTTCGCCCAGCGCCTTGACCAGCACCGAGCGCAGGTAGTCGCTGGCGTTGACGCTCAGCGCCGCGTATTGCTCGGCGTCGTCTTCAAACTCGGTCAGTATTTCGCCGAGCTGTTTGTGTGAAACCTGGCTCATGCCGGCCATGGTGCCGCTCAGCAGCTGTACTTCGCGCGAGGAGAGGTGTTTGAACACCTCCGCCGCGCGATCTTCACCCAGCGTCATCAGCAAGATGGCGCTTTTGTCGGTTCCGGTCAGGCTCATATCTCGTTACTCATCCATTGGCGGATTACCAGAGCGACCACGCGTGGGTCTTTGTCAGCCAGATCGCGGATCCGCTGGCTCTGGACTTCTGCACTGACGCGCTGCTGCGATTTGCGACGCTGCGCCAGCTCCTCGTTGCTCGGTTTGTTGCTGTCGACCGTTTTAGTGACAGGGGCGTTGGCGGCGGCGAGGGCGGCCTGTTGCGCCGCCTGGCGCTGTTGCAGCTGTGGCCGCACCAGTTTGCGCCACAGCAGCCAGGCAACCAGCAGCACCAGCAGATAACGGCCGGCGTCGATCAGACGATCGATGAACGACTGACTTTGCCAGAACGGCAGTTCACCGCCGGTAACCTGGCTGTCGGTAAACGGTGTGTTGACCACGTTCAGGGTATCGCCGCGGCTGCTGGAATAGCCCATCGCTTCACGCACCAGCGCTTCGATCTGCGCCAACTGCTCTTTGCTCATCGGCTGCGGTTTGCCGTCTTTGTCTACGCCGAGGTAGTTGACCACCACGGCGACCGACAGACGCTGCACGGTACCGGCTTTTTGCTGGGTATGGCGAATGGTGCGGTCAAGCTCGTAGTTGGTCGTCGCGTCGCGTCGGGTGTTTTGCGGCACGCCGCTGGCCGCTGCGCTGCGGGTAGTTGCGGCGTTTTGCGCGGTCGCGTTGGCGTTGTTGCCCGCTGCGGCGGCCGGCTTGGCGGTTTCAATCGGCGCGGTGGCCGGCGCGCTCGGCTGATTGGACAGCGCGCCCGGCACGCCGCCGACCTGTGGCCCACCGATCTGCTCGCTCAGGCTGGTTTGCTGGGAGCGGATAGCGGCTTTGTCCGGCTGCTGGTTCGGCTGATACTGTTCATCGGTTTGTTCGCGCGTGGCGAAATCGATCTGCGCCGTGACCTGAGCCCGCACGTTGGCGCTGCCGACCACCGGGGCCAGGATCGCTTCGATGCGGCGCTGGAAGCCGTTTTCCACTTCGTTGGCGTATTTCAGCTGCGAGGCGTTGAGATCGCGCCCGGTACCGTCGGACTGCGTCAGCAGGCGTCCGGCCTGATCGACGACGGTCACGTTGCCCGGCGGCAGGCCGGCAACGCTGCTAGACACCATATAAACGATGGCGTTGATCTGGCCGTCGTCCAGGGCGCGGCCCGGTTGCAGAGTCAGCGTCACCGAGGCGGAAGGGGATTTTTGTTCACGCACGAACAGCGAAGGCTTAGGCAACGCCAGGTGAACGCGGGCGTTTTGCACCGGTCCCAGCGATTCGATAGTGCGCGACAGCTCGCCTTCAAGGGCGCGCTGATAGTTGATCTGCTCGCTGAACTGGCTGATGCCGAATTTTTCCTGATCCAGCAGTTCGAAACCGACGGCGCCACCTTTCGGCAGCCCTTGCTGCGCCAGACGCAGACGGGTTTCATGCACTTTTTCCGCCGGGATCAGCAGCGCCGCGCCATTTTCGGCAAAGCGGTAAGGGATGTTCATCTGCGTCAGCTGAGTGACGATGGCGCCACCGTCGCGGTCGTTCAGATTGCTGTACAGCACGCGGTAGTCGGGGCTTTTCACCCACAACAGCAGTGCGACGACGATCGCGATCGCGGCGGAGGCGGCGACCAGCAACGGAATTTTCGGGTTGGCGCGCAGACGATTCCAGATGGCCTGCAGGCCGTTGTCGCGGCTTTCGCCGGCGGTTATCGAAGCACTCATTTTAGGTCTCGTCCTTCAATGGCGCTCACGATCCCGTACGGGCCGCTGAGCAGCTCCCTGCCAGGCTGATGAACGGTATGGTTAGCGTTGTGTGACAAAACAGACTCCCTGATACACATATCTTCTAAATAGCGGCGCTCCCATTTCTGGGCAGGCCATTATTCGCCTTATCAGATGATTCTGATTGCCCGATAAGCCGGGTTTTTTGCAGTTAATTAACCGCTTTAGCTCTGAAAACGCTGTGCTAGGGTGTGCATCATTGGAGAAGTGCAGGGTGAAACTTCACCCGGCAAGACGAAATGATTGAGGGTCAGATGGCGATTCAGGGCATTGAAGGGGTGCTGCAGCAGATGCAGACCATGGCGGTTCAGGCCGGCAAGATGGGGCAAAATGCGGCGCCGCAGGGCGTTAGTTTCGCCAGTGAACTGACCGCTGCGCTCGGCAAGATCAGCGAGACGCAGCAAACGGCGCGTAAACAGGCGCAGGATTTCGAGCTGGGCGTGCCAGGCATCAGCCTGAACGATGTGATGGTCGATCTGCAAAAATCGTCGGTATCTCTGCAATTGGGCGTCCAGGTGCGCAACAAGCTGGTGGCGGCCTACCAGGACATCATGAATATGCCGGTGTGATGAGCATGCCGGTCATTTTTCAGTGAAATTTTGCTCGGCGCTGTTACCCTATAGCGACTGTTGTTGATAGGGATATGATTATGTGCAAATCACGGTGTTTTGTTCTGGCCTTGATAGCGTTGTCAGGATGCGCTGGGCAAAACGATGATTATTCATCGGCCCAAAAGAATGCGGCTCAGCAGGAAACCAGCAAAGAATGGAAAGCGTTTGTCGCACCGCTGTCCGTGAAGACGCAGTCGCCCGGCGAGCGAGAGATGAAACGCGTCGCCCGGCAATATTGACGTCGTGACCCCAGCCGATGGACAAAAAAAACCAGCTATCGAAATAGCTGGTTGAAGGTGCGATAAAACATTTGTGTAATGTAGGAGCGTCGACGCCTGCTCGAAGTGGCGCCGACGCGGTTATCATATTTGTTATGTTATAACAAATCAATACCATTGTACGTTTACCTCAGCCAGTCAACTCTGCGATCCGCTCGTGAGCATTCGCCAACCCTTGAGCGTGGCCGTGCGGTTTCATGTCCAGCCCTTCAGCATAGATGAATTGCACGTCGCTAATGCCCATCAGCCCCAGCACCGAGCGCAGGTAGGGCGTCACGGCGTCGGTCGGCTGACCGACGTGTACGCCGCCGCGTGAACTGAACACCAGCGCATTGACGCCCTCGACCAGCCCAATCGGATAGGTGGCGGTGTAGTTGAACGTTACCCGGGCGCGGGCCACCAGATCGAACCAGTTCTTCAGCTGGGTCGGTACGTTGAGGTTGTACATCGGCGCGCCGATCAGCAGTAGATCGCTCTCTTTCAGTTCGGCAATCAGTCGATCGGAGAGCGCCACCGCCACTTTGGCGCGTTGGCTGGTATTTTCCGCGCCGCGCAGCGCGCTGAACAGCTCGCCGTCCAATACCGGCAGATCCAACGCCGCCAGGTCGTGTTCGACGATCTTATCGTCATATCCTTTGGCTCGACGTTCCGCCAGATAATGATCAATCAGGGTATTGGTCTGCGAGTCGTTTCCCATAATGCTGGATTTGAGTACCAGTATATTTTTCATGTGGTTGTCCTCTGACGGTAATCTGTGGTTTTTCACCGGGAGTGCCGGAATGACTGCAGGTTATCATTGCTTATCGTTCACCAGTGGTGATAGGTTTTCACATTATTGATTCCAAATTGGAAACATAAGATGAAAAGCGATCTCAGCGCACTGCCGGCTTTTGTCGCCGTGGCGGAAGGCGGCAGTTTCGCCGCCGCCGCAGACAAGCTTCATCTGACCCGTTCTGCGGTCAGCAAAATCGTGTCGCGCCTGGAGGATCGGCTCGGGGTCATGTTGTTTATGCGCACCACGCGCAGCCTGAGCCTGACGGATGAAGGGGCGTTGTACTATGAACATTGCCGGCAGGCGTTGGCGAATGTGCAGGCGGCGGAAAATCAGCTGGACAGCGGCAAGATGCAGGTCAGCGGCCGCCTCAGAGTCTCGGTGCCGGTATTGTTTGGCCATCTGTGCATTGCGCCCTTGCTGACGGCGCTGGCGAATGAGCACCCGCTATTGACGCTGGAGATGTCGTTCAGCGATCGCAGGATCGATCTGATCGACGAGGGATTCGATCTGGCGGTGCGCATCGGTGAGCTGGCGGACAGCGGCAGTCTGGTTGCCCGGCGACTGGGGGAACACGGCATGATCCTCTGCGCCTCGCCCGATTACGTACAGCGCTACGGCGAGCCCAGGACGCCGGAAGCGTTAAGCCGGCATCAGGCCGTCGGGTATTTACACGGCGGCGTCGTGCTGCCCTGGCAGCTGCGCGGCGCAGACGGTGAACTGCGGTCGTTCAGGCCGCCGGCCAAGATGATGATGGATGATATGCAGGGGATCGTCGATGCGGTTTCCGCCGGTGCCGGCATTGCGTGGCTGCCGGAGTGGCTGGTGCGCGATCGGTTGATGGCGGGGACGTTGACGGAGGTCATGCGCGGCGAGTCCAGCCTCAGTTTTCCGGTGAACGTCGTGTGGCCCTATATGCCTTATCAGCCGCTCAAGGTGCGGCTGGCGGTGGACAAACTGGTGGCGGAGCTGCCGGGAAAATTGGCGCTTGTTGCGCCGTCGATGTCGCATCGGCCATGACCGGTGCCCGCAACCGGCCGGAAAGGGAGGGCAATGCACCGAATAGAGGGATGAAACCTGTGCTGCCGGGCTTATTGAATGCGCAGGCGAGCGTTTATTATAACCTTATTAGTAGGGTTATTATTCGAGACGGGTCAATGAGCAGTAAAAGCGAATCCAGATGGCGTTTGATCAGTATTTTAATGTTGGCGGTGCTTGCCGTGTTAATTGGCATTTTGGTCAAACTGGATTGAAGTCTGACCAGGCGATAAAAAGCCTGGTCGTCTTATTGTGCGGCCAGTAAACGCATCATGTCTTCTTCATACAGTAATGCCAACAGCCACAGCCCCAACAGCATTATTGCCAGAGAAAATAACCGCTTTTCATTATGCATCGTTTAATTCGCTGTTCGGCGGGGGGACGTTACATAGCGTATCTCAGCATTGTTACAACCGTTAAGGGCTTGTGTTAAATAAAACCGTTTTGTTGCGCGTCTATTTAGGTTTCTCCGGCGACTATCGCCTCGCCCCCCTGGAGGCCGGGCTCCATAATTCTCTGGTGGCCGCGAATGGCGGTAGGCGCAAAACCGAAGCGTTTACGAAAACGTTCGGCGAAACGCGACGCGCTTTCATAGCCGACATGTTGCGCAATGGCGGAGATAGGCCAGTCGGTCGACTGCAGCAGGGCCAGCGCGCTGCTCATACGCACGTCGATCATCAGATTGCGCAACGCGGTATTTTCCATCGACAGTTTGCGACGCAGCATCACTTCGCTCATCGACAGGCTTTCCGCGACTTTGGCCGCTGTCCAAATGCTGTGCGGATCGGTCGCCAGGCAGCGGCGCACGCGCTGCGTGAGATCCTTAGCTTCGTTATGGATGAAGCGAATACCGAACTGGGCCAACCACAGCAGAATTTCCAGCATTTTGTGCCGCACGATGAGGGTGGGAAAACGCTGCCGGAGCGCCAGTGCCAGGCTGGTGGTCTCAAAGCTGTGTTTCAGGGCACAGGGCAGGTTGCGCAGCGTCAGGACGGCGTCGAACGGCATCGGTGGCGGCATTTCTTCTACCGGCGGCTGGAGGTTGAGCAGCAGCGGATCGCAGGTCAGCAACTGACAGCTGAAAACACCTTCTTCGGATGGGCCATTAATAATGTCCACCGTTTGACCGCCGTCGATAATCAACAGCTCGCCGGGATGAGCCACCACTTCCTGTTGTTGCCAGCGTACGCGCTTATGGCCTTGTTGTATCAGATACAGATGTGGTTGCTCAAAATAGACTGAGGGGAATAATAATTCAGTATGCTGAATGATGTGCGCTGAGGCACCAATTCCAGGACAGAGATTAATTGTACGTTCCATCGATATTCATTTCGCAGCCATTATCTGAGAATATCTTTACGCTTTGATCAGCGTCGGAGCAACATTTTTCCATGGGCCGTGAAACACAGCGGCGAGTTTTATCTATCAAAAATCAATTTCCTGCTGAACAGAAAACGTCCGTGTCGGGATGATGTTTATCCATTAAAGTGAGAGCAAAGCTCAAAGCGCGCATTTTACCAATTACCCATAAACTGAATAATTCAAATGCCATAGATTAATATCCTAACCTAACCCGAGAGTAATAGCGCATAGTGCTATTTAATCCATTTTCGCCGGTATTGTCGATCTTATCGGACCTGTGGCTCCCCCAGCAGCAGCGAACGGTCGTTAAACTGACCGTAGGTATTATTGACCACGTTTTGGCGCGTGGACTGTTCGATCAGCATTTTCAGCTCATCCATGCGCTGCTGCAGCAGGCGTTTTAGTTCGGTTTCGTTGTCGAGAATTTGCTGCAACTTATTGCGCAGCATCTCCTGCAACGCCATTGACGGGCCGGCCTGGCCGGTAAAGGCGGCGGTTTTTTCCACCGCCGTCACGTAGGCGAATTCGAGCTCAACGAGCTCTTCCCAGCGCCCGGTCTGCGCCAGCGCGATCATCTGGCTGCTCAGGGCATAGATTTGTTGATAAGCGGCTAAGAGCTGTTGTTGACGTTCCATTACACGGCGTCCTGCGAAGGGTGGTAGTTGGGGCCGATCTGGCGCCAGGCGTCGGCGATGTTTTCCAGCAGCTTGACCACTTCGGCGATCGCCTCTTCGTCGTTGTGCAGGTTGGCCTGCATCAGCCGGCGTTTCATATAGTCATACAGCGCTGCCAGGTTTTCGGCGATCTCGCCGCCCTGTTGATGGTCGAGGCCGCTTTTCAGGCCGTTGTCGATGATGTTGATGGCTTTGGACAGCGCCATGCCTTTGCCTGCGATATCGCCCTGGTTCATCAAAATGCGTGCGCGAAGCAGGGCGCTGAGCGCCCCGTCGAACAACATCACGATTAACTGGTGCGGGCTGGCGCTCATGGCGCCGCTTTCCAGACTGACCTGTGCGTAGGCCTGAGTGCCGCTACGGTTATACATGTTGTTTCTTTACCTGATTAAGGGTTACTTGAACTGTTGAGCCAAATAGTTACTGGTGCCGTTCATTTTCGACATCATGGTATCCAGCTGAACGAACTGCTGCTTATAGCGATCGATGGTGTTCTGAATGCTGGCGGTGACCGTGGTGATCTGGCTGTTCAGGCGATCGAGGTTGGTGTTGATGCTCTTGGTCGAGTTCTCGATGATGCCGCCGGATTTGATGTAGCTTTGGATCTGGTTGTGGATCTCGGTGGCCATGCCGGTGTCTTTGCCGTTGCCGACGAAGAAGTTGGTGACCTGATCCGGTTTTTCATCCATCGCTTTTTTCAGCTTGGTGCTGTCGATTTCCAGCTTGCCGGTTTTGGTGTTGGTGGATATGCCGAGGTTGCCCAGGCCTTTCAACTCAGGGTTATCCTGCGCTGCGCTGAGGGCGCTTTTGATCGAAGACTGAACGCCGCGCAGGGTGTTGTCGCCGAGCAGCGGGCCGTTGCTTGGGTTTGGCGCTTCGCCGGTTTTCACCGGGGTATATTTGGTCAGCGCATTAAAGGTGTCCAGCAGCGAGTTATAGCTGTCGACCCACTCTTTGATCTTGTCGGTGGTGCCGGCGGTGTTGGTGCTGATCACCAGGTGTTGCGGTTCATCGGTTTTGGTTTTGGTTTTCAGATCGATGGTGACGCCTTGCAGGGCATCGCTGATCGAGTTGGTGCTGCGCTTGATAGCGGTGCCGTTCACCGTCAGCTCCGCATCCTGTGGCTCGACCGTCTGCTTCATGGCGGTGCCGGTGCCGCGGGTGGCGTTGTAGTTCAGGATATCGCCCAGCTTGTCGTCGTTATCGACCTGCAGAGAAATCTTGTTGTTTTCGCCGGTGGTGGAAGAGCTGACCGCCAACTGATAGTCGTTGTCGCCGACGCGCATGATGCTGGCGGTGACGCCGGCTTTGGCGCCGTTGATGGCGTCGCGCAGCTCCAGCAGTGAGGTTTGATCGTCGCTGAGCGGGATCTTGGTGGCTTTCGGCGGGTTGCCGGCGGTGATGGTCAATGAGCGGTCCGTCACGCCTTCAGCGCCTAACTTAGCGCCCTGGTCGCTGACTTTCGCCTGCGTGGTCAGGGTTTGCGCCTGCGCCAGTTTGTTCACTTCCACCACGTAGTTGCCCGGCACCGCCTTGGCGTTGGTGGTGATTTTAAAGGCGTCGTGTTCGGTGGCGGTGGTGGCCTTAAAGAAGTCCTCTTTCGCCATCTCTTTGCTGAGATTGTCGAACTTTTCCAGTGCGCCTTTCAGCGTGCCGTAACCGGTCAGCTGTGCGTTATAGCTGGACTGTTTGGTGGTGTAAGGGGTCAGGCGCTGTTGTTCCGCTTTAGTCAGCTTATCCAGCAGGCCGTTGAGGTCGAGTCCTGAGCCGAGACCTAATGAACTGATCGTTGCCATGTGTAATTCTCCTTGATGATGACTTTATTCGCTTTACGCGTTATCGGCCCAGTGATGAAAAAGTTTACCGAAAAAAACAAAAAAACGATGGCGCAATAGAGGAGGGAAAAAGCGCGTTATTTCCGCCATTGCCGCAGACGTAAAAAAAAATAAAAAAATTCTAAAGGTTGTTGGGGGAGGGCCGATACCTGAGGGGACGGTGGTTGACGCCGTGGGCAAACAAGCCCGAACCTTTTAACTGTGTTGCGAAGAACGCAACTGACTCGTAAGGAAAGCAAACAATGGCACAAGTAATCAACACTAACAGCCTGTCTCTGATGGCGCAGAACAACCTGAACAAATCTCAGTCTTCTCTGGGCACTGCGATTGAGCGTCTGTCTTCCGGTCTGCGTATCAACAGCGCTAAAGACGACGCTGCGGGTCAGGCGATCTCCAACCGTTTCACCGCTAACATCAAAGGTCTGACTCAGGCTTCCCGTAACGCTAACGACGGTATCTCTCTGGCGCAGACCACTGAAGGCGCACTGAACGAAGTTAACGACAACTTGCAGAACATCCGTCGTCTGACCGTACAGGCGCAGAACGGTTCTAACTCCACCAGCGACCTGAAATCCATCCAGGACGAAATCACTCAGCGTCTGTCTGAAATCAACCGTATCTCCGAGCAGACTGATTTCAACGGCGTGAAAGTGCTGAGCAGCGATCAGAAACTGACCATCCAGGTTGGCGCTAACGACGGTGAAACCATCGATATCGATCTGAAAAAAATCGACGCTAAGCAACTGGGCCTGGACACCTTCAACGTGACCGACAAAGGTCCATCTGTTGGCACTGCTATCGCCAACGGCACCGTGTTGAAAGATGACAAAGATGCGGATGTGACTTACGACGCAGCCAAGTCTGGTCTGGATGCAGCGAAAGGCGAAGTGCTGGTTTCCGGTAAAGACAAAGACGGTAAAGCAGTAAACTACGTGCAGACTACCGCTACTGACGGCACCAAAACTTACAAAGCGGCAACCATTGCCGCCGACGGTAAAGTAACTGCCGGCGCTGACGTGACCATCAAAAACCCACTGGATACCCTGGACAAAGCGCTGGCACAGGTTGACGGTCTGCGTTCTTCCCTGGGTGCGGTACAGAACCGTTTCGATTCTGTTATCAACAACCTGAACAGCACCGTGAACAACCTGGCTGCTTCTCAGTCTCGTATCCAGGACGCTGACTACGCGACCGAAGTGTCCAACATGAGCCGTGCCAACATCCTGCAACAGGCTGGCACCTCTGTTCTGGCACAGGCTAACCAGTCTACTCAGAACGTACTGTCCCTGCTGCGTTAATCGTCTCTCCCGATTAACTGTCGCAAAAAGACCCCGCTTCGGCGGGGTTTTTTTATGTTCGCGCACCGCGCGGTTATTACATGGCGCAAATAAAGCCTGTTTTGTGCGACTGTTCAGCCGATTGGCATTTCGCCCCCTAAGCATAATAGCGCTGACTCTCTTATCCGCAGGTTTAAGACATAGTGAGCGATCTGTATACCGCCGAAGGCGTGATGGACAAAAATTCTCTCTGGCTGCGCTACGTCCCGTTAGTGCGCCACGAGGCGTTGCGCCTGCAGGTCAGGCTGCCCGCCAGCGTGGAGCTCGACGATTTGCTGCAGGCCGGGGGAATCGGGTTATTGAACGCCGTTGAGCGTTATGACGCCCTACAGGGAACCGCCTTTACCACCTATGCGGTGCAGCGCATTCGCGGCGCGATGCTCGACGAGCTGCGCAGCCGCGACTGGGTGCCGCGCAGCGTGCGGCGCCATGCGCGCGAGGTCGCGCAGGTGATGCGGCAACTGGAACAGCGTTATGGCCGTCCGGCGAGCGAGACGGAAGTGGCGCAGACGCTGAATATCTCGCTGGATGAGTACCGTCAAATTCTGTTGGACACTAATAACAGCCAGCTTTTCTCCTACGACGAATGGCGCGAGGAGCATGGCGAGAACGCGGAACCGATGCTGGAAGGGCATGAAGAGGCCAACCCGCTGCATCACCTGTTGGAAGGCAGCCTGCGCCAGCGAGTGATCGACGCCATCGAGGCGTTGCCGGAGCGCGAAAAAATGGTGCTGACGCTGTATTACCAGGAAGAGTTGAACCTCAAGGAGATCGGCGCCGTGCTGGACGTCGGGGAATCCCGCGTCAGCCAACTGCACAGTCAGGCGATCAAACGGCTGCGCGCGCGGCTGGCGAACGATACCTGACGGCGGTTCGCCGCCCCCTCAACTCGAAGACTCATGCGACAATCGGACTGCCCCTTATGCCAGGAATACTGTTGAAAAAACGGCCGCTCAGCCGTTACCTGAAAGATTACAAGCACAGCCAGACCCATTGCTCCCAGTGCGGTAAACTGTTGGACCGCATGGCGCTGGTGTTTCGCGGCAAGATCATCAATAAAGAAGCCATCGCGCGCATGGATCAGCCGATCGACGACGCGGTCTGGCTGAACGTACAGCATGAGCTGACCGCGCTGTGCCGCTTTTGCAGCGAGATCTCCTGCAACAGCCACCCGAGCTATTTCGACATCATGGCGTTCAAACAGTATCTGTTCGAACAGACCGAGATGAGCCACAGCACCATCCGCGAGTATGTGGTGCGGCTGCGCCGGCTGGACGAAATGCTGGTGGCGCGCAACTACCCGGCGGACAAGTTCGCCAACAGCGCCAGCCATCAGCGCATCATCGACGATCTGCCTTCCGCGGCGCACAACAACTACCGCATTGCGCTGCGCAAATACGATCAGTATCTCGCCTGGCAGCGCAGCTACTGAGCTTTACCCCGGCCCGTTGGGCCGGGGCTGGCTGTTTCCCCCGTGATAAAGGATGATTATTCAGTTCACATCTGCTAAATCTATCGGTTATCAGATGTTGATATTCGATTCCCTGGGGGGAAGAAGTGAACCTGCAACAACAACTGGCGCAATTCCCGCGCCTGGACCTGGTTGGCACCGCCACACCGCTGGAAAAGCTGTCCCGTCTTTCCGATTACCTCGGCCGCGATATTTACCTTAAACGTGACGACGTCACTCCTATAGCAATGGGCGGCAACAAGCTGAGAAAGCTTGAGTTTCTGGCCGCCGACGCCCTGCGCCAAGGCGCCGACACGCTGGTCACCGCCGGTGCCATTCAATCCAACCACGTGCGCCAGACGGCGGCGGTGGCAGCGAAGCTGGGCCTGCATTGCGTCGCGCTGTTGGAAAATCCTATCGACACCCGTGCAGAAAATTATCTGACTAACGGCAACCGCCTGCTGCTCGGCCTGTTCAACGCCGAAGTGGTGATGTGCGAAGCGCTGCACGATCCGCAGCAGCAGCTGGCGGAACTGGCTATGCGCCTTGAAGCGCAGGGCTTCCGACCTTACGTGGTGCCGGTGGGCGGCTCCAATGCGCTGGGCGCGTTGGGGTATGTGCAGTGCGCATTGGAAATCGCTGAGCAGAGCCAGCGCAGCAACGTGGCGTTCAGCTCGGTGGTGGTGGCCTCCGGCAGCGCCGGTACCCACGCCGGGCTGGCGGTGGGGCTGCAGCAGCTGTTGCCGGAAACCGAGCTGATCGGCGTGACGGTTTCGCGCACCGTGATCGATCAGCTGCCGAAGGTTGAGCAGATCCAAAAGGCCCTGGCCTGTTCGCTGAATATCGACGAACTGGCGCCGATCGCGCTGTGGGACGATTACTTCGCGCCGCAGTACGGCATGCCGAATGAAGAAGGCATGGCGGCGGTGCAGTTGCTGGCGCAGCAAGAGGGCGTGTTGCTGGATCCGGTATACACCGGCAAGGCGATGGCCGGTTTGATCGACGGCATCGCCCAGCGGCGTTTCCGCGATGAGGGGCCTATTCTGTTCGTTCACACCGGCGGTGCGCCGGCGCTGTTCGCCTATCATCCGCAGGTGTAAATACCGCTTGTTATTCCATTTTGAACTATATTTATAAAGTTATATTCCTTTATGCGGACGGACGCACTGTTAAAGTGCTGATATCAAAAAAGATAAATAACACACAGGGGTGTTTATGATGTTTGCGAAAGTTCGTCGTCAATGGCTGTTGGGCGTAGTGGGTGTCGCGTTGGCCGCCGGTTTGTCGACGCAAACCTATGCCGCCGACAATCTGCTGCAGCAGGTGAAACAGCGCGGTACGCTGATCGTCGGGCTGGAAGGCACCTATCCGCCGTTCAGCTTCCAGGGTGAAGACGGCAAGCTGACCGGTTTCGAAGTGGATTTCGCCAACGCGTTGGCGGAACACCTGGGCGTGAAAGCCAAGCTGAACCCGACCAAATGGGACGGCATGCTGGCTTCGCTGGACTCGAAACGTATCGACGTGGTCATCAACCAGGTGACCCTCTCCGATGAGCGCAAGAAGAAATATGACTTCTCCACCCCTTACACCGTTTCCGGTATTCAGGCGCTGGTGAAGAAAGGCAACGAAGGCACCATCACCAAGCCGGAAGACCTGAAGGGCAAGAAGGTTGGCGTGGGTCTTGGCACCAACTATGAACAGTGGCTGCGCGCGAACGTGCAGGGCGTGGACGTGCGTACCTACGACGACGACCCGACCAAGTATCAGGATCTGCGCGTTGGCCGCATCAACGCCATTCTGGTGGATCGTCTGGCGGCGCTGGATCTGGTGAAGAAAACCGGTGATACGCTGGCGGTAGCCGGCCCGGCGTTCTCTCGTCAGGAGTCCGGCGTGGCGCTGCGCAAAAATAACCCAGAGCTGCTGGCCGCGATTGATCAGGCGATCGCCGAGATGCAAAAAGACGGCACGATGGCGAAGATCTCCGAGAAATGGTTTGGCGCGGACGTAACTAAATAATGCACGAAAGTATTCAACTGGCGCTGGATTCAGCGCCATTTTTATTGAAGGGCGCCATACTGACGCTTCAGCTCAGCCTGGGCGGGATGGCGTTGGGATTGCTGCTCGGTTTTCTGCTGGCGCTGATGCGCCTTTCGCCGCTGTGGCCGCTGTCGTGGCTGTCGCGCATTTACGTGTCGCTGTTCCGCGGCACGCCGTTGATCGCCCAGCTGTTTATGATCTATTACGGTCTGCCGCAGTTCGGCATCGAATTCGATCCCTTCCCGGCGGCGCTGATTGGCCTGTCGCTCAATACCGCCGCCTACACCTCGGAAACGCTGCGCGCGGCGATTTCGTCGATCGATAAAGGGCAGTGGGAAGCCGCCGCCAGCATCGGCATGACCCGCTGGCAAACTCTGCGCCGGGTGATCCTGCCGCAGGCGGCGCGCACCGCCTTGCCGCCGCTCGGCAACAGCTTTATCGGTCTGGTGAAGGACACCTCGCTGGCCGCCACCATTCAGGTACCGGAATTGTTCCGCCAGGCGCAGCTGATCACCTCGCGCACGCTGGAAGTGTTCACCATGTACCTGGCGGCCTCGCTGATTTACTGGGTGATGGCGACCCTGCTTTCCGCACTGCAAAACCGTCTGGAAGCCCACGTAAATCGCCAGGATCAGGAGTAACGCATGAGTGCCATTGAAGTTAAGCAATTGACCAAGCAGTTCAAGGGTCAGACGGTGCTGCATGGAATCGATCTGGCGGTGGACGCCGGCGAAGTGGTGGCGATCATCGGGCCGAGCGGTTCGGGGAAAACCACCTTGTTGCGTTGCATCAACCTGCTGGAGGAGCCGGATTCCGGCACCATTCGCGTCGGCGATATCCTGATCGACGGCAGCAAACCGCTGAGCAAACAGAAGAACCAGGTGCGTGCGCTGCGTCAGCAGGTCGGCTTCGTGTTCCAGAACTTCAACCTGTTCCCACACCGTTCGGTGCTGGAAAACATTATCGAAGGGCCGGTTATCGTCAAGGGCGAAGCAAAAGCCAGCGCTGAACAGCGCGCTCGTGCGTTGCTGGCCAAGGTG
Source organism: Serratia sp. LTN-2 (assembly GCF_059740205.1). Classification (NCBI taxonomy): domain Bacteria; kingdom Pseudomonadati; phylum Pseudomonadota; class Gammaproteobacteria; order Enterobacterales; family Yersiniaceae; genus Serratia; species Serratia sp. LTN-2. The sequence continues at coordinate 699,496 of NZ_JCAXDO010000001.1, read as the reverse complement.
GGGCTGAGCGGCAAAGAGCAGGCCTATCCGCGGCGGTTGTCCGGCGGGCAGCAACAGCGGGTGGCTATTGCGCGCGCGCTGGCGATGCAGCCGGAGGTGATTTTGTTCGATGAGCCGACCTCGGCGCTCGATCCCGAGCTGGTGGGGGAAGTGCTCAATACCATGCGCTCACTGGCGGAAGAGAAACGCACCATGGTGATTGTCACCCATGAGATGAGCTTCGCCCGCGACGTGGCCGACCGGGTTATCTTTATGGACCATGGCCGCATCGTCGAACAGGGCCCGGCCAAAGCGCTGTTCGCCAACCCGCAGCACCAGCGCACCCAGCAATTCCTCGACAAGTTTCTGAATCAATAAGGCGGCGGGGGAGCTTCCCCCGACTGCGTTCACTCCACTTTCAACAATTCATTTCGCGCGGCGGCGGCGAGAAACCCGCTGCGGCTGCCGTATCCAGGATGTTGCCGAACCAGAGAATCAATGCGGCTTAACAGTCGGTGGGGCAGCGTGATATTGATTCGCTCGGCCCGGCCGTCAAACTTATCCATATTGATAGCGATCAACAGCCACTGCCCCCCCTCGAAGGATTCCGCGTTTTTGGCAAGATGCACGGCGACGGCCCGCGGACGCGGTATCGGCTGATTGTCTTCGCTCAACAACTCAAAGTGCGCATCCAGCGCGCTTTGGGCATCGGCAAAGGCGTCGTCCAGGCTGGCGCCGGCGAAATAACAACCGGGGACATCGGGAAAGAAACCGCTGGCACTGCCGTCTGATTCGGTATGGATATAAGCGGGATAAAACATGGTTTCTCCTGTCTAACGCGTGGCAATGTGAAGTGCAGTTAACCCCGCGTCTTTAAGTATCTGCCGCAGCGTGCCCAGCTTGAGATCTTTCTTTGGGTGCGGCACGGTGACGATCAGCGCAAAATCGGGATGTTTGAATTGATGGTGGCTGCCTTTTACCCGCCGCAATACCCAGCCGTGGCTTTCCAGCAGCGCGATCAGCTCTGAACTCTTCACGATGTTATCGTCCTTAATCTACACACCATACACACTCTCAGGCAAGGAGATTAATACGCTAACGACTGGCCGGGCGGCGGACAATAAAAAACCCTGCACGAGTGCAGGGTTTGCGTAGCGGTAAGCCAATCAGGCGGCGACGTGTCGCCGCCTTGACGATGCGTTAACCGATGGTCATCAGGCTGGCGTTGCCGCCGGCGGCGGCGGTGTTGACGCTCAGCGAACGCTCGATCAGCAGGCGTTCCAACAGGATGTTGGTTTCCCCGTGGGCGAAGCCCTGCACCGAAACGATGGCGCCGCCGCGCTGGGCGATCTGCTCGCACAGGGTGCGCAGTTGGTCGGCATCGCCGTGGTAGATGGCGGCGTCGAACTCAACCTTATCCTGCTGCCAGTCTTTGCTGAAGGCGATACGCGCCTGCACATCGTTCGGCAAACGGCGGAACAGATTGCGTTGCAGTTCCGCTTCCGGCCACAGCGCGCAGCTGCCGACCGCCAGCACGGCGGCCAACTGGATCAGCGCATCGGCTTCGTTATCCGCCAGGCACAGCACGCGTTCACGCGGCAACAGGGCATAGGTATTGCGCTCGCCGGTCGGCCCTGGCAGCGGACGAACGGTGCCGCCCTGGCCCAGTTCCGCATAGCGCTGCGCCAATGCCGCCAGTTCGCCGTGTTGGCTGGTGACCGCCCATTTCTCCAGCGATTGCAGCGCGCCCAGCAGCTGCGGCCGTGCGGTGGCTTCCATCGGGCGCTCCTCGTCCTGGCGGTGCAGCGTGCGCTGCAGCGCGTCGTCCGGCCGGTTGGCCAAGAGACGGTACAGGTACAGCGGGCCGCCGGCTTTCGGGCCGGTGCCCGACAGGCCTTCGCCGCCGAACGGCTGCACGCCGACCACTGCGCCCACCATGTTGCGGTTAACGTACAGGTTGCCGACCTTGGCGCGCTCGGTCACCCGGGCGATGGTTTCATCGATACGGGTGTGAATGCCCAGCGTCAGGCCGTAACCGGCGGCGTTGATCTGATCGACCAGCGCGTCCAGGTTGTTGCGCTGGAAGCGTACGACGTGCAGCACCGGGCCGAAGATCTCTTTCTGCAGCTCGTCGAAGCTGTCGAGCTCGATCAGCGTCGGCTTGATGAAGGTGCCGCGCGCCCACTCTTTTTCATCCTGCGTGCTACCTTTGGCGGCCTGGTACACCTTGCGGCCTTTGGCGCGCATCGCCTGGATGTGGCGCTCGATGCCGGTTTTGGCTTCGGCGTCGATCACCGGGCCCACGTCGGTGGACAGGCGCTCCGGGTTGCCCATGCGGCATTCGGCCATCGCGCCGCGCAGCATCTGCAGCGTGTGTTCGGCCACGTCTTCCTGAATGCACAGGATACGCAGCGCGGAGCAGCGTTGGCCGGCGCTGTCGAAGGCGGAGGCCACCACGTCGGTGACGACCTGTTCAGTCAGGGCGGAAGAGTCGACGATCATGGCGTTCAGGCCGCCGGTTTCGGCGATCAGCGGCGTTGGGCGGCCCTGCGGATCCAGACGACCGGCGATGCTGCGCTGCAGAATGCCGGCGACGTCGGTGGAGCCGGTGAACATCACGCCGCGTACGCGGGCGTCGTTGACCAGCGTCGAGCCGACGGTTTCACCCTGGCCTGGCAGCAGCTGCAGTACGCCTTGCGGAATACCGGCTTCCAGCAGGATGCGCACCGCCTGAGCGGCCACCAGCGGCGTTTGCTCGGCCGGTTTGGCCAACACGCTGTTGCCTGCCGCCAGCGCGGCGGCGATCTGGCCGGTGAAGATCGCCAGCGGGAAGTTCCACGGGCTGATGCAGACTACCGGGCCCAGCGGGCGGTGGCTGTCGTTGGCGAAATCGTCGCGCACCTGGCCGGCGTAGTAGTGCAGGAAGTCGACCGCTTCACGCACTTCGGCGATGGCGTTGTTGAAGGTTTTACCCGCTTCGCGCACCAGAATGCCCAGCAGGCTTTGCAGCTGGCTTTCCATCAGTTCGGCGGCGCGTTCGAGGATCGCGGCGCGCTCCGTTGGCGGTGTCGCGAACCAGATTGGGCCGGCGGCCGCGGCGGCGTCGAGCGCGCGGCTGACTTCGCCTTCGGTGGCTTCACGCACGTAGCCGACCACATCGCCCGGCTCGGCCGGGTTGATCACCGGCTGTTCCACGCCCTGATCCAACTCGGCGTCGATAATAGGTTCCGCGCGCCACGGATGGCTGGCGCTGGTGAGCAGGGCGCTGGAGAGCGAGGCCAGACGCTGTTCGTTGGACAGATCCAGACCGCTGGAGTTGGTGCGTTTCTCGCCATACAGCTCGCGCGGCAGCGGAATGCGCGGATGCGGCAGGCCCATCTGGCCTTCGCTGGCCGCCATGGCTTCCACGGCGCTGACCGGATCGGCCACCAGCTCGTCGAGCGGCAGGGTGGCGTCGGCGATGCGGTTGACGAACGAGGTGTTGGCGCCGTTTTCCAACAGGCGGCGCACCAGGTAGGCCAGCAGCGTTTCATGGGTGCCGACCGGCGCATAGATGCGGCACGGGCGGTTCAGTTTGCCGTCGGCCACTTTACCCACCACCTGTTCGTACAGCGGTTCACCCATGCCGTGCAGGCACTGGAACTCATACTGGCCAGGGTAGTAGTTGTTGCCGGCCAGGTGATAGATGGCGCTCAGGGTATGGGCGTTGTGGGTGGCGAACTGCGGATAGATCAGGTTCGGTACCGACAGCAGCTTGCGAGCGCAGGCCAGGTAGGAAACGTCGGTGTACACCTTGCGGGTGTAAACCGGGTAGCCTTCCAGGCCGTCCATCTGGGCGCGTTTGATTTCGCTGTCCCAGTAGGCACCCTTCACCAGACGGATCATCAGGCGACGACGGCTGCGTTGCGCCATGTCGATTACCGCGTCGATGGCGAACGGGCAGCGTTTCTGGTAGGCCTGAATCACGAAGCCGATGCCGTTCCAACCGGCCAGCTGCGGCTCGAAGCACAGCTTCTCCAGCAGATCGAGCGAGATCTCCAGACGGTCGGCCTCTTCGGCGTCGATGTTGATGCCGATATCGTACTGGCGCGCCTGCAGGGTCAGCGACAGCAGGCGTGGGTAGAGTTCTTCCATGACGCGTTCGTACTGCGCGCGGCTGTAGCGCGGGTGCAGAGCGGACAGTTTGATGGAGATGCCGGGGCCTTCATAGATACCGCGGCCGTTGGAGGCTTTGCCGATGGCGTGGATCGCCTGCTGGTAGGAAACCAGATAGGCCTGAGCGTCGGCCTCGGTCAGGGCGGCTTCGCCCAGCATGTCATAAGAGTAGCGGAAGCCTTTTTCTTCCAGCTTGCGCGCGTTGGCCAGCGCTTCGGCGATGGTTTCGCCGGTCACGAACTGCTCGCCCATCAGGCGCATCGCCATGTCCACGCCTTTGCGGATCAGCGGTTCGCCGCTCTTGCTGATGATGCGGTTCAGCGAGCGGGACAGGTTGGCTTCGTTATGGGTCGACACCAGCTTGCCGGTGAACAGCAGGCCCCAGGTGGCGGCGTTGACGAACAGCGACGGGCTGCGCCCCAGGTGCGAGTGCCAGTTGCCGTTGCTGATCTTGTCGCGGATCAGGGCGTCGCGGGTCGGTTTGTCCGGAATGCGCAGCAGCGCTTCCGCCAGGCACATCAGCGCCACGCCTTCCTGCGAGGAGAGGGAGAACTCTTGCAGCAGGCCTTGCACCATGCCGGCGCGGCCATTTGCACTTTTTTGGTTACGCAGCTTCTCGGCGATGCCGTAGGCCATTTTGTGAGTGGCCTGTGCAAGATCGGCGGGTAATCGCGCCTGTTCGAGCAACATCGGCACCGCTTCGGTCTCTGGACGGCGATATGCGGCGGTGATGGCGGCGCGGGTGACTGACTGCGGCAGAATTTGTTCGGCGAAATCGAGGAATGGTTGGTGTGACTCTTCCTGCGCTTGCGGCATAATGTCGTCCGCTTCAGGCTGGCCCGCTGCGGCCAGCGCTGGAATTTCAGGAATATCGGTACCGCTCTCGAGACGCTCGAGGTAATTAAAGATGGCCTGCTTGATGAGCCAGTGCGGCGTGCGATCGATGCGCTGCGCGGCGCTCTTGATCCGGTCGCGTGTTGCCTCGTCGAGTTTCACGCCCATTGTGGTAGTGCCCATGCCTGTCCAACTCCTGTGTTTAGAACCTATCCCATCAGGCTAGACAAACAGCAGGCCGGAAAGCCTGTTGGGATAGGTTCGTGAGATGTGTGGTGTTAAGAATGCAGACAATATCCTGCATGTTGCAACTTTGTGCAACCTTGTTAAATCAGGCTGATGAGTGAAGTGTGAGTTTCATCGATTTTTTAACATGGACAGTTGGCATGAATGTTGCGTTATTGAGCGAATGCGGCGGGGTTTATTATGCCGCAGGCGCTTTACCTTGCGGTATATAAGGGTAATCACCAGGTGCAACTCATTTTGTTTGTCGTGAGTGCAACCTACAGGCCCGGTAAATGTGACGCAGGGTAAACTTTGTGTAACTTTGTTGTTAAATATCTTGTTGGTTGATGAAAGGCTCATCTAGGATAACCGACGGTCAACAATTACGGGCAGAAACTATTTTACCTGCACTTGCTCGCAGGCTGCGCCACGTTCCGGCGCGGCGGCCAGTGAAATGCATTGCGCGTGGGTTTACCGGCGCCGGCTTGGCCGGAGCGAAACGCGAATAATAATGAAAGTGGAGAATTAAATGACAATGAGCACACCTATGCTGGTGACCTTCCTGGTGTACATTTTCGGGATGGTGCTGATCGGCCTGCTTGCCTACCGGGCAACCAACAACTTTGATGATTATATTCTCGGCGGTCGCAGTTTGGGCAGCGTGGTGACCGCGCTGTCCGCCGGGGCTTCCGACATGAGCGGCTGGCTGCTGATGGGCCTGCCGGGCGCCATCTTCCTCTCCGGCATCTCCGAAAGCTGGATCGCCATCGGTCTGACCATCGGCGCTTACCTGAACTGGAAGCTGGTGGCAGGCAGGCTGCGCGTGCATACCGAAGCCAACAACAACGCCCTGACGCTGCCGGACTATTTCACCAGCCGTTTTGAAGACAACAGCAAGCTGCTGCGGGTGATCTCGGCCATCGTCATCCTGGTGTTCTTCACCATTTACTGCGCCTCCGGCATCGTGGCCGGCGCGCGTCTGTTCGAAAGCACCTTCGGCATGAGCTACGAAACCGCCCTGTGGGCCGGCGCCGCAGCGACCATCCTGTATACCTTTATCGGCGGTTTCCTGGCGGTGAGCTGGACCGACACCGTGCAGGCCAGCCTGATGATTTTCGCGCTGATCCTGACGCCGGTGATCGTGATCTTCGCCGTCGGCGGCATCGATACCTCGATGCTGGTGATCCAGGCGCAGAACCCGGCCAACCTCGACATGCTGAAAGGCCTGAACTTCGTCGCCATCCTGTCGCTGCTGGGTTGGGGCCTGGGCTACTTCGGCCAGCCGCACATCCTGGCGCGTTTCATGGCGGCGGATTCTCACCGCACCATCCGCAGCGCGCGTCGCATCAGCATGACCTGGATGATCCTGTGCCTGGCCGGCACCATCGCCGTCGGTTTCTTCGGCATCGCTTACTTCGCCAACAACCCTGATCAGGCCGGCAACGTGTCGCAGAACGGCGAGCGTGTGTTCATCGAGCTGGCGATGCTGCTGTTCAACCCATGGGTGGCGGGCGTGCTGCTGTCGGCGATTCTGGCGGCGGTCATGAGCACCCTGAGCTGCCAGCTGCTGGTGTGCTCCAGCGCGATCACCGAAGACCTGTACAAGGCGTTTCTGCGCAAAGGCGCCAGCCAACGTGAGCTGGTGTGGGTCGGCCGCGTGATGGTGCTGGTGGTGGCGCTGGTCGCCATCGCGCTGGCGGCCAACCCGGAAAACCGCGTGCTGGGCCTGGTGAGCTACGCCTGGGCCGGTTTCGGTGCCGCCTTCGGCCCGGTTGTGCTGATCTCGGTAATGTGGTCACGCATGACCCGCAACGGTGCGCTGGCCGGTATGCTGGTCGGCGCGGTGACGGTGATCGTCTGGAAACAGTACGAATGGCTGGGCCTGTATGAAATCATCCCAGGTTTCATCCTGGGCTGTCTGGCCATCGTGGTGGTGAGCCTGATGGGCCGCCAGCCTTCCGCCACCATGACCGAGCGTTTCGATCAGGCGGAAGCCGAGTACAAAACGGTATAACTGCCGTCAAATAACGAAGGGCGCCAATGGCGCCCCTTCTTTTGATAAAGTTATAGGGTTATCTTTTCAATAAAGTCACCATGCGTCTTAATGGCGAGGTTATTTTCCACGATGTGGAGTTGCGCAGCTCAGTGATTTCTCGCTCCAACCCCGCTAACTTGCCTGAAACTATGTCGTTTTTCTTGGCAAGTTCACCTTTCAAATCGGCAATGATGTCGCCATTGGTGTACTTGAAGCAATCGACCATATGGCAAATAAACTTATTGTACTCGGCCTGTACCCGGCCGGCATTGGTTGGGGGATAATTAATCAGCTCGGTAATACAGCTATAGTAGCCGTTTACATGTTCATCGCCTTTCTTTTGCGTCATCACGGAACCATGACGCACTCGACGTAAATAAAATTTTTCATTGACACAATGAACGGTAATATCATTCTCAAGCAGAAGACGCGTAGTGAATATGTTGTCTTCGTGTACGATGCCGTTTTTGAACTGGATGTTTTTTAAAGCTTTTCTACTGGATATATACAAGCAAGGGCTGACGATATAGTTACCGACATTGATTGCTTTCTGAAAAAAATCCGTTCCTGGGCAAGTGATGTTACTTAATGAACCATTTCTTTCATACTTAGGGTTGAATCGCTCAGCCAGACTTTCATCGTCGAAGAACACGGAAGACTCAAAAAAGACCACGTCCGCCTGGGTTTCTTTTAGCATGCCAGCTAATCGATCCAGTGCATTTTCCGCGAGTTTGTCATCGCTATCCACAAAGATCACATAGTCGCCTGATGAGGCGGCGAGCCCCGTGTTTCTGGCAGACGATTGCCCTTTGTTTTCGGTATGGATCACTTTAATGCAAGGTGCAACGAAGCTACTCAGGATCGTGCCCGTTTTGTCGGTTGAACCATCGTTGACCAGAATGATTTCAATATTATCCTGATCGTTCTTTAATAAAGATTCAACGCACTCACTAATGTAGTTTTCCGTGTTAAATGCCGGAACGATGGCGGATATCTTCATTTTTACTCCATTTAACTTGCTACGGGCTCGCCTTACCGGTTAATCAGGCTCTGACGGCAGGATTAAATCATACTTCTACGGATCGTGATGGATGCTGCCATCCTACCGTTTCTGGTCTGTCCGTAAAGCAAACGGCGTCGATATCTCCTCGCTGTTTATGGCGTCAGAACGGCATACTTCTGCTCTTTGCAGTATATCATGGCACTTCATGAGCGCTCCGCACCACCCAGCTGTAACACCTGGCGACATTTGATTAGAAAAAATCACCCTCGCGCCTCTTGTATTTATCCTTGGCCGAATGATAATCACTCTCGTTGAGTTTTACGTTTCTTTACATAGCCGCGCGGCTTATTTCGCAGCCACCGTTTCTGCCGCCGCGCTCTTTTCAGGGGTGATTATTTATGTTTGTTCCCTTTCTTATCATGTTCCGCGAGGGGCTGGAGGCGGCGTTGATCGTCAGCCTGATCGCCAGCTACCTGAAGCGCACGCAGCGTAGCCAATGGCTCGGCGCGGTGTGGATCGGCGTGATAGTCGCGGCCGCGCTGTGTCTGGCGCTCGGCATCTTCATCAATGAGACCACCGGCGAGTTCCCGCAGAAACAGCAGGAGCTGTTCGAAGGTATCGTTGCGGTGGTGGCGGTGGTGATCCTCACCTACATGGTGTTCTGGATGCGTAAAGTCTCCAAGTCGGTCAAGGTGCATCTGGAAGGGGCGATCGATCAGGCGCTCAACGCCGGCAAAGGGCAGGGTTGGGCGCTGGTGGCGATGGTGTTCTTCGCCGTCGCGCGCGAAGGGCTGGAGTCGGTGTTCTTCCTGCTGGCGGCGTTTCAGCAAGACGTGGGCGCCGCAGCGCCGATCGGCGCGGTGCTCGGCCTGGTGGCCGCCATCGTGCTGGGCATGATGATTTACTGGGGCGGGGTGAAGCTGCACCTGGCCAAATTCTTCAAATGGACCAGCCTGTTCATTCTGTTCGTCGCCGCCGGCCTGGCCGCCGGGGCGATCCGCGCCTTCCACGAAGCCGGTCTGTGGAACCACTTCCAGGATATCGCCTTCGACTTCAGCAGCACCCTGTCGACCCATTCGCTGTTCGGCACCCTGCTGGAAGGCATTCTCGGTTATCAGGAAGCGCCGACGGTCAGCGAAGTGGCGGTCTACTTCCTGTATCTGATCCCGGCGCTGATTTTCTTCTTCCTGCCGCAGCGCGCGGAGCCGACAGCGGCCCCGGCGCAACGTAAAATCAATCATTAATGTTTAATAGGGAATCTCGTATGTCTACTCCGTTATTTCGCCGCAAGGCGTTGCACGCAGCATTACTGGCTATCCCGGCGTTTGCGCTGAGCATCGACGCATTGGCGGCGGATGTGCCGCAGGTCAAGGTCACGGTCAACGACAAACAGTGTGAGCCGATGCAGCTGACCGTGCCGGCCGGCAAGACGCAGTTTGTGGTGCACAACACCAGCCAGAAAAACGTCGAATGGGAAATCCTGAAAGGGGTGATGGTGGTGGAAGAGCGCGAGAACATCGCGCCGGGCTTCACCCAGAAAATGACCGCCACGCTCGAGGCGGGCGAATATGACATGACCTGCGGGCTGCTGAGCAATCCGAAAGGCAAACTGACCGTCACCGCAGCGGCCGGCGGCGCCACCGACGGCAAGCCGAGCGCGCTGGACCTGGTCGGCCCGATCGCCGAATACAAGGTCTACGTCACCAAAGAGGTCGATGGGCTGGTGAAACAGACCAAGCTGTTCACCGATGCGGTGAAGGCCGGCAATGTGGAGCAAGCGCGCAAGCTGTATGCGCCTACCCGCCAACACTATGAGCGCATCGAACCGATCGCCGAACTGTTCTCCGATCTGGACGGCAGTATCGACGCCCGTGAAGACGACTACGAGAAGAAATCGGCGGACCCTAACTTCACCGGCTTCCACCGTCTGGAGAAGGCGCTGTTTGCTGATAACTCCACCAAAGACATGGGTAAATATGCCGATCGCCTGTATCACGACACCGTTGAGCTGCAAAAACGCGTGAGTGAACTGACCTTCCCGCCGAGCAAGGTGGTGGGCGGCGCGGCCGGGCTGATCGAAGAAGTGGCGGCCAGCAAGATCAGCGGTGAAGAAGACCGTTACAGCCGCACCGATTTGTGGGATTTCCAGGCTAACGTCGACGGCGCGCAGAAGATAGTTAACCTGCTGCGCCCGTTGTTGATCAAAGCCAACAAGCCGCTGCTGGACAAGATCGACGCCAACTTCAAAACCGTCGACACCATTTTGGCGAAGTACCAAACCAAAGAGGGGTATGAGTCCTACGAGAAGCTGACCGATGCCGATCGCAATGCGCTGAAAGGGCCGATCACCACCCTGGCGGAAGATCTTTCCCAACTGCGTGGCGTATTGGGTCTGGACTGAGGCATACGGTTATGAGCAACAAGGCAGGCCCGAATAACGGGCCTCATCCGCACTCTCAGGGGGCTGCATCCCCTTCACGCCGCCGTTTGCTGCAGGGACTGGGGCTGAGCGCGCTGGCGCTGGGCGGCAGCCGCCTGGTGCAGGCGGCGGACAAAGCGGCGGAGCCGTTGGCAGCGCCGCAGGATGAGCGCTGGCAGAAACAGCCGTTTTATGGCCGCCATCAGGCCGGGGTGCTGACCCCGCAACAGGCGGCGATGATGCTGGTGGCGTTCGACGTGCTGGCGACCAGCAAAGCGGATCTGGAGCGTCTGTTTAGGCTGCTGACCGATCGCATCGCTTTCCTGACCCACGGCGGCAAGGCGCCGGAGGTGGATGCCAAGCTACCGCCGCTCGATTCCGGCATCATGGGGCCGGAGATTTACCCGGACAATCTGACCGTCACCGTCTCGGTCGGCGCCTCGCTGTTCGACGAGCGCTTTGGCCTGCAGGCGCACAAGCCGCTGCGGTTGCAGAAGATGACACGCTTCCCCAACGATGCGTTGGACGCCGGGCTGTGCCATGGCGATCTGCTGCTGCAGATCTGCGCCAACACCAATGAAACGGTGATTCACGCACTGCGCGACATCATCAAGCATTCGCCGGATCTGCTCAGCGTGCGCTGGAAACGGGAAGGGTTTATCTCCGCGCATGCGGCGCGCAGCAAAGGCAAAGAGACGCCGATTAACCTGTTGGGCTTCAAAGACGGCACCGCTAACCCGAAAACCGACGACAAGCCGCTGATGGATAAGGTGGTATGGGTCGGTGACAACGTCGGCGAGCCGGCGTGGACGGCGGGCGGTAGCTATCAGGCCGCGCGCATTATTCGTTTCCGCGTCGAGTTTTGGGACCGCACGCCGTTGCAGGAGCAGGAAACCATTTTCGGCCGTGAAAAGCACAGCGGCGCGCCGCTCGGCATGAAGCATGAACATGATGAGCCGAACTATGCGAGCGATCCCGACGGCAAGGTGATCCCGATGGATGCGCATATCCGATTGGCTAATCCGCGCACGCCGGAAAGCCAAAGCAATCTGATGTTGCGGCGTGGCTATAGCTATTCCCTTGGTGTATCCAATGCCGGCCAGCTGGAAATGGGGCTGCTGTTCGTCTGCTATCAGGCCGATCTGGAAAAAGGGTTTCTGACGGTGCAAAAAAGACTGAACGGCGAAGCGCTGGAGGAATACATCAAGCCGATCGGCGGCGGGTATTTCTTCGTATTGCCGGGCGTGACAGAGGGCGGCGACTATCTGGCCAGCGGCTTGCTCAAGGCCTGAAGACGGAATGGTGGGGCGGGATCTTCCGCCTCGCTTTACGTTTGTCTTTCCCGTTGTGGGGGCAATGAACGATGAAACGCAATTCAATGCTGTGCCGGCAGATTAAAAAAACCGCAGTTGCGCTGTTTTTGATTGCGCAAAATTTAATCGGGAAACCAAAGTGTCATTCGTGATTTTTAATTGTAATTCATTGATATTTATTGATTATAATTTTCTATGGAATGACGTCTTAGGCGTGATATAGTGTTTTTGCGTTAACTGAAAACAAAAGATATTAAATTTTTTTACATTTTAGTAACGCTGTGGGATTGAATGTCATTATACTGTAATCATCTGGCGGTAGTTTTCACACGGTGCACAGCTTGAAGCTGTAAATATCACTGCGGGGATCGCTAATGGTAAAGTCCTTGGTTGGGCTGGAAAGAAAAAATAACACATCTCCCCTGATTTCTCGTTGTTACGAGGGTTCTCTCTCCGACTCTCTTTTACCGGCAACTCCGCACCCTTATCGCTACCGAATCTCATCGTTTTTTACTCCACGTTTATTGATGCAGTCCGCGTTGTCCCGTGAAGATACGGCGCCGAAGCATTGCCGTCGATTCACTTTGTCCCTTGGCTCTTATTGGCTCGGAGGAGGCCAAAACCTAATACGTGTGTGAAACATAATCGCGCGGCCTGGCCGTTGCGGTAGGTGAAACAAACTGTAAGGTGCCACTATGGGTAGACAGAAAGCAGTGATCAAAGCACGTCGTGAAGCGAAACGCGTTATTCGTCGTGACGCTCGTAGTCATCGCCAGCTGGAAGAAGAGTCTGTGACCTCGCTGGTGCAAATGGGGGGAGTCGAGTCTATCGGCATGGCGCGAGACAAGCGCGATAGCTCACCCATCGAGGCTAGAACCGAAGCTCAGGGTCATTACTTATCAGCCATAGAAAATAAGCAGCTGATCTTCGCCACCGGCGAAGCCGGCTGCGGCAAAACATTTATCAGCGCCGCCAAGGCGGCGGAGGCGCTGATCCATAAAGAGGTGGATCGGATTATCGTTACCCGTCCTGTTTTGCAGGCGGATGAAGACCTCGGTTTCCTGCCGGGGGATATCTCCGAGAAATTCGCCCCTTATTTCCGCCCGGTGTATGACATTCTGGTGCGCCGTTTGGGCTCTTCCTTTATGCAGTACTGCCTGCGGCCGGAAATCGGCAAGGTAGAGATTGCACCGTTCGCTTATATGCGCGGACGCACCTTCGAAAATGCGGTCGTTATCCTGGATGAAGCCCAGAACGTGACCGCCAGCCAGATGAAAATGTTCCTGACCCGCCTGGGGGAAAACGTGACGGTTATCGTTAACGGCGACGTGACCCAGTGCGACTTGCCACGCGGCGTAAAATCCGGCCTCAGCGACGCCCTGGAGCGCTTCGAAGAGGACGAGATGATCGGCGTTATCCGCTTTGAAAAACAGGACTGCGTACGCTCCGCTTTGTGCCAGCGCACGCTCAACGCTTACAGTTAACCTATCCGCTAATGGAAAGGCCGCTTCGGCGGCCTTTTTTATCTCCGCAATTTCCCCTCTCGTTTAACCTTTGTGTAAATTATTGTGGTTATTTGTATAGATTTTCGTTGAGTTAGCGTTAATGATTAATGGGTTCCAGATTGGCGCGCAGTTTGCGTGTGCCGCCAAAAGGACACTATCTGGGGTGTGCGCCGCGCGGCGCATTGAGTGTGGATTCTTTGCTGCGATTCAAACATGAAATATATCATTCTGATTTTGCTTATTTTATGCGTCGTCTATGTGCATTACCGCGGACGAGTGCGCTACAACGTATGGCGGCAGCTGTCTGACCATTCCACCTTTACCGCACCGCTGAACGTCTTCATGTATCTGTTTTCTCGCGTGCCGACTACGCCGTACCTGAAGCCGGAGCAGTTCCCTGAGCTGGCGGTACTGCGGGAGAATTGGGAGACCATCCGCGACGAAGGACAGAAGCTGATGGAGATCCAGCAGATCAAAGCGTCCGATCAATTCAACGACGCCGGTTTCAACTCGTTCTTCAAGACCGGTTGGAAGCGCTTTTATCTGAAATGGTATGAAGACAGCCATCCTTCCGCCATGACCCTGTGCCCGCAGACCACTGAGCTGCTGCGCAGCCTGCCTTCGGTCAAGGCGGCGATGTTCGCCGAACTGCCGGACGGCAGCCGTTTGCCGCGTCACCGCGACCCTTACGCCGGTTCGCTGCGTTATCACCTGGGGTTGATTACCCCCAACGACGACCGTTGCTTCATTGAAGTGGACGGCGAGCGCTACAGCTGGCGCGACGGTGAAGGGGTGATGTTCGATGAAACCTATCTGCACTACGCGGAAAACCAGAGCGGGCAGAATCGCCTGATCTTGTTCTGCGACATCGAACGGCCGATGCGCTACCGTTGGACGCAGGCGGTGAACCATTGGCTGGGGCGCAATCTGATGAGCGCTGCCACCGCGCCGAACGAAGAGGGCGACCGCACCGGCGGCGTCAACAAGATGTTCAAATACATCTATGCGATACGCCGGGTGGGGAAACGCCTGAAGGCCTGGAACCGCACCGGTTATTACATCATCAAGTGGATTTTGTTCGGGGGGATCGCCGCGGCGATATTCTTCTCGGTATAACGCAGACAGGGGCGCACAGAGTGCGCCCCTTTTTGATCAGGCGAAGATAGTCATCATATAGGCGGCGAACAGCGCCAGGTGGGCCGTGCCGTTCAGCACGTTGGTGCGGCCGGTCGAGAACGACAGCTGGCACAGCAGCAGCACCGTCAGCATCACCACGATATGCGGCGTTTGCAGGCCGAAGATCAGCGTCTGCCCGGTCAGGGTGGCGATGATGGTCACCGCCGGCACCGTCAGGGAGATGGTCGCCAGTACCGAACCGAAGAACAGGTTCATGGCGCGCTGCACCTGGTTGTTCAGCACGGCGCGCAGCGCACCCAGCCCTTCAGGCGACAGGATCAACAGCGCCACCAGGAAACCGGTGAACTGCGCCGGCGCATTCACCTTGGTCAACAGGCCTTCCAGCGGATTGGCGTTGAATTTGGTGACGGCGATAACCGCGATCAGGTGCACGATAAGCCAGGCGGCATGCCAGGCGCTGCTGTGCGAAGAAGGTTTGCCGTGATGCGGGTCGCCATCATCATCTTCATGTTCGTACACGAACAGGCTCTGGTGGGTTTTGGTCTGGATCACCAGGAATACGCCATACATGGCGGCGGAGATCAGCGCCACCAACAGCGCTTGCCCGGTGCTGAAGTTGCCGCCCGGCAGCGCGCTCGGGAATACCAGCACGATCACCGCCAGCGGGAAAATCGCCATCAGGTACTGTTTGATGCCGCCCAGGTTGACGTACTGAGTGGCGAACTTGCGCCCGCCGAGCAACAGTGCGAAACCGACCAGGCCGGCGGAGACGATCATGATGATGGAGTACAGCGTGTCGCGCATCAGCGCCGGCGCGGCGTCGCCGGTGGCCATCAGCGCCGAAATCAGGCTGACCTCGAGGATCACTACCGACAGGCTGAGGATCAGCGATCCGTAGGGTTCGCCCAAACGGTGGGCGAGCACGTCGGCGTGGCGCACAACGCTGAAGGCGCTGCTGAGGATCCCCACCAGCGCGAGAATGTTGATGCCGACGATCAGCGGAAAGTTAGTGGTGCTGCTCCACAGATTCAACACCACCAGTGCGGCGATGGGGAAGATCAGCGAGTATTCGGTGTGGCGAGATTTGGTGGATCGGCCAGGATCGTGTTGCGACTTCATGAGGGTGGCACTCCTTCTCAAACAGCGTAGCCCGTCAGCGCCGGTCGCCGTAACATGGCAACTCTGCGTTTCCAGTAGGTATTTTATATTAGGATACACCCACGGCGCCGGTGTGATGTTGTTTTTATCTGAGAAAGCAATTGCTTGCTTTATGTGATCAGGGTAGCAAAAAAACCGCACGGGGTGCGGTTTTATTTACTTACTTTTACGCAATAACGCTGTTTTTTAACGTTAGATTTGAGAAAAGTCGTGTTTACTTATTTAGTGCGTGGTTAATCAAGGAAAATGCGACCGTTAGTCGTCAATATTATCCATGATTTCATGCCGTTTATTATGATAACCCTCTTCATTTAGTCCCTCACGCCAGTAAGGTACGGCATAAAGACGATTACGATCGCATTGGCGTTCGCGGCGCAGGTAACGGCGCAGCCCTACCACCAAACGATCTTCACCGGCCAGCCAAAAATGCGTCTCGCCTTGCGGCAAGGACTGCTCGCGGAACAGTGCGATCAATTCGTCGGTTTTTTCCGTGCCGCCAACGACCCAGTTGACTTCAACGTCCGCCGGTTTCTTCAGCTCAATCACGTCGGCGGCGCTGTCAACGCGGACAAAAGCGCGCCCCGCGCTATGCGGCGGCAGGTTTTCCAGCAGCGCGGCCAGCGCAGGTAGCGAGGAGGGGTCGCCCGCCAGGCTGTAGAAGTCAGCCTGCGGCAGCATCGGTTTCGGGCCACCCGGGTTGCTGATGCCGATTTTATCGCCGGCTTTCGCCTGGCGCGCAAAATCGACCGCCGGGCCCTGGTGGTCATGGATGGCGAACTCGATGTCCACTTCTGCCTGCTCCGGGCGCACGGCGCGAATGGAATAGGTGCGCACGATCGGGCGCACGGCGTCCGCGGCCCAGCGCGGGCCGTTTTCGGTCAGCGTCGGCAGATCCGGCTGGGTTTGGCCGGCGAGCGGTAAAAATACCTTGATGTGCGCTGCGGCGGCGTTGGCCGGGTAGTAGCGCAGATCGGGCGCGGTAAAGGTGATGCGGCGCAGATGCGGGGTAATGTCCTGTACGGCGCTGACGGCAATCAGGTAGGGGGCGCGTGAGCGAGGGGCTTCGGTAGTCACGGGGATCTCCTTATAGTTCGTTTGGCGGTGAGTATATCATGCCGTTTGATAATGAGAATTGTTTGCTCATTGAGGCGCATCGGCCGCGAACCCGGTTTAGTCAGGATTCTCGGAACATGCACCGAGGGCATGATGTACTGCCACGCCGCGAACGGCTTGCCGAACGCGGTGAAGCCAAACATGCGCAGGCGCTCTATTATAAGGAAGCGTTCAACAGCGCCCGGCGACAACGCGTGCTGGCGCAAAAAGTCACGTTTTCCCCGCGGTGAGGATCGCACACGCGCTATGCGACCACGGCAATTAATATTATTGCTGCTCAGTACAAATACTTTTTCACTTTAATACCGCTTTGCAACTTGATTGCGCGACGGGAAAAGAATAAGGTCATTATTAATAGGCGCGGTTATTGAATTAATAAAATTCCGCACCAAAAATAAAATTGCAAAGGTTCAGCAGTGGCGAGGGAGGGCGAGCAATCGTATTCCCGGGAGGTTGTAACAGTGTTAACGCGAGATTTTCTGCAAAAAGCGGATTGTAAAACCGCATTCGGCGCTATTGAGGAGTCGATGTTGCTGACGCCTGAACAGCGCGCAGCCTCGTTGGATTGCACGTTATCGCGCCGGCCGGATCACAGCCCGGTATGGGTATTCGGCTACGGTTCGCTGATGTGGAATCCGGTTTTTGAATCGGAAGAAGTGCGGCCCGCCAAGCTGCCGGGCTGGCATCGGGCGTTCTGCATGCGCCTGACCGCCGGGCGCGGCACGCTGCACCAGCCGGGGCGGATGCTGGCGCTGAAAGAGGGCGGCCAGACCACCGGCCTGGCATTCCGCCTGCCGGAAAGCAAGCTGCGCGAAGAGCTGGAACTGCTGTGGAAGCGCGAGATGATCACCGATTGCTACGTGCCTACCTGGTGCGAGCTGCAGCTGGATGGCGGTGAGGTTGTGACTGCGCTGGTATTTGTGATGAACCCGCAGCATCCGCTGTTTGAAGAAGACACCAGCTACCAGGTGATCGCGCCATTGATCGCCAGCGCCAGCGGTCCGCTAGGCACCAACGCGCAATATCTGTTTGCGCTGGATAACGAGCTGAAACACCACGGCATGCAGGATGATTGCATCGGCGATCTGGTGCGCTATGTACAGCAGTGGTTGCAACAGAACCGCCCTGGCGCTTTCGGGGCTGAGGCTACGGCCTGAGGCGTTAGCAGGGCAGCAGACACTGAAGGGCTCAGCATGCTGAGCCCTTTTTATATATCTAATGCCTATATTTAATAACTTTCTTCTGCATGATTATTTAATGCTTATTTTTTGTATGGTTACTTATCTCTTTATTTTTAAAGCCATTCGGCATTTCGTTGTGCCTTGTTGAGCCGAGAGCAACGATGAATAATTCACTTAGTATTAAATTGCATAACTAAAGGTTATTTCTTATTTGTTCAGCCTCGCAGGACTCCGTATCAATATGGCAAACGCTACTGCAAGAAACAGGGAGACGGGGATGAACTTTCAACAATTAAAAATTATTCGTGAATCGGCGCGCTGCAACTACAACCTGACTGAGGTCGCCAATACCTTATTTACCTCGCAGTCCGGCGTCAGCCGCCATATTCGCGAGCTGGAAGAAGAACTGGGTATCGAAATATTCATTCGCCGCGGCAAGCGCTTGCTGGGCATGACCGAACCCGGCAAAGAGCTGCTGGTGGTGGCGGAGCGCATTCTCAACGATGCCAATAACATCCGTCGCCTGGCGGACGTTTTCAGCAGCAACGATTCGGGGCAGCTGCATATCGCGACGACGCACACTCAGGCGCGCTACAGCCTGCCGGGGGTGATCAAAGAGTTTCGCGCGCTTTATCCACGGGTGCGGGTGGTGCTCAACCAGGGTAGCCCGGAGGAGATCGCTTCGATGTTGGCCGCCGGCGAAGCCGATATCGGCATCGCCAGCGAACGATTGATGAGTGACGAATCGTTGGCGGCGTTTCCTTACTATCGCTGGCATCACACCATTCTGGTGCCGGAGGGGCACGAGTTGACGCGACAGCCGCAGGTGACGCTGGAGATGCTCAGCACCTTGCCGCTGATTACTTACCGCCAGGGCATTACCGGGCGCGCGAAGCTGGATGCGGCGTTTAAAACGGCGGGGCTGACGCCGGACATCGCGCTCAGCGCACAGGACTCCGACGTGATTAAAACCTACGTTGAATTGGGGTTAGGCGTGGGCGTGCTGGCCGACATGTCGTATGAAAAAGAACGCGATCGCGGATTGGTCAGTCTCAACGCCGAGCATTTGTTTGAACCTAATACGGTATGGTTGGGCCTGAAGCGCAGCCAGCTGCAGCGCAATTATGCCTGGCGCTTTATTCAGCTGTGCAACCCTACGCTGTCGCTAACCGAAATCAAGGACAAAGTCTTCTCGTCGCAGCTGGATGCGGTGATTGACTATCAGATTTAAGCGAGAGACGTTGTCCTAAAAGGAGTGCTCGCGGGCTAATGCATGGTCAGTCATCGGTACGTTCGATAAGGTGACGCTTGCTTTTTCTGAACGGGCCGATGGCTTCCCATTCCGGGAGTTCTTCGGCTGGACGTGGATTGGCCATCTCCCAGCGATGGTACTGACGTAAAATCTCGATGGCGATGCGTTTTTGCTCTTGAATGGAGAGCGTGGGGTTCGGTCAGATCCTTATTTTCCATTTTGGCTTCCTTACTGCTCGTTATTTATACGCACCTTATCACATCTGGTGCCGTACTTTTCCAGCGATTGTATGTAATTTTTCAGCGCGTTGAAGCGGGTTTTACATGTCATGGTGCCGGGTATCACTTCAAAGGCGGCCTGGCGTGTATACAGTGCTAACACGCGATGGTTAATGGCGTGGCTGATAAGTATGTCCGGTGGCGACGCCGGCGTCAGCCCCTGCTCTTGCAGGTTCAGGCCATACAGATATAGCGCCTGCAAGCAGTTGCGCAGCATATTGCCTTTCAGGGGATGTTGCGTTTCGCGCAGGGAGAAATTCTCCAGCGCGACAAGTTCGATAACGTTCTCCGCCTGGAGATAACGGCACAGGCAAAAGCCGGCGCGGCTTAGCGGGCTGGCCATTTGCCGGTAGACAAAAGCGAAACTCATCGGCATTTGGACATGATATTTAAACAGAGAGCGCCAATTTAACGTATGGCCGTTTTTTCTGCCTTTTTGCCAGCGCCGGTCTTGTACCGTCAGACGAGTCATAAACAGATTCGACTCAAGCAGCACGCTGTTCATGTCTGCCAGCGTTTGCTCTATCGCTCTCTCATGCAGGAGTGAGCAGCCATTTTCTGATGGATAGTTTGCCATTTGCCCGTCCTTTGGGTGACTGAGCTCACGTTAGTCACCCGATGAAACAGACTCAAACCCCGACTTTCATCGCTGCGAATCGCGCCGCAAAGACAGTAGGCAATTGCCGCGACGTGGCGCGAGAGTGCGACCTGCCGCGCAATCCTTGCCCTAATAATCAAAATCCCAGCTATATACATAAAAAGAATATCTATAGTGATTTAAGTACCTTCAGCTGCCGATCGTGCTCGCATACACTCGCAAAATTATTATAAATTCCATCCGCTTGGAGAGTTTCAGATGAAAGCGCTCGTTCCTTCTTTGCTGTTTTTGGCCGTGGCGGCCAGCGCAAACGTACAGGCGGCGACGCCGGCCAACACGCTGGTGATCGCGCAATCTATCGATGACGTGGTCAGTTTTGACCCGGCCCAGGGATTTGAGTTGACCACGGTGCAGTCGTTCAACAGCCTGTATCAACGTCTGATCCAGTCTGATCCGCACAACCCCATCGATCTCAAGCCGACCCTGGCCAGCAGCTGGCAGGCCGGTGCCGACAACCGCAGCCTGACCTTCCGTCTGCGTCCGGACGCCAGGTTCGCCAGCGGCAACCCGCTGCGGCCGGAGGATGTGATCTTCTCGCTTTCAAGGGTGGTGAAGCTGAATCTGGAACCGTCGTTTATCCTGACGCAGCTGGGCTGGAACGCGAAAAACGTCGAGCAACATCTGATCAAAGTGGATGACCACCAGGTGAAAATCAGCTGGAGTGAAAACGTCAGCCCGGCCTTTGTGCTCAGCCTGCTGTCGGCGCCGGTATCGTCGATCGTCGACGCCAAAGAGGCGCTGGCACATCAGCAGGGCGACGATCTGGGCCACCAGTGGCTGAACAGCCACTCCGCCGGCAGCGGCCCTTACAAAATCCGCACCTATGTGCCGCACGAAGTGGTAGTGCTGGACGCCAACCCGGGCTCGCCGGAAGGCGCGCCGACGCTGAAAACCATCCTGATCAAAAACGTGCCCGATCCGGCCGCGCGTCGCTTGCTGATCGAGCAGGGCGATGCCGATATCGCACGCAACCTGGGGGCCGACCAAATGGCGGCCTTGAAGGGCAAGCCGGGCGTCAAACCGCTGGCTATTCCTTATGCTTCGCTGTATTTCCTGCAGTTCAACGCCAAGGCGTCGCCGGCGCTCGGCAACCCGGCTTTCTGGGAGGCGGCGCGTTGGCTGTTCGATTATAAAGGCATCGCCGACGATCTGCTGAAAGGGCAGTTCCAGAGCCATCAGGCGTTTCTGCCGGAGGGTTATCTGGGGGCGCTCAAGGATCAGCCATACAGCTTCAATCCGCAAAAAGCCAAAGAGATACTAGCCAAAGCGGGGCTCAGCAACGTCAGTTTCCGTCTGGACGTCAACAATCAGCCGCCGTATCTGGATATCGCCCAGGCGCTGCAGGCCAGTTTCGCCCAGGGCGGCGTGAAGGTCGAATTGGTGCCGGGCATCAGCTCACAGGTCTCCACCAAGGTGAAAGCGCTTAACTACGATGCGACGCTGACTTCCTGGGGGCCGGATTATTTCGACCCTAACACCAATGCCGCAGCCTTCGCCTACAATCCGGAAGACGGCAGCAAAACGCTGGCCTGGCGCGCTAACTGGCAGATCCCGGCGCTGAGCAAGCTGACGTTGGCCGCCACCGCGGAAAACGACACCGCCAAACGGGTGGCCGACTACCAGCAACTGCAAAAACAGGTGCAGCAAAGCTCGCCGTTCGTCATCGGCCTGCAGGCGCGCAGCCTGATCGCGGTGCGCGACAATCTCAAGGGCTATGTACAGGGCATCAACCCTGACATGGTGTTCTACAGCAAGGTCAGCAAGTAATGGCCGCTGAACTCTCCGCTTCCGCCGGAGCTGCCCGGCGGTATTGGCGCTGGGGCGGGCGGCTGCTTGGCGGCGCGCTGTCACTGGCGTTAACGCTGCTCGGCCTGCTGTTGTTCACCTTCATGTTGTCGCACCTGGCGCCGATCGATCCGGCGCTGCAGGTGGCGGGCGATCACGCCAGTGAAGCCACCTATGCGCAGGTGCGGCATGAGCTGGGGCTGGATCAGCCGCTGCCGGTGCAGTTTTGGCGTTATCTGACGCACCTGGCGCACGGCGATCTGGGCATTTCGCGCATCACCGCCCAGCCGGTGTTGAGCGATCTGCTGCGTACCTTCCCGGCGACGGTGGAGCTGGCCACTTGCGCCATTATCCTCGGCGCCCTCGGCGGCATTACGCTGGCGTTTCTGGCGGTGCTCAAACCGGGCAGCTGGCTGGATAACGCGGCGCGTTTGCTGTCGCTGATCGGCTATTCGGTGCCGATTTTCTGGCTGAGCCTGCTCGGGCTGCTGCTGTTCTACGCCACGCTGCACTGGTCGGCGGGGCCGGGGCGGCTGGACGATATCTACTTGTACAGCATGGAGCCGCGCAGCGGTTTCGTGTTGATCGACAGCTGGCTGTCCGGCGATCGCGAGATGTTCTATAACGCCATCAGCCACCTGTGGCTGCCGGTGGTGGCGCTGGCGCTGCTGTCGATGGCGGGCATCACCCGGCTGCTGCGTGCGGCGATGCTGGAAGAGTGCAACAAGGAATACGTGACGCTGGCGCGTTCCAAGGGAGCCGGGCGTCTGCGCATTCTGCTGCGCCACGTGTTTCCTAACGTGCTGGGCACGCTGATCACCGTACTTTCTCTCTCCTACGCCAGCCTGCTGGAGGGCGCGGTATTGACCGAAACGGTGTTCGCCTGGCCCGGCGTCGGGCGTTACCTGACTTCGGCGCTGTTTGCCGCCGACACGCCGGCGATCCTCGGCGCCACGCTGCTGATCGGCACCTGTTTTGTGCTGTTGAATGCGCTGGCTGACGCCTTGACCTATTTAGTGGATCCGCGAACCCGATGAGCCAATATCTTTCTGAACACGAACCGCAAAGCGAGCCGGCCGTCGGTTACCGCACCGGTCGGCGGTTGACCACGCTGACGCTGGGCGCGGCGCTGGTCGCGATCCTGATCGTCACCGCGTTGCTGGCCCCGTGGCTGGCGCCTTTCGATCCTAATCTGCAGCATATTGAGCTGCGTTTGCTGCCACCTTCCGCCGAGCATTGGCTGGGCACCGACGGCTTCGGCCGCGATTTGCTCTCCCGCGTGATTTACGGCGCGCGGCCGACGCTGATTCTGGTGTCGCTGATTCTGGTGCTGACCATTCCTATCGGTCTGCTGGTCGGTATCTGTGCCGGTTATCTCGGCGGCTGGGTTGAACGCGTTTTGATGCGCCTGACCGATATTTTCCTGTCGTTGCCGAGTCTGGTGATTGCGCTGGCGTTCGTGGCGGTGATGGGGCCGGGGCTGATGAACGGCGCGCTGGCGCTGGCATTGACCAGTTGGCCGGCCTTTGCCCGCCAGGCGCGGGCCGAAACCCTGGCGCTGAGGCGCAGCGATTACCTGGCGGCGGCGCGCATGCAGGGTATCCGCGGGCTGCGGCTGATGGTTGGCCACATTTTGCCGCTGTGCCTGCCGAGCGCGGTGGTGCGCGCGGCGCTGAGCCTGGGCGGCATCATCCTGTCAGCCGCCGGTCTGGGGTTCCTCGGCATGGGCGTCGCGCCGCCGACCGCCGAATGGGGCTCGATGGTGGCCGAAGGCAGCAAAGTGATTTTCGACCAATGGTGGGTCGCCGCCGCACCGGGCGGGGCGATCCTGTTCGCCAGCCTGGCCTTTAACCTGCTGGGCGATGGCCTGCGCGACAAAATGGATCCTCGTCATGGGCACTGATAACACCTTATTGACCGTCGAGCGTTTGGCGATCGGCGTGCCGGGGCCGCAGCCGGTGGCGCTGGTGAAAAATATTTCGTTCAGCATGGGGCGGGAGCGCCTGGCGCTGGTCGGCGAGTCCGGCTCGGGCAAATCGTTGACCGCGCGTGCGCTGATGGGGCTGTTGCCGCCGCCGTTGCAGCTGCAGGCGCAGCGCCTGACGCTGGGCGGTGAAGACCTTACGCGGCTGAGCGAGCGCCAGTGGAGCCGGCTGCGCGGCGATCGGGTGGCGATGGTGATGCAAGATCCCAAGCATGCGCTGAACCCCAATCAGCCGATTGGGCATCAGGTCGAGGAGCCGCTGGTGCTGCATGCGAAGCTGAGTCGCGCCGAGCGGCGTGAAAAAGTGTTGGAGATGCTGGCGGCGGTCGGGCTGCCCGATCCGGCGGCGCTGTGCCGGCGCTATCCGCATCAGCTCTCCGGCGGCATGGGGCAGCGGGTGATGCTGGCCATTGCGCTGATCAACGATCCGCAGCTGCTGATTGCCGACGAACCGACTTCGGCGCTGGATCACCAGATGCGCGATCAGGTGCTGCAGCTGATAGAAAATCTGGTCGCACAACGCAATATGGGCCTGATCCTGATCAGCCACGATTTGCAGCAGGTGGCGCACCACTGCGAACGGGTATTGGTGATGTACAAGGGTGAGCTGTTGGATCAGCTGCCGGCGACGCAGTTGGCGCAGGCCACGCACCCCTATACCCGCACGCTGTGGGCGTGCCGGCCGAGTCGCGAGACGCGCGGCAAACCATTGCCGGTGCTGGATCGGGCGCTGTTGGAGACCTTGAAATGAGCGTGATTGCACTGGATAACCTGAGCGTCAGCCATCGTCAGGGATACGAACTGCGCACCGTGGTGCATGACGTTAACCTGCGCATCGAACCGGGCGAGTGTTTCGGGCTGGTGGGGCCTTCCGGCTGCGGCAAGTCCTCGTTGCTGTGGGTATTGGCCGGGCTGAACGACAGCTGGCGCGGCGGCTTTGAGCTGTTGGGGCGGCGGCTGCAACCGGGCCAGGCATTTACCGGCCCACTGCGGCGCGAAGTGCAGATGGTGTTTCAGGATCCCTATGCTTCGCTGCACCCCAAACACCGGCTGCTGCGCACGTTGTCCGAGCCGCTCAAACTGCTGCAGGAAAGCGATATCGAACGCAAGATCAGCGCGGGATTTCGCCAGGTCGGGTTGGATCCGCGCCTGCTGGATCGCTATCCGCATCAGCTGTCGGGCGGCCAGCGCCAGCGCGTGGCGATCGTGCGCGCGCTGCTGTTGCGGCCGAAGCTGCTGCTGCTGGATGAGCCGACCTCGGCGTTGGATATGTCGGTACAGGCGGAGATCCTCAACCTGCTCAACGAGCTGAAGCAGGCGGGCGATCTGACCATGGTGCTGGTCAGCCACGATGCGGACGTCATCGACCACATGTGCGATCGCGCGGTGGCGATGGCGCACGGCCGCATCATCGTTTAAACCTGTGCCCGCCAACGCGGCGGACATATCCATCTTGGTAATAAATAAAGCAATTTATCGTCGTTCTTCTGTTAATTCTAACCCCCTACACTCGAAAAACAACGCAACCGCGTGATTGTGGAGAGTGTATCGATGAAACGGTTAATTCCAACTTTGTTGTGTGGCGCGCTGGCGGCCGCTTTCGGTGCGCAGGCCGCCACCCCGCAAGACACCCTGGTGGTGGTCAGTTCGCTGGAGGGCATTATCAGCCTCGATCCGGCGGAGAGTTTTGAGACCGTCAGCTCAGCCAATTTGGTCAACCTCTATCAGCGCCTGGTGGCGCCGGATCGCGCCGCGCCGCAAAAGCTGGCGCCGGACGCCGCAGGCAGTTGGCAAGCGGGCGCCGATGGCCGCAGCCTGACTTTTACCCTGAAACCGCAGCAACGCTTCGCCTCCGGTAATCCGTTACGGCCTGAGGACGTGATTTTCTCACTGGTGCGTGCGGTGAAGCTGAACAAGGCGCCGTCGTTTATTCTCGCCGAGTTTGGTTGGACGCCGGATAACGTTGAACAGCAGCTGAAGAAGATCGGGGATGACCAGGTGCAGCTCAGCTGGCCGGCCAATATCGGCAGTGAGCTGGCGCTGCGTCTGCTGACGGCGAATGTGGCTTCGATCGTGGATGAGAAGCTGCTGAATGAGCATGCGCAGCAGGGGGATTACGGCAACGCCTGGCTGCGCAGCCATTCCGCCGGCGGCGGCCCGTATCGGGTGAACAACTATGTGCCGCACGAGGCGCTGCTGTTTGGCCGCAACGACTATGCGCCGTCGCCGGCTCGGCTGAAAACGGTGCTGTTCAAGAATGTCAGCGACGCCGGCACCCGCCGCCTGCTGTTGCTGAAGGGGGATGCCGACGTGGCCTACGATCTGGGTGCCGATCAATTCGACTCGCTGCGCAAGGCGCCGGGCGTGCGCATCGAGCAGGCCGATGCGCCCCGGGTGTATTATCTCGGTTTCAACACCGGCAGCAAAGACAACCCGGCGCTGGGCAATCCGGCGCTGTGGCAGGCGGCGCGCTGGCTGGTGGACTATCAGAGCATCGCCGAGCGGTTGCTGAAAGGGCAATACCGGGTGCATCAGGCTTTCTTGCCGCAGGGATTGGACGGTGCGCTCAACGATCGGCCGTTTAAGCTCGACGTGGATAAAGCCAAACAGATCCTGCGCGATGCCGGCATCGCTGAAGGCACGCGCATCGACCTAATCGTCATCAATCAGCCGCCGTATACCGATATCGCCCAGGCGCTGCAGGCCAGTTTTGCGCAGGCCGGGCTGCGGTTGGATATCCATCCGGTGGTGGAAAGCGATCTGTGGGGCAAGATGCGCGGCCGCGATTTTCAGGCGATATTCACCTATTGGGGCGCCGACTACCTGGATCCGAACACCAACGCCAGCGCATTTGCTTATAACGTGGCCGACGGGCCGAAAACCCTGGCCTGGCGCACCCAATGGCGCATACCCGCCATCAGCGCGGAAACGCGCGCGGCGGCCGCGGAGGGCGACAACGCCGCGCGGAGCGCACGCTACGTTACGCTGCAGCGGGAACTGCAGGCCAGTTCGCCCTATGTTGTGGCGCTGCAGGGGCAAACGCTGGTGGCATTACGCAACAACGTTCAAGATGCTCGGGTGGATATCGCCAACAGCATGCTGTATCTGGACCGGGTGAGTAAGTAGCGACCGCGCTGCGCGCCTGGCCGGGCTTCTGGCGCGCCAAAGGCCGACAGCGTGTGAAATCGCGTGCTGTTGCAACCGCGAAACGCGAGATGTTGTATCAAGGTGAAATAAAATGAAATTTCATAACGTGCTCATGTGGCGGTGATAGATTGGCGCTGGAAGGTGGCGTTATTTACGCCTTTCAGCGCGGTCGTTCGCAATGATGCGAACACATCACGTCAGGAGAAATTATGGACAATAACGAAAACGTTCCAGTACAGCGCGCAGCAACCTTGCTCGCCACCGGTGAGGTTGTGACGCCGGAACAGTTTTATCAGGACAGCGACGGAAGCAACTGGGGGCCGGCGATCAACAAAGCGGCGGAGGCGGCGTTGCAAGCAGGCGGTACACTGTCTCTGGGGAAACGGGTATATACGGTCGCTGGACATGTACTCATTCAGACGACAACGGACATCTACGGCGGCATCGGTTTGCGGGTGGTCGGATTGGGGCGAGCGACCAAAATCGTCAAGACCGCGGACAGCAGTTACACCAATGAACAGGGTGAAACGAAGAAAGCGGTAATCGTAGTGAAAGGATTCGCCAATCTGACGCTGCACGGCTTGACGCTGCGGGATGATACCGGCGTAGACGACACCCACGGCGTATGGTTTAGCGATCGCAATATGACGAAGTTCGATATCCGTGATATCTACACCAACGTCGGCGGTTATTCGCTGTTTGTCTCGGGCGACATGTTCATTAACTGGCTGGTGAATGTGCAGATGGAGGCTAACGCCAGTCGCCCGGGCGATGGGGTGTTGTGGATGGACAAGTCCGGCACCACCAACTTTATCGATGGCCTTTATGCTGCGCGTGCCAAGGGTACTGCGTTCAGAATCTCAGGGTTTTACTCTACTGTCGGCTCGTTGGCTGCGGATGACTGCATCGGCGATATCTACTATTTCAAAGATTTTAACGGCACGATCAATTCATTGGGCTGCGAGAACCGCAACACGCAGCGCGCCGCCAATGTCAGCGTGCTGTCCACCAACTTTGCCCAAGGCACAATAGGCAATATCAATATCCAGGACGCGCAGAACGTGGAGAGCGGCGGCGTGTTGTGCCGATTCATCAACGAATCCCGTTGGGATATCGGCCAGTTGAGTCTTTACAGCGGTTCGACGACTCCCTTCCCGGTGGCGATCGCCGCCTGCAACAACAATACCGAGGTGACGTTCAGCAACGTATACAACGGCGGCGTAGCGGTAGCCGGCAAAAGCACCGTCGACGTCACGTCATTTTTGAGCGGAGTTGAGGCGATGAACAGTTTGGGGGAGCGGGGGATAGCGCCTTCCGCCACCAGCAATCATCTGCCACGCAATATCTCGAAACAGCAATCGTGGACTTTTTTAGGCACCCTGACTGCGCCGGATCGGCAACCCACAACGCACATTACTCTGCAACAGGGAGTAAGCACCAAAGTGCTGGCGTGCGATTTGTATATCACGTTCGATCTGTCTTCGCAGGCCGCCGCCTTTGTCGTCAATAAAGGCAGCTATAGCGCGAAAGGCGCTTTTATGCTGCGGCGCACCGGGCCGCTGAGCTGCGAAATATATTACCGTGTCGAGAAGGACTTTGGTTTTGGCAGCTATCAGGTGCAGACTACGCGAGGCAGCTATTGGCGACCGGATGGCGGATCGTTAAACGCACCGCCATCCGATGCGCTGGAAATCCGCAGCGATGAGGTGCTCTCCACGACCAGGCTCGCGGCGATCCAGCCCCTGGCCAATCCGACAACGGCCAGCACGGCGGAAGTGGCCGGCGTGCTCAATCGACTGATCGACGCGCTGAAGAACTAACCGAACAACGCCGGCATATTTTGGTCGGCGTTCATCATCAGCAACAGCCAGCCGGCGGCCGCCAGGGCGATGCCGAAAGGTTGCGGTGCGCGCCAGGCGCGGCGGTTGTGCAGGCCGTGCGCCAATGCCGCGCCGAGTCCGAATACTGCCGCCAGACAGACCAGCAGCGGCAATGCCGTCCAGCCGAGCCAGGCGCCCAGTGCCGCCAGCAGCTTGAAATCGCCCTGGCCAATGCCGTTACGCCCCCGCACCAGCCGATAGAGCGCGTTGAGCAGCCACAGTGCCCCGTAACCGGCGGCGCCGCCGATAACCGCGTCGTCCAGCGGCGCCCAGCGAGCGTCCAGGTTGCACAGCAGCCCACCCCACAGCAGCGGCTGAGTCAGTCGGTCCGGCAACCAGCGATGACGCCAGTCCAGCCACGCCAGGGCGATCAGCAGCGCCGCCGCCGCCGGCAACCATAACCGCTGCGCCGCCGGCAGCTCGAAAGGCAGCGCCGCCACAGTCAAACCCAGGGCCGTCAACAGCAGGCTGCGGCGACGTAATGTCGGCGGGGTGGCGCGTGTGGCTACCGTTCGCTCCAGCCGGGTGATGAGTGCGGAGGCGCCCAGGCCTGCCGCCAGCAGCGCGGTGAAAAACAGCGCGTGCCACAGTAGAGAAATTAACATCAGGACTCCGCCAACCGTAAAACAGGCGTTTAAAATAACGGCAAAATGCTGATTTCATCGGAGTGAAACGCGGCTGCCTGCGGGGAACGCGCGATAGCACGCATCGGCACTGTGCTGATTACATGGCAGTGCAACGCCATGCGCGGCGGCGCGCAGAGGCTGGCGTACTTTTTATCGGCAAAATCGGCGCTAAAATGGCGTGAATTCACCCGATGGCTGAAATGAAAGGGTAAACCGCGTAATGTGACGTCGTCACAAAAGAGGGATTAGGGGTTTATCCTATTGTTTCTTCTCGTCAAGCCGTTAGGCTTTAGGGTAGAGGCGCACCCGCCTGGTCGGGGCGTGAGGTTTTTCAGAACTGTCGCGGGAAGGCGGCGGCGCAGCAGTGGGTTGGCGTGCTCCAGGAAGGAGGGAGCTAACGGTGTCATGAACGACGTCATTCAGGCAGTACTCAACAAGACCAAAAAACGATTCTGGCGCCGGCGTCAGACGGCGTGGCTGGCCGGGCCGCTGATGTGGCTGGCCGGAGCGGCGCCCGCGTGCGCCGAGTCCCCACCGGCGCCGGACAGCGTGATCCCTTCCGAACAGACCGCCGCGGATCCTGCCGCGAATTTGCCCGAGCTGGGCGGTGCGCCCGACGACGCGGCGCGCGAAAAGCAGTGGGCCGAGATGGCCAAGCAGCTCGGTGAACAAGAGTTGAACAATGTGTCTCGTCAGCAGATGCGCAGCCGCGCTGAGGATTATTTGCTGGGCCAGGCGACCGGCGCGCTGCAGCAACAGGCGCAGGAGCTGCTGTCTCCGCTGGGGACCGCCCGGCTGTCGCTGAAGATGACCGGTGAGGGCGACTTTACCGGCAGCAATGGCCAGCTATTCAGCCCGCTGTACGACGTCGACGGGCTATTGACCTACAGCCAGATCGGCTGGCTGCAGCAAAGCGCCGGGGCGCTGGGCAATTTTGCACTGGGGCAGCGCTGGATCGCCGGCGATTGGCTGCTGGGTTACAACACCGCGCTCGACAGCGATTTCGCCCGGCAGCGCAATCGCGGCAGCATCGGCGCGGAGGCCTGGGGGGACTATCTGCGTTTCTCCACCAACTATTACTACCCGCTGTCGGCGTTGTCGCAACAGCCCGGCGATGGGGTGTTCTTCAGCCGTCCGGCGCGAGGCTACGACATCACGACGCAAGGCTATCTGCCGTTTTATCGCCAGATCGGCGGTTCGCTCAGCTATGAGCAATATCTGGGCGATAATGTCGATCTGTTCGGCAGCGGGAAAAAGCAAAACGATCCGCGCGCCATGCAGCTGGGGCTCAATTACACCCCGGTGCCGCTGGTGACGATGAAGGCGTTGCATAAGATTGGCGCGGGCGGCCAAAGCCAGGATCAGGTTGAGCTGGCGCTGAGCTATCGGCTCGGGGTGCCATTGGTGAAGCAGATTTCGCCGGAGTATGTGGCGCAGGCCAAGTCGTTGCGCGGCAGCCGCTACGATCCCATCGAGCGTAAAAATGTGCCGGTGCTGGAATTCCGTCAGCGCAAGACGCTGCAGGTGTTCCTGGCTACGCCGCCGTGGAACCTGCAGGCGGGAGAGACTGTGCCGCTGGTGCTGGAAATCAAGGCGTTACACGGGATTTCTCATGTCAGTTGGCAGGGGGATACGCAGGCGCTGAGCCTGACGCCGCCGCACAACGCCAACGATCCGCAGGGCTGGACGGCGATCGTGCCGCCGTGGGATGACGCGCCGGGTGCCGCCAACAGTTACCGGCTGTCGGTCACGCTGGAGGACGACAAGCAGCAACGCGTGACGTCCAACTGGATCGAGCTGAAAGTGGCGCCGCCGCTGACGGCGAGCGCCGGCGATGGCGAGGACCTGCCGGCGATCCAAACCCTGACGCCGCCGCCCATTCCGGCGCAAACCGGGCCGTTGTACGGGGAAGATTAACCGTTTTTACCCTGCAGCACCCACACGGCGGCCTCGACGCGGGATTTCAGCTTCATCTTTTTCAGCAGGTGTTTGACGTGCACCTTGACGGTGCTTTCCGTGATGGTCAGGCGGCGCGCGATCAGCTTGTTCGGCAGCCCCTGGGCGATCAGCTTGAGAATATCCCGTTCGCGCGGCGTCAGCTGCTGAATATCGCGCTCGGCGCTGGGGCGGTTTTCACGCAGGCTGGCGGCGAGGATCGGCGTCAGCGTTTCGCTGAGCACCATCTGCCCGGCCGCCGCCTGATGCAGCGCTTTCAGCAGTTCCTCCGGTTCCATGTCTTTCAACAGATAGCCGTCGGCGCCGCGCTTGAGCGCGCTGACGACATCGTCTTCATGGTTGGATACGCTGAACACCACGACGCGCCCTGACAGGTCGGTCTGGCGCAGGCGATCCAGCGTTTCCAGCCCGTTGATGCCGGGCATGTTCAGGTCGAGCAGGATCAGATCCGGATCGTGCTGTTGCGCCAGTTCCACGCCTTGCTCACCGCTGCCGGCTTCGGCGATAACCTGCAGGCGAGCGTCCATGCCGATCAGCTGTTTTACGCCGTTGCGCAGCATGGGATGGTCGTCGATCAGTAAAATTGTGGCGGCGGTTTCTGTCGTCATGGTGTCTCCGTTAGTCGATGGCGTGGTTATCCGGCGTGAAGCTGACTCGCACTTCGGTGCCGCCGCCGCTGCGCGGTAAAATGTCGCAGCGGCCATGCAGGCTCTTGGCGCGATCGCGCATGATGATCAGGCCGTAATGGTCGGGGCGGGACGTCTCGGCCGGCAGGCCGCGTCCGTTGTCGCAAACGCTCAGGGTCACTTCGCCCCGTTTATTGATGACCTGAATGCTCACCTGGCTGGCGGCGGCGTGCTTAAGGATGTTGCTGAGCGCCTCGCGGGCGATCTGCAGCAGATGAATGGCCTGATAGGCGGGCACCGTGCGCGGCCCGAGCTGGTAATCGAGGTTGATGGTCAGGCCCAGTTTGGGATTGAACTCCGCCACCGTCGATTGCAGCGCCGCCAGCAGGCCCGGTTCGGTCAGCTGCAGGCGGAAGGTGGTCAACAGCTCGCGCAGCTGGCGGTAGGCGCCGTTCAACTCTTCACGCATCTGTTGCACCAGCGCCTGGCTGGCGGAAGAGAGCGTTTCGCCCTGCATCTGCAGGCAGGCGATCTGCATTTTCAGGCAAGAGAGCGATTGAGCGATGGAGTCGTGCAGTTCGCGGGCGATCGCCGCCCGTTCCTCCATCAGCATCAGCTGTTGCTGGTGGTCGACCTGGCGTTCGATGGCCAGCACGCTGGTCAGTTGCTCTACCAGAGTGTTGATCAGTTGGCGGTGCTCATCGTTCAGCGGCTGTTGCGGCGCATGCTGAGCCACGATCACGCCGTAGTCGCCGAGTTTGTCGCTCAGGCTCCAGCTCAGCGACGGGTTATCGGGATGCTGGCGATCGCTGTCGTTCAGGCAGGCGCTGCACACCGGGTTGTGGCAGTGCTCCGGCCGCAACGGCTGGTTGCCGCTCAGCTGCAGCAGCGGTTCCCGGCTGTCGTTTTCATACAGCCGCACCTGGATGGCGCGCAGCGGCGTCAGGGTTTGCAGTTGGTTGAGCAGCGGCGTCAGGCGGCTGCATAGCGGTTCGTTGGCGTGCAGCTGGCGGCTGGCGCGATAGAGGAAGCTCAGCACTTGATTTTTCTGCTGCAGGTCGGCGGTCTTTTCGGCTACGCGTTGCTCCAGCCCGCTGTAGGTGGCAGACAGCTCATCGGACATGGTATTCAACGCGCCGCCGAGCGAGGCCATTTCATCCTGGTGTCCGCGCTGGGGAAAGCGGCGGCTGAAATCGCCGCGGCCCACCGCTAACGCCATCTCTACCAGTTGCCGCCAGGGATGCAGCAACCGGCGGCGCAGGTAGCAGGTGGTGCCGAACAACAGCAACAGCGTCAGTGCGATGAAGCCGGCCTGCACCAGCGTCACCATCAGCAGGCGGCGCTCGGTTTGCCGATCGATGTCCGATACCAGCTTGTCCAGCAGCTGCACGAAGTGCGCCACCTGCGGTGCGGCATCGGCCGGGCGCTGCGCGCTGCGCAGGCGAGGCTGCAGAGTCTGCTGCCAGTAGTCGCGCAAGGCGACGAAAGGCTGTGTCAGCCCCTCTTGTTCCACCGAGCGCTGCAGGTCTGGGCTGTTTTCGTCGCGTTCGAGCTCCTGAATCAGAATTTCGTGCCGCGCGTCCAGCGGCACCTGCGCCAGCAGGCGATAGCTTTGCATACGCAGCGAACCGGCCTTGTTGATGGCATGCGCGTTGCCCTGAATGCTTTGCGACATCCAGGCGGAAATGCCCATGCCGGCCACGCCCAGAATGCCCGACAGTAACATCAGCAGGGCGACCTGATTCACGATCGAAAGCGGGGCCAACAGGCGTTTCATAAGTCCGGATTCCTGGCGTTTAGCGCCGCTGAAGCTCAGGGGCGAAGGCGGCGACGGGGATAAAAAAAGTAACGATTCAGCCATATTTTTGATTATCCCTGAGCATAACCCCATACCTCGAATGAAGTACCCATTAGTTTCCAGTGAAGTGGCGAGCCGGTAAAAACAAGGAAGTGATGTTGATCAACTTATTGATTTTAGGTTGTTTAATTTTTTGTTTGCCCGTACCCCTAAGGGGATGAAGGCGCCGTTTACGCCGCCAACTACTTGCATTCGGGTTGATGTACATCAACTTTGCCGCCGGGGCCGCCCCCTAGGGTGTGCGGAATAATCCCCCGTGTCTGAGGTTTTTATGTCGCAACTTGCAACGCCTTCATCAAAGAAAACCGGCGCGCTGATTCAGGACTGGCGCCCTGAAGACAGTGCTTTTTGGCAGCAACGCGGCCAGCGCATCGCCACCCGCAATCTGTGGATTTCCATTCCCTGTCTGCTGCTGGCCTTCTGTGTCTGGATGCTGTTCAGCGCCGTCGCGGTCAACCTGAACAAGGTCGGCTTCAACTTCACCACCGACCAGCTGTTTCTGTTAACGGCGTTGCCGTCGGTCTCTGGCGCTATTTTGCGCGTGCCGTATTCGTTCGTGATCCCGCTGTTCGGCGGCCGTCGCTGGACCGCTATCAGCACTTGCTTCCTGCTGGTGCCTTGCCTGTGGCTGGGGTTCGCGGTACAGGACAGCAGCACACCGTACAGCGTGTTTGTCGTCATTTCCCTGCTGTGCGGTTTCGCCGGTGCCAACTTTGCTTCCAGCATGGCCAACATCAGTTTCTTCTTCCCGAAAGCACGCCAGGGCGGTGCGTTGGGGCTCAATGGCGGGTTGGGCAATCTGGGCGTCAGCGTGATGCAATTGGTTGCGCCGCTGGCGATCTCTTTCAGCCTGTTCGGCCTGTTTGGCGGCGCGGCGCAAAATCAGGCGGACGGAAGCCCGCTGTGGCTGGAAAATGCCGCCTGGATCTGGGTGCCGTTCCTGTTGATCGCCACGCTGGCGGCCTGGTTCGGCATGAACGATCTGGCGGCGGCCAAAGCGTCGCTGCGCCAGCAACTGCCGGTGCTCAAACGCGGGCATCTGTGGATGCTGAGCCTGCTGTACCTCGCGACCTTCGGTTCCTTCATCGGTTTCTCCGCCGGTTTCGCCATGCTGTCGAAAACACAGTTCCCGGATGTGGTGATCCTGCACTACGCGTTCTTCGGTCCGTTCCTCGGGGCGCTGGCGCGGCCGGTTGGCGGTGCGTTGTCTGACCGTTTCGGCGGGGTGCGGGTCACGTTGATCAACTTTGTGGTGATGGCCGTTTTTGCCGCGCTGCTGTTCCTGACCTTGCCGGACGCAGGGCAGGGCGGTTCATTCATCGCCTTCTACGGCATCTTTATGGTGCTGTTCCTCACTGCGGGGCTGGGCAGCGGTTCGACTTTCCAAATGATCGCCGTCATCTTCCGTAAAATCACGGTCGAACGCGTCAAAGC
This sequence comes from Serratia sp. LTN-2, assembly GCF_059740205.1. Lineage (NCBI taxonomy): Bacteria > Pseudomonadati > Pseudomonadota > Gammaproteobacteria > Enterobacterales > Yersiniaceae > Serratia > Serratia sp. LTN-2. Next base: position 663,955 of record NZ_JCAXDO010000001.1, on the reverse strand, counting down.
GGCCGGCGGCAGCGACGAGAGCGCGCAGCGTGAAGCGGTGACCGACTCCGCCGCCGCATTGGGCTTTATCTCGGCGATCGGTGCGGCCGGCGGCTTTTTCATTCCGCAGGCATTCGGCACCTCGTTGGCGCTGACCGGTTCGCCGGCGGGGGCGATGAAAGTGTTCCTGGTATTCTATATCTTGTGTGTGGTCATTACCTGGGCGGTGTATGGCCGTAAGAAAAAGGCCTGAGCACCAAACGATTGTCTCAATTCCTCCCCGACAGGGGAGGGATATTTCGCTCATACCGAATCATCTCTCCTCGCCTTCTCAGTGAAATTTTCTGCCTTTAGGTAAAATTCTCATCTCCGCTTGCCGTTTTTTTCTTTTTTTATAGCCATATCTCTCAATGTAGGAATGTCTTCTCACAAACGGATTATATTATTTGCACGGTTTTTTCTTTTTGTTGAGAGTATTCTTACATTAAAATATTAATGCCATCGCCGCAGGTTAAATGAAATTTCTGGGTGGGGAAGGCATAATTAGTGCGATTGTTATAAAATCATCAATAGGGATTTGTCTTAGATGCTAAACTTGCTGGAATGAATGAGTGTTGGAGTTAAATCAGATAACTCTCATTCTGTTTTTTTCGGCTTTTTGTAGTCTATCTGCCAACCAGATTAAGTGGGAAAATAGGATGAATTCACATCACGGAATGAAATTTCACAATTTTACTCGATTAACAATTAAACGACATTGTTAGTTTTTCTTTTTTAAATCAATGAGGTGCCAGGTTGGATTTTACGGCGGTCATGAGAGAAATCCATGTTGCCAACAGGGAAAAAGAGTCGTCTGGATAAACAGAACATCCTTAATCAGGCTTAATGTAAAAAATGAAATCAGAAAATTTTTATAAAAGCCAATATCCGATGAATGCAACCTGTTGAGTTTACATTTAATTTCTTGAACATTTTTTGATATTTCTATACAAAGTGTGCAGGACAGGCACGCTAAGGAAATTAAAAGTGAATCTTGATAAAAGAATAAAGATTAGGAATCTCGATGTTCTGACTCCTGCCGGGGAGAAATTTCGTCTGCGTTGGAAAGAGTATCAAATCCTTTCGCTGCTTGTCGCCAGATCCCCCGAACTGGTTACCCGAACGGAAATTATAGAAAATATCTGGAAAGGGACTTATTGTTCAGATTCAACGATAAATCAAACAATTAAATCCATTCGTCAGAAAATTAGCGACACCGAACATACGCTTATCAGAACCATTCCTCGCTTGGGTTACAAGGTGGAAAATCAGGCGGTTTTTCACTTTATATCTGAAGATGAAGACTACGTCGGTAATGATATATTAAACGGCGATGATGATATTAATGTTGATATTCAAGCGGAACTTTCTGAAAGTGTAAATGGAGCGCCTGAAACAAACGATGAGAAAATAGTTAAGCAACGTAAATCGACACTGGTTTCTGCGTCTCTCGCGGCAGAGACGCCATCCCAGGAAACACCGGCGTCTGAAAAGAAGCCAACATCGGGGCGGCGCTTTTTCAGCATGCCCGCTAGCCGCGTAGTGAAATACCTGACGGTATTCGCTTCTTTACTGGTCATTTCACATTTTTCATATGTGTTGGGCAACCAAACCCGCCCGCCGGTGATCAATGATATTCAGAATAACACGCGCGTCGTGTTGACGTTGACGCTGAACAACCCTCATACCAATAGCCCGCAAACCCTGTTCTGCCTTTACCAGGGAGAGAGCATGGAGCAGGCGACCATTGAATGTGTCGATCCTAAGCAAGGCCAGATTAAGCTGCCGGTAAAATATGAGGCCTTTTCTATGCCTGGTAAAGGTCGGATTAATCTCATATTGCCCAATAAAACCTTGCAATATCAAGTTGCTTACGATGTTAAAAATTAGCGCTGAATGAGGTTTTATCTTTAGCGATAATTTCACATTTAATGAAATCTTTTATTTCATTATTTGTTATTTGAAAGCCTGATTCGATTTGTCCAGTCTGAATCTCATTACCTAACGCGTATTAGCGTCCTGTCTCAATGTTGTGACGGGAATAATGAGAACCTGCTGAGTGACAAATTATGGATAAGCGTAAAGTAGCTATTATCGGGGGGGCCGGTTTTATCGGAACGCGCCTGGCGAAACGTCTCAGTGCACGCGATGATCTGACGCTGATCATCGTGGATAAACGGCCCAGCGAGCACTTTCCGGCGCTCTACCAGTACGGTGATGTGACTCAGCCCGAGACCTTGCAGCAACCGCTGACGGGCTGTGACGCCATCATTAATCTGGCTGCGGAGCATCAGGACAATGTCGACCCCATTTCGCTCTACTACCAGGTCAACGTCGAAGGTGCACGCCATGTCTGCATGACCGCTTCCGCGTTGAATATCCGCCAAATCATTTTCACCTCATCGGTCGCCGTTTATGGTTTCGTCAAACAAGAAACTGGCGAAGAGGGGCGTTTCGAACCCTTCAATCACTACGGTAAATCCAAGCTCGAAGCGGAATACGTTTATGAAGCGTGGCGCAAAGCCGATAGCGAAAACAAGCTGACCATCATTCGCCCGACGGTGGTATTCGGCGAAGGGAATCGCGGCAACGTGTATAACCTGTTCCGTCAGATCGCCAGCGGCCGATTCGTGATGATCGGCAGCGGCAATAATATGAAGTCGATGGCGTATGTTGAAAATATTGCCGCACGGTTGGAACACGCGCTGGATCAGCAATCCAGCTATCAGGTCAGCAACTACGTTGATAAACCAGACTTCACGATGAATCAACTGGTTGAGGTTATTTCCTCTTCTCTTGGTCGTGAAAATAAGACGATTCGCATTCCCTATGCAGTGGGAATCTGCGGGGCGACCGCATTAGATGTTGTGAGTAAAATAAGTCGAAAAAAATTCCCAATCAGCCGCGTCAGAGTGCAGAAATTCTGCGCCAGAACGCAATTTAAAACCAATGTGAAGAATGATTTCGTAGCGCCGGTGGAACTTGATTCGGCCATCGAAAGAACCATTAAACATGAGTTTTCTGACCGATAACTTAACCGCACGCTGGCGTTATTTATGTATTTCCGCCGACAAGCGGATAAATCTGCATTTTCAGGATTAACTCATGCTGACTTATATCCTGGCAGGATCAATTTTGTTTTTGCTAATAGCGCATTGGGAGCTGTAACTCAAGGGCGGTAGCGTGCTTAATCGCTGGAGGAACGATGTTATATCAACTGAGCGTGATATTTGTGCTGGCGGTCGCCTGGGTGCTTATTGCCCGTCGGGCCGCTTTGGCGGTGGGGTTAGTGGATAAGCCCAATGCGCGCAAGCAACATCTGGGGCATATTCCGCTGGTCGGCGGCATCGCCGTATACCTGACGTTGACGCTGATGACGCTGTGGCAACCCGCCTGGCTGCCCGACAGCACGATCTACCTGCTGTGCGTCACGGCGCTGGTGGTGTTGGGCGTGCTGGATGACCGCTTTGATCTGCCCGTGGCGCCGCGCGTCATGGTGCAGGGAGGGATCGCGCTGGCGATGATGCTGGCGGCAGGGATGCAACTCTCCTCTCTGGGCTATGTCTGGGGGCATCAGGAAGTGATGCTCGGCTATGGCGCGCTGCTGCTCACGCCGCTGGCGGTCTGGGGGGCGATCAACGCCTACAACATGGTGGATGGCATCGACGGGCAACTGGGCGCCTTGTCCTGCGTTACCTTCGTCGCGTTGGCCGTTGTGTTTGGACTGGGCGGGCGGGAAGACCTGGCGCTTTGGTGCCTGGGCCTGCTCGTCGCGCTGGCAGCTTATCTGCTGTTCAACCTGAGCCTGTTCGGCGCGCGCAACAAAATCTTTATGGGCGACGCCGGCAGCATGGTGATTGGCTTCAGCGTGCTGTGGCTGGTGCTGTTGGCGACGCAGGGGCCACAGGCGGTGATGCGCCCGGTCACCGCGCTGTGGCTGATCGCCATTCCTCTGATGGACATGGTGACCGTGATGGTGCGCCGCCTGTTGCGTCGCCAAAGCCCATTCAAAGCGGGCCGTGACCATCTGCACCATATTCTGATGCGCCGCGGGCTCAATGCGCGCCAGGCGCTGGCCATGAGCACCATGCTGGCGGTGACGCTGGCCTGCATCGGCATCTGCAGCGAAGTGTTGAAGCTCCAGGAGAGCCTGATGCTGGTGGCGTTCCTGTTCTGTTTTTGCGGCTATTTCGCCATGCTGCGCGAACCGCGGCAGGCAACGGTGCTTAGCGACAACCCGACCGTTGGTCGCTAATCCTCTCACGGGCTGCGACAGCAGCCCGTCTATCACGGTAACCCCATGAATTTTCATTTGCCTCTTTTGATGCCGTTGGTCTGTACCTCCGCGCTGTTGAGCGGTTGTACGGTGGTCCCCGGCTCGCATTTACCGACCAGTGGAAAAGCCATCGTCGTGCAGCAAGACGACGATTTCGATTTGAACAACCAGGTACAGGTCTATCGCATGTCGCCGATGCTGCTGCAGAAAATGCGGCGCATAGAACCGGTCGCCCGGCCGAACCCGGCGCTGGATCGGCGGTTGCAGAGTTATCAATACCGCATCGGCGTCGGCGACGTGTTGAACGTCACCGTCTGGGATCATCCCGAGTTGACCACACCGGCCGGGCAGTACCGCAGCGCCAGCGACACCGGCAACTGGGTGCATGCGGATGGCACGATCTTTTATCCCTATATCGGGCGCGTGGCGGTGGTGGGCAAGACCGTCACCGAAGTGCGCAGTCTGATCGCCGGCCGTCTGGCGCAGTATGTGGAAAGCCCGCAGGTGGATGTCAGTATCGCCGCGTTCCGCTCGCAGAAGGCTTATGTCACCGGCGAAGTGAAAACCTCCGGCCAGCAGGCAATCACCAACGTGCCGCTGACCATTCTGGATGCGATCAACGCCGCCGGCGGCCTGACGGACAACGCCGACTGGCGCAACGTCGTGCTGACCCATCAGGGCAAGGAGCGGGCCATCTCGCTGCAGGCGCTGATGCAGCGCGGCGACATCAGCCAAAACGCGCTGCTGCAACCGGGCGATATCCTTTACGTCCCGCGCAATGACGAGTTGAAAGTGTTCGTGATGGGCGAGGTGGGCAAACAAACGACGCTGAAGATGGACCGCAGCGGCATGACCCTGACCGAAGCCCTCGGTTCTTCCGAAGGGATCAGCCAGACGGTGGCGGATGCGACCGGGGTATTTGTGATCCGACCGAGCGGCGGCAAACAGCCGCAGCGGTTGGCGACGCTGTACCAGTTCGATCTTTCAGACGCCAGCGCGCTGGCGATGGGCGCTGAATTTCAGCTGCAACCTTACGACGTCGTGTACGTCACTGCGGCGCCGGTCGCGCGCTGGAACCGTTTGATCAGCCAGCTGGTGCCGACCATCAGCAGCTTTAACGATCTCAGCGAGGCTACCTTGCGCGTGCGCAACTGGTGAGTCCGCAGGATGAACAAGGAACAGAAAATGAAAAACAATGCGCTGTCCGTTATGGTGGCCGAACAAGATGAAAAGCTGGAGTGGGAGCGCCTAATCGGGCCGCTGTGGGATAACCGTTGGCGGATCGCCGCCGTGACCGGTTTGGCCGGTGTGCTGGGCGTGGTCTACGCCCTGTTGGCCACCCCGGTGTACCAGGCCACGGCGGTGGTGCAGGTGGAGAAGCAGCTGTCCGGCGATTCGCTGCTGCGCGAAACGCTGGACAGCTCGATGATGGGGCAAAGTTCGGCGACGGAGGATGAGGTGACGCTGGTCAAGTCGCGCTACGTGCTTGGCAAAACGGTGGACGCCCTCGGCCTGACGGTGCGCGTCAGCCCGGACTATTTCCCGGTATTCGGCAAAGGCTTTGCCCGGCTGAGCGGCGAAAAACCGCCGGTCCTGGAGATTGCCACGCTGACGACGCCGGAGGACATGCTGGACGAAGCGCTGACGCTGACAGTGCGCGACGGGCAGCATTATGAATTGAGCCATGACGGCGACAAACTGTTCAGTGGCGTGGTCGGGCAGGCGGTCGCACAGGGCGGATGGAACATGACCGTTTCGGCGCTCGATGCAGCGCCGGGCGCCAGTTTCACCGTGGTGAAAGTCGCGCGTCAAAAAGCGGTGGATGAGCTGCGCAAATACCTGGACGTGGTGCCGGGTGGCAAGGACAGCGGCATCATGACCTTTACGCTGCCGAGCGAAGATCCGCAGAGCGCCGAGGCGATGTTGAAGAACATCACCGACAACTATCTGCAGCAGAACGTGGATCGCAAAACGGAAGAAACGCAGCGGATGCTGGCGTTCCTGCAACAGCAGCTGCCGCAAACGCAAACTTCGTTGAACAACGCCGAAACCCAGCTCAATCAATTCCGCCAGCAAAACGACTCGGTGGATCTGTCGCTGGAAGCCAAATCGGTGCTGGATACTCAGGTGCAGCTCGAGGCCCAACTCAACGAGCTGACCTTCAAGGAAGCGGAGATCTCCAAACTCTATACCCGTGTGCACCCGGCTTACCGGGCGCTGTTGGAAAAGCGCGCCACGCTGGAGGCGGAAAAGGCGCGGCTGGGTAAGCAGGTGCAGACGCTGCCGAAAATGCAACAAGAGATCCTGCGCCTTACCCGCGACGTGCAGGTGGATCAGCAGGTTTACATGCAGTTGATGAACAAGCAGCAGGAGCTGAGCATCAGCAAGGCCGGCACGGTCGGCAACGTCCGCATTATCGACGAAGCGGAAACCGCTATCCGGCCGATTAAGCCGCAAAAGGTGTTGATCGTGCTGTTGGCGCTGTTGCTGGGTGCGGCGGGCACCGTCTCGGTCGTGCTGTTGCGCGCGGCCTTCCATCGCGGCATCAATGATATCGATACCCTGGAGAGGCGGGGCATCAACGTCTACGCCACCGTGCCGCTGTCGCCGTGGCAGGTGAAGCGCAACCGCGAGCAGCGCCAACTGCTGCCTAAATCCGGCGGCCGACGTTTGCCAATCCTGGCGGTGGCCGAGCCGACGGATCTGTCGGTGGAAGCGATCCGCAGCCTGCGCACCAGCCTGCATTTCGCCATGATGGAGGCCAAGAACAACATTCTGATGGTCTCCGGTGCCAGCCCGGAAAGCGGTAAGAGCTTTACCAGCACCAACCTGGCGGTGGTGGTGGCGCAGGCCGGGCAGCGGGTGCTGTTGATCGACGCCGATATGCGCAAAGGCTTCCTGCACCGCTGGCTGGCGGATGATGGGCATCAGGGCCTGTCTGACCTGCTGGTGGGCAACGTGATGGCGGAACAGGCGGTGCGGAAAACCGCCATCGCCAATCTGGACTTCGTGCCGCGCGGCCAGGTACCGCCGAACCCGTCCGAACTGCTGATGCACCGCCGTTTCGCCGATTTTCTGCGCTGGGCCGGGCAAAACTACGATCTGGTGTTGATCGATACGCCGCCGATTCTGGCGGTGACGGATGCGGCGATCGTCGGCAACCACGCCGGCACCTCGCTGCTGGTGGTGCGTTTTGAGGTGAATACCGTCAAGCAGATCGAAACCAGCATGCGCCGTTTCGAACAGAATGGGGTGGGGATCAAGGGCGTGATCCTCAACGGCATGGTGAAGAAGGCGGCAACCGACATGAGCTACTACAACTTCGCCTACCCAAGCCATCGGGAAGATCGCCCGCAGGCAGGGGAATAAGCGGGTGAAGGCCATTATCACCAATGCCCTGTGGCTGATGCTCGAACGCGTTTCGCTCAGCCTGTCCGGCATCTTCGTCTCCATTTACGTTGCGCGCTATCTGGGGCCTGCACAGTTTGGCGCTCTCAACTATCTGTTGGCGACGATTGCCATCGTGGTGCCACTGGTGCAGTTGGGCGCCGACAGCATCATTTTCAACCGCGTCGCCCGCCGACAGCCGAGCGGCATTCGCCTGATGCTGGCGTCAATACGCCTGCGCCGTTGGCTGTTCCTGGTGGTAGCGCTGCCGATACTGACATGGAGCTATTTCAGCCAATCGCCCGCCAGCCAACTGATGACGCTGTTGCTGCTTGTCAGCGCCTATTTCTCGATTCAGGACGTGTACAAGATTTATTACGATGCCCGCCTCCAGTCGAAACGCAATACGCTGATCAACAACCTGGCGCTGCTGCTGTCGATCGGGCTGCGGCTGGCGCTGGTGAGTGCCGCGCTGCCGCTGGTGTGGTTCGCGGTACCCTACATCCTCAGCAGCGCCGTACCTTACCTGGCGCGCCTCTGGTTATTCCGTGGGGAAGCGGCGGCCTCGCCGCAGGTTACGCCGCGCCAGGCCGGGCGCTATGGCCGTTATTTGCTAAAGGTGGGCCTGCCGTTGGCCATCTCCAGCCTGTCGATAGTGATCTATACCCGCATCGATCAAATCATGCTGGGCAATCTGGTCGGCGAGCAGGCGGTAGGCTGGTTCAGTGCCGCCACCACCCTCAGCCAAGGCTGGGTTTTCGTGCCGATGGCGCTGATCACCTCGTTGATGCCGGGCATTGCCAGCTGTCGCGATCCGTTGGAGCAAGAATACCGTATACGGGTGCTGTATTTGGTGGTCTTGGGCCTATCGTTGCCGGTGTTGCTGGGCCTGTGGTGGTTCGCCCACCCGGCCATTTCGCTGCTGTACGGTGCCGCTTTCCAACCGGCCGCCAGCATCCTGGCTATTTGTACGCTGACCTCGTTGTTCTCGGTAATGGGGACAGTTTCTTACCGCAGCATCGTGCTGTTCGCCGGCTATCGCTTTATTGCCATCAAGATGCCGTTGGTGGCAGTGGCGAACGTGGTGATGAATCTGCTGCTGATCCCGCGCTACGGTCTGATCGGCGCGGCGGTGTCTACGCTGCTGGCGGAATTCATTTCGTTCTTCGTGCTGAACAGTTTATTCCGTGGCGGAAAAATTACCCGACTGCAGCTGACCTGTTTTTACTGCTTGCCGCGTCTTGTCAGCAAATTAAGGAGAGAACATGTTAAACATCCTGGTTAAAAACATTTCCAAGCGCCTGCCCGATGCCTGGCACCATCAGGTTAAATACGCGCTCTATTTCAAGAAGCTGCCGCACCTGTCAAAACCGACCGGCTTCAGCGAAAAGATCATGCGACGCAAAATTTACCCGCGCAGCATCTACACCACCTTGTCGGACAAGTTCAAGGTACGTGAATTTATCGCCGGTCTGTGGGGCGAGGAGTATCTGGTAGAGCTATATGCGCATGGCACTGAGCTCAGCTACGACATGTTCAGGCAATTGCCCAACGCCTTTGTACTGAAGGCCAACCACGGCAGCGGTTATAACCGGTTGGTGTTCGACAAACAGCAGGTTAGCTACGCGGAGTTGTACGATCTCAGCAACGCGTGGATGCGCAGCAACTTCTACGAGCAGAGCCGCGAAAAGCATTATCTGGATATCGAACCCTGCATCATGGTGGAGCGCCTGTTGCTGGATGGCGAGCAGGTGCCGAACGATATCAAGTTTCATTGTTTCAACGACAATCATGAAATTCGCATGTTCATCCAGGTGGATTATCAGCGTTTTGGCACTCATCGGCGCGATATTTTTGATATCGACTGGAACCGCACCGAAATCCGTATCAGCTTGCCGAATGCCGACGAACCGATGCCGCGCCCTACGCGGTTGGACGAAATGACGCGTTTGGCTCGCCAGGCAGCGCAGCAGTTCTCTTATGTCCGTGTGGATTTCTACCAGATCGGCGAGAAGGTGTATTTCGGTGAGTTGACGTTTACGCCTGGCGCGGGGCTAAGCAAGCTCATGCCGAAAAACATTGAGCAGGAATGGGGCAGTTATTTTACTGAGTAAACACTTATGCAAAGAGTCGCCTCCAATTTTCAAATGCATACCAATGCCGGTTATAATCAGTCGCGGGATTTAGTCAATCAATCCATCGTATTGACCTTTCTGCTGATGTTTTTCGTGAAAACTTTCCTGACCTCGGGATCGTTCAACAGCGAGCTGATTAATAAAACCGTGATGGGGCTTAATGGCCTGATGTTGCTCTATGTCGGTTATGCATTTTTTATCGCTACGCTGGCGGAAAAAGCGGTTGCGGGTTTTTTGGCTCTGTTGTTTCTGGTTAATATTGCCACCGGGCATGGCGATTATCTTTTTGGCGCGGTATTCAGTACGGCGGTGATAATTTTATTTCGCCGCATAGACATGGGACGTGGCGCTGAAATGTTTGCCATTGCCTTTGTGGTGGCAGGGTTGCTGATGGTCATTCCCTATACCTTTTACACCAATGGATTTGTTTATCTTGATGAGCGTTACGGCAACAGATTAACGCTGGGTTTCGATAACCCGAATACCCTGGCGTATTATTCTTTTGCCTTGTTCGCCACCCTGCTGTGCCTGATCGACCATGCGAAATTAACGCGTGGAATGAAAAATATCGCGTCGTTGGCGGCGTCGACGTTAATTCTCCCGGTGCTGATGTATTCCTATTCGCGCACCTGTTTTATGCTGGCGTTGTTGATGTTATTGCTGTTTTGGTTGGCGCCGCTGCTGCGTGTCGCCCCCAATAGAAAAGTCTGCATCGTGCTGACGTTGATCATTATCGGCTTTCAATTCGCCAGCGTTATGCTCTGGGGTAGCAATCCGGCATTGGACGTCCTCTTGAACCAGGCGTTGACCGGGCGAGTCTGGTTCTCCTGGCAGATGTTTCAGGCGGTGGGACTACCCAATCCTCTGTTCGGTATGAATATAGAACCTTATAAACCCGTCGATTTCTTCTTCATTGCCATGTTTTATTCGGCCGGTGGCATCGCCTCTGTTGTCATGCTTTTCTGTTATTTTCACCTGTTGGGTAACATGCGCAAGCTGAGTCGATTCATGCGCTGGGTGGTGGTGGTTTTCCTGTTAACTACGTTGACGGAAACCTATTTTTTGGTCCCGGTATTTAACGTGTCGTTATTGTTGCTTTGCCGTGGAAAAGAAATGATAAATTCTAAATTAGAGGGCTAAGAAATGGATTTCTCGATCGTGATCCCTATTTATAATAGTGCACGTTATCTGCCTAAAACTCTGAAGCGGGTTTTCAACGCTTGCCAGGGGTTCGACTATCAGGTGATTTTGGTTGATGATTGCTCTGACGAGGATGATATCAAATATATTCGCCAGATAGCAGCGACCAATAGCAACGTGATGTTGCATGAGAAAAAAAAGAAGAGCAATGCGGCGGTATCGCGTAACTTAGGTATCAGGTTGGCGCAATCGGAGATCGTGTTTTTTCTCGACTCTGATGATTACTTCACGACCAACTATATTATTCGCCGCATGAATAAACATGAAGATCGCCAGATTGATATTATCTTCGGTAACTATGCGGAGGTGAGCGGCGATTCGGTACGTGACTTCAACTTCAACTACAAATCCGGTTCTTCCGGCGAAGATTTCCTTTTTCTGGAAATGGGTGATATCCGTTCATCCACCATCAGCATACGTAAAAAAAGCGATCGCCGCTTTTTATTTCCCGAATTCCTCAATAAGCATCAGGATTGGGGCTTTTTAGTCAATGCCACCAATTTGGGCGCGCATGTGGCACACGACGCCGGCGGAGGGGTGTTTCTCGACGTAGGACGCTACGGGCGCATGACGGCGAAGCTAAATTTGGAGGCCAGCGATCGCTTTATCAATACCTTTCTCAGCCCCAGCGATCGCCATATCAGCGGATTCGCCTGCAAGCACCTGCTGGCCTCGCTGTATTCGGAGAACGCCCAGGCGTTCAATTATTACTCGTCGCGCATCGTGCGGCACAGTCTGAGCGGCAAGTTCAAGATGATCAAATGGTATGGCGATTGTCTGGCGCGGTTGGGGTTGTTCTCGGTTGGCGGCCGGCTACTGCGCAATGTGCGCCAGGGATTCAGGAGATGATATGCAACCACGCAAGGTAATCATCGTTATCGAAAATATAGCGGGCAAGGGCGGTACTGAACGGGTCGCCAGCGGCTTGGCCAATGCGCTGGCACGTCTGCCGGGTTACGAGGTGGCGGTGTTTTCGCTGTTTGGCGAGCGGAGCTTCTTTCCGTTGGCGAGCGACGTCCGGCTGCGCTGCGGCGGCGGCGATTCGCTGTTCTGGCCATGGCGGCTGGCGATGGCCCTGCGACGTGAACGCGCGGACGTGATCATTACCGTTTCCATGGGGAAACTATCGGTGGTGATGACGCCTTTTCTGCGTTTGTTCTGTGCCCGCAGCCGGCTGCTGTTGAGTGAACACGTCAGCTTTCACCAGTATCCACGCGTATTTAAGTGGTTGAAGTTGCTGGTTTACCGTCTGGGCGACCGCGTGATTTTCCTGACGCGGCAAGATAGCGACGCCATCGCTCGCTGGGTGGGGGCCGGGAAATGTCGGGTGATCGAGAACGTTTCACCGTTCGGCACGCAGGCGCCGACGCCGGCGCTGCAGAACAAGGTGGCGCTGGCGGTGGGGCGATTGAGCAATCAGAAAGGCTTCGATCGTCTAATCGCGTTGTGGCGAGGAGTGGCGGCGCAGGTGCCGGATTGGCGGCTGTTGATTATTGGCGACGGTCCAGAGCGCGACGCATTGCGGCGGCAGATTGAAGACGCCGGGTTGGAGCAGCAGGTGAGCCTACTGCCGGCCACCGCCGACGTGGCGGCCTATTATCGCCAAGCCAGTCTGTATCTGATGACTTCTCGCTATGAGGGGTTGCCGATGGTGCTGATCGAAGCCATGAGTTTCGGCCTGCCGCTGGTGGCCTACGACTGCAAGACCGGCCCGGCCGAGTTGATAGACGACGGCGTCAACGGCTATCTGGTGCCCGATGACGACGCCGCCGCCTTCAGCGAAGGGGTGATCAAATTGATGCTCGATCCGGGTTTGCGCGAGCACTTTTCTATTGCCGCGTTAGAGAAGTCTCGTCGTTTTACCCCCGAACGTATTTATCCCCAGTGGCAACAGCTCACCGAGTGAGGACAGTATGGAAAAGATATCCGTGATAATGCCGGCCTACAATGCTGCGAACTCTATTAAAGAGTCGATTTTAGGCGTGCTGAACCAGCGATTTACCGATTATCACCTGTATGTGATCGATGATGCGTCTACCGACGATACTGCCGAGGTTGTGCGGCCGTTTATCCACGATCGCCTCACCTATATACGTAATGAGCATAACCAGGGCGTGGCGGAAACGCGCAACATCGGCATTGAGGCGGCGAAGGGCGACTATATCGCCTTCTGTGACAGTGATGACGTATGGCTGCCCAACAAGCTGTCGCGCCAGGCGAGCATTTTGCAAACCCGCCGCTATGACGTGGTGTGTTCCCATTATTACACCTTCGAAGACGACCTGAAATTGGTCAAAAACACCCGTGGTGCGGATGAGCTTATTGGCTATCAGGACATGTTGAAAAGCAACTGGATCGGCAATCTCACCGGGATCTATAACCAGAAGCGCATCGGTAAGGTGTATCAGCAAAAAGTAGGCCATGAGGACTATTTGATGTGGCTGGCGGTGCTGCAGAAGGCGCGCAACGGCCTGGCTTACTGCATTCCTGAACCGCTGGCCTGCTACCGATTGTCTACCCATTCGCTGTCGGGCAACAAAATCCGGGCCGCAGACTGGCAATGGCGGATTTACCGTCAGCATTTGGGGCTGTCTTACCAGAAATCCTGTTATCTGTTCGCCACCTACCTGTTCAATGCCGTGGTGAAAAGGAAATGACCATGAAGGGGATGTATCAGAGGGTGGCTCTGGTCTGTTGTGCCTGGTGGAGTGCTTCTGCTCTGGCGCAGAGCTGCCAACCCAATCTGTTGGCCAACCCCGGCTTTGAACAGGGTCTCAGCGGCTGGCGTGCGCAAGGCGCGCAGGCCGACGGCGATACGCACAGCGGCCGTGGAAGTCTGCGTTATGACAATGCAGATGCCGCGCAGTACCGCACCTTCAGCCAGATGCTGCGGGTTGTGCCCGGTCAGACGATCGATTTCGGCGTCTGGCTCAAGACCCATGGCGTACGCGGGCAAAGCCGCGACGGTGGTGCCGGGGTTTATCTGCAGAGCTTCGATGCACAAGGGCGCTTTCTGGAAGGCAGCTACCCGGCAGGGGTGACCGGTGACAGCGGCTGGCGGCAGGTGAGCGCCAGCTATACCGTGCCGCCGCAGGCGGCGCGAGTCACTTTTGGCGTCTATCTGCGCAAGGGGAGCACCGGTACCGCCTGGTTTGATGACGCCTATGCGTGTGCTCGAGCGCCTACGCCGGCGTTATATCAGCTCGGCGCGTCGACACAGGGGAAAGTCGACACGCTGCTGGTTACTCCGCAGCCGCAGCATTTGCAGGTCGACAGCGAATTGCTCAATGCCGCAGGGCAGGTTGTTCACAGTAGCCGCGACCGTTATCAGGTTGAAGGGCAGCGCCGTATCGAATATCAACTGCCGACTGGCCTGGCCCAGGGGGAATATCGCCTGCGTCAGCAGGTCACCGGGCAGCAATCCCAGCCCGTACAGGGTAGCGAGCTGTCTTTTCGCGTCGGGCAGCCTGCGGCCAAAGTGGCGATCGACAGCGAAGGCTTTACCCTGCGCGATGGTCAACGACTTTTCCCGTTGGGCATTTATGCCAACGTGGCTACCGATGAGCATTTGGCGCGCATCGCATCGGCGGGATTCAACACGGTGCTGAACTATGATTATGGGGAAAAGAAAGATCCTTACACCTTTTTCCGCAACGCACGCAACCGCGGGCTGCTGGTCATTTACTCCGTCAAAGATCAGTACAGCGGCAGCCGTTTCGCTCCGGCCGTTCGCGGTGGCGACTACGCGGCGATGACGGCCTGGTACGTGCAGCGTTTGCGCTCTCAGCCCAACCTGCTCGCCTGGTACATCAACGATGAACTGGGGCCGGAGTATCTCGATAAGATCGAGGAAAAAAACCTGCAAATAAAGCGGCTTGACGGCGATCATCCTACCTTCCAGGTGTTGAACAAAACCGGGGAGTTGGACGCCTACTTTAACAGCAGCGACATTTTGGCGACCGATCCTTACCCGGTGGGGAACGATAGCGATCTGACGCGCACCACGCGTTATACCGCCCTGACGGTACAGGCCGCCCGTCAGGCTCGCGGGGCCTGGGTGGTGATGCAAATCATGGATCACGCCGCTTATGACGCTCGCCGTAGGCCACATCCACCGTCAGAGGCGGAAATTCGCAATCAGGCCTGGCAGGCGCTGATCGGCGGCGCCAAGGGACTGTTGTTTTATTCTTATACCGATCTGTTTTACAAGCGCAAAACCGGCCGCTTCGACCAACGGGAGTTTGACGCTACCTGGCGTGGTGTGGCTGCCGTGTCGCAGCAAATCGCCGCCTTCACCCCTTATCTGCTGACAGGAAAATCGACGCCGCTGGCGGGAAGCGACCCTCAAATGCCGGCGCGGATGTTTATTCTGGGCGATCGCGCCTTGCTGCTGGTAGCCAACCCCTATTATCGAGAGGGAAGCACCCGATTGCGCCTTCCGGCGGGCTGGCGGCAGCAGGGAGGGGGGGCGGAGCTCATGCTGGCGTTGCCCGCCGTGGGCACCGCGACGCTGTGGCTTCAACGCTGAAAGCATCGAGTGAACGTCACGCGGGAGGTTTCTCCCGCGTCCTACCTCCAAATACCTCGTCTTGCCTCCCGCCCGTTCGCCTTTACCCTAATGCTCCATTTTATTTATTGTAATTCAATCAATTAACCTCATTTTTCACCCCTATACTTTGGTGGTATTCCTCTCCCGACGCGCGCGTCGCCGCCCGCTTTCTCTTGATCGCAATCAATTTGCCGCCGCTTGGCCGTCAGTAGGCTGGCGGCAGATTGAGCATGTCTTCTTATAACGACAAGAGCCTTCAGGAGCATTCCGGATGAGCAAATTTTTAGACCGTTTCCGCTATTTCAAGCAGTTGGCGGAGCCTTTTTCTGGCGAGCACGGCCAGACCCTGAACACCAACCGCGACTGGGAAGACGGCTACCGCAGCCGCTGGCAGCACGACAAAGTGGTGCGTTCCACCCACGGCGTGAACTGCACCGGTTCCTGCAGTTGGAAGATCTACGTGAAGAATGGTCTGGTGACCTGGGAAACCCAGCAAACCGACTATCCGCGCACCCGTCCCGATCTGCCCAACCATGAACCGCGCGGCTGCCCGCGTGGCGCCAGCTACTCCTGGTACCTGTACAGCGCCAACCGGCTGAAATACCCGCTGATGCGCAAGCGCCTGCTCAAACTGTGGCGCGAGGCGAAAGCGCAGCACAGCGATCCGGTCGCGGCCTGGGGCTCTATTGTCGGCGATGCGGAAAAAGCCAAAAGTTACAAGGTCGCGCGCGGCCGTGGCGGTTTCGTCCGCTCCAGCTGGCAGGAGGTCAATGAACTGATCGCCGCCGCCAACGTCTACACCGCCAAAACCTTCGGTCCTGATCGCATTATCGGCTTCTCGCCGATCCCGGCGATGTCGATGGTGTCCTACGCCGCCGGCGCCCGCTACCTGTCGCTGATCGGCGGCGCCTGCCTGAGTTTCTACGACTGGTATTGCGATCTGCCGCCGGCCTCGCCGATGACCTGGGGCGAACAGACCGACGTGCCGGAATCCGCTGACTGGTATAACTCCTCCTACATTATCGCCTGGGGCTCCAATGTGCCGCAGACGCGCACCCCGGACGCCCACTTCTTTACCGAAGTGCGTTACAAGGGCACCAAAACCGTGGCGGTGACGCCGGACTATG
This sequence comes from Serratia sp. LTN-2, assembly GCF_059740205.1. Lineage (NCBI taxonomy): Bacteria > Pseudomonadati > Pseudomonadota > Gammaproteobacteria > Enterobacterales > Yersiniaceae > Serratia > Serratia sp. LTN-2. The sequence continues at coordinate 647,263 of NZ_JCAXDO010000001.1, read as the reverse complement.
CCGAAGTCGCCAAGCTGTGCGACCACTGGCTGAATCCGAAGCAGGGCACCGACAGCGCGATGGCGCTGGCGATGGGCCACGTGATGCTGAAAGAGTTCCACCTGGATCGCGAAGTCGGCTACTTCCGCGACTATGTGCGTCGCTATACCGACATGCCGATGCTGGTGCTGCTGGAGCCGCGTGAAGGCGGCCATTACGCCGCCGGTCGCCTGCTGCGCGCCGCCGATCTGGTGGACGGGCTGGGCCAGGAAAACAATCCCGAGTGGAAAACCGTCGCTATCGACGGCCGCAGCGGCGATCTGGTGGCGCCGCAGGGCTCCATCGGTTTCCGCTGGGGCGAAAAGGGCAAGTGGAACCTGGAACAGCGCGAAGGCAAGGCGCAGCAGGAAGTCGAGCTGCAGCTCAGCCTGTTGGGCGTGCATGACGAGGTTGCCGAGGTGGGCTTCCCATACTTCGGCGGCGCCGACAGCGAGCATTTCAACAGCGTGGCGCTGGACGAGATCCTGCTGCACAAGCTGCCGGTGAAACGCCTGCAGCTGGCTGACGGCAGCGAAGCGCTGGTGACCAGCGTGTACGATCTGACGCTGGCCAACTACGGCCTCGAGCGCGGGCTGGCCGATGCCAACTGCGCCGCCGACTATGACGAGGTCAAGGCCTACAGCCCGGCCTGGGCCGAACAGATCACCGGCGTGTCGCGCCACAACATCATTCGCATTGCCCGCGAGTTCGCGGAAAACGCCGAGAAGACTCACGGCCGTTCGATGATCATCGTCGGCGCCGGCGTCAACCACTGGTATCACATGGACATGACCTACCGCGGCCTGATCAACATGCTGATCTTCTGCGGTTGCGTCGGCCAGAGCGGCGGCGGCTGGGCGCACTACGTCGGCCAGGAAAAACTGCGGCCGCAAACCGGCTGGCTGCCGCTGGCGTTCGGCCTCGACTGGCAGCGCCCGCCGCGCCACATGAACAGCACCTCGTTCTTCTACAACCATTCCAGCCAATGGCGCTATGAAACCGTCGGCACCGACGAGCTGCTGTCGCCGCTGGCGGACAAGTCGCGCTTCGGCGGCAGCCTGATCGACTTCAACGTGCGCGCCGAGCGCATGGGCTGGCTGCCGTCGGCGCCGCAGCTGGGCACCAACCCGCTGCGCCTGGCGGAGCAGGCCCGCGCGGCCGGCCAATCGCCGGTCGAATTTACCGTCGACAGCCTGAAGAACGGCTCGCTGGGCTTTGCCGCCGAGCAGCCGGACAATCCGCAGAACTTCCCGCGCAACCTGTTCGTCTGGCGCTCCAACCTGCTGGGCTCTTCCGGCAAGGGCCATGAGTACATGCTCAAATACCTGTTGGGCACCGAAAACGGCATTCAGGGCAAAGATCTCGGCCAGCAGGGTGGCGTGAAGCCGCAGGAAGTGGAATGGCGCGAGCAGGGCGGCGAAGGCAAGCTGGATCTGGTGGTGACGCTCGATTTCCGCATGTCGAGCACCTGCCTGTACTCCGACGTGGTGCTGCCGACCGCCACCTGGTACGAAAAAGACGACATGAACACCTCCGACATGCACCCGTTCATTCATCCGCTGTCGGCGGCGGTCGATCCGGCCTGGGACTCGAAGAGCGATTGGGAGATCTACAAAGGCATCGCCAAGGCCTTCTCCGAGGTGTGCATCGGCCATTTGGGCCAGGAAACCGACGTGGTGACGCTGCCTATCCAGCACGATTCCGCTGCCGAACTGGCGCAGCCTTACGGCGTGCAGGACTGGAAGAAAGGCGAATGCGACCTGATCCCCGGTAAAACCGCGCCGCACATCATCGCAGTGGAGCGCGATTACCCGGCCACCTACGAGCGCTTCACCTCGCTAGGGCCGCTGCTGGACAAACTGGGCAATGGCGGCAAGGGCATCAGCTGGAATACCCAAACCGAGGTCGATTTCCTCAAGCAGCTGAACTACGTCAAGGCCGACGGCCCGGCGGCGGGGCGGCCGAAGATCGAAAGCGCGATAGACGCGGCGGAAGTGATCCTGTCGCTGGCGCCGGAAACCAACGGCCAGGTGGCGGTAAAAGCCTGGGAAGCCTTAAGCAACGTCACCGGCCGCGATCACCGGCATCTGGCGCTGAACAAGGAAGACGAAAAGATCCGCTTCCGCGACATTCAGGCGCAGCCGCGCAAAATCATCTCCAGCCCGACCTGGTCTGGCCTGGAGGATGAACACGTTTCCTATAACGCCTGCTACACCAACGTGCACGAGCTGATCCCGTGGCGCACGCTCAGCGGCCGCCAGCAGCTGTATCAGGATCACGAGTGGATGCGCGCCTTCGGCGAAAGCCTGCTGGTGTACCGGCCGCCGATCGACACCCGCGCCGCCCAGCCGCTGCTCAACAGCAAGCCGAACGGCAACAAGGAGAAGGCGCTGAACTTCCTGACGCCGCACCAGAAGTGGGGTATCCACTCCACCTACAGCGACAACCTGCTGATGCTGACGCTGTCGCGCGGCGGGCCGATCGTCTGGCTGAGCGAAGACGACGCCAAAGATCTGGGCATCGCGGACAACGACTGGATCGAGGCCTTCAACGCCAACGGCGCGCTGACGGCGCGCGCGGTGGTCAGCCAGCGTATCCCGGCCGGCATGACCATGATGTATCACGCGCAGGAGCGCATCGTGAATCTGCCTGGCTCGGAGATCACCAGCCAACGCGGCGGCATCCACAACTCGGTGACCCGCGCCTGTCCGAAGCCGACCCACATGATCGGCGGCTATGCGCAGCTGGCCTACGGCTTCAACTACTACGGCACCGTCGGCTCCAACCGCGACGAGTTCGTGGTGGTGCGCAAGATGAACCGCATTGATTGGTTGGACGACGAAGGCAACGACTACGCGCAGGGCAGTCAGCAGGAGAACAGCAAATGAAAATTCGTTCGCAAGTCGGCATGGTGCTGAATCTGGACAAGTGCATCGGTTGCCACACCTGTTCGGTCACCTGCAAGAACGTCTGGACCAGCCGCGAAGGCATGGAATACGCCTGGTTCAACAACGTGGAAAGCAAACCCGGCGTCGGTTATCCGCACGCCTGGGAAGATCAGGAAAAATGGAAGGGCGGCTGGATCCGTAAAATCAACGGCAAGTTGGAGCCGCGCATGGGCAACCGCGTCGGCGTGCTGGCGAAAATCTTCGCCAACCCGGACGTGCCGGCGCTGGACGACTACTACGAGCCGTTCGATTACGACTACCAGCATCTGCACACCGCCAAACAGGGCAAACACCAGCCGGTGGCGCGCCCGCGCTCGCTGATCACCGGCCAGCGCATGAACAAGATCGAAAGCGGCCCGAACTGGGAAGAGATCCTCGGCGGGGAATTTGAAAAGCGCTCGCAGGACAAGAACTTCGACAATCTGCAGAAGGCGATGTACGGCCAGTTCGAAAACACCTTCATGATGTATTTGCCGCGTCTGTGCGAGCACTGCCTCAATCCGGCCTGCGTCGCCACCTGCCCGAGCGGGGCGATTTACAAACGCGGCGAAGACGGCATCGTGCTGATCGACCAGGACAAGTGCCGCGGCTGGCGCATGTGCCTGACCGGCTGCCCGTACAAGAAAATCTACTTCAACTGGAAGAGCGGCAAGTCCGAGAAGTGCATCTTCTGCTACCCGCGCATCGAAGCCGGGCAGCCGACGGTGTGTTCGGAGACCTGCGTCGGCCGCATTCGTTACCTCGGCGTGCTGCTGTACGACGCCGATCGCATCGAGCAGGCGGCGGCGGTGGAGAACGACCAGGACTTGTATCAGAGCCAGCTCGATATCTTCCTCGATCCGCATGACCCGGCGGTGATCGCTCAGGCGTTGGCGGACGGCGTGCCGCAGGGCGTCATTGAAGCCGCCCAGCAGTCGCCGGTGTACAAAATGGCGATGGACTGGAAACTGGCGCTGCCGCTGCACCCGGAATACCGCACGCTGCCGATGGTCTGGTACGTGCCGCCATTGTCGCCGATTCAGTCTGCCGCCGACGCCGGCGAGCTGGCGCACAGCGGCGTATTGCCGGACGTCGAGAGCCTGCGCATTCCGGTGCAGTATCTGGCGAACCTGCTGACCGCCGGCGATACCGAACCGGTATTGTTGGCGCTGAAGCGCATGCTGGCGATGCGCCACTACAAACGGGCGGAAACCGTCGACGGCGTAGTGGACACCAGCGCGCTGGAGCAGGTCGGTCTGAGTGAAGCGCAGGCGCAGGAGATGTACCGCTACCTGGCGATCGCCAACTATGAAGATCGCTTTGTGGTGCCGTCGAGCCACCGCGAACTGGCGCGTGAAGCCTTCCCGGAAAGCAAAGGCTGCGGCTTCAGCTTCGGCGATGGTTGCCACGGCAGCGACGGCAAGTTCAACCTGTTCAACAGCCGCCGTATCGATGCCATCGACGTGACCGCGAAAACTGCGCGGCCGGAGGACGCCTCATGATCAGCCTGAAAGTGATCGCCCGCCTGCTGGATTACCCGGAGCAGGCACTGTTTGACCATCAGCAGACGCTGATCGAAGCATTGGAGCCGGCCAGCGAGCTGGATCTGCACCACAGCGCGCAGCTGATTCTGTTTATCCGCCGCCTGTGCGCGCGCCCGTTGCTGGACGCGCAGGCCGACTATTGCGAACTGTTCGATCGCGGTCGCGCCACCTCGCTGTTGCTGTTTGAACACGTGCACGGCGAATCGCGCGATCGCGGCCAGGCGATGGTCGATCTGATGGCCCAGTACCGCGCCGCCGGGCTGGAGATCGACAGCCGTGAGCTGCCGGACTTCCTGCCGCTGTACCTGGAGTATCTGGCCAGCCGCAACGCGGCGCAAGCGCGCGAAGGGCTGCAGGACATCGCGCCGATCCTGGCGCTGCTGGGTGCGCGTTTGCAGCAGCGTGAAAGCCCGTATGCGGTGCTGTTCGATTTGCTGCTGGCGTTGTCCGGCAGCGAGGTGCAGGTGCAGGCGCTGGAGACGCAGGTGGCGCAAGAGGCGCGCGACGATACGCCGCAGGCGCTGGATGCGGTGTGGGAAGAGGAGCAGGTCAAGTTTCTCGGTGAACAGGGCTGCGCTTCCGCCCAGCAGACGGCGCACCAGCGGCGCTTTGCCGGCGCGGTGGCGCCACAGTATCTGGACCTGACGGATGCGTTAACCGGAACCAAAGGACGCTAATCATGCAATTTTTGAATCAGTTCTTCTTCGACATCTACCCTTATCTGGCCGGTGCGGTGTTCCTGATCGGCAGCTGGCTGCGCTACGACTACGGGCAGTACAGCTGGCGCGCCGGTTCCAGCCAGATGCTGGATAAAAAGGGCATGCGCCTGGCGTCCAACCTGTTTCACATCGGCATTATCGGCATCTTCGCCGGCCACTTCCTCGGCATGCTGACGCCGCACTGGATGTATGAGGCCTTCCTGCCGATCGACGTGAAGCAGAAGCTGGCGATGATCGCCGGCGGCGCCTGCGGCCTGATGACGCTGATCGGCGGCGCACTGTTGCTCAAACGCCGGTTAACCAACCCGCGGGTGCGCGCCACCAGTAGCTTCGCCGACATCATGATCCTGACGTTGCTGGTGGTACAGGTGTGCCTCGGCCTGCTGACCATTCCGTTCTCCGCCCAGCATATGGACGGCAGCGAAATGATGAAGCTGGTGGCCTGGGCCCAGGCGGTGGTGACCTTCCACGCCGGCGCCTCTGCGCATCTCGAAGGGGTGGCGCTGATCTTCAAGCTGCACATGGTGCTGGGCATGACGCTGTTCGTGCTGTTCCCGTTCTGCCGCCTGGTGCATATCTGGAGCGCGCCGGTGGAATACCTGACCCGCCGTTACCAGCTGGTGCGCAACCGCCGTTGAGCCTGACCTCGCCGCCGCTGATCCCCAGCGGCGGCGCTATTCCGATAATTCGCCCGCCGTCTGCCCATTCTCCCCGCCATGTCGTAAACTGAATATCTCAGTCATGTTACGCTTATGCTTACGCCGACGGACGTCGGCCCGTGGTAGCCGATAACAAGAGATACCGCCTTGATGAAAGGCATTTTGGGATATAAAAACCGGGGATGATCCGCGTGGCCTTCGCGTCGTGCGGGAGAATCGCTTTATGGATAGTCAGGTTAATCAATAACAATAATGACCACACAATTTTGCTCACCCGAGCCGCTGCCTCTGAAAATTATCGCCACCGGGGCTGCGTTGCCGCCCAACCGCGTGGCTTCTTCTACGCTCGATGCCCGCCTGGGGAAACCGGCCGGCTACGTTGAGAAACGCTCGGGCATCGTTTACCGCTATCATGCCGCCGACGACGCCAGCCAGGCCGAACTCGCCGCCGCCGCGCTGCAAGACGCGCTGGCTCGCAGTGCCCTCCCGGCAGCCTCTATCGACCTGCTGATCTCCGCCTCGGCGATTTCGGTACAGGCGCTGCCGTGCACCGCCGCGCATATTCTCAAGGTGGCGGGGCTGGCGCCGGGCACGCCGGGCTTCGACATCAACAGCAGCTGCGTCAGCTTTATCTCTGCGCTGCAGGTGGCGGCGGGGCTGTTGAACGCCGGAACGTATCGACGCATCGCCATCGTCTCGGCCGATCTCGCTTCACGCGGCATCGACTGGCAGCACGAAGAGTCGTCGCTGATCTTCGGCGACGGCGCCGCCTGCGCCATCGTGGAACGCGGCGACGGCGCCAGCGGCATCCTCGCCAGCCTGGTGGAAACCTATCCCGCCGGCAGCGAGCTGTGCGAAATCCGCGCCGGCGGCACGCGGCGCAACCCGCGCGCCGGCATGTGCGAGCAAGACTTCCTGTTTCATATGCAGGGCAAGCCGCTGTTCCGCCAGGCGTCGGCGCTGATTGAGGATTACCTCGACCGGCTGCTGAGCGCCAGCGGCTTGACCCTGGCGCAGATCGCCACCGTGGTGCCGCATCAGGCCAGCCATCTGTCGCTCGAACATATGCGCAAGCGGCTGCACGTCTCCAGCGAGGCGCTGGTGGATATCTACCGCCATCATGGCAATCAGGTGGCGGCGTCGATTCCGACGGCGCTGCATGCCGCAGTGACCACCGGGCGCTTCAATCCCGGTCGGCCGGTGATGCTGATCGGCACCGCCGCCGGGCTGGCGCTGGCCGGCATGGTGTTGCTGCCATGAGGGTGCTGGTCACCGGGGCGACCAGCGGGCTGGGGCGCAACGCGGCGCAGTGGCTGCTGGAGGCGGGATATCAGGTGCGCGCCACCGGCCGCGACGAGCGGGCCGGCGAAGCGTTGCGTCAACTGGGTGCCGAGTTTTTCTCGCTCGATCTGGCGCAGGCCACGCCGCAGCAGTGCCGGCAGCTGGTGACCGGCTGCGAGTGGGTGTGGCACTGCGCGGCCAAGTCCTCGCCCTGGGGCGGCAAAGCGGAGTTTCACCGCATCAACGCCGCCGCAACGGAGAAACTGGCGGAGGCGGCGGGGCGCTGCGGCGTGCGGCGCTTCGTGCATATCTCCACGCCGGCGATCTACTTCGATTTTCGGCCGCATTACGATCTTGACGAAGGTTTCCGTGCCCGGCGCTTCGCCAATCATTATGCCGCCAGCAAGCACGCCGCCGAGCAGCGGCTGTTGGCGCAGGCGAAAACCTATCCGCAAACCACCTACATTATTCTGCGGCCGCGCGGCCTGTTTGGCCCGCACGATCGGGTGATCGTGCCGCGGCTGTTACAGCAGCTCGAACGCGATCGCGGCGTGCTGCGGCTGCCCGGCGGCGGGCAAGCGCTGCTGGACCTGACCTTCGCCCCCAACGTCGTGCACGCGATGGAACTGGCCAGCCGGCAGCGCGGGTTGCCGTCCGGCGCCGTTTACAACATTACCAACCACCAGCCGCAGCGGTTGGCGGAGATGCTGGATGCGTTGCTGCGTCAGGAGCTGGGGCTGAGCTACCGGCTGCAGGCGGTGCCTTATCCGCTGCTGCACGCGCTGGCCGGCGGCATGGAGCTGTGGGCGACGCTGAGCGGCAAGGAACCGCTGCTGACGCGCTACAGCGTGGCGGCGGTGCATTTTGACATGACGCTGAGCCAGACCCGCGCGATTGAAGAGCTGGGCTATCGGCCGCGTTACTCGATGGAGGAGGGCATTCGCCTGACCGGCGAGTGGCTGCGGCAGCAAGGAGGCATACAGCATGGCTAAGGTCACCGTTTTTGAAGTGGGTTACTGCACGCATATCGGCTGCATGGCGCTGCGCGGCGCCGGGTTCCGGGTGTGCAAATTCCCGGCGCGCGCCTATCTGCTGGAGGTGGGAGAGCGGCGCTGGCTGTGGGATACCGGCTATGCGCGTTATTTTCAGCAGCACACGCAGTCGGGGCTGTTCAGCCTTTACCGCCGAATGACGCCGGTCTATTTCGATCCCGCCGAGTCGTTGGTGCATCAGCTGCGCGCTGCCGGTTACGCCGAGGGGGATATTCAGACGCTGATCGTCTCGCATTTTCACGCTGATCACATCGCCGGGCTGCATGATTTCGGTCAACTCGACTTTATTTGTTCTGGCGAGGGCTGGCGGCAAACCCGTGATCTGCGCGGTTTCGCGGCTCTGAAGCGCGCCTTTATTCCCGGCCTGATCCCGCCGGATTTCGAGAGCAACCTGCAGTTTATGGAAGCTTTTCCCTCGGTGGTATTGCCCGCGCTGCTGGCACCGTTCGAGCGCGGCTATGCGCTGCCGGGCAGCGAAGGGCAGATCGTGCTGGTGCCGTTGCCGGGGCATGCGGCCGGCCATATCGGCGCCTTTATTCTCACCGACGCCGGTTGGACGCTGCTGGCCAGCGACGCCGCCTGGTCGCCGCAGAGTTACCAGACGCTACGTGGGCCTTCGCGCCTGGCCAATCTGGTGATGGACGACGCGGCGGCGTATACCCGCACGCTGGAGCGGCTCAACCAGCTGTGGGCGGGCGGCCAGGTCAACATTTTGCTGTGCCACGAGGGGGACCTGTGATCCCCTTCATGACCCTTTGGCACTATTTCCGTGCCCGGCGCCTGCGCTTTGGCGATCGTGCGGCGCTGGAGGCGCATCAGGCCCGCCAGCTCGCGGGCTTTGCCCGCCGGGTGCTGAGCAAGAGCCCCTATTTTCAAGGCTTCAGCCGCCGGCCGTTCGCCGAATGGCCGCAGATGGACAAGGCGTTGATGATGGCGCAATTCGATCGGATGAACACCGCCGGGCTGCAGCGCGATGCGGTGCTGGCCTGCGCGCAGCGCAGCGAGGCGGATCGCGATTTCACGCCGAAGATCGGGCGCTACAGCGTCGGATTGTCGTCCGGCACCTCCGGGCAGCGCGGCGTGTTTGTCGTCAGCCCGCGCGAACAACAGGTGTGGGCCGGCGGCATGCTGGCGAAGATGCTGCCGGACGGGCTGTTGGCCGGCGAGCGCGTCGCGTTGTTTCTGCGGGCGGACAATAATCTTTATCACAGCGTGAACAACCGTTGGCTGAGCCTGGCGTTTTACGATCTGCTGGCGCCGTTCAGCGGGCATCTGCCCGCATTGGAACGGCAGGCGCCGAGCATCATCGTGGCGCCGGCGCAGGTGCTGCGCGCGTTGGCGTTGGCGGTGCTGGCCGGGCAGGTGAAGCTGCCGGTCAAAAAAGCGATCTCGGTCGCCGAGGTGTTGGAAGAGCAGGATCGCCGCCTGCTGTTGCAGGTATTTCCGGCGGTCGGCGAAGTGTATCAGGCTACCGAAGGTTTCCTCGCCGCCACCTGCGCGCACGGTACGTTGCATCTGAACGAAGAGTTCTTGCATATTGAACCGCAGTGGATCGACGAATTGCGTTTCACGCCGCTGATCACCGACTTTACCCGCCGCACCCAGCCTATCGTGCGCTATCGGCTGGACGATGTGCTGGTACTGCGCAAGGAGCCCTGTCCGTGCGGGCAACCGACGCGGGCGATCGCCCGCATCGAGGGGCGGCGTGACGATCAGCTGATGCTGCCCAATACGCAGCGGCAACCGCAGGCGGTGTTCGCCGATGCCTGCAGCCGGACGATCGCCAATGCGCTGCCGTTAACCAGCGATTACCGGCTGATCCAGCATGGCGAACGGCGATTGGAGCTGATCGCCGATTGCAGCCAGTCTGAATTGGCGCACTGCCAGGCGCAGTTGAACGCGCTGTTCGCTCGCCAGGGCATCGCCACCGAGCGGCTGGAATGGCGGTTGACGGCGCAGGCGGTGCTGCCGCAGTTCGACCGCAAGCGGCGGCGCATTGTGCGCCGGGCGGAGGAGGCATGAAAAACGCACTGTTCAGGCTGTGGCAGATGCTGCAGGGCTGGGGGACGGTTGGCATCGTGTATAACCTGACCGATCGCTTGCAGGGGGCGGGAACGCTGTTGCCGCCGTCGGTGCTTGACCGGGCGATCCCGTTCAGCCCCTCGGCCATCTGGCTTTATCTGTCGTTCTTCCTCATCGTCCCGGCAGGCTATCTGTTGGCGCCGCTGCAGCGGATAAAATGGCTGACGCTGGCGATGCAGCTCACCGCGTTGGGCGCCGGTGCGGTTTATCTGTTGTGGCCGACCACCATGGCCTATCCGCAGAACGATGGCGTTGGGATCAGCGCGCAGCTGCTGGCGGCGTTAACCCAGGTGGATTCGCCGCAAAACTGTTTGCCTTCGTTGCACATGGCGTTGACGGTATTGGCGGTGTGGGCGCTGAGCGACGGGGAGCGCAAAATGCGCACGGCGCTGTGGATGCTGTGGGGCGTGGCGATCGCGTTCTCCATTCTGCAACTGCGCCGCCATTTGTTTGTCGATCTGGCCGGCGGCGCGCTGTTGGCGCTGTTCGCCGGCTGGTTGGCTCTGCGCATGCAGACCCTGCGTGGGCGCGTGGTTAAAGGAGAAATGGGATGAGCGATCTGGCGTTGCCGATAGTGTTCATGCTGTTCATCGTGGTGGCCGAGGCGGTGGCGTTGCAGTGGGGGCGCCGTGAACCGGTTAACTGGCACGATCTGGTGTTCAACCTGAACTCCGGCCATATCATGCTGTGGCTGTTCCGCGGCCTGGAAATTACCTGCTACGGCTACGTGGCCGCACATTTCAGTCTGGGGCTGGTAGACGCCTGGCCGTCGCTGTTGATGTGGCTGTTCGCTTTGCTGGCGTGGGACTTCGGTTTCTACTGGCTGCACCGTCTGCACCACCGTTTCCGGCTGCTGTGGGCGGTGCACGTGGTGCACCATCAGGGCGAGCATTTCAATCTGTCGTTGGGGGTGCGCAACTCCTGGTATTCGTCGTTGACGTCGATCCCGTTCTTTTTGCTGCTGGCGCTGGCGGGCGTGCCGCTGTCGGTATTCGTCACGGTGTCGATTTTTCATTACAGCATCCAGCTGTTTAATCACAACGCGCTGACGCCGAAGCTCGGCGTGCTGGAAAACATTCTGGTCACGCCCGCGCACCACCGGGTGCACCACGTCAAGGACATGGCGTATTCCAATAAGAATTTCGGCGGCAGCTTTATCTTCTGGGACAAGCTGTTCGGCACCTTCTGCCCGGCATTGCCGACCACGCCGTTCAGCTATGGCGTCAGCGGCGACAGACCATCCGCCAACCCGTTCTGGGCGAGCAATCTGCCGTTCCTGCGTTATTTACGGCTGGGTTGGCGCCCGACGCCCGGGCGGCCGCGCGACCGCCGTTCGGCGTTCAGCGTATTCAGCGGCGCCATGCTGTTGTTCTCATTGGTGGTCGGTTACGTCTACCAATACGGCTATGGCTACGCTGACGTCAGCTGGCCGCAAATGGCGCTGCTGGCGTTGCTGGCGTTGGGATCGGTGGCATTGGGCGGCATGACGGAAGGGCGGCCGTGGGCGAGCGCGCTTTGGTTGTTGATCGCAGTAGGCATGCCGCTGCTGTTTATCGGCTATCTCGGCTGGCCGCAGCGCTATTGGCATATCGCCATGGCTGCCGTGGCGCTGCATGCCCTGTGTGTCGCGCTGGGCTGGGGGCGCATGGCCGCGTCGGTCGCCGTGGAGGAGCCGCATGGTTGAATCACTGCCGCCGCTGAGTTTTCCCGCCGATGGCGAACAGGCATTCCACCGCGATCTCAAACGTGCGGCGCATGCCTGCCTGGCGGGCGATCATCGCTATGCCGATGCCGCGCGATTGGCCAAGGCCGCGCTGCTGATGGGGTTGTGCATCGGCTTTTACGCGCTGAGCCTGCTGCAGCATCAGCCCTGGGCGTTTTTCCTCTGTTATTTCCTGTTCGTGACCATGGGCATGCTGCTCAACGTCAACGTCAATCACGATGCTTCGCACAACGCTTTCCTGCGCGCGCCCTGGGCCAATCGCCTGGTGGGTCGGTTGGTGACATTGCCGCTGGGCGTCGATCCGGACTATTGGCGCACCCGGCACGTGGATTACCACCATGTTTACGCCAACGTCGAACACTACGATCTGGACACCGAAGAGAACGGCTTTTTCCGCCAGACGCCGTTCCAGCGCTGGCGGCCCCATATGCGCTATCAACATTTTTACTGGCCGCTGATCGCCGCGCTCTCGTTGCCCTACATCGCCTGGATTTTCGATTGGTCCGATCGGCTCGATAAAACGCCGCTGCGGGAAAAACGCGTGCTGGCCGGGCGCGGCGGTTGGGCGCTGTTCGTGCTGTGCAAGCTGGCCCATCTGGCGCTGGTGCTGATTGTGCCGCTGATCCTGTGTCATTTGCACGGCATCGGTTGGGGATGGGTGCTGCTGGCCTACGCGCTCAGCCAGATGTGCGCCTCGCTGCTGGTGGTGTTCCTGCTGTTGGGCACCCACTGGGCGCAGGCCGAGTTTTACCCGGCGCCGACGGGCGAGACCATGCCGCACGGCTGGTACCGGCACAATTTTGCCACCGCCTGCGACTGGCAGCCCGAGCCGCGCTGGCTGGAGCACCTGACCGGCGGCTTGAACTATCACCTGACGCATCACCTGTTCCCCGGCTGGAATCACCGCCATTACCCGGCGCTGGCCGCGGCGGTGGCGGAGGTGGCGCAGCGGCACGACATGGCGTACCGCTGCATCGGCTATCGCGAACTGCTGGCGCAGCAACAGCGTTTCCTGCGCCGCATGGGGCAGCCATGAAAGCGCTGCGACCGTTAGCCTATCGGCGCGACGACAGCGGGTTGCATCGCGCGCTGATGCAGGCCGCCCAGCATTATCTGGCGACCAATGGCGACCACCGCTTCGCCGACGGCGGCATGCTGGCGAAGGTGGCACTGCTGCTGGCGCTGTGCGGTCTGTGTTACGGGCTGAGCCTGCAGCAGCAGAACGGCTGGGCGTTTTTCGCCTGTTACTTCGGTTTTATCTTTATCGGCATGTTCCTGACGGTCAATGTGGTGCACGACGCCTCACACAACGCGTTTTTCCGTCGGCCCTGGGCCAACCGCTGGCTGAACGCCCTGGTGAGCGTGCCGCTGGGGCTGGATCCTGACTGCTGGCGCGTGCGGCATGTGCTGTTCCACCATGCCCATAACAATATCGAACATTACGACCCCGACATCGACGCCAACGGCGTGCTGCGGCAAACGCCGTTCCAGCGTTGGCGGCCCTTTATGCGCGCACAGCGTTACTATTGGCCGCTGGTGGCGGCGCTGACGTTCCCGTACTACATCTGGCTGTTCGACTGGCTGGACCGGGCGGGCTGCACTCGCGTGGCGGCCCGCATGGCGCAGCAGGGCGTGCGTGGCTGGAGCGCTTTTCTGGCGGGGAAGGCGGCGCACCTGCTGCTGGCGCTGGCGATCCCGTGCTGGCTGCTGCCGCCGGCCATCGGCATCGGGCAAATCCTGCTGGTCTATTTGCTGAGCCAGATGCTTTCTTCATTGCTGTTCGTGATGTTGATCATCGGCACCCACTGGGCCAAGGCCAACTTTTACCAGGCGCCGGCGCAGGGCGCGATGCCGCACGGCTGGTATCATCATGTGTTCGCCACTACCTTCGACTGGTTGACCCGGCCGCGCTGGCTGGGCTACTGGCTCGGCGGGGCGAACCTGCATTTGACGCATCATCTGTTCCCGCACTGGAGCCACCGCCATTACCCGGCGCTGAGCCGCATTATCGGCGAGGTGGCGCCGCGTTTCGGCATCGACTACCGGCTGCTTGAGTTGGAGGAACTGTTGCGTCTGCAGCAACGCTTCCTCAGCGCGATGGGACGCAAGCCGCACTAGCGTTGCATGCGGGTTATGCGAGACGTTACGCAGTTCACTAATTGAACGATATTTACCCTTCCAGTAGACTTTCTCCCTGTGAATCAACGGCCACAGGAGGTGGGGTATGCGGAGTTTACCTATTCGGTTATCGAACAAAATTGATGATGATCTGAACGATATCGCCCGGCGTCATGGGATGGAAAAAACCGAGGTAATCAAAATGGCGTTTGCACTGATCGCCATTGCCGATAAGTATTGGATGAAACAGGATGGTACGTCCCTTGGGATCGTGCGGGAGAACGGTGAACGGCTCGAAGCGGTGGGACGGGTCGTGGAGATCTTCCCATGAACATCGAAAGCCATAATCTGCGCGATGAAGCCAGCCAGGTTTATCTGGAGCAGGTGTTGGTCTTCGACGAAATGGAGCGGCTGCGCCTGGCGCGTCAGGTGCTGTGCGGGATATTTGCGGTCAGCGTGGGCGTATTCGCCGCCCACGCCGTTCCTCTAAATAATTGGAGTTGCTTCCCGACGGCAAGAGCGCTCATCCCCGGGAGCTTACACAGGTAAGTGACCGGGGTGAACGCTTGCAGCCAACACAGAAGCAACTTCAAGTATGACGAGGATATTGGGAGAAAAATGAAGCGCTGAGCCAGGTGTTCGAGCTGGTGAAGATCGGTGCCTTGCCGCTGGTCACGCTGGTGGTCTCTTTCTACTTTCCCAACAGCGCGGCCAGATAAGGCGCCGCGTTAATGCGACTTCATGCCCGCCGCGGTCATCAGCAAGCGGAACAGTGAGGCGACCACGAACAGCCCCAGCACGCTGGCGCTCCAGATGATCACCAGCCAACCGATGCGTTTCCACCAGGGCGCCGGGGCGGCTGCGGCCGTTTTATCTTGCATAGCGTCCTCCCTCCTCAGTGATAGCCGTGTTCATGGCTGATCTTGCCGCGGAACACGTAGTAGCTCCAGAAGGTGTAGACCAGAATGATCGGGATGATAAACAGCGCGCCTACCAGCATAAACCCAAGGCTCTGCGGCGGTGCGGCGGCGTCCCACAGGCTGATGGCCGGCGGGATCAGGTGCGGCCAGATGCTGATGCCGAGCCCGCTCAGGCCGAGGAACACCAGCAGCAGCGTCAGCATGAACGGCGAGTAGTGCGCGCCGCGTTTCACCCCGCGTTGAATTCCCCAGGCGCTGAGCAGCACCAGCACCGGCACCGGCAGCAGCCAGAACAGGTTCGGCAAGGTAAACCAGCGGGCGGCGATTTCCGGATGGGCGATCGGCGTCCAGATACTGACCGCAGCCAGCACCAACAACAGGATCGCCAGCAGCGGCGTCGCCAGGTGATACATGCGCGCCTGCAGATCACCGGCGGTTTTCATCACCAGCCAGGTGCAACCGAGCAGGGCGTAGGTCACCACCAGCCCCAGCCCGCAGAACAGTGCGAACGGCGTCAGCCAGTCCAGCGCGCCGCCGGCGTAGGTGCGCCCCTCGACCGGGAAGCCGTTGATCACGGCGCCCACCACCACCCCCTGGCTGAAGGTGGCGAACAGTGAGCCCCAGATGAACGCCTTGTCCCAGATATGGCGCTTCTCCGGTGTTGCCTTGAAGCGAAACTCGAAGGCTACGCCGCGGAAAATCAGCCCGATCAGCATCAGCGTCAGCGGGATCGCCAGCGCATCGAGGATCACCGAGTAGGCCAGCGGGAAGGCGCCGAACAGCGCCGCGCCGCCCAGCACCAGCCAGGTCTCATTGCCGTCCCACACCGGGGCGACGGTGTTCATCATCAGATCGCGGTCGTCGCTCGCTTTCACCCACGGAAACAGGATGCCGATGCCCAAATCGAAACCGTCCATCACCACGTACATCATGGTGCTGAACACGATGATCACAAACCAAATCAGCGGAAGATCGATGCCCATGTTCAGCTCCTGTCATCCAGAGTGTCGTTGACCGCGGACAGCGGACGCGCCGGGCGGCCCTCGGTATTGTCTTCTTGGTGCTCATGCGGCTGCGGCCCTTTGCGGATCAGGCGCATCATGTAGGAGTAACCCACGCCGAACACCGAACAGTAGACGATGATGAACGCCAGCAGGCTGATGCTCATGTGCAGATCGCCGTGCGCGGAGACCGCATCCTTGGTGCGCAGCAGGCCATACACCACCCAGGGCTGGCGGCCGATCTCGGTGGTGAACCAACCCGCGAGCAGCGCCAGCAGCCCGGACGGGCCCATCCACAGAATGAAGTACAGGAACGGACGCGACTGATACAGCCCGCCGCGCCAGCGCAGCCACAGGCTCCATACCCCGGCCAGAATCATCAGCATGCCCAGCCCGACCATGATGCGGAACGACCAGAACACCACGGTGGAGTTGGGCCGATCTTCCGGCGGGAAGGATTTGAGCGCCGGCACTTGCTCGGTCAGGCTGTGCGTCAGGATCAGGCTGCCGAGATAAGGCACCTCCAGCTTGAAGCGAGTCTCTTCACGCTGCATGTCCGGCCAACCGACCAGGATCAGCGGCGTAGCTTCGCCCGGCGGGTTTTCCCAGTGGCCTTCGATGGCGGCGATCTTCGCCGGCTGGTGTTTCAGCGTATTCAGGCCGTGCGCATCGCCGATCAGCGCCTGCACCGGCGCGACGATCAGCGCCATCCACATCGCCATCGACAGCATCTTGCGCATCGCCGGCGTATCGCGGCCGCGCAGCAGGTGCCAGGCGGCGGAAGCGCCGACGAAGAACGCCGAGGAGAGGAAGGCGGCGGTGGACATGTGCAGCAGGCGATACGGGAAGGACGGGTTGAATATCACCTTCAGCCAGTCGACCGGCACCACCTGGCCGTTGATAATTTCGTGTCCCTGCGGGGTTTGCATCCAGCTGTTGGAGGCCAGGATCCAGAAGGTGGAGATCAGCGTGCCGAGTGCCACCATACAGGTAGCGAAGAAGTGCAGCCCTGGGCCGACGCGGTTCCAGCCGAACAGCATCACACCGAGGAAACCGGCTTCGAGGAAGAAGGCGGTCAGTACTTCGTAGGTCAGCAGCGGCCCGGTAATGCTGCCGGCGAACTCGGAGAAGAAGCTCCAGTTGGTGCCGAACTGGTAGGCCATCACCAACCCGGAAACCACGCCCATGCCGAAGTTAACGGCGAAAATCTTTGACCAGAAATGGTAAAGCTCACGATAGGCTTCATTGTGCGTTTTCAACCATAATCCCTCCAGCACCGCCAGATAGCTGGCTAAACCGATGGTGATGGCGGGGAAGATGATATGGAAAGACACGGTGAAGGCGAACTGTATTCTGGCGAGTTCCAGTGCATCAAGACCCAGCATGGCGCCTCCTAGGGTTGAACATAAATTAACCTCTTGAGTATAGCTGTCATTTTTATGTGAAAAGCTTGGCGTGAAGTTAATCACGAAGTACAGTGACTATAATAGTGACAGTTATTTTACTTTTTCATATAACAGTTAAGAGCTATGACCCGATACGAACAGCTTGCGCAGCAGATTAGAGAACAGATCCAGAACCGGGTGTGGCGGGCGGGCGACAAGCTGCCTTCGCTGCGCGAAAGCGGCAAACGCGCCGGGCTGAGCCTGATGACGGTGGTGCAGTCTTACCAGCTGTTGGAGAGCCAGGGATGGATCGTCGCCCGGCCGCAGTCGGGCTATTATGTGGCGGCGCGCCCGCAGCCGTTGCCGCAGCCTTCGCGCGGCGAGAAGCTGGTGCTGAGCGAGCAGGTGGACATCAACGCCTTTATCTTCGACGTGCTGCAGGCCTGCAAGGACCCGGACATCGTGCCTTTCGGTTCGGCGTTTCCCGACGCCACGCTGTTCGCGCAGCCGAAGCTGGCGCGGGCGCTGAGCAGCGTGGCGCGCAAGTTCACGCCGCACAGCTCGCTGGCCAACCTGCCGCCGGGCAACGACGCGCTGCGGCGGCATATCGCCCAGCGTTATGCGCTGAGCGGCATGCAGGTGGCGCCGGACGAGATCGTCATCACCGCTGGGGCGATGGAGTCGCTCAGTCTCAGCCTGCAGGCGGTGACCCAGCCGGGTGACTATGTGGCGATCGAGTCGCCGGCGTTTTACGGCGCGCTGCAGGCGCTGGAGCGGTTGCGACTGAAGGCGGTGGCGATCGCCACCCATCCGCAGGACGGCATCGATCTGGATGCGTTGCAGCAGGCGGTGGAACAGTATCCGATCAAGGCCTGCTGGCTGATGACCCATTTCCAAAACCCGCAGGGCGCCACCTTGCCGGAGGCCAACAAGCAGCGTCTGGTGGCGCTGCTGCGCGAGCGGCAGATCTCGCTGATCGAAGACGATGTCTACGGGGAACTCTATTTCAGCGCCGAACGGCCGCTGCCGGCCAAGGCGCTCGACAGCGGTGGCCAGATCCTGCACTGTTCGTCGTTTTCCAAATGTTTGGCGCCGGGCTTTCGCGTTGGCTGGGTGGCGGCGGGGCGTTACGCGCAACAGATCCAGCGTTTGCAACTGATGAGCACCGTTTCCACCAGCGTGCCGACCCAGATGGCGCTGGCGGATTATCTGTTGCACGGCGGCTACGATACCCACCTGCGGCGGTTGCGTCGCCTGCTGGCTCAGCGCCAAAGCGCCATGCGTCAGGCGATCGCCCACCATTTTCCGCCGACGGTGAAAGTCAGCCAGCCTGACGGCGGTTATTTTCTGTGGCTGGAGCTGGATCCGGCGCTGTCGTCGATGGAACTGTACCGGCGCGCTCTTTCTCGGGGTATCAGCATCGCGCCGGGGCGCATGTTCACCACCGGCGACCATTTCAATCACTGCTTCCGTCTCAACGCCTCGTTTGAATGGAACGACCGGTTTGAAGAGGCGATAAAAACCTTAGCCAAACTTATCCGGGGGCTGGCGGCGACCGGTTGAACCGCGTTTGGCACGACGGTTCGCCCCAGAAAAATTCATAATGCTTTTTTCGGCAATGGAATGCCGGTTTCGTTGTTAGACAGCCCTCCAGCCGCCCATTACTCTGCGATAAATTTTGTCACATTTTTATCAACGGGAAGACGAGGGGCAGTGGGTGAGTGGAATAAAAAATAAACTAAACAAACTGTTGCGTTATCGGCTGACGCCGCTGGCGTTGGTCTGCGCGCTGGGGCTGAGCGCCGGCGTTCAGGCGGAAACGATGGCCGAAGGCATCACGCCGGCCAGCGACGCCGCTCGGGTGCCGGCCGCCGCCAAACTGCGCAAAGACACCGTGGTGGCGGGCATCTCGGAGCCGCAGGGGATTTTCAACCCGTATCTGTTCACCAACGGCTGGGACGAGAACGTGACCGACGTGATCTTCAGCCGCCTGATCGGCCTGGACAGCCAGGGCAAGCCGGAAGGGCGCCTGGCGGAGTCCTGGCAGGTCAGCCCCGATAATCTGACCTACACCATCAAGCTGCGGCCGAACCTGGTCTACAGCGACGGTTCGCCGCTGAAGGCCGACGATATCGCCTTTACCCTGACGCTGCTGCATGACCCGGCCTATGACGGCGATACCGATATCACGCCGGCGCACATTCAGGGCGGCGCCGATTATAAAAACGGCACCGCGGCCAGCATCAGCGGGCTGAAGGTGATCGACGATCGCACCATTCAGGTCGTCACCACGCAACCGGGCGCGACCACCTTACAATTGATCGGCGGGCCGGTGCTGTCTCGTGCTTACTACGGCAAAGACTATCAGCGCGGCAAGCTCGACGGCGTGCGCGCCTTCAACGGCAAGCCGCTCGGCAACGGCCCCTACATTTACGACAAGTATGTGCCGGGGCAAGAGATTCGCTTCCACGCCAACCCGAACTTCTACCTTGGCCCGCCGCCGATGGCGCGCTTTATCTATCGCGTGACCAACCCGGCTACCAACTTCCAGCTGTTCCAGACCGGCGAGACCGACTACGACGCCTTTACCGCCAAGCCTGACGATATCGAACAGCTGAAGCTGCTCGGCTTCGCCAATATCAACCTCTACAGTTCGAGCGATTACAGCCGCGTCGACTTCAACCTCCGACGCCCGGCGCTGCAGGACAAACGGGTGCGCCAGGCGCTGATCTACGGTCTGGATCGGCAGAGGCTGATCGCCGTGGTATACCAGGGGTACGGCAAGGTCGCCAACCAGCCGATTTCTCCGATCTCCTGGGCTTATGACGCGAACGGCATCAATCCCTACGCTTACGATCTCGATAAGGCCGGTAAGCTGTTGGACGAGGCCGGTTGGCGGGTGGGGGCGGATGGCATTCGGCAAAAAGACGGTAAAAAGCTGGAGCTGACGCTGTTGGTGACCAAAAAACTGATCAACGATGCGTTGGTGCCGATCGCCAAGGACAACTACCGCCGGCTCGGCGTGGTGCTGAAACCGCAGGTATTGGATTTCAACGCGCTGCTGGCGCAGCGCAAGGCGGGCAATTATGACCTGGCGTCCCTCAGCACCAGTACGTTGAACGATCCGCACGACGGCGTGCGCGATTTCATCAGCCGCGAGAGCCAGACCGGGTATCACAACCCGCAGGTGGATGCACTGATCGCCAGGGCCAACGCCACGCTGGACATCGCGCAGCGCAAACCGCTGTACCATCAGCTGTATCAGGTGTTGGCGGACGATCCGCCGGTGATCTTGCTGGGCAATCGCGAAATCTTGAGCGCCAGCAGCGCGCGCGTCACCGGCTTTAAACCGGATATCTACAACGGCTTGGTCGGCAGCCTGCCGAACGTCAAACCGGCGCCGTAACGCCCTGAAGCCGCTGCGCCACTTCGGGCGGCGGCGATGGAAACCGCAATGAGAAACTTTATCCTGCGCCGTCTGTTGCAGACTATCCCGATGCTGCTGTTGGCTTCATTGCTGATTTTTTGCATCTTCGCCCTGGCGCCCGGCGACTTTATCGATGGCAACATCAACCTGACCGCGCAACGCGCCGCCGAGCTGCGGGCGCTGTACGGGTTGGATCAGCCGCTGTTCAGCCGTTACCTGCACTGGCTTGGCCGATTGCTGCAGGGCGACCTCGGCTTTTCGCTGCAGTACCAGATCCCGGTCAGCACGCTGCTGAATCAATACATCTGGAATTCGTTCCTGCTGGCGGCGGTGGCGATGGTGCTGTATTGGGGCATCGCGCTGGCGGTGGGGGTGGTCTCGGCGATGAAACCCTATTCGCTGTTCGATCATCTGATCACCGTGGCGGTATTCGCCGCCATGTCGTTTCCAACGTTTTTTCTTTGCCTGTTGCTGATCAAATGGTTCGCCGTCGATCTGCACTGGCTGCCGGCGGGCGGCATGTTGCGCACCGGCAGTGAGGCGAGCGGGCTGGCCTGGGCACTGGAGGTGGCGGCGCATCTGCTGTTGCCGGTGCTGGCGCTGGTGATGCTGCAGGCCGGCAGCCTGACGCGCTATTTCCGCGCCAGCATGCTGGAGGTGATCCGCATGGACTATATCCGCACTGCGCGCGCCAAGGGGCTCAGGGAGAAAACGGTGATCCTCAAACACGCGCTGCGCAATGCGCTGTTGCCGATCATCACCCTGCTGGGGTTCGAGCTGCCGGGATTGTTCTCCGGCGCGCTGATCACCGAAAAAATCTTCAACTGGCCGGGGGCCGGGCATATTCATATCGATTCGCTGGCGGCGCGCGACTACCCGGTATTGATGGGGTTTACGCTGTTTCTGGCCGCCTTGACCATTCTCGGCAACCTGCTGGCGGACATTCTGTACGCCTACGCCGATCCGCGCATTCGCTTGAGGTAATACGATGTTGGTTACGCTGTTTTTCGGCCGCCGTCGCCGCTGGCGACAGGCGCAGCTGCCGGCGCTGGCTCAGCTGTCGCCGCCGCCCGCCGCGCAGGCCTGGCGACGTCTGCGCCGCCACCGGCCGGCGATGATTTCGCTGGCGTTGCTGGTGCTGCTGGCGTTGCTGTGCCTGATTGGGCCGCCGCTGTCGCCGTGGCGCGACGACGCCGGCGATATGCTGAATATCAACCAGGCACCGAGCGGTGCGCACTGGTTGGGCACCGACTTTCTCGGCCGCGATATCTGCACCCGGCTGCTGCTGGCGGGGCGAATATCGCTGACTATCGGCCTGGTGTCGATGCTGCTGTCGGTGACGCTGGGCTATGTGCTGGGAGCGCTCGCCGGCTATCTGGGCGGCGTGGCGGATCGGCTGATCATGCGTTTCGCCGATCTGCTGATGACCATCCCCGGCCTGCCGCTGCTGATCATCATGGGGGCGATGCTGACCGAGCTCGACGTCTCGCCGGACTACCGCATCTACATGGTGATGATCATGCTGAGCCTGCTGGGTTGGCCGTCATTGGCGCGGCTGGTGCGCGGCCAGATCCTGTCGCTGCGCGAACGGGATTTCATGCTGGCCACCGAAGTGCTGGGGCTCTCCACCCGGCGGCGGCTGTTTGGTCATCTGCTGCCCAACACCGTGCCGATTCTGGTGGTGGTGGCCACCATGGCGGTGGCCAATGCCATCCTCAGCGAATCGGCGCTGAGCTACCTCGGGCTGGGTGTGGTACCGCCGACGCCGTCGTGGGGCAACATGATGGACGCTGCCAATAGCCTGATCGATTTTCAGCGCCGCCCCTGGCTGTGGATGCCGCCGGGGCTGGCGATCTTCGTCACCGTGGTGGCGATCAATATTTTGGGCGACGGCCTGCGGGACGCGCTCGATCCGAAAATGAACGGGGTAAAACGATGAGTCAACCGCTGCTGGCGTTCGATCGATTGTCGGTGTCGTTTCAGGGGGAGCAAGGGCCGGTGCGGGCGGTGCAGCAGGTCAGCCTTGAACTGCATGCCGGGCAAACGCTGGGGATCGTCGGCGAATCGGGCTGCGGCAAAAGCGTGACCGCCATGGCGTTGATGGGGCTGTTGCCGCAGCCGCTGGCGCAGGTAGACGGCGGTGAAATCCGCTTCGAAGGGCAAAACCTGCTGTCGCTGCGGGCATCAAACATGGCGGATCTGCGCGGCAACCGGTTGGCGATGATCTTTCAGGAGCCGATGAGCGCGCTCAATCCGGTGCTGACGCTCGGCGAACAGCTGGTGGAACCGCTGATACGTCACCGGCTGCTGTCGCCGAAAACGGCCTGGCGGCAGGCGATTCAGTTGCTGGCGGAAGTGGGGCTGGCGCGTGCGGAGGCGCTGATGGGCTGCTATCCGCATCAACTGTCCGGCGGCATGCTGCAGCGCGTGATGATCGCCATGGCGATCGGGTGTCGCCCGGCGCTGTTGATCGCCGATGAGCCGACCACGGCGCTCGATGTTACGGTACAGGCGCAGATCCTGGCGCTGCTGCGCGAACAGAGCCGGCGACACAATATGGCGATGATCTTGATCACCCACGATCTTGGGGTGATCGCCCAAATGGCGGATCGGCTGGCGGTGATGTACGCCGGGCGCGTTGTCGAACAGGGAACGACGCGGGAAGTGTTGGCCGAACCGCAGCATCCCTACACGCAGGGGCTGATCGCCTCGCGGCCGTCGCCGGGGCAGCGGCGTCATCGCTTATATTCCATTCCCGGCCAGGTACCGGATCTGGCGCGGCTGCCTGAGCATTGCGCTTTCGCCGAACGCTGTGCACAGGCCACCGCGCGCTGCCGCGACGGCATTCCTCCGCTGTACGGCTCCCGGCAGCGCCAGTCCGCCTGTTTTCTCAACGCCGGAGGGCGCCCGCATGTCGACTGAACCTTTGGTGGAAGTGAAGGGATTGAAGAAATATTTCCCGCTGCGCGACGGGCTGTTCGGGCGTACCACCGGCCAGTTGAAGGCGGTGGACGACGTCAGCTTCAGCATTCGCAAGGGCCGCATTTTCGGGCTGGTGGGCGAGTCCGGCAGCGGCAAAACCACCGTCGGCCGCACGTTGCTCGGCCTGCACGACAAAACCGCCGGCGAGGTGCGGTTTAACGGGCAGGCGCTGGATAGCCTGAGCAAAGAGGCGCTGCGCGCGCTGCGGCCGAAAATGCAGCTGGTGTTTCAGGACCCGTACAGTTCGCTGAATCCGCGCCTGCGCGTGGGCGACGCCATCGGCGAAGCGCTGTTGCAGCACGGTCTGGCGAGTAAGGCGGAACTGCGCGAGCGGGTGCTCGACACTCTGGCGATCTGCGGGCTGTCTCCACAGCATTACGGGCGGTTTCCTCATGAGTTTTCCGGCGGCCAGCGGCAGCGCATCGGCATCGCGCGCGCGCTGATCCTGCAGCCGGAGTTTATCGTCGCCGACGAACCGATATCGGCGCTCGACGTGTCGATTCAGGCGCAGATCATCAATCTGTTTTCCGATTTGCAGGAACGGCAGGGGGTGACGCTGCTGTTTATTTCGCACGATCTCGGTGTGGTGGAGCATCTGTGCCAGGACGTGGCGGTGATGTATCTGGGGCAGATTGTCGAGAGCGCCGACCGCGATGCGCTGTTTCGCCAACCGCTGCATCCCTATACGCAGGCCCTGTTGGCGGCGGTGCCGACGCTGGATACGCAACGTTTACCGACGCAGGTGGCAAGCGGTGAACCGCCCAATCCCGCCAACCCGCCGCGCGGCTGCCGTTTCCACCCTCGCTGCCCGCAGGCTACGGCGCAGTGCCGTGAACAGGCGCCGCACCTGCGCAGCGTGGCGCCCGGCCATCAGGTGGCCTGTCACCTTGTCGGTTAGCATCAGGACAGGTAATGCTTCAGCGCGCGCCCGGCCTGGTGGATCGCCGAATGCACCGCCGGGACATGGGCGAGCGGGTTCAACAGACCGTAGTCGTGGATCAATCCGTTGTAGCGGGTGGAAGTGACCTCGACCCCGGCGGCGTCGAGCAGGCGCGCGTAGGCCTCGCCCTCATCGCGCAACACGTCCAGCTCGGCGGTCTGCACCAGCGCCGGCGGCAACCCCTGCAGCTGTTCCACCGTGGCGTTGAGCGGCGAGGCGTAGATTTCCTTGCGCTGCGCCTTATCGGGCGCATAGCTGTCCCAAAACCACTTCATCATGTTGCGGGTCAGGAAATGGCCTTCGGCGAACTGATGATAGGAGTCGGTATCAAACTGGGCGTGCGTGACGGGCCACAGCAGGATCTGGCAACGCAGCGCCGGTATGCCTTTCTCTTTGGCCATCAGGCTGACCACCGCCGCCATGTTGCCGCCGACGCTGTTGCCGACCACCGCCAGCCGTGAGCCGTCGACGTTGATCTTTTCACCGTACTCGGCCACCCATTCCGTGGCGGCGTAAGCCAGGTTGATCGCCTCAGGGTATCGCGCTTCGGGCGAACGGGGGTAGTTGACGAACACTGCCGCCGCCCCGGAGCTGTGCACCAGATCGCGCACCAGGCGTTCGTGGGTGGGGAAATCGCCCAGCACCCAACCACCGCCGTGAAAGAACATGAAGACCGGCAGCTTTTCCTTGACCCTGGCCGGCCGCACCAGCTGCAGCAAAATATCCTGCCCCTCTACATGAATGCTTTTCTCGCTGATTTCGACCTCACGCAGCGGCACCTCGGCGCTGCGCTGCGCCTCTTCCAAAACCCTGCGCGCCTCTTTGGGCTTCATGTGTTCCATGGGTTTGCCGCCGGCGGCATTCAGCGCGTCGAGAAAGGTACGGATGTCATGCAGGGGGAGCGGCCGACCGAGGTCGACGGTTTTCTTGGACATGGTGACTCCTTGTGCGCGGAAGAAGAAAAGGTGCGATCAGAATCACAGTGTAGTCGTTGGCGCATAAAGCGAGAGCCGCGGCAGTCGGGCATAGGCGCTTCGCCGCCGCATTGCACGATCCTGGCGCACCGCTGCACCGGATTGGGGCAAAAAGTGTGATGACGAGCAAATCGGATGAAATTATTTTTGCGAGCCCGATCAGAAATCCTGAAGTTTTTCGTAATTGAATAGGATTTCGCGGGCAATGATGATTTTAGGCCTTATTTTTTAATTTATGCATTACCAATGCATAAAAAATGAATAGGTATGCATTATAAGCCGTTGTTTTAACGTAAAAAATAGCAAAATCCGGCAAAAATCCCGTTTTGGCACGATAGCTGCTCTACACTCTTTATCAAACGACATGTATTTTAACTGCTCGTTAACATTTACTCCCCGCTCAGGGACCGGATATACGCCATAAATAGTGAAAAACTGATTTTATGTAACAGATTTGTTTCTAAATCGGCGGTGAAAGGCAGCATTTTCTCCGCGGAGAAAGTCGGTTTTGAACAGCGTTTTTTTTGCATTGTGGCGGCCTAGCCGGGCTTGAGCGGCCCTTACAGTCAAAATTCAGCCTTTGCTGAGATTATGAGGTCACTATGGAACAGCCAATCGCAGTTACCCGCCAGTCTTTCGATGACTGGATGGTCCCGGTTTATGCCCCTGCCGATTTTATTCTGGTGCGGGGAGAAGGCTCGCAGGTGTGGGATCAACAGGGTAAGTCTTACATCGATTTCGCCGGCGGCATCGCGGTTAACGCGTTGGGCCATGCGCACCCGGCGGTCAAGGCGGCGCTGGTGGAGCAGGCGGGCAAACTGTGGCATCTGGGCAATGGCTATACCAACGAACCGGTGCTGCGTCTGGCCAAAAAGCTGATCGACGCCACCTTCGCCGACAAGGTGTTTTTCTGTAACTCGGGCGCCGAAGCCAATGAAGCGGCGCTGAAGCTGGCGCGCAAACACGCGCACGACCAGCACGGCGCCGGCAAAGATCAGATCGTGGCCTTCAACAACGCGTTCCACGGCCGCACGCTGTTCACCGTCTCCGCCGGCGGTCAGCCGAAGTATTCGCAGGACTTTGCGCCGCTGCCGGGCGGCATCACCCACACGCCGTATAACGATCTGGCGGCGGCGGCCGAGCTAATCAACGATCGTACCTGCGCGGTGATCGTCGAGCCTATCCAGGGTGAAGGCGGCGTGCTGCCGGCGGAGGCCAGCTTCCTGCAGGGGTTGCGCGAGCTGTGCGATCGCCATAACGCGCTGCTGATCTTCGACGAAGTGCAGACCGGCGTCGGCCGCACCGGCCACCTGTATGCCTACATGCAGTACGGCGTGGTGCCGGACGTGCTGACCACCGCCAAAGCGCTGGGCGGCGGCTTCCCGATCGGCGCCATGCTGACCACCGACGCCCTGGCGAAAACGCTGGGCGTCGGCACCCACGGCACCACCTACGGCGGCAACCCGCTGGCGACGGCGGTGGCGGGAGAGGTGTTCTCCATCATCAACACCCCGGAAGTGCTGGCAGGCGTCAAACAGCGGCACCAGTGGTTTATCGATGGGTTGAACGACATTAACCGCCAGTATCCGATCTTCGCCGAGATTCGCGGCGGCGGTTTGCTGATCGGCTGCCAACTGAAGAAAGACTATGCCGGCAAAGCGAAGCAGATCACCCAACTGGCCAACGAAGAAGGCGTCATCGCGCTGATCGCCGGACCGGACGTGGTGCGTTTCACGCCGTCGCTGATCATCCCTGAACAGGATGTGAAAGAGGGGCTGGCGCGATTCGCGCGCGCCGTGGCGCGCATTTGCAGCTAATCAGCGGGCTGCGCCTTCACCGGCGCAGCCTGATTCAGAAGAGGTTCGCATTATGATGATTATTCGCCCTATAGAGCGCCGCGATCTGGCAGATTTGCTGACGTTGGCTGGCAAATCCGGTATCGGTCTCACGTCGCTGCCGCAAAACGAAGATACTCTGTCGGCACGTATTGAGCGGGCGTTAAAAACCTGGCAAGGCGAACTTCCGCAAAGTGACCAGTGTTATTTGTTCGTGTTGGAAGACAGCGAGCGCCGGCAGGCGGTGGGGGTCTGCGCGATCGAAGTGGCCGTCGGCCTGGCGGAACCCTGGTACAGCTTCCGCGTCGGCACGCAGGTGCACGCGTCCAAACAGCTGAACGTCTATAAATCGGTGCCGACGCTGTTCCTCAGCAACGACCACACCGGCCATTCGGAGCTGTGTACGCTGTTCCTCGATCCGGACTATCGTCACGGCGAGAACGGCAAGCTGCTGTCGAAGGTACGTTTCCTGTTTATTGCCGCGTTCCGTGAACGCTTCTCCCGGCGTCTGATCGCCGAGATGCGCGGTTTCTCCGATGAAAACGGCCGTTCGCCGTTCTGGGAGAGCGTCGGTCACCGTTTCTTCTCCATCGAGTTCGCCAAGGCGGACTACCTGAGCGGCACCGGGCAAAAGGCGTTTATCGCCGAGCTGATGCCGAAGCATCCGCTGTATGTCGACTTCCTGGCCGAGGACGCGCAGAAAGTGATCGGTGAGGTGCACCCGCAAACCCTGCCTGCGCGCCGCCTGCTGGAGGCGGAAGGCCTGAGTTATCAGGGCTACGTCGATATCTTCGACGGCGGCCCGACGCTGGAAGCAGAGATCGACCACATCCGTGCGGTGAAGCAGAGCCGCCTGGTGAAAGTGGTACTGGATGACACGCCGATGCGCGCCGATGCGCCGGTGCATCTGGTGGCCAACGACAACTATCAGAACTACCGCGCACTGCTGGTCAATGCCGATCTGTATGACGACCGCCTGCATATCAACGCCGCCACCGCCGCGGCGCTGGGCGTCGAGCAGGGCAGCCCGGTGCGGGTGCTCCCCCTTATTGCACAGGAGAAAGCATGATGTCCCATCCTGCTCTGTTGATTAATGGCGTCTGGCGGCAGGGCCGCGGCGCTGAGTTCGGCAAGACCGACCCGGTCGGCAATCAGCCGCTGTGGCGCGCCAACGCCGCTGACGCCGATGACGTCGCCGCCGCCTGCGAAGCTGCGCGCGCCGCTTTCCCAGCCTGGGCGCGCACGCCGTTCGAGCAGCGTGAACAGCTGGTGAAACGCTTCGCCGCCTTGCTGGAAGAACACAAACAGTCGCTGGCGGAAACCATCAGCCGTGAGACCGGTAAACCGCGCTGGGAAACGCTGACCGAAATTCAGGCGATGATCGGCAAGGTGGGCATTTCGCTGCAGGCCTATCAGACGCGCACCGGATTTAGCCAGACGGCGATGGCCGACGGCGCTTCGGTGCTGCGCCATCGCCCGCACGGCGTACTGGCGGTGTTCGGGCCTTATAACTTCCCCGGCCATCTGCCCAATGGCCATATCGTGCCGGCGCTGCTGGCCGGAAACTGCGTGGTGTTCAAGCCGAGCGAACTGACGCCGCTGACCGCCGAAGAGACCCTGAAGCTGTGGCTGAAAGCCGGTCTGCCGGAGGGGGTGATCAATCTGGTGCAGGGCGGCCGGGAAACCGGCGAAGCGCTGGCGGCCAGTGCGGATATCGACGGGCTGTTGTTCACCGGCAGCGCCGGGACCGGCTACCATCTGCACCGCCAATTAGCGGGGCAGCCGGAGAAGATCCTGGCGCTGGAAATGGGCGGCAACAACGCCCTGATCGTCGATGGTTTCGAGGATCGCGATGCGGCGGTCAACCTGGCTATCCAGTCGGCGTTTATCTCCGCCGGCCAACGCTGCACCTGTTCACGCCGCATTCTGGTGAAGCAGGGAGCGGAAGGCGACGCCTTCATCGCGCGTTTGGTTCAGGTGGCGGGTGAACTGCGCGTCGGCCGTTGGGATGCCGAACCGCAGCCGTTTATGGGCGGCGTGGTGTCGTCCGCCGCGGCGGAAAACATGCTGAAAGCGCAGCAGCGCTTGCTGGCGCTGGGCGGCAAATCGCTGCTGACCCTGCGCCTGCTGGAGCCGGGCAGCTCGTTGCTCAGCCCGGGGATCATCGATCTGACCGGCGTGGCCGGCGTACCGGACGAAGAGTATTTCGGGCCGCTGACCACCATTGTGCGTTACCGCGATTTCGACGAGGCCCTGCGGCTCGCCAACCAGACGCGCTACGGCCTGTCGGTGGGGCTGGTCTCGCCGCAGCGCGAACTGTTCGAGCGGCTGCTGTTGGAAGCGCGCGCCGGCATCGTCAACTGGAACAAGCCGCTGACCGGGGCGTCCAGCGCGGCGCCGTTCGGCGGCGTGGGGGCCTCCGGCAACCATCGCCCAAGCGCCTTCTATGCGGCGGACTACTGCGCCTGGCCGATGGCTTCGCTGGAAAGTGAAAGCCTGTCGCTGCCGGCAACGCTGTCGCCGGGCTTGTCGTTCCGTTAATCGTCTGCGGCGGTGCTGTGGCGCCGCCGCAGGCCATCCCCAGGGGATAGCCATGTCAGGATATGAAGTCAATTTCGACGGTTTGGTGGGGCCGACGCACCACTATGCCGGGCTGTCGTTCGGCAACGAGGCCTCGACGCAGCATCAAAACAGCGTATCGAACCCGAAGCTGGCGGCGAAACAAGGGTTGCTGAAAATGAAGGCGCTGGCCGATCTCGGTTTCCAGCAAGGGGTATTGCCGCCGCAGGAGCGGCCGCATTTGCCGATGCTGCGGCGTCTGGGGTTCAGCGGCAGCGATGAGGCGGTGCTGGCGCAGGCGATGCGTCAATCGCCGCGCCTGCTGTCGGCGCTCAGCTCGGCGTCGTGCATGTGGACCGCCAATGCGGCCACGGTGTCGCCTTCGGCGGACAGCGCCGACGGTAAGGTGCATTTCACCGCCGCCAACCTGAACAACAAATTCCACCGCGCCATCGAAGCGGAAACCACCACCGACGTATTGCGGGCGATGTTCAACGACGATCGGCATTTCGCCCACCACGAGGCGCTGCCGCAGGTGGCGTTGTTCGGCGACGAAGGGGCGGCCAACCATAACCGTCTGGGCGGCGACTACGCCAAGCGCAGCGTGCAGGTGTTCGTTTACGGTCGTCAGGAGTTTGGCGGCGAAACGGCGCCGGCGCGTTACCCTGCGCGCCAGACGCGTGAAGCCGGTGAGGCGATCGCGCGTCTGCACCAGTTGGACGAGCGGCATACGGTCTTCGTGCAGCAAAACCCGGCGGTGATCGATCAGGGCGTGTTCCATAACGACGTGATTGCGGTCAGCAACCAGAACGTGCTGTTCCACCACCAGCAGGCGTTTTATCGCCAGCAACAGGCGCTGGATGAAGTGCGCCGCAAGATGGCGACGCTGGACAGCGAACTGGTGGCGATCGAAGTGCCGACGGAGCGCGTGTCGGTAGCGGACGCGGTGGCGACCTATCTGTTCAACAGCCAAATTCTCACCAAGCCGAACGGCAAGATGATGATCGTGGTGCCGGAGGAGTCGCGTCAGCATGCCGGCGTCTGGCGTTATCTGAACGACATGGTTGGCGACGGCGGCCCGATCGATGAGATCCGCGTGTTTGATCTGCGTGAAAGCATGCGTAACGGCGGCGGCCCGGCCTGTCTGCGCCTGCGGGTGGCGCTCAATGAGCAAGAGCTGCGGGCGGTGAATCCGCGCGTGATGATGAACGATCGGCTGTTTACGACGCTGAACGAATGGGTGGATCGCCATTACCGCGATCGTCTGACGCAGGATGACCTGGCCGATCCGGCGCTGCTGCGCGAAGGGCGTGAGGCGTTGGATTCGTTGACGTCGATCCTCGGTCTCGGCTCTATCTATCCGTTCCAACGCTAAGGGAGGCTGTATGATCGATCTACTGCCCCTGACGCTGGAAGGGAATGAACCCGCCGAATGGCAAGGTGAAACGCCGCAGCTGCGCTGGCGTTGGCAAGGGGAAGGGGTATTGGAGCTCACGCCGCGGCAGCCTTATCGCCAGGCGATGGTGGTGTCTGCGGGCGTGCATGGCAACGAAACTGCGCCGATTGAACTGCTCAATCAGCTGGTCGGCGATCTGTTGGCCGGCCGCTTGCCGCTGACGGTGCGGCTGTTGGTGGTGCTGGGTAATCCGGCGGCGATGCGTGCGGGCAAGCGTTACCTGCACAGCGACATGAATCGTATGTTCGGCGGCCGCTATCGCAACTTCGCCGCCAGCGGGGAAACGGCGCGTGCCCAGCAGCTGGAGCGCACGCTTGCCGCCTTTTTTGATGGCGAGCAGGCGGCGCGTTTCCACTACGATCTGCACACCGCCATTCGCGAGTCGCACTTGCCGCGCTTCGGTATTCTGCCATTTCAGAAACGGCCGTACAGCGATGCTATGTTAACGCTGCTGGATGCCGCCGACCTGGATGCGCTGGTGGTGCACAGCGCGCCGGGCGGTACTTTCAGCCACTATTCCAGCGAGCAACTCAATGCCGCGAGCTGTACGCTCGAGCTGGGCAAGGCGCGGCCGTTCGGCAGCAACGATCTGCAGCAGTTCGCCGCCATCGATCGCGCTCTGCGGGCGGCGGTCAGCGAAGGGGCGTTGCCGGTGCGCGTGGGCGATGCGATCCGGGTATTCCGTGTGATGCACTCGTTAATCAAACACAGCGAGGATTTCAAACTGCACCTGGACGATGATACGGCCAACTTCACCGAGCTGAAAGCGGGCATGTTGCTGTGCGAGCAGCCGCAGGAGGAATACCGCGTCGGCCAAGAGGGCGCATGGATCCTGTTCCCTAATCCCAATGTGGCGCTGGGGCTGCGTGCCGGGATGTTGCTGAACGAAGTTTCCCGCTCTACGTTGTATTGAATTATCCACGGTGGCGCCGTCAGCGCGCCGCCGTTATTCATTTAACTACTTTAACCTGCTATTTCCCGCTATTTTAATTGCCTCAAAGCGAATTTTATTCGCCGCAGATGCCTGCATTTCCGCGCATCAATAAAGATCCTATTAGGCCGTTATAGAAAAGCCTTAATTGCCTGATGTCTTTGTTAAGATAAAAATGTGAAATAAGTAACGTTTTTAATAACCATGCTAATCTTGTTGCTACTTTTGAATCGCGCAGAAAGCACGCAAAACGAAACCAAAATGCACCATTTTAGTGCAATGCACCATTTTGGTTATAACTTATGTGATAAAATATTCTTATATTCAATGAGTTGGGTGGTTGTTTTGTTGTAATATCTGGTTACAAATAAACATGCTTTCTCCTCGTTGTTTCATGAACTTTTTGATTTTAAGTTTTGATTCATGATGCTAATGTCACATCACCCCCACATTAGGGGCGCTCATAAAATACCAAAAGATAAAATCACAGCCCAAATTATAAATTGGGCGTGACGGGCAGGGTTCTAATTATAATATCTAGGAAAATAAATGATGAAACGCAGTGTATTAGCCTTAGCTGTCGCCCTCGGGGCGGTCACCTCCTTCGCCAACGCGGCTGAAATCTATAATAAGGATGGCAATAAACTCGACCTGTACGGCCGCGTTGCCGCCAAGCACGTTTTCAGCAAAGACAAAGGTGAAGACGGGGACAAAACTTATGTTCGTCTGGGTTTTAAAGGCGAAACCCAAATCAACGATCAGCTGACCGGTTACGGCCAGTGGGAATACCAGGTTGCTTCCAACCACGACGAAGCGCAGGGCACCACCGGCACCAAAACGCGTTTGGGCTTCGCCGGCCTGAAGTTTGCCAACTACGGCTCATTCGACTACGGCCGCAACTACGGCGTGGTGTATGACGCCGAAGCCTACACCGATATGCTGCCGGAATTCGGCGGCGACTCCTACAGCTACACTGACAACTACATGACCGCGCGCTCCAACGGCCTGGCGACCTACCGCAACCGTGACTTCTTCGGTTTGGTGGAAGGCCTGAACCTGGCGTTGCAGTATCAGGGTAAAAACAACGAAGACAAGCGCAGCGTGACCAAGCAAAACGGCGACGGCTACGGCATGTCTCTGGACTATCAGGACATCGGCGGCACCGGCATCGGCGTTGCGGCGGCGTTCTCCGACTCCAGCCGCACCGGCGATCAGAAGGCGCTGCAGTACGGTAAAGGCGACAAGGCCACCGCCTGGACCACCGCAATCAAATATGACGCCAACCAGGTCTATCTGGCGGCCATGTATGCCGATACGCGCAACATGACGCCGATCAGCGTCAATGGCACTTCCGGCTTCGCCAACAAAACGCAAAACTTCGAAGTTGTGGCCCAGTACCAGTTCGAGAACGGTCTGCGTCCGTCCGTGGCCTACGTGCAGTCTAAAGGCAAGGATATTGAAGGGATTGGCGATGCCGATCTGGTGAAATACGTGGAAGTGGGCGCGACTTACTACTTCAACAAAAACATGTACACCTACGTCGACTACAAGATCAACCAGTTGAACGACGATAACAAACTGAAGCTGAACACCGACGACATCGTTGCCGTCAACCTGACCTACCGCTTCTAAGTTTCTCTCATTACCTTCATCCTGTGTCGGGATCGGTAATCAGGCAGGGCGCAAGCCCTGCCTTCGTTCTATTGGGGACTCAGCCTTTTGGCGCCAGCCCCACCAGCTCAATGGCGGAACGCAGCGCGGCGAAACGCTGCTGATCCTGCTCGCGCTCTATTTCCTTCACCAGCTGTGAAAGAATATTGCCGCCGGATACCTTTTTGTGGTTTTTGATTAACTGCAACACCGCGTCGCCTAACGCCAGGCTGACGTCGCGCAGCAGAGTTTCATAATGCTCGTTAGAATGAGCCGATGCTGACATGACCTTTCTCTGTCTCTCTTCTTCGGGAGCCGCAATTTAGCAAAACAGCGGCCTCATGCCTCGGAGGAAGACGAAGTTTCCGATGAAATCAGAAATTCCTCAGCCATCAGCGTGGGAAAGGATTAAAAATCCGAGTATTCGCTGGCTGGTAACCAAAAGCCGTCGATAAACTCTTCCATGGGATAACAGCCGGCGTGGCGCAGGTTCTGTTCCTTCATCGCCACCAGGCATTGCGGTTCGTCGCGCAATATGTCGACTACCATCTCACTGCAGCCGCCATCCAGATAACAGACAAACATCACCAATGCGTACATCGTTGCACGCCTCCTTCGTCGAGCCGCCCTGTCTGCAACAGTGTAGGCAAAAAAGCGCGATTTTTCAGCATCATTGCCTGATAAATCGCCACCGAAGCACGGCTTGCGGCACTTTCGGAATTCTCTAACCCTTTCTGGCGTCGCGAGCGGATGGCATATCCTTTTGACGGTGCTAAGCTTAACAGGCCTTACTTCAACGCATTAGTGCAACCATCAAAAGGAGTGAATATGGGCTTGTTTAACTTCGTCAAAGAAGCGGGCGAAAAACTGTGGGACACAGTCACCGGCAATGCCTCCGCCGAAGATCAAAGCGCCAAACTCAAGGAGCATCTCGATAAGAGCGGCTTGCCGGGTACCGACAAGGTCGATGTGCAGGTCGTCGATGGGAAAGCCGTCGTAACCGGCGACGCCGTCAGCCAGGAATTGAAAGAGAAGATTCTGGTCGCGATCGGCAACGTGGCGGGTATCAGCGGCGTGGAAGACAAGGTGGCGGTCGCGCAATCCGATGCCGAGAGCCGTTTCTATACCGTGAAGAAAGGCGATACGCTGAGCGCGATTTCCAAAGAGATGTACGGCAACGCCAATTTGTACAACAAGATTTTCGACGCCAACAAACCGATGCTGTCGAGCCCGGACAAAATCTATCCGGGGCAAGTCTTGCGTATCCCGCAATAACCCGGCGTTCCGCCATAGCCCGGTTGCATGCCGGGCTTTTTTTGCACCCTGTCATAAGCATCTTTTATTTCCCTTCGAACCCAATAAAAGTTACCTATATCTGGCGTTTCCTGTCGTTTGCCTGATGGGGGAGTGTTGACCCTGATGGTGAAAATTGATAGCGTCATGCCCCGGTTGAGGCCTGAAAGACCATGATGGCGGCTTCAATCCCATTCTGAGGGGGCGTCTTGCCCCATCAAGCAGCAATGCAGTAGTTGAACGAGTGAAAACCGATTTAGTGAAACAACAGCGCAATGCCTCAACGGATAAAAACTATCGAGAAACCTTGGGTGATGCGCAATTTGCGATCGTCGTGCTGGCGATTGCGTCCTGCTCGCTGATTATTTTTACGCTGGCGGTCACGCTGTGGGTGACCTGACGCGATTAACTAGGGGAGATAAAATGGAGCCTAATCTCCATGATGAAACCAAACTGCTGGCGATTATCGGCCTGTTGGTTTCCGTGCTGCTGGTCGTATCCATTCTTTTTGGCGTGACCTATTTTTCCGATCTCAGGCACGCGCAAGACGATATCGACATCAAAAGCTGCTATATCAAAGCGCCTTAATCCGCGCGAATGCGCCTGAGCGTGGTCGTTCTCCGGTGGAGGCTGTCCTGTGCTAAGCTGGGGCGGTTGCCTTTGGCGAATCGGCGTCATTCAGGAGGTCTTTGCGATGAGTCAGTCCCGTCCTACGCGTTCTTTACCTTCACGCGAGCGCCCCGTCGTTGACGGCGTGCGCCAGATCCAGCGTATTGCCGTGCGTAACGCCGAAGTGGGGGGCATTCCGATCAACCGCGCGTTGCCCACACGTGAGCGGCGCACCGTCGGTGCCTGGTGTTTTCTCGATCACGCCGGGCCGACGGTATTTAACGGCACGTCGCCTGGCATGGATGTGGGGCCGCATCCGCACACCGGTCTGCAAACTTTTACCTGGATGATCGAGGGGGAGGTGCTGCACCGCGATAGCCTCGGCAGCGAACAGCTGATCCGCCCGGGCCAGGTCAATCTGATGACTGCGGGACACGGCATCGCGCATACGGAACAGTCGGTGGGCGAAGCGCGCCGATTACACGCCGCGCAACTGTGGATTGCGTTGCCGGCCGAGCATGCCGATATGGCGCCGCGTTTTGATCATTACCCTGATTTACCGCACTGGCAAAATAATGGCGTGAATCACCGTTTGTTGGTCGGCGAGTTTGGCGCTTATCGTTCGCCGGTGTTTACCCTTTCGCCGCTCATCGCCATTGATATGGAATGGCAGGAAACGGCGACGATAACATTGCCGCTGCGCGAGGATTATGAAATCGGTTTTCTGCCGCTGATTGGCACCTTTGAACTTAATGGCGACATCTTTTCACCTGACGAGTTTGCCTATTTGGGCATAAGAAATAACTCTATCGAGTTAAATTCTCAAAAAGGCAGCCGGGGATTATTAATCGGCGGAACGCCGTTAAACGAAGAGATCCTTATCTGGTGGAATTTTGTTGGCCATAGTAAGGCAGACATTATTCAGGCCCAGCATGATTGGGAGCAAGGAACACCGCGTTTCCCTGCCGTTAGCGGCTATTCCGGCGAGCGAATGACCGCGCCGCGCCTGCCCTGGAGCGATGTTTGATAGCATTAAGCTATAATCGCCGCGATTATTCGGTTTATTTTGCTCTAATAAGGCGCAATTAATGTGATCGCGGCACCAGCTTTACGACAATATAAGCTTTCTCGGCGAAACAGTGATCGGGTTCATATAACGACAATGAAAAGAAGTTTAGGATAATCCTCAGGAAGTCAGGCTGTCTCCCGTTAGTCAGATGTCAGTGAGGTCATTATGAGCCAGGTACTCTATCGTGCAAGACTGTCCCATGTCGTGATCGCTACGGCGCTGTTTTGGGTCTCTGTCGCGGCATTATTGGTCGCCGTGTTAAATTAACCTCAAAAAATGACTCCTGCATAAACCCGCTTCGGCGGGTTTTTTTTCGCCAACGTCTGGTGATATTGGCAGTACGCTTATACTTATTGGCATCTTCAAATAAGCGTTAAGGATAATCATGAAGCTATTCGCCGACATTTTGCTGCTGCTAATTGCCGCTCTCCATCTTTATATCCTGGTGCTGGAAATGTTCCTGTGGCGTGCGCCGCTCGGCAGACGGGCATTCGGCACGACGGCGGAGTTTGCCGCGGCCACGTGGGTATTGGCCGCCAATCAGGGGTTGTACAACGGCTTTCTGGCGTTGGGACTGGCATGGGGTTACTGGCGCGAGGATATCGCTCTGCAGCTGTTCTTTCTCGGCTGCGTGCTGGCGGCCGGCGTGTTCGGCGGACTGACCGCCAATCGCAAGATCCTGTGGGTGCAGGCGTTGCCGGCCCTGATCGCGCTGCTGGCGGTATGGGGCGCACGCTAGCCCGCCGGTTTACGGCGGGGAAGATCAGGCGGATTTTTGGTGAATGACGTGCAACGGCGGGTCGATGTGCAGATCGACGCTCAAATCCTGGCGGAAATCATAAGGCGTGATATTAAAACGCTTTCTGAACATGTAGGTGAAATGGGACTGCGAGCCGAAACCAAAGTCCAGGGCGATATCGAAGATCGACGCTTCGCTGCTGCGCAGTTGATAGACCGCGCCGGCCAGACGGCGTTCGCGAATGTATTTGCCCAGCGAAATCCCTGTCGCTTCTTTGAACAGCTTCTGCATGTGCCACAGCGAGTAGCCGGAGTACTCGGCCAGCTCTTCGAGATGGATCACTCGCCCGAGGTGAGTTTCGACCCATTTGCTGAGGGCGCAGACCAATGAGAGATGGTGTTCTTGTATCATCAGTGCGTCAGTGTGAGATCTACATAGCGGTGAAGTATACACAACTTGCCGCCGCGGACAAAAACGCCGCCGATGACAGAGGGCAATTATTCGGAAAAACCGTTCAACCGCCGCTTGTCAGTCGAAAGGAAAAACGGCTAATCTGAGACTGTCGCCGCCGCGGTGGGTGACGCAGAGCAGGCCACAGCAAATAACCGCCAAAACAGAGTCAGCCGTAACAACTCAACGTTGATGGGGTGATCGCATGTTAATGACAGTGATTATTACTCTGGTTGTAATCGTGGGCGTCGGCGCTTTTATGGCGATGCCGGTGATGAGCATGAAAAATGCGGAAGGTGTGGGAGGTGAAGAGCCGTGAGATCAAGAGAATTTGCCCGCCGCTGAGCAGGGCGATCGCCAATCGGGAAAGCCTGGGTCAGAAACCCGGGCTTTTTGTTGCGTGATGGCTTAAACGTTTTTCCGCTCGACGGTTTCCTCTCCCCAATACAGCTGGTCGGCGGTGGTTTTAGCGAACGCCTTCTCCAACGCTTCGTCGCTGCCTTCTTCCCAGATCTTCTGCGCCAACACTTCGTCGTTCCCTGCCAGTTCAAAAATGGCTTCGGCGATTTCCACCGAAGTTTCACGCACTGTCGCCCAGGATTTCACATTGTGATTCGCCATAACTTTCTCCTGTTGGTTGTGGCTTAGGGGTGGTTTTTGCCACCGTCATGCTGCAAGTATAGGCCAATCCGCCGCGGGCTTTTGCTCGGTGGTGCGCAGAATGGGGAAAAAGGCGGGGAGAGCAGGCAATGCCGCGGGCGGCGTGTTATTCTGTGCGGCGTTTGAATCAAGAGGAAAAATTATTATGTCTGACATGCTGAGCAACGAGCAGGAACTGGCTTCCGATCTGGTCGCTTGCCAACTGGTCATCAAACAGATTCTGG
Source organism: Serratia sp. LTN-2 (assembly GCF_059740205.1). Classification (NCBI taxonomy): domain Bacteria; kingdom Pseudomonadati; phylum Pseudomonadota; class Gammaproteobacteria; order Enterobacterales; family Yersiniaceae; genus Serratia; species Serratia sp. LTN-2. The sequence goes on along the minus strand of NZ_JCAXDO010000001.1, from coordinate 608,036 downwards.
ACGTTATCGACGTGATTGCGCCGACCGAAGTGCGCGACAAGATGGCGGGCCAGCTCAAAAGCATCGATTTCTCCACCCACCCTGCCGGCGCCGATCCGGTGACTCGCCGAGCGATTGACAAGGCTATTGCGCTGATCGAAATGAAGTTTACCCGCAACTGAGGCGGGGCCGCCGCAGCGCGGCGGCATCTGGCGGTGGCGGTTAATCCACCACCGTTTCGATTTTCTTGAACAGCGGACAGTCGGCTACGCCGATGAAACCGTTGTCGCCATTGACATACTGGGCGATCGCCACGTTGCGCGCAGTCAGATATTTGCACTGCAAACCCAACCCGCCGACGTTCTTGTTGCTGCCGATCAGCACGCCGTAGCCCGAGATCAAAAAACCGCCGTAAATGACCGCCAACACCAGAACCCACTTAATCAATTTGCTCATTGCGCTTCCTCGTTATCCCTGAGTGTGCATCTAGCCACGGCGGCGGCGTGAGGGCAAGGGTAACAGTCTGAAAAATGGGCGGTAGCCAGAAATCTAAACGACAAGTTAAACTTCGTTTAACTTCGCTGTGATAACATGCGCGATAGATTACCCAGATAACAATGAGGCTGCTAAATTTGTTGCGAAAAAAAATCCTCGTGATAATGACGGCCGTCGCTGCCTGCCTGTTTTTCTACCTGTTGGCGCTGGACAGTTATTGCGACGATGGCGGAAATTTCGCGCTGGGCATCTGTTCGGTGACGCGCTTCGTGCCCTGGTAAGCTTTTTTGGCGGGGATGTTCGCACGACCGCTGCGAGTGTTAAGATGGCGGCCTGAATGTCGCAGTAGATAGGGTTGTCCATGTACGATTTAGGTTTTGGCCAGAACGGCCTGCTGTCGCTGGCCCTCGCCGCCGTGGCGTTGCTGGTGGGGCTGTGGGTCTGGTTCCTGGTGAACCGCGCCAGCGTGCGCGCCAACGAGCAGGTTCGCCTGCTGCAGGAAATTGCCGAGCAGCAACGCCAGCAAACGGCGCTGTTGAAGCGTCTGGCGCACAGCGCCCGCGGCGCCGATGCTGACGCGGATGACGACGAACTCAGCCCCGCGCTGAACTTCAAAGGTTTTATCCCCGAACGCTGAACATGTGCTCCGGCTGGCGGCCGCGCCGCCGGAGCGCCTCAGTAAAACACCATGCCTTGATAGGGGGTTTCCCGGCACGCCGCCAGGCGGCTGGCCAGATCGCCGGCATGAATCTCCAACTGATGCCCATCGGGATCGAGAAAATAGAGCGATTCGCCTTCGCTGCGATTGCTTTTCCACTCTTCTACGCCGCTCTGGCGCAATCGCTCGCTGACCTGCTCCATGTGCTCCGGCGCTACGCTGAAGGCGTAGTGGGTATAATCGCGCGCGTTTTGTGGCGTGCGCGATTCATCCACCGACAGGCACAGCCACAAGGCCCCCAACGAAAGATAGGCGCCGCCTTGCCAACGGGCGTGCGGGATAAACCCCAACAGATGATGATAAAAATCGACGCTGCGATCGAGATCGTGGACGGCGAGCGTCAGATGGTTGAGACCGGTCAACATGTAGGCGTTTCCTGGGCGGTAAACAGGCAAAAAGTGTACGCAGGCGATGAGGAAAGATAAAGGGGATAAAACATTAGTAGAGATAATGTGAAAACCGGCGACGCTGTCATAAAACTGTCGTATAGACATCGTAATGTAGCGCGAACCTTACAAAAGATGGATAAAGCCGATGATTAAATGGTACGAAGAAAGCGATGCCGAAGTGAACCGCAGCATCGCGCTGCTGACCGGAGAGAACCCGGACAAGTGGTATCCTTACGGCGGTGTGAAAGGTAAAGATTACTGCAAGAATCCCTCCGATGCCTGGCCGATCATTTGCGCCAACAAAATCAGTCTGAACCCCGACCAGCAAAGCGACAGCCCGCAGTGGCAAGCGCGCATGAGCACCCAGGGCGGTGAATGGCAGGCGGACAGCGCCAGCCCGCTGCGCGCGGCGATGATCTGTTTCCTGATGAGCCAACAGGCTAACTGATTCGATAAAAATACCGGTGATTGGTAAGAGTTTCTCCTTTTTCTAATAACAGAGCTGTCGTTGGCGGAGGCTGTTTATGAAGCGCATTATCAAAGGTGATAAAAACTTGTCTCATCTGGTGATTGCCCATGCGGCGATCGATCGTCATGCCGAAAGCTTCGGCCAGCGTCGTCAGGGGTGGCCTTCGACCTACCTGATAAAATATCAAAACGATCGCGTGGCGGTGGAAGTGGTTACGCGTAGTCAATCTTATGTCGCGACGCTGATGATCGGCGCGCGCAACCTGACCAAACTGTGCGGTATGCCTGGCTGAACGCCGTCATTACTCGCTCTCCCTCGGTTAAAAAATCGCGCTCCGGCCTACCGTCTCGGGGCGCTACTCCTTGATGCTCACGGGGTTAAGTGTTAAAAAGCCGCCCGCAGATACATTTATTGATTGGTGAAATCTTGGCCGATAACGGCAAGGGTGTACGCCATATGAGGATAAGATGGGCGGTCAGCATCAGGATACCCCGCTAAAACGCGGCTTAAAAAACAGACATATACAGCTTATTGCCCTCGGGGGCGCCATCGGAACCGGTTTATTTCTCGGCATTGCGCAAACCATTAAAATGGCCGGCCCCGCCGTGCTGTTGGGCTACGCCATCGGCGGTTTTATCGCGTTTTTGATCATGCGCCAACTGGGCGAAATGGTGGTGGAGGAGCCGGTCGCCGGATCTTTCAGCCACTTTGCCTATAAATATTGGGGCGATTTCGCCGGCTTCCTTTCCGGCTGGAACTATTGGGCGATGTTCATTCTGGTCGGCATGGCGGAGTTGACCGCCGTCGGCATCTACATTCAGTACTGGTGGCCGGAGATCCCCACCTGGGCCTCGGCCGCGCTGTTCTTCGTGCTGATCAACCTGATAAACCTGGTGAACGTGCGTCTGTACGGCGAAACCGAGTTTTGGTTTGCGATCATCAAAGTGGTGGCGATTGTCGGCATGATCGTGTTCGGTGCCTGGCTGCTGGTCAGCGGCAACGGCGGACCGCAGGCCAGCATCACCAACCTGTGGCAGCAGGGGGGCTTTATGCCGCACGGCTTCTCCGGGCTGGTGATGGCGATGGCGGTGATCATGTTCTCGTTCGGCGGGTTGGAAATGGTCGGCATTACCGCAGCGGAAGCCGCGGACCCGCGTCGCAGCATTCCCAAAGCCACCAATCAGGTGGTGTACCGTATTCTGATCTTCTATATCGGCTCGCTGACCGTGCTGCTTTCGCTCTATCCGTGGGGACAAGTGGTGGAGGGCGGCAGCCCGTTCGTGCTGATCTTCCATGCGCTGAACAGCAATCTGGTGGCGACCGTGCTCAACGTGGTGGTGCTGACCGCCGCGCTGTCGGTCTACAACAGCGGCGTTTATGCCAACAGCCGCATGCTGTTCGGGCTGGCCAGCCAGGGCAATGCGCCGAAGGCGCTGACGCGCGTCAACAAACGTGGGGTGCCGGTGCTGTCCATCGCGCTGTCGGCGCTGATTACCTCGGTCGGCGTGCTGATCAACTACCTGATGCCCGGCAAGGCGTTTGAGCTGCTGATGGCGCTGGTGGTGTCCACGCTGGTGATCAACTGGGTCATGATCTGCCTGGCGCACCTGAAATTCCGCGCGGCGAAGAACCGGCAGGGCGTTATTCCGAGCTTTAAAGCGCTGTGGTATCCGTTCGGCAACTACCTGTGCCTGGCGTTCCTCGGCCTGATTCTGGTGATAATGTATTTCAGCGAAGGGATCCGCATTTCGGTGTTGCTGATGCCGGTGTGGGTTGCGGTGCTGTGGGGCGGGTTTATGCTGACGCGCCGCAAAGGCGCCAAGCGTTAATCTGCGTGCGGAGGCGTATTGGCGCCTCCGCTCTCTTTTCGTCAGCCGCGTGGCATAAAGGCGCGCCCCTCACTGCGATCCCGCCCCAGCAGTTTCCGACACAGCAGCAGCAGAGTGCTGATCACGTCGATGGCTACCACGCTGAGCATCAGCAGGGTCAACATGAAGAACCCGAGCAGCGAACCGCCCAGCAGCACCAGCGGTGCAGGTACGCGCAGGCGGCGCAGCTTCATGGCGAAATACATTTTCCAGTATTGCTTCTGCGCCAGCAGCGCGCTGCGAATACGGCGTCCCAGGCTTGCGCCTGATTTACGGGATGTAGAACGGCTCATAACTTCTCCTTTTCTGTATGCCCTACAAGTCAATCACAAAGATCTTAAGAGAGTCTTAACGGGCTCTTGGCGGCCCTGGCTGCTCACCGAAGTGAGACAACAGCATACGGCAAAAGCTCCCGCGATGCAGCGCACGGCTGACGAAGTGCGAGCTTCATCGGGTTTGTTACACTGAAGGTCATGCCCGTGCGGGGCGCAGCGGTCGGGAGAAGAGGCTGAATGAAAAGAATCAACCGTTATTACGACGCGGCCAAGGCGCATCACACGCCGGAGGGATTTCGCAACCCGGAGCCTTCGCAGCGCCAGGAGGGCGACCTTCAGCGTTGGCAGGATGAACGCAAGCGGCAGGGATTGCCCAAGCCGCCGCAGCACGGTTACGCGCAGTTTACCGAGCGCTGGTGGCAACCTGCCGATCTCAGCGGCAGCGACGACAGCGTCTGGTGGTTGGGGCATGCCTCAATGCTGCTGCGGTTGGGGGGGCGCTATGTCCTGATCGATCCGGTGTTGTCCGAACGCGCGTCGCCGCTGAGCTTTTACGGCCCGAAACGCAGAACGCCGCCGCCGCTGGCGGTGGGGCAACTGCCGGCGGTGGACGCGGTGCTGATCTCTCATAACCATTATGACCATCTCGACAGGCGCACGGTGCGGCAACTGGCGCGGCGTTTTCCTCGGGCCGAGTTCATCGTGCCGCTCGGATTGAAGCGCTGGTTTCGCCGCTATCGGCTGAACGTGCATGAGCTCGACTGGTGGCAGAGTCTGTCGTTGGGCGAGCTGACGGTCTACGCTGCGCCGGCGCGGCACTGGAGCATGCGCACGCTGTGGGATCGCAACCGTTCTCTGTGGTGCGGCTGGGTGATCCACCATCCGGCGCTGCGCTTCTACTTTTCCGGCGACAGCGGCTATTCGGAGCGGCTGGCGGAGATCGGACACCGGCTGGGGCCGTTCGACGTGGCGGCGTTGCCGATTGGGGCCTATGCGCCGCGCTGGTTCATGCAGGAACAGCATATGGATCCGCAGCAGTCGGTGACGCTGTATCGACAGCTGAATCAACCACGCGCCATTCCCATCCATTGGGGGGTGTTCGAATTGGCGGATGAATCGCTGGATGAGCCGCCCCATCAGTTGAATCTGGCGTTGAGCGAAGCGGGGTTGGAACAACATCAATTCCATCCGCTGAAGATTGGCGAGCGCATTACGTTGCAGAACTTGCAGCAAGCATCGCCTATCCGCCCGCCGGAGGAATAATGTCAACGGTTTGAAAGCGTGACAGTAATTAGCAGAATTGATAAGCGCGGGCGGTGATTCAAATAACCACTCTGTTTCAGGATTTAATTCAACGTTGAACTTTCACCATGCATAAGATTATTCCGGCTATTGAGGCTAACAGCCTTCGGATTATTTATGCGAAAGCCGCAGGTCGGCGGAGACGCGCCATGGCTTTGCATGCTTATGCATCCGTTGCGCAGGGCGGGGCGCTGCCTCTTGCCCGCGTGGCGCTGCCGTTTGCGCCGTTTGGCAGCAGGGCTGAAGACCGGCGATGAGTGCGTTCTCGTGCGGTAAATGGTCGGAGGAGCATGGCGTAAATGGCTCCCCGTTCATCGATATTCAAATGTTGCATATCAAATTCCATAAAGATTCAAATTTTTTAACGCTATAAGCGCAGAAAAGGTGAAAAAGAGCGGATAGACATGCGTCAAAACGATGAAAGTTTTGTTAAAACATCACCAGAATGCGGGGCTTGGCGCGATGTTTTCGGCAAGCAGAAAATAGCCGATGCTTCAACATCTTTTGGCCTATTTAGGCAAATGTGGCTCTCGACCGTTTCAAATATGTGCGACATGTCGTTCAGTGATTAAAAATGGCTTGCCATCGCATACAGAGTATGTGATAACGCATCTGGGTAAAACGAGGTACAGTTCTGTATATGTGTGGCATTTTCAGTAAAGAAGTTCTGAGTAAAGACGTTAGCGTTGAATACCGCTTCTCTGCCGATCCTTATCTTAGTGCCTCAAGCAGTAACGACTCTAGTTTGTCTATGTAACGCCCTCGGGCGGTTTAAACAATCCAAAGGAAATACTCAAGATGGCAAAGATCAAAGGTCAAGTTAAGTGGTTCAACGAGTCTAAAGGTTTCGGTTTCATCACCCCGGCTGACGGCAGCAAAGACGTGTTCGTACACTTCTCTGCAATCCAGGGTAACGGCTTCAAAACCCTGGCTGAAGGCCAGAACGTTGAGTTCGAAATCCAAGATGGCCAGAAAGGTCCATCTGCAGTAAACGTTACTGCTATCTAATCAGCGTCAGCTGTACAAAAAGCCCGCCTTCGAGCGGGCTTTTTCGTTTCCGTCATCCGGCGGCGATGATGATGGCGGCATACTGGTTACGGCCTTTGATCCCCGGATGCGTCGGATCCTGCGCGCGCCGGTGGCTGTTGCGGCGATAGCTGGTGTATTTGAAGCGCTGCGGCCGCTGCGGGTCGACGTCCGGCGTGCAGATGGTGCAGCTGCCGGCGCGGTCAACGGCGGCGAAGCCCAGCGCCGCCAGCTTGTATTCGGCAATCGCCGCCAGATCCAGATGCCGATAATGCGGGCTGATCAGCGCAGCGGGCAGCGGCAGGCGCTGTTTAAAATTTTCCACCAGCGCTTCATCGACTTCGTAGCAGCACGGGCCGGCGGCGGGGCCGATAGAAACCACCCAATCGGCGGTGTCGCCGTCCTGGCGAATGCGCGCCGCCATCTGTTCCAGAATGCCGTCCAGCAACCCGCGCCAACCGGCGTGTACCGCCGCGATGGCGCCGCCGTCACGGCGACTGAACAGCACCGGCAGGCAGTCCGCCGTCAGCACGCTGAGCAGAATGCCGGGTTGGCGGGTGTAGAAGCCGTCGGCCTCACCGCACGCCTGCGCCGGTTGCAACACGTCGACGATGCGGGTGCCGTGCACCTGCTTCTTTTCCGGCAGCGTAGCGCTGTAGGGCAACAGATGCCCTGGCAGCAGCGCGAGTTTGCTGCCGAAGCCGTGCTGAATGTGGGGCACCGCATCGAGCAGCGCGGAACGATCGCTCATAAGTTATTTTCACCTGCGTGAGAAAACAGACTCTCAGTGTAGCCAGCTTTTTCCCCGCTTGGCCAGGTGTTGTTGGCGGTGAAAGCGAGCGGGGATGCGCCTTGCATCGGGCCGGCGCCTTCTTTAGACTAGCCGCGCCCTGTCTTTCTGGAAGCCCATTCATGTCTTATCAATGTCCCCTGTGTCATCAGCCGCTGCATTTTTCCTCACAACAATGGCGTTGCGACGGCAATCATCAGTTCGATCAAGCGAAAGAAGGCTACGTCAATCTGCTGCCGGTGCAGCACAAGCGATCGAAGCAGCCGGGGGACAGCGCGGAAATGATGCAGGCGCGGCGCGCATTTCTCGACGGCGGATTTTATCAGCCGCTGCAAGAGCAGGTCGCCGAGTGGCTGGATTTGGCGCTGGCGGCCGATGCAGGCGCGTTATTGGACATAGGCTGTGGGGAAGGGTACTACACCGCCGCCGTGGCCGCACGGCTGGCACAGAAGCGCAATATGACGGTCTATGGGCTGGACGTCGCCAAGGTGGCGATCCGCTATGCTGCCAAACGTTATCCGGCGGTCTCGTTCTGCGTCGCCTCCAGCCACCGTTTGCCGTTCGCCGACGGGGCGCTGGATGCGGTTCTGCGCATTTATGCGCCTTGCAAGGCGGAGGAGCTGGCGCGGGTGGTAAAACCGGGCGGCGTAGTGGTGACGGTTTCGCCGGGGCCGCGCCATCTGTACCAGCTGAAAGAGCAGGTGTACCAACAGGTGCAGCTGCATGCCGAACAGGACGAACAGTTCGCCGGTTTCGACTGCGAGCGCAAAGAGACGCTGGCCTATACGATGACCCTGCCGGGGACGCAGGCCGCCAATCTGCTGCAGATGACGCCGTTCGCCTGGCGCGCCACGCCGGAGGTGCAGCAGCGGTTGGCCGACGGCGGGGAGTTTGTGTGCGAGACGGATTTCGTCCTGGCGCTGTATCGGCGTCGGGCTTAAAAGCGCCGGGCTCAGAAACAAAAAAACCTGCCGCGGCAGGTTTTTTTTTGCAGAGCAATCGCCTCAGGCCAGATAACCGAGGTGTTCCAGCAGGATGTTGACGCCGATACCGATCAGCACCACGCCGCCGAGGATCTCGGCGCGTTTGCCCAGCAGCGGGCCGATAAAGCGGCCGATCATCATGCCCAGCGTCGCCATGATCATGGTGGCGCAGCCGATGGCCATCGCGGTGTGCACGATATTCACCTGCAGGAAGGCCAGACCGACGCCGATTGCCATGGCGTCGAGGCTGGTGGCGATGGCGGTGGCGACCAGCAACCAGAAGCCATGACGTTTGACCTTCTCTTCTTCATCGGGCCTGTTGCGCACCCCTTCGACGATCATGCGCATGCCGAGAATGAACAGCAGCGAGAAGGCGACCCAGTGGTCCCATTCCATGATGTATTGACTGGCGAACAGGCCGATGGCCCAACCGATGAGCGGGGTGATCGCTTCGACCACGCCGAAGATCAGGCCGGTGCGGATCGCTTCGCGGAAACGGGGCTGATGCAGACTGGCGCCTTTACCGATCGAAGCGGCGAAAGCATCCATGGACATGCCGAAAGCGAGAATAAGTGTTGCTGAAAGGTTCATGTGAAATAGCCTCGGCCGGGTGGCTCCATATACACGTAACCCACCCCCAACCAAACGACGGAGTTACGTGTCTATGGTCTCGCCAACCTTACCTGGCTGCCCGCACCACGTTTCTTACGGCGAAACGAGTATGTTGATACGGGCGTTTCTGGCGTTTTATTCTCCAGAAACCGGCTACTCCCCAATGACGGCGCAACCATACCATATTATTTCCGCCACCGACAACCTTATTCTGTGGCAATGTTTGTTCTTAATTGAGACTCGTTTTCATTAATCTAATTTCATCTGGGAATATAATGTAGCCAGGGGTAACAATGTTGCGGAAATAATAGTCAGAAGGGAATTGCGCTGCCGATTAATTATCCATAAGCAGCGCAGGGTTTGAGCAATGGGAAAGTGACTTTTTCTTTATTCATTGATTATCAACAAAAAAATGATAAATCTTCTCCAGGTCGTCCAGGTGCGTCACCTGAACCAACAACCGGCGCTGTTCCAGATCGACGGCCAGAATGCCATCCTCCGATAAATTCATGGCTTTAATGCGGTTATATTCGACAAACACATTGGCGAAGAAAAAACCGTGCGCTTTAAACAGCATCTTGGGGGAGCGAATATAAAAGATATAGATCGCAAGCAGCGCTAAAGAAATAAGCAGATAGGTGGTGAGTACCGCACCATTGTCGGTGATATTGCGGTAAATCAGAATGGCGATCAGGCCGACGAAAATCAGGCTGTCGAGGCGGTTGCGGCGTTTGAGCGGCACTTTAAGCCGCGTTTTGCCTTTCAGCAGATCCATGCCGAATTCGTCATACAGCGAGTACAGCAACAGCAGGGCGATAAACAGCATCAGTACGGCGTCGGTCAGTGACATCTCTTGCTCCACACATAAAAAAGCCGGGGGTCGCCCCCCGGCCGTTTCGAACGATTACAGGCCCAGCAGGCCAATCCAATAGCCAAAGATGCCGATGACGAAGAAGCCGATGATGATCCACAGCGCGTTGACTTTCTTGCGCAGCAGCCACATACAGGCGAAGGTCAGCAGCAGTGGCACCAGGCCCGGCATCAGCTGGTCGAGGATGGTCTGCACCGTGGTGACGTTGGTATGCCCGGTCTGGTCGGTTATCTTGGACACCACCAGCGGGATATTCACGTGCGTCCATTTGTTGACCAGCGCCCCCATGACAAACAGGCCGAGAATGGACGCCCCTTCCGTCAGTTTCTGCAGGAAACCACCGCCCATGTCGTTGACGATATCCACCCCTTTACGGTAACCGTAGGCCACGCCGTAGTAGCGGGTCAGCAGGCGCACCAGGTTGAACAGCACGAAGAACAGGATCGGCCCGAGCAGGCTGCCGCTCATGGCGATGCCGGCGCCGAGCGCGGCGAACACCGGCCGCACGGTGCCCCAGAAGATCGGGTCACCGACGCCTGCCAACGGCCCCATCAAACCGACCTTGATGCCGTTGATTGCGGCGTCGTCAATCGGCGCGCCGTTGGCGCGTTGCTCTTCCATCGCCATGGTTACGCCGAGCACCGGCGCCGCCACGTAAGGGTGGGTGTTGAAGAACTCAAGGTGGCGCTTGATCGCCTGTTTGCGATCGTCATTGTTTTCCGGATACAGGCGGCGGATCACCGGCACCATCGAGAAGCAAAAACCCAGCGCCTGCATGCGTTCGAAGTTCCATGAACCCTGGAACAGGTTCGAGCGCAGGAATACGCCGCGAATATCGGCCGGCGTGAGTTTCTTTTGAGCAGTCGTATCAACCATTTCTCTCACCTATTCCTAGTCGAGTTCGTTATCGAGATCGTTCGCGTTAGCCGGGCCGGCCTGTACAACCTGAGACTTGTTGTATTTCGGGCTGAGCTGGATATACAGCACGGCCATCACCACGCCGATGACGCCGAGCGCCACCAGGTTGAAGTTGGTGAAGGCGGCGGTCACGAAACCGAGATAGAAGAACGGCATCAGGTAGCCGGCACGCATCATGTTAATCACCATCGCGTAACCGACCACCACGATCATGCCGCCGGCGATGTTCAGGCCGCTGGTGACCACTTCCGGGATCGAGTTGAGCAGGGCGTGTACCCCGGCGGTACCGACCGAGATGGCGACGATGACCGCCGGGATGGCGATACGCATCGCCTGCAGCAGCAGGGCACCGACATGGATCCAGCTAATGGCGCGCAGGCTGCCGCGCTCCGCTGCGCTGTCCGCCGCGTGCTGGAAGGCTACGGTGAGGGTACGCACGATGATGGTCAATACCTGGCCGGCTGCCGCCAGCGGAATGGCCAGGGCGATACCGGCGCCGACGCTTTGCCCGCCGGCGATGACCAGAATGGTCGAGATGATGGAGGCCAGGGCGGCATCCGGCGCGACCGCCGCACCGATGTTCATCCAGCCCAGGGCGATCATTTCCAGCGTACCGCCGATGATGATGCCGGTTTTCATGTCGCCGAGGATGAAGCCTATCAGGGTACAGGCGACCAACGGACGGTGGAACTGGAACTCGTCGAGGACGGAACCCATCCCGGCGATACAGGCAACGATAAATATCAGCACAATCTGAAGAGTGGTGATCTCCATTGCACTTCTCCTATGACCAAAAAAGCTCTGAGTAAAATAATCAGCGGCTGGCGCCACTAATTGAGTTTGTTAATCAGGTCCATCATTTTTAGCCGGCTGTCGGACGAGACCTTGCGCACCTCCAGCTCGATACCGCGATCGTTCAGTTTCTTAAACGCTTCGATATCTTTTTCATCGACGGATACGGCGTTGTTCACCTGGGTTTTCCCCTGACGGAACGCCATGCCGCCGATGTTGACAGATTTGATATCCACGCCGCCTTCCACCAACCGCCAGACGTCGGTCGGGTTGGTAAACAGCAGCATCACGCGGTCGTTGGCGTATTTCGGGTTGTTCCAGACGCGGATGGCCTTCGCCACGTCCACCACGTGGGCGGTGACGCCCGGCGGGGCGACCTGAGTCAGCAGAGTTTTGCGCACATGGTCGGCAGCGACTTCGTCGCTGACGACGATGATGCGGCTGACGTTGGTCTCTTTGGTCCAGCGGGTGGCGACCTGACCGTGAATTAAGCGGTCATCGATGCGCGCCAGGCCGATTTTCATGTGGTCGTTCGGCCCCAGCGGCGCCTGAGGGGCAGCGGCTTTGGCGACGGGTGCTGCGGGTTTTGCGGGTTCTTCCTGCGGTTTTTTCAGCGCTTTCACGCCTTCGCGGCCGGTTTCCAACGCCAGCGCCACCAGTTCATCGAAAGCGGGGTTGTCGTCCCGCGCCATGAAGGTTTCCACCAGCATCGGAATGTTGACTCCGGTGACGACCTCATAGTGTTCTTTGTCGACCGCAATGCGGCTGGCGGCGTTGAACGGGCTGCCGCCCCAGGTATCCACCAGGAACAGCACACCGCCGCTGGTATCCAACCCACTGATTTTTTCATTGTATTTGACGATTAACGTTTCGGCATTCTCACCGGGAACGAAGTCTATAAAGGCGACGTTGTCCTGCTCGCCCAATAGCATCTCCGCCGTTTTCAGCAGTTGTTCCGCTGCAGCCCCGTGTGTGCCGATGATAATAGCTATTGCCACTCGCTACCTCCTCGTTGAACTCCAGGCGCGGTTTGTGTCGTTCCTCCGCGCCGTTTTGGCAGTCACTTCCGCGGTTCAGATACATTATGGTAGAAAAAAAGAAACGCACCCCTAACATTTCTCACGCAGTTTCAAATGCCTGTGCGCGATATTTCACGAACGCGCCATTTATTTTAGTGAGTGAAAAAATATTTTTTGTGACGTTGCTCCGCTATTGAATGCTCGGAGAAATCTTAGCTGTCATGGGGGAGATGACGGAGTGTCATCCTAAACCGTCGTTGAAAAAGCCGCTTTGTCCCCCAGAAAAATCCTGATACAGTAATTTCCTCTTTCATCACTAAGGAGTGAAGGGCCTCAGCCCTCCCTATGGACTGTCACCGAAGTTACTGTTTTTCCAGGTTTCACCCGCCACCTGCTGGCGTTACATATGCTGTTCGGCCGTCCGGCCACCTCCCGGTAACCCCATTCCGTCACCTTGCTATTGTCGACTGCGCCCATGCAGCGGCGGCATCGTCACGTCTGAGCGGCCTGCGCTCATTCCCACTTTTCTCTGGAGTCTGATATGGAATTTTTAATGGACCCCTCTATTTGGGCGGGGTTGCTTACGCTGGTGGTGCTGGAAATCGTACTGGGCATCGACAACCTGGTGTTCATCGCCATATTGGCCGACAAGCTGCCGCCGAAGCAGCGCGATAAAGCGCGCATCATCGGCCTGTCGCTGGCCTTGTTGATGCGTTTGGGCCTGCTGTCGGTGATCTCCTGGATGGTGACGCTGACCACGCCGCTGTTCAGCGTAGGCGATTTCAGTTTTTCCGGCCGCGATCTTATCCTGCTGTTCGGCGGGGTATTCCTGCTGTTCAAGGCCACCATGGAGCTACATGAACGGTTGGAGGGGCAGTCGCATCAGGACGGCGCCAACCGCGGCTACGCCAAGTTCTGGGCGGTGGTGGTACAGATCGTGATTCTGGACGCGGTGTTCTCGCTCGATGCGGTGATCACCGCCGTGGGCATGGTGAACGATCTGCCGGTGATGATGGCGGCGGTGGTGATCGCAATGGCGGTGATGCTGCTGGCATCCAAGCCGTTGACCAACTTCGTCAACGCGCACCCGACCATCGTGGTGCTGTGCCTGAGCTTCCTGTTGATGATCGGCCTGAGCCTGATCGCCGAAGGCTTCGGCTTGCACATTCCTAAAGGCTATCTGTATGCCGCGATTGGCTTCTCGATCCTGATTGAATTGTTCAACCAGATCGCGCGCCGTAACTTCATTAAGCATCAGGCGCGTCGCCCGATGCGCGAGCGCACCGCGGAAGCGATCATGCGCCTGATGGGGCAGCAGCGTGCGCAGCAGGCGGACGACGCGGTCGCGTTGCCGAGGGATGAAACCTTTGCGGCGGAAGAGCGTTATATGATCAGCGGCGTGCTGACGCTGGCCTCGCGCTCATTGCGCAGCGTGATGACGCCGCGCACCGAGATCTCCTGGGTCGACTGCGAGCGCTCTCGCGAAGAGGTGCGCGCACAGCTGCTGGATACGCCGCACAGCCTGTTCCCGGTATGCCGCGAGTCGGTGGATGAGATTGTCGGCGTCGTGCGCGCCAAGGATCTGCTGGTGGCGCTGGAACAGGGTGAAGATATCGCCGAGTTCGCTGCCCGCACGCCGCCGATCGTGGTGCCGGAAACCATGGATGTCATCAAGCTGCTGGCGGTGCTGCGTCGCGCCAAAGGACGTCTGGTGGTGGTCACCAACGAATTCGGCGTGGTGCAGGGGCTGGTGACGCCGCTGGACGTGCTGGAGGCGATTGCCGGTGAATTCCCGGACGAAGATGAAACGCCTGACATCGTGGCGGAAGGCGACGGCTGGCTGGTGAAGGGCGGGACCGACCTGCACTCGCTGGAGCAGGCCCTGGCCTGCGATGACCTGGTCAGTCCTACCGCCGACTACGCCACTCTGGCGGGGCTGCTGTTGGCCCATTATGGCCAGATGCCGGTAGCGGGGGATACCATCGAGTTGAACCACCTGCGTTTCGATATCGTCGAGGTCTCCGAATACCGCATCGAACTGGTGCGCGTGACCCGCGTCGTGTTTGACGAATCAACGCATTCGTAACCTTCCCGCCGGAGGCTCAGGCCTCCGGCGTATTCTCTTCTGCTTTCCTGACGCGCGATTCGTACTGCTGTAACCACAGGGGGAAAACGTGGATCGGCATCGGCTTGGCGAAATAATACCCCTGCAGGGCATTGACCTCACGCGAGCGCAAATAGTCGGCCTGCTCCGCCGTTTCTACCCCTTCGGCCACCAGTTTCAGCTTCAGGCGCTGCGCCAGCGTAATGATGGTGTCGGTTACCGTGGCGTTGACCGCGTCGGTACCGATGGCGGCGGTAAACCCGCGGTCGATCTTCAACACGTCCGGGCTGAGATTTTTCAGGTAGCTCAGCGAACTGTGGCCGGTGCCGAAGTCGTCGATAGCCAGCATGATGCCCATGTCTTTCAGCGTGCGGATCTGGTCGTACTGGATCGCCGACAGCGCGGTGCGCTCGGTCAGCTCCAGCATCAGTGACGGCATCGGGTGCGCCGGCAGCCAAATCTGACGGATATCGTCGATAATATCGAGCGTTTTAAAGTGCTCGGCGGCGACGTTGATGCTGATGTAAAACGACGGCCGCGGCGGGAACAGCTGCAGGTTTTCCGTCACGGTGTTCAGCAGATAGCGGGTGAGCGGAATGATCAGCTCATGCTGTTCGGCCAATGGGATAAATACGTCGGGCGAGATCCATCCCTGCCGCTTCTTTTTCCAACGCAGCAGCATCTCGACGCCGGCGCAGCGCCCGGTGTCGCTGTGGATGATCGGCTGGCAGTAGACGCGAAATTCCCGATGGGTGATGGCATGGCCGATGTGATAAGACAGGCTCATGCGGTTAGCGGTAAGCAGATAGACCACATAGGCCGCCAGCAGGCTGATCAGCAGCGCCAGCGGAATATGGCGCGGCAGCGCGGAAAGCGCGAGCATGCCAATCTGTGGCCCGAACAGTGAAATCGAGAAGGGGTACAGCGCGGAACCGGCGGTGTAGCGCAGATCGTTAGTCAGGGTATCGCGGCTCAATATTTCACGGCGGCCATACTCCAGGCTGCTGTCGGCGACGTTCAGCACCACTCGCTGAACATAAGGTTCCTGCGGCTCGAGTAAAAAGTTGGACAGCAGTTCGATATTGAAGACGTGCAGCACGCCGCTGGTTTTATCGGTGGGGGATGGCGTCCACAATACTAACGTGGGGAGACCTTTGCTGACCGCCAGCGAAGGGCGCAGCGCCAACCGGGCGTTGCTGTTGACCAGGGTGGGCATCACTGCGGCCATCTGATAATGGCGGGCGCCGAACAGGCTGGAGCAGTAAATGATGCCGTTTTTCACCAGCAGCATGGCGCGCAGCGCCTGATTTTGCGCGGCGCGAAAACGCAGGGTCGATGAGACGTTCTCGCAGGGCTGATCCAGCATATCCATACTGCGTTCCGCCTGTAGCTGCGCCGGGCTCAACAGTTGGTTGATCTTGCCAACGGTACGGGTGGCCAACGTCTGTTGGCTCTGTTCGATGCTTTTGACCTCTTGATAGTAACGGGTATACAGCGATACCAACAGAATAGCCACGCCCACCGCTCCGGCCAGCAGCCAACGGTAGTAACGATATCGGGACGCGGCGAGGTGGGTCATCAACATCCGGTAAATCCTTGTTCGGTAATCCAGCTCCGAGTCACAGTCAGACCATAGATCCTTAAGTTGCGCTCGGCTAATTCTAGCCTGAGGTTATACAAGATTGATGGTAACTCAGTAAATTATTTCAGTTTGGTAAAACAGAAGGCCAATTTGCAGGCTAACCGTCGGATCGATGAGAAAAATGCAGGATATTTTTTGGTGACATTGTCACTAAAGCGGCCAATGAGTTGATTACCATAAAAAACCCCGCCGGCGGCGGGGTTGTCTGTCAGTCGCATTGCACCTTGATCGCCAGGCCGCCGCGAGAGGTTTCACGGTATTTGGCGTTCATGTCTTTGCCGGTTTCGTACATGGTTTCGATCACCTTATCCAGCGAAACGCGCGGTTCGCTGGTGCGGCGTAGGGCCATGCGGGCGGCGTTGATCGCTTTGACCGAGGCGATGGCGTTGCGCTCGATGCAAGGCACCTGCACCTGGCCGGCGACCGGGTCACAGGTCAGCCCCAGGTTGTGTTCCATGCCGATCTCTGCCGCCACGCACACTTGCTCAGGGCTGCCGCCCAGCAGTTCGGCCAGGCCGGCCGCCGCCATGGAGCAGGCGACGCCTACTTCCCCCTGGCAGCCGACTTCGGCGCCGGAAATGGAGGCGTTCATCTTGTACAGCGCACCGATCGCACCCGCTGCCATAAAGTAGCGGATGTAGATGTCGGGGCTGACGGACTCGATGAAGTGATCGTAGTAAGCCAGCACGGCAGGCACGATGCCGCAGGCGCCGTTGGTTGGCGCAGTGACCACGCGGCCGCCGGCGGCGTTTTCTTCGTTAACCGCCAGTGCGAACATGTTGACCCAGTCGATCACGTTCATCGGATCGTTGGACAGTTTGTCCGACGCCACCAGCATGCGGCGCAGCGCGGAGGCGCGGCGCGGTACGCGCAGCGGCCCCGGCAGCACGCCTTCGGTGTTCAGACCGCGATCGATACAGGCGCGCATGGTTTGCCAGACGTTACCAAAGTAGGTGTCGATCTCTTGCTTGCTGTGCAGCGCCAGTTCGTTCTGCATCACCATGCCGGACAGCGACAGCCCGGTCTCGCGGCAGTGGTCGAGCATTTCGCGCGCGGAGTTGAACGGATAAGGCATTTGCAGTTCTTGCTCGGCGGCCTTGCCGAAGTTCTCCTCGTCGACGATGAAACCGCCGCCGATGGAGTAATAGGTCTTGCTGTACACTTCTTTATCGCCGGCGAAGGCGTGGACCTGCATGCCATTTTCGTGCAGCGGCAGGTTGTCGCTGCGGAAGACCATGCCGCCGTCGCGTGGGAAATCGACTTCATGCAGGCCGTTGGCCAGCATCAGGCGTTGACGTTGTTCTACATCGCGAATAAAACCCGGAATGCTATCGATATCGACGGTGTCCGGCATGTTGCCGGCCAGGCCGAGAATGATGGCGATATCGGTATGGTGACCTTTGCCGGTCAATGAGAGTGAGCCGTAAACGTCTACGGCAACACGCGTGATAGAAGGCATCAGGCCTTTATTTACCAGATCGTCGACAAACTGTTTGCCGGCTTTCATCGGTCCAACCGTATGAGAGCTGGACGGGCCGATGCCGATCTTAAACATGTCGAAAACGCTAATCACGCTAAAACTCCTTAAAGAGACGTATTGTTATGGCTGCGGCGGTTAAAAACCGCGCAGGGAACAGCGATATTGTAAAAGGGCCGTGCGGGTTCGGCTGCCTTTTTCGCATGAAATTAAATAATCCGTGGTGTCACTTTTTTTACTGATTACCCGGGGCGAACCCTTGTGCGTGGCATCCGCTTTCGCCCAAGCTCCATTAACGGTAATCGCGCCCGCTTTTCCTTGCTGAGCGCCGCCGGCTTAATCCCTGTTTCTACAGTGGTTTATCTCGGACGGTGGTATTTTACAGGTATTTCGTAAGGTTTAAGAGAGGGTTTACAGTTTTTTTAAAACCATTCAACCGCAACGGTAGTTGAAAAAGCGATCAAATGAAGTGATTTCGATCGCTTTACCCGCAGCGGAAAGCCGATAGTCATGCCAGACTGCGAGTCAGATCACGCAATGGAAGCTAAATGCTGACCTGTTGCGCCAGACGTCGAATGATGGCGGCGGTCAGCCCCCAGATAAACTGGCTGTGATACCAGGAGAGATAGATGCGGTGCGTATGCCCGGCGCGATGAATATCGAGCGGATAGTAACGCGACAGGGTCAGCGCCTCCCGCAGGGGCATCTCAAACACGTCCGCCACTTCGCCTTCATTGGCCCGGAACTGCACCTCCGGCGGGATCAGGCCGACGATAGGCGTGACTTGAAATCCGGTGCTGCTGTCGAGCGGCGCCATTTGGCCGAGTACGGTCACCGCTTGCGGCGGTATCGCTACCTCTTCGTGCGCCTCGCGCAGCGCCGTGACGATCGCCGAGCCATCTTCGGCGTCGGTTTTGCCGCCGGGGAAGGCCACTTGGCCGGCATGTTTGCGCAGCGAGTCGGCGCGGCGAGTCAACAGCAGCGTTGGCTCTGAGCGGCAGATAATCGGGATCAACACCGCCGCCGGGCGCACGTTGTGCGAGATCTGCGCCGCCTGCGGCAGCTGCAGCTGAAAACGGCTGATAAAGGCGTGCAGAGAGGCCGGTGAATTCGATGGGATCACGACAGCTCACACTCCCCAAGCTGCGGCAGAATGCGGCCTACCTTGTCGAAGGTTTCCTGGTATTCCGCCTGTTCCTCGCTATCCGCCACGATGCCGCCGCCGGCGGAGCAGTGGATGCGCCCGTTTTCGGTGACGAGCGTGCGGATAGTGATATTGGTATCCATGGTGCCGCAGGCGCTCAGATAGCCGATGCTGCCGCAATAGGCATTGCGGCGCTGCGGCTCCAGTTCTTCGATGATTTCCATCGCGCGCACCTTGGGGGCGCCGGTGATCGACCCGCCGGGGAAGCAGGCGCGCAGCAACGCGGTGGCTGAGGCCTGGTTCGGCAAGATCGCGGTAATGGTGCTTACCAGGTGGTGTACCGCCGGGAATGGCTCCACGGCGAACAGTTGCGGCACCCGTACGCTGCCGGGCTGGGCGACACGGCCGATATCGTTACGCAGCAGATCGACGATCATCAGATTTTCGGCGCGATCCTTGGGAGAATCCGCCAGGCGGCGAGCCTGCGCGGCGTCTTGTTCCGCGTCCGCCAGCCGCGGCAGCGTGCCTTTGATCGGGCGGGTTTGGATGCGCTGTTGTTCCAGCCACAGGAAGCGTTCGGGAGAGACGCTCAGCACGCTGTTGTGCGGCAGGCGCAGGAAAGCGGAGAAGGGCGCGCGGTTGCTGGCGCTCAAGCGGCAAAATGCCTGCCATTCGTCCCCTTGATAGTCGGCGGAGAATCGCTGCGCCAGATTAATTTGGTAGCAATCTCCGTGGCGCAGGTAGTGCTGGATGCGTTGGAATTTCTCGCCGTACTGCCGCCGGCTCATATTGGCGCGCCAGTCGCTCAGCAGCGCAAAAGGGCGTTCCGTCGGTGCGGTTTGATTATTGAGCCAGCGCCAGCGCTGTTCCACGTCGCCATAGCTGAGCAGCGTCAGCGTTTGCAACCGATGGTCGGCGATAAGCGCCCAGTCATAAATGCCTACCGCCATATCCGGCAAAGTGAGATCGGCGTCGGCCAACTGTGGCAAAGTTTCCACCCGGCGCCCGAGATCGTAGCCGAACAGCCCCAGGGCGCCGCCCTGAAACGGCAGATCTGGATTGAAGGCCGGCTGCCAACCTTGCGTCGCCAGCTGTTGTTGCAGCAGGGCAAACGGATCTTCCTCAGACAGGTTTGTGACGCCGTCACAAAAAATTTCGGTGGTGGCACCATGGGTGGTGAGCGTAACGCGCGGCTCAGCGACCAGGATATCGAAGCGGTTATGCGAATGCTCGGCAAACCCCGAATGCAGCAGCATCGCCCAAGGGGAGGATGAAAGCGGGGCGAAAAGCGTCATCAGGGCGCTGCGGCTGTAAGGCAAAGACTTTATGTTTGGGGCTGTTACGCTCATGAACGTCAATAAACCTGGCTGTGGAGGCGGCGATATCGGCCGTTAGTGTGCCATAGACGGCCGCGGCATGCATGTCTTGCCATGCGCGACATGAAGCACAGTTCACATAAACAGCAGCTCAATAGACCTTAAATAAGGCATTTTTTGCGCCATTAACTACACTTCAATATGTTAAAAATTCAGCGTTAAAGTTAGCTGGAAGTATTTCAATCGAGGGCGCGCAACCCGAAGAATATAAAGATTACGCGTTAATTTCGCAAATTTACTGTTTCTCTTCGTTATCAAAAAAAAGAGAAAGGGATGCACCGCCCGGTATTGAGAGGGCGAGGCGATTATTTTTGGATTAACGGTTGATTATATAACGTTTCTTGCCCGTAGCATGAAAAGAGAAAAATAAGACTAATCTTATTTGGCCTGTATTGGAAATGCCTGTGCCTTATCAGCAGCCATTTTCCTCCAGCGCTGAACGGGTGGGTTTTATCTAAAAAAATAAAATTATTATTTTGTTACATTATCATTGAAGAGCTGCCTATGTCGTTAATGCTGAGCGTTATTGTCCCGATGCATAATGCGGGAGAATTACTGGAACCCTTCCTGGTCTCGTTGTTGGCGCAGCGCGAACAACGGTTGGAGGTGATCATCGTCAATGATGGTTCTACCGACAGCTCGGGTGAGACTGCGCACCGTTACGCGGCGCAGCATTCGCATATTAGAGTGATCGATCAGGCCAACGGCGGCGTTTCCAATGCGCGTAATGCCGGTCTTGCCGTCGCCCGGGGCAAATATGTGGCGTTTCCTGATGCCGACGATCTGTTGGCGCCAGAAATGTATTCCACGCTGTTGGAACAGGCCGAGCTGCATCAATTAGACGTGATGCAGTGCAATGGCGAGCGCTATTTCGCCAGTGAAGACGAATTACAGCCGATCTTTCCCCAAGAGCGTTTACAGACCACCGACGTTATCACCGGCGTACAGTGGTTCGAACGGGCATTGAAATCGCGAAAATTTATTCACGTTGTATGGCTGGCGATATATCGCCTCGATTTTATCCGCCGGCATCAGCTTTATTTTGAACCAGGGTTACATCATCAGGATATTCCCTGGACGACCGAAGTCATGTTTAATGCCCAGCGGGTCAAGTATTTAAGCACGCCGCTGTACCGTCAACGGGTGCACGACAAGTCGATCAGCAATCGTCGCCGCACCGGCAAAGCAAACGTGGATTATCAACGCCACTATATGAAAATCGTCGAAATGCTGGAGCGCCTCAACTTGCGCTATGCAGGCAGCATTGCCATTCGTCCGGCTTTCCACTGGCAAATCACCCGCGAAGCGTTGGGCATTTGCCACAGCATTCGTCGTGAGCCGGATTCGGTCGCTCAGAATCAGATTACCGAAGAGTTTTATCAGCGTGGCATTGACAGAGCTATGTTCGCCAATGCGCGCGGCGTGAAGCAGGGGTGGCATGTCATGCTGTGGCGGCATCGTCTGAAGCAGTGGCGCAGCGATAACGGCTGTTCGCAACCGGCCTGAGGCTTGGGATCCGCCGCATTAGCGCGTATACTCCTTCTCCCTTTTGCCGGAGAGAACGACACATGCATGCAGGTATGCCATTACTGAGTCACGCGGAGCAGCAGGAAGCGGCGGATCGCATCCATCAACTGATGGAACAGGGCATGAGCAGCGGTGAAGCCATTGCTCGCGTTGCGCAGGAAATTCGTGAGAAGCATCAGGGCGCTCAGGTTGCAGTATTGTTCGATGACGATGATGAAGACGAGCAGCATGAAGTCGCGCCGGATGCATCGCGGGATGACGATGCCGAAGAAGACGAAGATTATTGATGTTATCGGGGCCGCGTAAGCGGCCCCGTCAGTTTCAGCTTTCAACCGCCACGGCGGCGGCGGCCTGCTTCGCTCGCTCCACCGCGTGTTCAGTGGTGTCCGCGGTGGCCAGCGCAACGCCAAGACGGCGTTGCCCGGCGATTTCCGGTTTGCCGAACAGACGCAGCTGGTTGTGCCCGCGCAATGCGTTTTCCAACCCGCTGAAACGCACATCGCTGCTGGTGAGCTGCGGCAGGATCACCGCCGAGGCAGAAGGGCCGAACTGGCGAATGGCGCCGATCGGCAAGCCGAGAAACGCGCGAACGTGCAGGGCGAACTCGGACAGATCCTGTGAAATCAACGTGACCATGCCGGTATCATGCGGGCGTGGCGACACTTCGCTGAAGATCACGTCGTCGCCACAGACGAACAGCTCCACGCCGAACAGGCCGAAACCGCCCAGGGCTTTCACGACTTTCTCCGCGATCGCCTGAGCGCGGTTCAGCGCCGTGGCCGACATGCGCTGCGGCTGCCAGGATTCGCGATAATCTCCGTCTTCCTGACGATGCCCGATCGGCTCGCAGAAATGCACGCCATCCACTGCGCTGATGGTCAGCAGCGTAATTTCAAAGTCAAATCTTACCAGCCCTTCGACGATCACTCTGCCGCCGCCGGCCCGGCCGCCCTGTTGGGCATAATCCCAGGCCTGTTGCAACTGGTCGGGCGTGCGGATCAGGCTTTGGCCTTTACCGGAGGAGCTCATCACCGGTTTGACGATGCACGGGTAGCCGATATGTTCAACCGCCTGGCGGAAGGCGGCCTCGCTGTCGGCAAAGCGATAGCTCGAGGTGGGCAAACCGAGATCTTCCGCCGCCAGACGGCGAATGCCTTCGCGGTTCATGGTCAGGCGCGTGGCTTCGGCGCAGGGCACGACGCGGTGCCCTTGATGTTCAAGCTCCACCAGCATGGCGGTGGCGATCGCTTCGATTTCGGGAACGATATAGTCCGGCCGTTCTTGTTCGATAACGGCTTTCAGCGCGTCGCCGTCCAGCATATTGATGACGTGGCTGCGGTGCGCCACATGCATGGCGGGCGCATCGGCGTAGCGATCGACGGCGATCACTTCCAGACCTAGGCGCTGGCATTCAATGGCGACTTCTTTGCCCAACTCGCCGGAGCCGAGCAACATGACGCGGGTGGCGGAAGGGCGCAGGGCGGTTCCAATCGTTAACATAGTTTCGTACCTGGATCGGTGAAAGTAAGCGGATTGATGATCGGCGGGCAGTATATACGAAAACGATTGCGTGCACAGCCGTCGCGCCAGTTTTGTTGCTAACTGACTGTTTTTATAACGAGCAGAAATATTTGCCCTGCATGGGCGATTATGCGTTAATAACCGACGGCGAAAGAAGGCCTACTTATCACAAGGTTTTCGCGTCTCGTGCCGTCAAGGCAGGTTTATCAAGTAAAGGAAACACAAATGAGCAAGATCACTGGTCACGTTAAATGGTTCAACGAAAGCAAAGGTTTCGGCTTCATTACCCCTGCCGATGGCTCTAAAGACGTTTTCGTGCATTTTTCCGCTATCGTTAGCGATGGTTTCAAGACCCTGGCTGAAGGCCAGCAGGTTGAGTTCTCCATCCAGGACAGCCAACGTGGCCCGGCTGCAGCCAACGTCGTTGCTATTTAACGACAGCGTTGCCAAGAAACCCGCCGCCGGCGGGTTTTTTTATGCCCGCAGCCCGTAACGCCGCCCATCTCTGTTATCATTTACCGCTGATTCGGCGCCAACCTGCGGGCGCGCCGCCATTTCATTCGCCATATAAGAGTTATCGCCGTGAGCACAGTTTCTTTTTCTTCCCTGCCGCTGCCAGCCGAACAGTTGGCCAACCTCAACGAACTGGGGTACGCCGAAATGACGCCGGTGCAGGCCGCCGCGTTGCCCGCCATCCTGCAAGGGCGGGACGTGCGCGCCAAGGCGAAAACCGGCAGCGGTAAAACGGCGGCGTTCGGCATTGGCCTGCTGAACAGCATCGTCGTCGGTCAGGTCGCCACACAGGCGCTGGTGCTTTGCCCGACCCGCGAGCTGGCCGATCAGGTCAGCAAAGAGCTGCGCCGCCTGGCGCGTTTCACGCAGAACATCAAGATCCTGACGCTGTGCGGCGGCCAGCCGTTGGGGCCACAGCTCGATTCGCTGGTGCATGCGCC
Source organism: Serratia sp. LTN-2 (assembly GCF_059740205.1). NCBI lineage: Bacteria > Pseudomonadati > Pseudomonadota > Gammaproteobacteria > Enterobacterales > Yersiniaceae > Serratia > Serratia sp. LTN-2. The sequence goes on along the minus strand of NZ_JCAXDO010000001.1, from coordinate 583,786 downwards.
ACACATCGTGGTGGGGACGCCGGGCCGTATCCAGGAGCACCTGCGCAAGAAAACGCTGCAGTTGGACGAGCTGAAAATGCTGGTGCTGGACGAGGCCGATCGCATGCTGGACATGGGGTTTGCCGACGATATCGACGATGTTATCAGCTACACGCCGCCGCAGCGCCAGACGTTGCTGTTCTCCGCCACTTATCCGGCGGGCATCGAGCGCATCAGCGAGCGCGTTCAGCGCCAGCCGCTGAGCGTCGAGGTGGACGATGGCGAAGCGCAGACTTCCATCGAACAACGCTTCTATGAGACCACCCGCGATCAGCGCCCGGCGCTGCTGGTGTCGGCGATTCGCCATCATCAACCCGCGTCCTGCGTGGTGTTCTGCAATACCAAGCGCGATTGCCAGACGGTGCTTGAAGCCCTGGAGGCCCGCAACATCAGCGCACTGGCGCTGCATGGCGATCTGGAGCAGCGCGATCGCGATCAGGTGTTGGTACGTTTCGCCAACCGCAGTTGCCGGGTGTTGGTGGCCACCGACGTCGCCGCTCGCGGCCTGGATATCAAAGAGCTGGAGCTGGTGGTTAACTACGAGCTGGCGTTCGATCCCGAAGTGCATGTGCACCGCATTGGCCGCACCGGCCGCGCCGGCCTGAGCGGACTGGCGGTCAGCCTGTGCACGCCGCAGGAAATGGCGCGGGCGCACGCGATTGAAGATTATCTGCAGATGAGCGTCGATTGGGCGCCGGTGTCCGAGCTGAGCGGGGCGGCGAGCGGTTCGCTGGAGGCGGAGATGGTGACGCTGTGCATCGACGGCGGCCGTAAGGCGAAAATCCGTCCCGGCGATATCCTTGGCGCGTTGACCGGCGACGCCGGGCTGACGGCGGCGGAAGTGGGCAAGATCGACATGTTCCCGGTGCACGCCTATGTCGCTATTCGCAAGGCCAGCGCGCGCAAGGCGCTGCAACAGCTGCAGCAGGGTAAAATCAAAGGCAAAAGCTGCAAGGTACGGCTGCTGAAATAAGCCGAAGGCGGGCGGCGGTTTGCCTTCCCGCCATTATCTATTTATACTGTATATAATTACAGTTATTTGAGTATTTGAGGACGCACGCATGGCGGTTGAAGTTAAATATGTGGTGGTGAGAAACGGTGAGGAAAAAATGACTTTCGCGAGCAAGAAAGAAGCCGACGCCTACGACAAAATGCTGGATCTGGCGGACAACCTCGGGGAGTGGCTGCAGCAGGCACCTCTGAGCCTGGATGACGAACAGCGTGAAGGGCTGAGCTTCTTCCTGGCGGAAAATAAAGACGCGCTGGGTCTGATTCTGCGCGGTGCTTCGCCGGCGGAAACCCTCAAGAAACCGGCGGAAAACAAAGCGAAAAAAGCGCCGTCTAACTCAAAAGAGGGATCTGCGTCAGAAAAGCAAGCGGCATAATGACCTATGTTGCGGTGTTGTGATGAAAAAGGATCTAAAATGAGCCGTGAAATAACTTTCTTCAGCCGTTTTGAGCAAGACATTCTGGCCGGGCGTAAAACCATTACCATTCGGGATGCCAGCGAATCGCATTTCGAACCGGGCGAGGTGTTGCGCGTAAGTCGCAATGAGGACGGCGTATTCTTCTGCTTTATCGAAGTGTTGTCGGTAACGCCGGTGCGCCTGGATGCGCTGACCGAACGCCACGCGCAGCAGGAGAACATGTCGCTCAGCGAGTTGAAGCAGGTGATCAAGGAAATCTATCCGGGCCTGGATGCGCTGTTTGTCATTGAGTTCGTCAAACGGTAATCCTTTGCCGAAACCCTGTTGTGAGCCAGGGATGGGCGCCAGGATAGCGCTAATCACAACGGGAGGACATATGAAAAAAACGGGTTTGGCTATCGCTTTGTTGGCCATGGTGGGAGCATCGACGACGGTGTGGGCGCAGGATCACGAACAGCGCACCGCCAAGGTGGGACAGTGTGCGGGCCTGCAGCCGGCGGATATCGCCGCCCAGGTCAAGCGCGACTTCTTGCAGAACCGCATCACGCGCTGGGAGTCGGACAAAAAGCTGTTGGGTACCGCAACGCCGATTGCCTGGGTCAGCCCGGATGCCATCAGCGGCAAGGATCAGGTGTGGCAGGTGCCGTTGACGGTGCGTGGCACCAAGGCAGATAAAACCTACAACGTGACGCTCAACTGCAACACCGGCGAAATCGCCTACAGCGCGCCGCAGTAACCTTTACCCGCAATAAAAAGCCCGCCGGCGGCGGGCTTGATGCTTCAGGGCGGCGTCAGTCGCTGAACGGGATCACCAACTCACCCGGCTTCACTTCCAACCCCTTCGCCAGTTTTTTCGCCAGCGCTTCGGTTTTGCTGTTGTCAGGGTTCAGCACATAGGCCGGTTTTTGGTCGAAGTAGGATTTCAGCGACTGGTTCAGATACGGCGTCAGCGCTTTCATCACCGTCTGCATTTTTTCCGGCTGCACGCTGTAATCGGTCAGTTCCATGTCCTTCAGGTAAATGGCGCCCTGCGCTCGGTCGTAAACCGGCTGCGCCTTCAGCGTCAGCTTCAGATCCGCCGCCTGCGGGCCGAGAATCGACGTGATGTTGACCTTGGCGTCGCCGGAAAGGGTGACTTTACCCGGTTCGCTGCGGCCAATCTGGCTTTGCAGCTGAGTCAGCACGATGTTGGCGTCCACCAGACCGGGCACGCCGATCTGTTTCTGATAGTCGTTGTGTTTCTGCAGGTAATCATTCACTTCCTGCTCGCTCAGTGTGTACTGGGTCAGTTGGTTGCAACCGGCCAATACGCCGGCGAACAGCAGGGCGGCTGCGCCCATCAGGATCTTCTTCATTAATGCCTCATTGCGACTGCTGGCGAAAAGTGCTGCAGATAATTGATTAATCATTATAAACGCTCCACCTGCGCGTGAAAACGGCCGGCGGAGAGATGGGGAGGATAGTGCGCGCAAAAGCGGGCAAGACCTATCGGATAACGCCGAAAGCGTCAGCGCCGCAATCGCAGCGCCAACAGAATCACTCCGGCCAGGCAGGCCGCGCCTCCCAACAGCGGGAACAGCGGAACGCCCCACAGCCGCAGCGACGAATGCATCAAATAAGGCGCCAGCCCCAGGGCGAAAGCGGCGGTGACGATGGCAATGGCCAGGGTGACGGCGGCGCGTTCCAGCGCTTTGCTCAACTGGCCGAGGTTACTGACGTTGATATCGGCATTGAGCTGCCCGCGCTTCAGGCGGCGAACCAACAGCCGCAGGGTTTGCGGCAGCTCCTCTCCGGCGTCGAGCGCTTCCCCGCCCAGAGCCAACAGCCGCTGGCGCACGGCGTCGGGGGCGTAGCGCCGCAGCGCCGTTTGTTGCAACATCGGCTTGAGCGTTGCGACGATGTCGAAGGTCGGATCCAGCCGGTGCAGCACGCCATCGGCGGTGATCAAGGCCTTGAACAGCAGCACCAGGTCGGGCGGCAGCGCCAGCTGGTGTTCGCGCGCCATCACCAGCAGATCGGTCAGGGCTTTACCCAGCGTAAGGGTGGCGGCGGCCTGTTTGTCGAGAAAGTTTTGCGCCGCCAGCTCCAGATCCATCAGGTCCAGCGGTTCGCTGTCCGACCAGGCGATCAGCGTGTTGACGATGCCCTCGGACTGACGTTCGGCGATGGCTTGCAGCAGCAACAGCAACTGGTTGCGCCGCCGTTCTGACAACTGGCCCACCATGCCGAAGTCGATAAAGCCGACGCGATCGCCGCTCAGCGCCATCACGTTGCCGGGGTGCGGATCGGCGTGATACAGCCGGTGCTCCAGCACCATGCTCATAAAGGCGCGGGCGCCGCGTTGCGCCAACAGCGGCCCGTCAAAACCCGCCGCCGCCAGCTGCTCAGGGTTTTCCGGCGCGGTGCCAGGCAAGTATTCCTGCACGAGCAGGCGGGGGGAAGAGTATTGCCAATAGATTTTCGGCACCACGACGTCGGGTTGATGAGCGAACATCCCGGCGACGCGATCGCAGTTATGCCCTTCGTGAGTCAAATCCAGTTCGTGATTGAGCGCCGTCGCCAGCGCTCTGACCATCTGCCGCGGTCGATAGCGCGCCAGCGCCGGGCTCTGCTGTTCCACGGTCTCCGCCAGCGAAGCCAGCAGCCGCAGATCGGCGTGGATGGTTTTCGCCAGTCCGGGCCGCAGCACTTTTACCACCACCTGTTCGCCGCTGTGCAGGCGCGCACGGTAGATTTGCGCCATCGACGCGGCGGCCAGCGGGGTGCGATCGAATTCGGCAAACTGCTGCTCGGGCTCGCCGCCCAGATCGGCGATGATTTGCGGCGCCAGCGTTTCCCATGGCAGCACCGCCGCCTGGCTGTGCAGGCGATCCAGTTCATCGGTCCAGGCCGGATCCAAGAGATCAGAGCGCGTGGCCAGGATCTGGCCGAATTTGACGAAGGTAGGGCCCAGCGCCTCGAGCGCTTCGCGCAGCCGTTCAGGCAGCGTCTGCGCGTCCTGTCGGCCGGGCTCGCTGCGGGCGCCGCGCAACAAAGCGCCCAGCCCCAGCAGGCGCAGAACGTCCTGCAGGCCGTAACGAATCAGAACGGAGGTAATTTCCTTCAGCCGCGCCCGGTCGCGAGCGGTGGCGAGCACCATTTTCAACATCAGTACGCCATGTCCTTGTTGTGACTTGCTAACGTTATTGTTCCATATCCAGCAGCAACGGCACCTCGCTGCGCTGCGCCATGCGGTTGCGATAGGCTTCAACATTGTCCGGCAGGGCAACCCCGGCGACGATCGATAGCGAACGCAACAGCGGGAACAGGTGAATGTCGTCCTCGGACAGCTCGCCGTTCACCGCCTCGGCGGAGACGATTAGCGGCGACAGCGCGTGCAGGTCAGCTTCCAACTCGGCGATCAGATCGGCACTGTTGGCGAGATGCTCGGCAAAATCACCGATTGACGCCTGCTTTTTATCGATAAAGTAACGGCGGGCGCTGTCGGTGGCAAATTCTTCGAAGTCGGCATGCGCAATGCGCGGCAACAGCAGTTTTGCGCTGTAACCGCCGACCCGCTGCAGCCACTCGGCGATGGCCGGGTTGGTGTTGCCGGTCAGCGCCGGTTTGCCGTCCAGACCGTCGACATAGCGTACGATATCCAGGCTTTCCGCCATCGCTTCACCGTCGTCTTTGACCAGGATAGGCACCATTTTTTTGCCGATCAGGGTGAACGGGGTCGTCTCATCGTCGTTGAGCAACGTGACCAGGCGAACCGGCAGGTGTTTCAGGCCGAAAATCATGCGGGCTTTAACGCAGAATGGGCAATGATCGTAAATGAACAGTTTCATGCTTGCTCCGGGTTGTCAGGTTTTAACAGCAATAGTTATCACAGCTTACCGAGGCTGTCTTGAAGTGCGTGTGTTGGATGGTGCGTTATTGCGACATTGCCCGCGCAACAGGCGCGGGCGAGGGGCGTTATTTCTTGACCGGTACCGAGTTGAGCACATCGATCAGGTGAATGCGGGCCTGTTCCAGATCGAGCTGATCGCGCTCGTTGGCGGCGGTGACGATCTGCAGCTGCTTGATGACATCGCTTTTCAGCGCGCTGTCGCCGGCGATAATTTGGGCCAGCGCCTTTTCCACCAGGGTAGAGCGCGCATAGATCATGCGCAAGTTCAATATCATATGTTCGAGCAGTTGCGGTAACTTCGCTTCTTCAATCATGCCGACGGGCTCCTGTAGGTGTTTTTACTAACAGGATAGCAGCTGCTGCCGATTCGGCCGGATTTCTATGGCCTCAACCGCCGCGCAGCATCATAGAGGCGCTGCGCCGCGGGCTGAATTGCCAATACAGCGCCAGCAGCGTGGCGAAGCCGACGGCACCGAGCAGCAACCAGGGCAGCTCCGGCAGGTTCATCGTCCGGCCGGTATCGTACATCCAGCCGCCGCCGGTATAACCTAGCGCGCCGCCGAGCGCCAGACCGAGACGGCTGAAGCCCATGTAGCTGCCGCGCGCCCGCGGATCGGCCAGTGAAGCGCTCAGCGTTTCGCGCGCCGGTTCGGCGATGATTGAACCCAGGTAGAAGCAGCAGATCAGCGTAAACACCCCCTGCAGACTGGTGGCCAAGCCGATCGGCAGCAGGCTGAGGGTCATCAGCAGCAGGCCCGCCATCAGGCGTTGTTCAAGCCGAAAATGTTTTTCTCCCCAGCGCGCCAGCGGATAGAGCAGCGACAGCGACAGCGCGGCTTCGATCGCGTACATCCATTTGACCGCCGCCGGCGAACCGGCAATTTCGTTGACCACGATCGGCAGCATCAGCATCACCTGCACCGCCAGCATATAGTAGCCGGTCAGCGTCAGGACATAGGTGAGGAAACGGCGATCGCACAGGACCCGCAGCATGCCTTCTTTCATCGGTACGCGCACGGTGGAGATGCGATAAGCCGGCAGCAACCAGGCGTTCCAGCCGGCGGCAAGCACAAAGATCGCCGCCCCGACCCAGCAGACAAAGTGGAAATCGTACTGCAGCAGCCAACTGCCGATCAGCGCGCCGACCACCGCACCGGCGCTGTCCTGCATCATCAGCAGCGAGAAAAAGCGGCCGCGTTCGTGCGGGCGGGTCAGTTTGATCACCAAAGCGGTGCGCGGCGGATCGAACAGCGTGCCGCCGAGGGCGGAGAGCGCGCAGGAGAACCACAGGATCCACGGTTCATCGGCCATCGCCATGGTGGCGAAACCGGCGGCGCGCAACAACATGCCGGTGACGATCATCGGTTTGGCGCCGAAACGATCGGCGATGGCGCCGCCGAAGATGCCGAGCCCCTGCTGCAACAGCTGACGCAGACCCAGCGCGATGCCGACGATCAGCGCCGCCCATCCCAGCTGATCGACAAAACGAATCGAAATAAGCGGAAACACGACAAAGAAGCCTAATACCACCAGCAGGTTGTCGAGCAACAGAAAATATTTACCCAAGCTGCGCGCTTGCGACACCAGAGACATGCTTCACCATGAGCAATTAAGAAAGAGGGGGAGACAGCCTCTCCATTCTCTACCCAATTTCCGTGCGGCGACAGGGGCGGTGTAGATAATATTTTTTTATCGTCAAGCTGTTATCTGCGCTGCAAAATTGGCGGAAAAACGCCGTAAAGCGCGCATTCGGCGATTTACTGAGCGGCCGGGATTTTACCTCGGGGGCGGGCAACGGTTATATTGAAGACAGGAAAGTGCGGTTCGACGGCGCGATTGGCAAAATAATGCCGTGGCGTAAGATCGGCACAGGATAATTATCCGCACGGCTTCCTAATAAATACTTCTTATCGAACCGTTTTGACTGCGGGGGAAATGATGTTCGGCTACCGCTCTGCATCGCCAAAAGTACGTCTTACTACCGACCGGATGGTGGTCCGTTTAGTGCATGAACGGGATGCCTATCGCCTGGCGGACTATTATGCCGAGAACCGGACCTTTCTCAAACCCTGGGAGCCGGTGCGCGACGAAAGCCACTGTTACCCCTCCGGCTGGCAGGCTCGGCTGGGCATGATCACCGAAATGCAAAAGCAGGGCAGCGCCTACTATTTTATCCTGCTCGATCCGGAAGAACAGGAAGTGCGCGGCGTGGCGAATTTCAGCAACGTGCTGCGCGGTTCGTTTCACGCCTGTTTCCTCGGCTATTCGCTGGGGGAGAAATGGCAGGGGCAGGGGCTGATGTTCGAGGCCTTGCAGTCCGCCATTCGTTATATGCTGCGCCAACAGCGCATGCACCGCATCATGGCCAACTATATGCCGCACAACCAGCGCAGCGGCGCACTGCTGACTCGACTGGGATTCGAACGCGAAGGTTACGCCAAGGATTACCTGCTGATAGACGGCAAGTGGCAAGATCACGTTTTGACGGCGTACACCAATAAAGAGTGGCTACCGCCACGTTGAGGCCAAACGATGAAATATGAATTGAGCGCCAAAGAGGCCCGGGTTATCGGCTGCCTGTTGGAAAAACAGGTCACGACCCCGGACCAATACCCGCTTTCGCTTAACGCCATTACCCTGGCCTGTAACCAAAAGACCAACCGCGAACCGGTGATGGACCTGAGCGAAAGCGAGGTGCAGCAACTGCTCGATTTGTTGCTGCGTAAACATTTCCTGCGCACCCTCAGCGGGTTCGGCAATCGGGTGGTGAAGTACGAGCAGCGGTTTTGCAATTCCGAATTCGGTCAGTTGAAACTCTCACCCGCCGAGCTGGCGGTGATCGCCACCTTGCTGCTGCGCGGCGCGCAAACGCCGGGCGAGCTGCGCACCCGTACCAATCGGATGCATGAGTTCAGCGATGTCAGCGAGGTTGAACAGGTGCTTCAGCAGCTGGCCACCCGGGAAGATGGTCCGTTTGTGGTGCGCCTGGCGCGTGAGCCCGGCAAGCGCGAAAGTCGCTTCATGCATCTGTTCAGCGGTCAGGTTGATGAGGCGCCGCTGGCGCTCGAGCCGGAGACCGACGACGAATTGAGCGCCAGGGTCAGCGCGCTGGAAATTGAAGTGGCGGAGTTGAAACGGCAAATGCAGCAACTGTTGGCGAGAGAGACGAATGACTAAATTGCGCGTGGGTGTAGTGGGATTGGGCGGCATCGCGCAGAAAGCGTATCTGCCGATCCTTGGGCAGGCGGCGGACTGGACGCTGGTGGGCGGTTTTTCCCCCAATCAACAAAAGGCGCAGCCGATATGCGACAGCTATCGCATGGCCTGTTTCCCTCGTCTGGACAGCCTGGCCGAACAGTGCGATGCGATCTTTGTCCACAGCAGCACCGCCAGCCATTTCTCGGTGATTGGTGAGCTGCTCAACCGTGGCGTGCATGTTTACGTCGATAAGCCGTTGGCGGAAACGCTGGAGCAGGGCGAGCAGTTGCTCGAGCTGGCCGAGCGGCGGGGCAAAACGCTGATGGTGGGATTCAACCGCCGTTTCGCGCCGCTTTATCAGCAGCTCAAGCAGCAAATGAACCAGCCGGCTTCCATTCGCATGGACAAACACCGGGCGGACAGCGTCGGCCCTCAAGACCTGCGTTTTACCCTGTTGGATGATTATCTGCACGTGGTGGATACCGCTCTGTGGCTGGCGGGTGGGCGCGAGCAACTGCTGAGCGGCAGCTTGCGGGTTAACGCCGCAGGCGAAATGCTGTATGCCGAACACCACTTCGTCTGCGGAGACACGCAGGTGACGACCAGCATGCATCGCCGCGGCGGCAGCCAGCGCGAAAGCGTGCAGGCGGTGACCGACGGCGCGCTGTACCAGTTGACCGATATGCGTCACTGGCTGCGTGAAGATGCGCAGGGCGAGCTGGAGCAGCCGGTGCCGGGATGGCAAAGCACGCTGGTGCAACGCGGCTTCGACGGGGCGGTGCGGCATTTTCTCCATGCCGTTGCCAATCAGAGCGCGCCGGAAACCGGCGGCGAACAGGCGCTGGTGGCTCAGCGGATGGTCGAGCGCTTGCTGCGGGATAACTCTATGTAACATATGGCGGTAGCTATTCTTTTCCGGATGCGTAAACTGAGCCGATTGTTTCACTGACGCCTGCAACAGCAGGCGTTGATATTTACGGTACCTATCAGATAACCACATGAACCTACTCAAATCCTTGGCTGCCGTCAGCTCGATGACGATGTTTTCGCGGGTGTTGGGCTTTGCCCGCGATGCGATCGTCGCGCGCGTGTTCGGGGCCGGTATGGCAACGGACGCCTTTTTCGTGGCGTTCAAACTTCCCAACCTGTTGCGCCGTATCTTCGCCGAAGGAGCGTTTTCGCAAGCCTTCGTGCCGATCCTGGCCGAATATAAAAGCCAGCAGGGTGAAGAGGCGACGCGCACGTTTATTGCCTATGTCTCCGGGCTGCTGACGCTGGTGCTGGCGGTGGTGACGGTACTGGGGATGCTGGCCGCGCCCTGGGTTATCTATCTCACCGCGCCGGGCTTTACCGATACGCCCGACAAGTTTGCGCTGACGTCGGCGCTGCTGCGTATCACCTTCCCCTATATTCTGTTGATCTCGCTGGCATCGCTGGTGGGGGCGATCCTCAACACCTGGAACCGCTTCTCGATCCCGGCCTTTGCGCCAACGTTGCTGAACGTCAGCATGATTGGCTTTGCGCTGTTTGCCGCCCCCTACTTTAACCCGCCGGTGCTGGCGTTGGCCTGGGCGGTAGTGGTTGGCGGCGTGCTGCAGCTGGGCTACCAGCTGCCGCACTTGCGCAAGATCGGCATGCTGGTGCTGCCGCGTCTCAAGCTGGGCGATGCCGGTGTCTGGCGCGTGATGCGTCAGATGGGGCCGGCGATCCTCGGGGTGTCGGTCAGCCAAATCTCGCTGATCATCAACACCATTTTCGCTTCGTTTCTGGTGTCCGGTTCGGTGTCCTGGATGTATTACGCCGACCGCCTGATGGAGTTCCCTTCCGGCGTGCTGGGCGTGGCGCTGGGCACTATCCTGCTGCCGTCGCTGGCCAAAAGCTTCTCGAGCGGCAACCACGATGAGTATTCGCGCCTGATGGATTGGGGGCTGCGTCTGTGCTTCCTGCTGGCGTTGCCGAGCGCCATCGCGCTGGGTATTTTGGCCAAGCCGTTGACCGTTTCGCTGTTCCAGTACGGCAAGTTCAGCGCCTTTGACGCGGCGATGACGCAACGCGCGCTGGTGGCCTACTCGGTAGGGCTGATGGGGCTGATCGTGGTGAAAGTTCTGGCACCGGGCTTTTATTCGCGTCAGGACATCAAAACGCCGGTCAAAATCGCCATCATTACGCTGATCATGACACAGGTGATGAACCTGGCATTTATCGGCCCGCTGAAACATGCCGGTTTGGCGCTGTCGATCGGTTTGGCGGCCTGTCTGAACGCTTCGCTGCTGTATTGGCAATTGCGCAAGCAAAAGATCTTCCAGCCGCAGCCGGGCTGGGCGCTGTTCCTCACCAAGCTGGTGATCGCGGTGCTGGTGATGTCGGCGGTGTTGATTGGCGCGATGTGGCTGATGCCGGCCTGGGATCAGGGCAATATGCTGGAGCGTTTGCTGCGCCTGGCTGCGGTGGTGGTGGCCGGTGTGATGGCCTATTTCGGCGTGCTGGCCGGGTTGGGCTTCCGCCCGCGTGATTTCGCGCGCCGGGTCGCCTGAGCCGAATGCCAAAATGAAAAAAGGTCGCCTTGGCGACCTTTTTTGTTTTTCCGCGCCGCGCGATTTACATGCGCTCGACGGTTTCGATACCCAGCGTATCCAGACCGGTTTTCAGCGTTTTCGAGGTCAGCAGCGCCAGCTTCAGGCGGCTCTGACGCGCTTCTTCGCTGTCGGCGTTCAGGATCTGGCAGTGCTCGTAGAAGCTGGAGAACAGGCCGGCCAGATCGTACAGGTAGCTACACATGACGTGCGGCGTACCTTCACGCGCGACGGTGGTGAGTACCTCATCGAACTGCAGCAGGCGGGTGGCCAGCGCAATTTCACGCTCTTCGGTCAGCGTCAGCGGCAGCGTCAGGCTGGTTTCGTCGATGCCGGCGCGTTTGAATACCGATGCCACACGGGTATAGGCGTACTGCATATAAGGTGCGGTATTGCCTTCGAAGGCCAGCATGTTATCCCAGTCGAAGACATAGTCGGTGGTGCGGCTTTTCGACAGGTCTGCGTATTTCACCGCGCCGATGCCGACCACGCGAGCGACGTTTTTCATTTCGTCTTCCGGCATATCCGGGTTTTTGCCGGCGATCAGCTGTTCGGCGCGCTCGATGGCCTCATCCAGCAGATCGGAGAGCTTCACCGTACCGCCCGAGCGGGTCTTGAACGGCTTGCCGTCTTTGCCCAGCATCATGCCGAACATGTGGTGTTCCAGCGAGACGGACTCCGGCACGTAACCGGCTTTGCGCACGATGGTCCAGGCCTGCATCAGGTGCTGATGCTGACGGGAGTCGATGTAATACAGGACGCGGTTGGCGCCCAGCGTTTCGTAGCGATACTTGGCGCAGGCGATGTCGGTGGTGGTGTAGAGGTAGCCGCCATCCTTTTTCTGGATGATGACGCCCATTGGGTCGCCGTCCTTGTTCTGGTATTCGTTAAGGAACACCACGGTGGCGCCTTCGCTTTCCACCGCCAGCCCCTTGGCTTTCAGATCGGCGACAATGCCCGGCAGCATCGCGTTGTACAGGCTTTCGCCCATCACGTCGTCTTCGGTCAGCGTGACGTTCAGGCGGTTATAGGTCAGCTGGTTTTGCGCCATGGTGATGTCGACCAGCTTGCGCCACATTTTCAGGCAGTACTGATCGCCGCCCTGCAGCTTCACGACGTACGCGCGTGCGCGCTCGGCGAACTCGGCGTCTTCGTCGTAATGCTTCTTGGCTTCGCGATAGAACTGTTCCAGATCGGACAGCCCCATATCGCTGGCGTTTTCATTCTGCATTTTTTCCAGGTAGGCAATCAGCATGCCGAATTGAGTGCCCCAGTCGCCGACGTGGTTGGCGCGGATCACCTTATGGCCCAGAAACTCTTGGGTGCGCGCCGCGGCGTCGCCGATGATGGTGGAACGCAGGTGGCCGACGTGCATCTCTTTCGCCACGTTCGGCGCGGAATAGTCGATAACGATGGTTTGCGGCTCAACCGGCGCGATGCCCAGTTTCGGCGCGTTCAGCACCAGGTCCGCCTGACGGGCGACCCACTCGCTGTTCAGGAAAATATTGATAAAGCCGGGGCCGGCGATCTCCACTTTACCGGCGATGTCGCCGAGATCCAGCAGTTGCACCACTTTTTCCGCCAGTTGGCGAGGAGGCATGCCGAGCTTTTTGGCGACGGACATCACGCCGTTGGCCTGGTAATCACCAAACTGAGCCTTGGCGGATGGGCGGACCTGCGCTTCGCAATCGGCTGGGGCGCCAGCGGCGATCAGCGCCTGGCTGACTTTATCTGAAAGAAGAACCTGAATATTCACCGGGTTACCTTAATGACGAACGAGGGGCCGATGCCAGCCCCTGCGGGATTCAACGGTGGCGGGCGCCGACGGCGACCGCCACAAAACAGCCTGTAAGTGTAACCGATTTGACACAGCCCGTCAGCAGTTGGCGCGGCCGCAGCGATGAAACCCTCGTCGGATGCGGCCGTCGATTGTCAGGTCGATTGTCAGAAGGTGGGAAATGGTACGGCCGAGAAAAGAGCAGGTAGGGTGGAGAGAGCCTGGAGGCTAACGTTTTTTATTGTGACGTTTGCTGCCAAACGTATTGGGGCTGCGTGATTTAAAATGACGGTAAATGGCGTATACGGCGATAATTATCAACACCAAGGATATCGTCAGCAATAGCATAATGATCATCTCGAATTAAATTTTCCTCCAAGGTAGCCGAGTTGCTTCGGTGAATCAATTGCCCAGATCGAAATTAAGATAATCCTTAGGATTTTGTTTATCTGATAATTTTATCTTCTTTTTATACAACGGGTTGGGTTTTTTGTTTTGCATAATCTGGAAGCATCATCAGGGTCCGGATAAATGAAGTAATTCAATCGGTTTAACGACTCAATGCGGGTTTACCTTGTGTAAAATAACTTAAATCCGGGCGTCATGATTAAAAAGTATAATGAAGTGCGAAAAATCTGATTTGTTATTTTATTGCCAATTTTATATCCCCCCCTTATAGGATATCGGTTTCTTGTTCTTCGCCGATGTCAGAAAACCGGAGGAACTGTCGCGTATCTCTGGCGAGTACGGCCACCACCGTGTAAATTACGGCGTTTAACTTTGCGCTCGTTGTTTTGAGGTTTCTATGACCACTCCCTTGCAGGCTATTGCCGAGCTTGACGATCTGACGCTTGACCTACCGCGTTTCGAACAGGCGTTGCAACAATTTGCCGCCAGACTGCGGCTCGATCTGTCCTCGTTTACCGCCGATCACATTTCCCTGCGTTGCCACCAAAACGCCACTGCTGAACGCTGGCGTCAGGGATTGATGCAGTGCGGAACACTGTTTTCCGAGGCGATGATCAACGGGCGGCCTATCTGTCTGTTCGATTTGTCGCAGCCGCTGGTCGTGGGCCCGTGGCACATAGACTGTGTCGAGCTGCCGTATCCCGGGGAGAAACGCTATCCGCATGAAGGCTGGGAACATGTCGAGTTGGTCCTGAGCGGCGATCCGCAGACGCTACACGCCCGGGCGTTGAGCTATCTTGCCGATGAAGCATTGCTGGCACCGGGGATCAAGCTGAAACAAAGCTCGCCAAAAAACGAAGGCGAGAGATTGCCGAATCCAATCCTGGCCATCACCGACGGAACGGTCACGATCAAGTTTCATCCTTACTCCATTCGGGACATTGTCGCCAGCGAGCAAGGCTAGTCGAACAGCGTGGCGCAGGCCCGCGCCATGCGATCGAGCGCTTCATCGAGCAGAGCCCGCCGGCAACCGAAGTTCAGTCGTACAAAGCGCCGATCGCCGAAATCCAAACCGGCGCTTAATCCAACGCCCGCGCGCTCGAAGAACTGCTGCGGATTGTCCACCGGCAACGCGCCGCAGTCGATCCAGGCCAAATAGGTGGCTTCAATCGGCAACAACTTCAATCCCGGCATGGCGTTGATGCGCTCGGTCAGCCGATCGCGATTGGCGCGCAGATAAGTCAGCTGCTCATCGAGCCAGGGTTGCCCGTCTTGATAGGCCGCCTGCGCCGCGACCAGCGCCAGCAGATTGACCTCTGGCACGATGCCGCTGCGTGCGCGTTTCAGCTTATGTCGCAGCGCCTCGTTGGGGACGATCGCCATCGAGGCGCCCAATCCGGCGAGATTAAACGCTTTTGATGGCGACATCAGGGTTATGCTGCGTTGGGCCGCGTCTTCGTTCAGGGTGGCGAAAGGGATATGACGCACGCCGGGTTCAAGCAGCAGTTCGCAGTGGATCTCGTCCGAACAGACGATTAGATCGTGCTCGCGGGCGAACTGATGGTGCTGCAACAGCTCCTCTCGACGATAAACGGTGCCGCCTGGATTCTGCGGGTTGCACAGCAGCAGGAGCTTCTCGTTGCCGCTGAGCCGTCCGCGCATCGCGGCAAAATCCAACACCCAACGTTGACCCACTGCCGCCAGCGGCACCGAGAGGTGTTGGCGCCCGGCGAATTTGGACGCTTTGCGAAACGGCGGATAAATCGGGGTAGGGGCCAGCGTGCTCTGGTGGGCTTCGGTGCAGGCGCGCACGCACAGGTTCAGGCCGCACACCAGGCCCGGCAGGAAAATGATACACTCAGGCTTGATGTGCCAGCCGTAGCGCTCTACCATGCGGCGGGTAAAAACCTCAATAAGATCATGGGATGGATGGGTGTAACCGAACACGCCGTGCGCTACTCGGCGCTGCAAGGCTTCGATCACCGCCGGCGGTGAGGTGAAATCGCTGTCGGCGACCCAGAGCGGAATGATGTCGCGATCGCGATATTTATCCCACTTAACGCTGTCACTGTGACTGCGGTCTACCCATTGATCAAAATTGAATGCCATAGTGATAACCCTGAGCCGGTTTATGCTTAAGCATGAGCCTACGTGAGAAATAAAGAAATGAACAATTGCCGCCGTATGTTGGCCGTTATCTGGGGGTGACAATGATAAAACTGGAAGTTTGTTGCTTTAGCGTCGACTGTGCGCTGACGGCCGAACGGGCAGGCGCCGATCGCATCGAGTTGTGTGCCAGCCAGAGCGAAGGGGGATTGACGCCGAGCTATGGCACGCTGCGTCTGGCGCGCGAGCGGGTTTCGATCCCGGTGCATCCGATCGTACGCCCGCGCGGCGGCGATTTCTGCTACGGCGCGGTAGATTTCGCGGTGATCAAGCAGGATATTTGCCAGATTCGCGAGATGGGGTTCCCTGGCGTGGTGGTCGGCATGCTGGATGAAGAAGGGCACATCGATCTGCCGCGCATGGGCGAAGTGATGAAGCTCTGTGAGGGCATGGCGGTGACCTTCCATCGCGCTTTCGACATGTGTCAGAACCCGATGGTGGCGCTCGAGCAGTTGACCGATCTCGGCGTAGCGCGCATTCTGACCTCCGGCCAACAGCAGAGCGCCGAACTGGGCCTGCCGCTGCTGCGCGATTTGCGCCAGGCCAGTCAGGGGCCGGTGATCATGGCGGGCGCTGGCGTGCGCCTCAGCAATCTGCACAAGTTTGTCGATATCGGCCTGCACGAATTGCACAGCTCTTCCGGCCATCTGGTGCCGTCGACCATGCGCTACCGCAAGGCGGGGGTCACCATGTGCTCCGACAACGAGTTTGACGAATTTAGCCATTATTGCGTGGATGGCGAAATGGTGGAGGCGATGAAAAACGCGCTGGCCTTGGTTGATCCCTTGGCGCAAAGCGCATAAACACGCAGCTAACCGCGTTTGACAACCGGTTTCCGGGCCGTAAGACCCCTTTGCGTGACGCTGAGCCCTCGGCGATCGCGCAAGTACCAGGCCCCGGCGTATTGCCGGGGCTTTTTTTATGCCGCGAGAGACTATTGCAACGTGTCAGGCGAGAAGTCGAAGATTTCACCCGGGCTAATGCCGCAGGCTAAAATGCGAACCGTATTATTGCCACTGCCGGGATTGACCAAGATATCGTGGATAGTGCGATTGTTGTTCATGACAAAACGCGCGTAGTAGAGGTTGCCGATGCGTATCCAGGGAATAGCCTGATTGCTCTCGATAGTGTCGGTATAGTTATCGTTGAACGAGCGGGCCCAAATGCCAGTCGAAGCTTGCGCGGTGGATTGATCGCCGATAGAGGATGCGATGGCCCAGAATGTCCTCGGTCCCATGCTCCGATGAATACGTTGACCCAAACCTTTGTAGGCCGGGTTGTCGCCAGTGGCCGTCAGAAGATTGCTGTCTACCGTCAGTTTCCCGTCAATAAACCAGCCTGTAGGCTGATTGTCAGCACCGATGGCGATCAGATTGCTATTCGTCAAATAATTTAGCGGGGCATCATGCAGCTGATAGCTGCGTTGTGCAATGCTCAGTGTGCCTCTGAGAATGTTGTAACCAGCTTCATTGTTCAGACTGCCGTTTGTCCACATTGGCATAACGGTGTTGCTGAATGAGAGTTGATATCCAGCGTTCGCTTCGAAGCGAATAGCCTGAGGAGAGAGTGAGCTCTTCGGTCCATTGGCGGTAGCGAAGCTAACATTGCTGATTTGCACAGGGGTGATATTAGATTGGCCAGTAGATTTTCTTAATACCAGGAACCCCCCAACGGCATCACCATAGTCATTAATATAAGAGCCGTTGGTGATTTGAATATTGGCGGAGGAATCTGAGTCGATATCAATTCCGGTACCATTTCTGTCTGCCATGAAGTTGCTTAGGCTGAGACCGCCTAAATAGGAGGTTCCTTGTGTTGTGGTTTTGATAAAGATCTTTTTGCCATAAGAGAATACATTCACCATAAACGTATTGTCGTGGCGATCGAAATTGAAAGCACAAGAACCGGCTACGGCGATAGAGGCAGTAACCGCGTTTTCTGTCGGACGCACAACATTGGCATTGACGTGAACATTGGTAAATCTGTTGATGTCCCTGCTTTCATAAACCCTGTAGTCGCAGCGGACTGCCCAACCGTAGATATTCTCAAAGTTGTTGGCTTCTCCTCGAGCTTCAACAAAGTCATAGGCGCCTACATAACGGCAGTTGGCGACTGACAGAGCGCCGGCTGCGGTAATGGTGGCACCGTATTGAACGAATGCCTCCGGCTGGGTGGCCGTATATTTTTGATCCGGGTAGAGGAACGACCAGCCATCAAAGACAACATTCTTATCGCAGGCGAAACAAACCGTACTTGCGGGTTTTTTGATAATGAAGGCACTGTCGTCCGCAAGGCCTGCCCGATTAGGGCCATTGCTTGTAAGGCTTGCAGGGCCTTGAGCAATACCGCGACGGGAGCCTCTCACAGTGACGCCGTTAGCGACGTTGATAGGTTGAGCACTGGTCAGCAGATATTGAGCATTTTCCGAAGCATAGACCACTTTGTTTTTTAAACTCGCGGCATAGTTTAATGTCGCGCTGATTGCTGCATCCGAGGCGGAGGCACCACTGGGATCGGCGCCGAAGTGATCGAAACTGAGTTTCTGCTCTAGTCGTTTCCAGCGGGCTCCTCCCGTTGTCACCACCACGGTGCCGTTATTGTCCGCACTGGTTGTATCCGTTTTCGCATAATAGAATTCTCCGCCGCCGGCGAAACGTCCGGCGGTGTGAGAAACTAAAAAGACAATCTGGTCATCTGTAACTGGCGTCAGATTACGCAATTCACTGATATTATTTACACTAATCATATTGCTCATGAAATTTCTCCTGTTGGTTGGCAACATGATTGTCAATCAGTCGGGACGATTGAAACAGTCGATAAGGCTTGTAGAACGCTGATACAGCGTAAAGTCATGCCCCGGCGTATTGCCGGGGTTTTTTTTATGTTTTGTAAAGACTATGAGTCCGTTTCAACGCGGTATCTCGGTCGACTACCCCCCCATATCTTCTTGCGATTGTTATGTCCTGCTGATAAGTTTGTGAGTTAAAATCCTTTAAATATCATAATATTAAATGATTTTTTGATATGTATTGATGCAGTGAATTATTGGCGCCATGCCTCTCATTGCTGCGTCTGCATTTTCATGTCCGAACACAGCCTGGCTGATGGCCGGAACATCACAGCATCAATTGAGGAGAGCCGTCGGCGCAGCCGCAGAACGCGCTGATGGCGGACTTAACAAGGAGATAACGATAATGACCCGAACGGCACACTGTTTGACCGCTGCGCTTTTGCTGACCTTGACCCTGACCGGCTGTCAGACCGCCAAGCGGCCTGTTTCAACCTTAAGCAAGCCGCCCAGCGCAGAAGAAATTGCGGAGCAAGACAAGCGGCAGCGTGAGGCCGAACGCATGCAGCAATGTCAGCGCGAACTGGATGCGATGCGCGGCATGGATAACGAAAAGTACCAAAAATTCAAACGCGAATTCGATACCTTGATGGGCGGTGCAGCGCAATATGCCGGGGTACGCCAACGGGTCAATACGGACACGCAGGAAACCGTCGACGCGCTATATCGTTATCGTACCAACCGCCTTTGTGCGGACATCAGTTCTGCAATGATGACCGGACTGGCTGAGCGCGGAGAACGCGCCAAATGATCCTGCGTGCGAGAAAGGCATTGCTGAGCCTGATGATACCCTTGGCGTTTGCGCCAACGGTTGCCGTGGCAGATGACGATGTGCCTGCGCTGTTGCAATTTGCCGAGCGCTACCAGCGGCAGGATGCCCCGGCGGCGGACGCCGCTGCAACGGCCGTCCAGCCCCAGGAACCCCAAAAATCGGCGAGCCGGCCGGTTCAACCCCGCGAGGCGGCCACTCAGAAGAGGCAGCTGGCGCAGTTGCAAAAGACGCTGCGCGAGAAAGGTGCGCGATTGGATCAACAGCAAGCCGCTATTCAATCATTGCAGCAGGAACTGACCGCGTTGCGCGTCGCGTCCTCCCTGGCGGCTGCCGATAAACCGGCAGCGGCACCCGATCTGAGCGCGTTGAGCGACTTTGCCAGCGGCGTGCGGCAGGCGTTGAACCTGACGCCGCAGGAGCGACAGGCTCAGGCGCAAATAGCCGCGGCGCAAACGGCGTTAGCGCAGCAAAAGCAACAAACCGAGGAGCGAGATCGACGCATCGCATCGCTGGAACAACGGTTGGCGACGTTGTCTGAACCGTCTGATAACGTTCCGCAGCAGGTCTGGCGGGAAAAACTGACGGCGGCGCAGACCGCCAACGATAAAGCGCGCCAGCGTTATGAGCAGGACAAAAAAGCGGCCGCCGCTGAACTGGAACAACAGAAGGCCGAGGCCGCCAAGGCGCAGGATACGCTCCAGCAGCAGCTGGCGCTGCTGCAAAAACAGCAGGAGGGCCAACGGCAGCAGGGCGGGCAGCAAGAGAAAAGCCTGAAGGCGGCGTTGGCGCAGCAAAAGGCCGAGGCCGCCAAGGCGGCGGGCGAACTGCAGCAGCAGCTGGCAACGCTGCAGAAAGAGCGGGACAGCCAGCGCCAGCAGGGCGAGCAGCAAGAGAAAAGCCTGAAGGCGGCGTTGGCGCAGCAAAAGGCCGAGGCTGCCAAGACGGCGGGCGAACTGCAGCAGCAGCTGGCAACGCTGCAGAAAGAGCGGGACAGCCAGCGCCAGCAGGCCGAGCAGCAAGAGAAAAGCCTGAAGGCGGCGTTGGCGCAGCAAAAGGCCGAGGCCACCAAGACGACGGGCGAGCTGCAACAGCAGCTGGCGCAGCTGCAGGAAAAAAACCAAAAGCAAACTGAGCAGGCTAAGACGCTGGAACAACGTTTGGCGACAGCAGTAGCGGAAAGCGCGCAGGTAGCGCAGCAGCGGGATAACGCGGCGCAACAGGCGGACAAAACGGCGACGGCGCTGGCAGCCGCCCATCAGGCGCAGCAAGCCTTGCAGGAGGAGCTAAACGGGCTGAAAGCGCGGGCCAAATGGCTGCCGGATGCACTGACGCTCAAGAAAAAACCGGAGCAACAGAGCTATGCCGCCGGTGTCGCCCTGGGGCGCGACATTCAAACGATGCTGGCGGAGCGTAAAAATTGGGGCATCATTCCCGATAAAACCGTGCTGCTGGCCGGCGTAATTGATACCTTCAACGGCCATTACCAACTGAGCGATGCGCAGCTGGCCAGCGCATTGGCGGAGTCGGAAAAAGCGGTGAACGACGCCAGAAGCCAGGCGGCGAAGACGCAAACCAGCAAAGGCGAAGCGTTCGTCGCCGAGTTTAAAAAGAAGAAGGGCACGCAGAAGTCGCCAGCCGGCTTCTGGTATCGCATCGATTATGCCGGTGATGAAGCCATTGCGGAAAATGCGCGGGTGGACATCGTGGTGAAAGAGAGCTTGACCGACGGCAGCGTGATTCAGGATATGGATCGCAGTGGGAAGGTGATGTCACAGCCGCTCTCCGCCTATCCGCCGCTGTTTCGCGAGGCGATAGGCCATCTGAAAAATCACGGCTCGCTGACGATGGTGGTGCCGCCGGAGTTGGCGTACGGTGAAACGGGCTATGCGCCGCAGATCCCGCCGAACGCGACGATGGTCTATGAGCTGCGGATTGTCGATGTCGGCAACGGGTAAATGCGGGCCGGCGCAGGCCGGCCCGATTAGCAAGCGCTAGGGCTTTTTGGCGGTCAACACGGCGCGCAGCGGCGCCGGATAGCCTTCAACCGTTTTGCTGCGGTCGTTCGGGTCGAGGAATTCAGCCAGCGACTCGCTGGTCATCCAGTCTGTACGGCGCTGTTCTTCGAGGCTGGTGACGCACATATCGGCGATTTTCACGTCGACGAAGCCGCATTTCTCCAGCCAGCATTTCAGCGCTTCGGCGGAAGGAATGAAATACACGTTGCGCATCTGCGCATAACGGTCGCCCGGCACCAGCACCTGGTGGCGATCGCCTTCCACCACCAGCGTTTCCAGCACCAGTTCCCCCTCGGAGACCAGCTGATTTTTCAGTTGGTACAGGTGATCGAGCGGCGAGCGGCGATGATACAGCACGCCCATCGAGAACACGGTGTCGAACGCCGCCAGTTCCGGCAACTGCTCGATGCCGAGCGGCAGCAGGTGGGCGCGCTGATCGCCGCCCAACAGTTTGCGCACCGCTTCAAATTGGCACAGGAACAGCTGCATCGGATCGATGCCTACGGCAAAGTGTGCGCCGGCGCCGATCATGCGCCACAGGTGATAACCGCTACCGCAGCCGACGTCGAGAATAGTACGGCCGGCCAACGGGGAGATGTGCGGCAGCACGCGATCCCATTTCCAGTCGGAATGCCATTCGGTATCGATATCGATGCCATACAGAGAGAAGGGTCCTTTGCGCCATGGCATCAGGGTGCGCAGCATTTTCTCGATACCTTCGAGCTGGCCCGGCGACAGCCCCGGCTCCATCTCGGCGCGCACGCCGTGCAGCAGATCGAGGCGGGTTGGGGTCAGCGTCGGCAAGTGCTCGACCGAGTTGAACCACTGTTTGAATTTGCCGTGCAGCGACTCTCGCTGCCAGGCGCTGAGCTGCGCGGGCAGCGTATCCAGCCAGTGGCTGAGGGGGCTCTTGGCGATATGCTGATAGAAGTCACCAAACTCGATCATTGCGCATCCCCCGCTTTCAGAGCGATCAGCGAACCG
Organism: Serratia sp. LTN-2; assembly: GCF_059740205.1. Taxonomy (NCBI): domain Bacteria; kingdom Pseudomonadati; phylum Pseudomonadota; class Gammaproteobacteria; order Enterobacterales; family Yersiniaceae; genus Serratia; species Serratia sp. LTN-2. Next base: position 561,687 of record NZ_JCAXDO010000001.1, on the reverse strand, counting down.
AAGTTGAAGCACTGGAACCACACTTCGGCATGCTCGAACCCAGCCTGCTGCAGACGCGCCTTGTGCGCTTCCACCGAGTCGGTCAGCATCACGTTTTCCAGCATGCTACGTTTTTGGCTGATCTCCAGCTCGCTGTATCCATTGGCGCGTTTGAAATCGTGGTGCATGTTGAACAGCAGTTCGCCGACTTCGGCATCTTCAAAGCTGAACTTCTCCGACAGCACCAGCGCGCCGCCCGGGCGCAGGCCGCGATAGATTTTCTCCAGCAGACGCAGGCGGTCGGCGGGTTCGAGGAATTGCAGCGTAAAGTTCAGCACCACCATCGAGGCATTCTTGATATCGATATCGCGAATGTCGGCTTCGATAACCTCAACCGGTGTCTCGGCACGGAAGGCGTCGATATGGCGGCGACAGCGTTCCACCATCGCCGGCGAGTTGTCGACGGCGACGATATGGCAGCCGGGCACCTTGATATTCCGCCGCATCGACAGCGTCGCCGCGCCCAGCGAGCAGCCGAGGTCATATACCCGGCTGTCGGGTTGCACAAAGCGTTCGGCCAGCATGCCGATCATCGAGATGATGTTGGAATAGCCGGGCACGGAGCGTTGGATCATGTCGGGGAACACTTCGGCGACGCGTTCGTCGAAGGTCCAGTCGCCCAGTTTGGCGATGGGGGCGGAGAAAAGGGTATCGCGGTTTGGCATAGCGGCAAATCAGTTCAGAATTCGAAGCTGCGTAGTCTAACAGAAAAGCGCAAAAAAGCGGAGCGGAAGCAGGCGGCGCGGCCGCCTGATGATAAAACGGGATCAATGCAGGCTGAAAATCAGATCCCACGGCAGATAGAAGATATTTGCCAGCACCATCAACAACAAAGAGATATAGGTCGCGGCCATGCCCGAACGGCGCCAGCGCACCTCGCGGTTGCGTAAACCGTAGTAATGCACCAGCCGCCCGGCCATCAGCATCAGGCCGCAGAGGTGAATCATCCAGATTTCCGCGCCGTTCATCTCCATAATCACCAGCAATACGGCAGCGATAGGAATGTATTCAACGGCGTTGCCATGTACGCGGATGGCGGTCTGTAATTCGTAAAAACCGCCGTCGCCGTAGGCTACGCGGTACTGCATCCTTAATCTGACTACGTCATAAGAGAGTTTGATCAACAACAATGCGCCGAGCACCACATAAAGCGCGCTTACCATTTTTCACTCCGTTCCCTAACCAAAACTGGCAGCCAGCATCATAGCCGTCATTGTATTCACTGTCGCGGGGAAATATTTGATGTTATTGGTCAGATTAATAGGTCAAAACAGTGCATCCTGTTCCGGCCAGTCCGGCGGCGCAGGCAAATCGGGGATCGCCAGGCGCAGCTGTTGCCAAATTTTTTGCGCTTGCTGGGGGGAATCGCCGTTGTCCGGCGTATGAATAAACAGATAAGGCTGATGCTGTTGCTGCCACAGCGGCAGTTTTTGCTGCCAGGCTTCGAACCAACGCAGGTTGTCAGTCAGTTGATCGCCACCGATAAAGCGCACCAGCGGTTGGTCGGCGGTGACCAGGGCGTGTACCGGCAGCTTCGGCTTTTTCTGCTGCGCATCGCGCACGGCGGCGCTATTGGGGGCGGCGTGATGCACCGGGCGGCTGTCGAGGATCACCCGATTGATGCCGCGCTGATGCAGCCCCTGATTCAGCGCACGCTCTTCCTCGCCCTTGGCGAAAAACGCCGGATGGCGCACTTCAACGCCGTAGGTGAATTCCTTCGGCAGGCTTTCGAAGAATTGCCACATGCGCGGCAGCTCGTCGGGGCCGAAGGCGGCGGGCAACTGCAGCCACAGCTGGCCGATGCGCTGGTGCACCGGACTCAGGCAGTGGTAAAACGCCTGCAGCTCGGCGGTGCAGTTGCGCAGGGCAGCCTTGTGGCTGATGTCCGACGGGAATTTGAAGCAGAAGCGAAAATCGTCGCCGGTCATGTCGCGCCAGCGCTGCACGATCTCCAGTTTCGGCAGCGCGTAGAAGGTGGTGTTGCCTTCCACGCAGTTGAAGTAGCGGCTGTAATCCGCCAAATCACGCAGCCCGATACGGTTCCAGGCCGAATGTTGCCACTGCGGCAGTCCGATGTAGATCACGGCGTCGTCTTCCTTTACTTAGCTCATCAGGCTACAACTTAACGTTACCGCTCGAGCGCGGCAAGAATTTCGCCGGTGTCGCGCACCCGTGCCAGCCGCGGGAAGATGTGCTCGAACGCGAAGCGGTGCATTTCCGCACTCTGCGCGCTGCAGGCATCTTCGGCGATCAGCAGTTCATAGCCGTGCTCCCAGGCGGCGCGGGCGGTGGACTCCACGCCGATATTGGTGGAAATGCCGCCCAGCACCACGGATTTGACGCCGCGGCGCCGCAGCTGCAAATCCAGATCGGTGCCGTAGAAGGCGCCCCATTGGCGTTTGGTTACCCGAATATCGCTGTCGCTGACCGCCAGCTGCGCGGGGAACTCCCACCAATTGGCCGGTAAACCGCCGGCGGGCGCGGGAGCCGGTTTGTCCACCGGCTGCTTCAACGCTTCGGCGAAGGAGTCTGACCAGCCGACGCGCACCAGCAGTACCGGCGCGCCCAGCATACGAAAACGCGCGGCCAGCAACGCGGCGTTCGCCACGACCTGATCGGCGCTGTGCGGGCCGCCGGCGTAAGGGAGAATGCCGTTTTGCAAATCGATCAGCACCAGAGCGGTGGTTTGGGCGTCAAGTTTCAGCATGGATTTCATCTCGTTGCGAAGTGGATAAAAACTGTTCGGTGCGCCAGCCGAGCGGCGTAAGGCGCAAAACCGGGGGAGAGTCAGGCTACGTGAAAAAACTGTCGCAGGTTAATAGGAAATTTGTTAATCGATGTGTTGATTCGGACAAAAACGCGCCATTTAGTGCAGTAACAATGCTGTGTTCGCACTTATCGGGCGGATGAATTTCCTTTATAATGACTCCCTTTTTTCAACACTCTTTAATCCAACGACCTATGCCGATTTATGAATATGCATGTGGTGCTTGCAACCATCGGTTAGAGAAATTGCAAAAATTTTCCGATGCGCCGCTGGCAGACTGCCCGGCGTGTGGGCAGCCCGCGTTGACCAAGTTGATCTCATCCTCCGGTTTCCAGCTTAAGGGCACCGGCTGGTATGCGACGGATTTTAAACCGGGCAACAAGTAGAATTTATCAGATAACAGCCGCGCGACAGGGGCGCAGTAGCCCGGCGCGGCATCGGCTGTGTAAAAGGATAGCGTATGCGTACTGAATATTGCGGGCAGTTGAATCTGTCCCACGTGGGCCAGGAAGTCACTCTGTGTGGTTGGGTCAATCGTCGTCGCGATCTCGGCGGCCTGATCTTTATTGATATGCGCGACCGCGAAGGCATCGTGCAGGTGTTCTTCGATCCGGACGAGAAAGTGGCGTTCGACAAGGCTTACGACCTGCGCAATGAGTTCTGCATCCAGATCGTCGGCACCGTGCGTGCGCGTCCGGACAGCCAGATCAATAAAGATATGGCCACCGGCGAAGTGGAAGTGTTCGCTCACGCGCTCGAGATCATCAACCGCTCCGAGCCGCTGCCGCTGGACTCCAACCAGGTCAACAGCGAAGAAGCGCGCCTGAAATATCGCTACCTGGATCTGCGCCGCCCGGAAATGGCCGAGCGTCTGAAGACCCGCGCCAAGATCACCAGCTTCGTGCGCCGCTTCATGGACAGCCATGGTTTCCTCGACATCGAAACGCCGATGCTGACCAAGGCGACGCCGGAAGGCGCCCGCGATTACCTGGTGCCGAGCCGCGTGCACAAGGGCAAATTCTACGCGCTGCCGCAGTCCCCGCAGCTGTTCAAACAGCTGCTGATGATGTCCGGCTTCGATCGTTACTACCAGATCGTCAAATGCTTCCGTGACGAAGACCTGCGTGCGGACCGTCAGCCTGAATTCACCCAGATCGACGTCGAAACCTCCTTCATGACCGCGGATCAGGTGCGTGAAGTGATGGAGAAACTGGCGCGTGAACTGTGGCTGGACGTGAAAGGCGTGGATCTGGGCGATTTCCCGGTCATGACCTTCGCCGAAGCGATGCGTCGCTTTGGTTCCGACAAGCCGGACCTGCGTAACCCGCTGGAGCTGGTGGACGTGGCTGACCTGGTCAAAGACGTCGAGTTTAAAGTGTTCTCCGGCCCGGCCAATGACGCCAAAGGCCGCGTGGCGGCGATCCGTGTACCGGGCGGTGCACAGCTGACCCGTAAGCAGATCGACGAGTACGGCGCTTTCGTCAACATCTACGGTGCCAAAGGCCTGGCGTGGCTGAAGGTCAACGACCGCGCCGCAGGTATGGAAGGCGTGCAGAGCCCGATCGCCAAATTCCTCAGCGCGGACGTGCTGGAAGCCGTCCTGGCGCGCACCGATGCGCAGACCGGCGATATCCTGTTCTTCGGCGCCGACAGCTTCAAGATTGTCACCGATGCGATGGGCGCGCTGCGCCTGAAGCTGGGTCGCGATTTGGCACTGACCCAACTCGACAGCTGGGCACCGCTGTGGGTGGTTGACTTCCCGATGTTCGAAGAAGACGAAGAGGGCGGCCTGGCGGCTATGCACCACCCGTTCACTTCACCGCGCGACATGAGCCCGGAAGAGCTGGCCGCTGCGCCGGTCAACGCCATCGCCAACGCCTATGACATGGTGATCAACGGCTACGAAGTGGGCGGCGGTTCGGTGCGTATTCACCGCAGCGAAATGCAGCAGACGGTGTTCAGCATTCTGGGCATTAACGAACACGAACAGCGCGAGAAGTTCGGCTTCCTGTTGGACGCGCTGAAGTACGGCACGCCGCCGCACGCCGGTCTGGCCTTTGGCCTGGACCGTCTGGTGATGCTGCTGACCGGCACCGACAACATCCGCGACGTCATCGCTTTCCCGAAAACCACCGCGGCGGCCTGCCTGATGACCGACGCACCGAGCTTCGCCAACCCGGCGTCGCTGCAGGAGCTGGCGATCAGCGTGGTAAAGAAAGCCGGTGCGGAACAAGAGAGCGAGTGATGAGTTATAAGCGCCCTGAATCTATCCTGGTAGTGATTTACGCGAAATCCAGTGGTCGGGTGCTGATGTTACAGCGGCGCGACGATACCGAGTTCTGGCAGTCGGTCACCGGCAGCCTGGAGCAGGATGAGTCGCCGCCGCATGCCGCGCAGCGTGAAGTCATGGAAGAAGTCGGCATCGATATCGAAGCAGAGCACCTGCCGTTGTTCGATTGCCAGCGCTGCGTGGAGTTTGAACTCTTTGTCCATTTGCGACATCGCTATGCGCCGGGAACCACGCGCAATAAAGAGCACTGGTTCTGTCTGGCGTTGCCCGAGGAGCGCGATCCGGTGATTACCGAGCATCACGCTTACCAATGGCTTGAGGCGGCAGAGGCCGTGAAGTTGACCAAGTCGTGGAGCAATCAGCAGGCGATTGAAGAGTTCGTGATCAATTCAGTCCAGTAGTTTTTTTCGGAGATTTTTTTATGGCAGGTCATAGTAAGTGGGCCAACACAAAGCACCGTAAAGCGGCGCAGGACGCCAAGCGCGGTAAAATTTTCACCAAGATTATTCGTGAGCTGGTCACGGCCGCCAAGCTGGGCGGCGGCGATCCGGATTCCAACCCGCGTCTGCGCGCGGCGATGGACAAGGCGCTGTCGAACAACATGACGCGCGACACCATGAACCGTGCAATCGCGCGCGGCGTGGGCGGTGATGATGATACCAACATGGAAACCATCATCTATGAAGGCTACGGCCCTGGCGGCACCGCCGTCATGATCGAATGCCTGAGCGACAACCGCAACCGCACCGTGGCGGAAGTGCGTCACGCCTTCACCAAATGCGGCGGCAACCTCGGCACCGACGGTTCTGTTGCCTACCTGTTCACCAAGAAGGGCGTGATCACTTACGCACCAGGCCTGGATGAAGACAGCGTAATGGAAGCGGCGCTGGAAGCCGGCGCGGAAGACATCGTGACCTATGACGATGGCGCCATCGACGTGTTCACCGCCTGGGAAAGTCTGGGCGCGGTGAAAGACGCGCTGACCGCGGCGGGCTTCGAAGCCGAAGCGGCGGAAGTGTCGATGATCCCATCGACCAAGGCCGACATGGATGCGGAAACCGCGCCTAAGCTGCTGCGCCTAATCGATATGCTGGAAGACTGCGACGACGTGCAGGAAGTTTACCATAACGGTGAGATCTCCGACGAAGTGGCGGCGACGCTGTAATCCGGTAAAACGGGCGCCGCCGTTCGGCGGCGCCGTGCATGCAAGGTGGATGTAGATATGGCGATCATACTCGGTATCGATCCCGGCTCACGCGTCACCGGCTATGGCCTTATTCGCCAGCAGGGGCGTCAGTTGAGCTATATCGCCAGCGGTTGCATTCGCACGGTGGTGGACGACATGCCGACGCGGCTGAAGCTGATTTATGCCGGCGTCAGTGAGATCATCACCCAGTTCCAGCCCGACTTCTTCGCCATCGAACAGGTGTTCATGGCCAAGAACCCGGATTCAGCGCTCAAGCTCGGTCAGGCGCGCGGCGTCGCGATCGTGGCGGCGGTGAATCAGAATCTGGAAGTGTTCGAGTATGCGGCGCGGCAGGTCAAACAAACCGTGGTCGGCACCGGTGCAGCCGAAAAGGCGCAGGTACAGCACATGGTGCGCTCGCTGCTCAAACTCTCGGCCAATCCGCAGGCGGATGCCGCCGACGCCCTGGCCATCGCCATTACCCACTGCCACCTCAGCCAGAACGTGCTGCGGATGAGCGAAGGGCGGCTGAACCTGGCGCGCGGGCGTTTGCGCTGACGCAAAGCGGTGATTACTCAGGCTGGATATTCATCCAGCCTTTTTTATGTTATAAGCTTTACCAGCAACGGCATGGCAGGGCGCCATGCCCGGTAATTCTGCAGGAGGGTAAATGATAGGTCGTCTCAGAGGAAATATTCTGGAAAAGCAGCCGCCGCTGGTGTTACTGGAGGCGAACGGCGTGGGCTATGAAGTGCACATGCCGATGACCTGCTTTTACGAGCTGCCGGAACTGGGGCAAGAGGCCATCGTGTTTACCCACTTCGTGGTGCGTGAGGACGCGCAGCTGCTGTACGGTTTCAACGACAAGCAAGAGCGTGCGCTGTTCCGCGAGCTGATCAAGGTTAACGGCGTCGGGCCGAAGCTGGCGCTGGCGATCCTGTCGGGCATGTCCGCACAGCAGTTCGTCAGTGCGGTGGAGCGCGAAGAGATCACTGCGCTGGTCAAGCTGCCGGGCGTGGGCAAGAAAACCGCCGAGCGCCTGGTGGTAGAGATGAAAGACCGCTTCAAGGGGCTCAACGGCGATCTGTTCAACAACAGCAGCGAGATCAGCCTGCCGGCCGCCGCCGACAAAACGCCGGAAGCGGACGCGGAAGCCGAAGCCGTCTCGGCGCTGGTGGCGTTGGGCTACAAGCCGCAGGAAGCCAGCCGCATGGTCAGCAAAATTGCCAAACCGGGTGCCGACTGCGAGACGCTGATCCGCGACGCGTTGCGCGCTGCTTTGTAAGGCCGCTAAGAGGTAGATAATGATTGAAGCCGATCGCCTGATCTCCGCCGAACCGATCAACGAGGAAGACGTCCTCGATCGTGCCATTCGCCCCAAGCTGTTGACCGAATATGTCGGCCAGCCGCACGTCCGCGAGCAGATGGAGATCTTCATCCAGGCGGCCAAACAGCGCGGTGACGCGCTCGACCACCTGCTGATCTTCGGCCCGCCGGGGCTGGGGAAAACTACCCTGGCCAACATCGTGGCCAACGAAATGGGGGTGAATCTGCGCACCACCTCCGGCCCGGTGCTGGAGAAGGCGGGCGATCTGGCGGCGATGCTGACCAACCTCGAGCCGCACGACGTCTTGTTCATCGACGAAATCCACCGCCTGTCACCGGTGGTGGAAGAGGTGCTGTATCCGGCGATGGAAGATTACCAGCTGGATATCATGATCGGCGAAGGGCCGGCGGCGCGCTCGATTAAGCTCGATTTGCCGCCGTTTACCCTGGTGGGCGCCACCACCCGCGCCGGCTCGCTGACCTCACCGCTGCGCGATCGTTTCGGCATTGTCCAGCGGCTGGAGTTTTATCAGGTGGCGGATTTACAGCACATCGTATCTCGCAGCGCCGGTTGTCTGGGGCTGGAACTGTCCGATGAGGGTGCCCATGAGGTGGCCCGTCGCGCGCGCGGTACGCCGCGTATCGCCAACCGCCTGTTGCGCCGGGTGCGCGACTTCGCCGAGGTGCGCGCCAACGGCGTGATCAGCGGCGGGGTGGCGGCGCAGGCGCTCGATATGCTCAACGTCGATGCCGAGGGCTTCGACTATATGGATCGCAAGCTGCTGCTGGCGATTATCGACAAGTTTACCGGTGGCCCGGTCGGGCTGGACAACCTGGCGGCGGCGATCGGCGAAGAACGCGAAACCATCGAAGACGTGATCGAACCGTTCCTGATCCAACAGGGCTTTATTCAGCGCACGCCGCGCGGCCGTTTGGCGACGCAGCATGCTTACCGGCACTTCGGGCTCGAACGCGAAGAGTAAGTTTTCCATCCTCAATGAAAAAGGGCCGCAAATGCGGCCCTTGTCATATCCCGGCTTTAAATCAGGCCTGCTGTTTTTTGAACAGGCTCAGCGTGAACAGCACGGCGGCGCAGAGCACCACCGAAGGGCCGGCCGGCGTATCGTAAAACGCCGAGAAGGTCAGGCCGCCGGTGACCGCCACCATGCCGAGCAACACAGCGACGCCGGCCATTTGCTCCGGCGTACGCGCGAAGCGGCGAGCGGTGGCCGCCGGAATGATCAGCAGCGAGGTGATGATCAGGGCGCCGACGAATTTCATCGCCAGACCGATGGTCAATGCGGTAATCAGCATCAGCACGGTGCGAGCCCGCGCCAGATTGACGCCGTCGACGTGCGCCAGCTCCGGGCTGATGGTCATCGACAGCAGATCGCGCCACTGCCACCACAGCACCAGCAGCACCACGGCGACGCCACCGGCGATCATAGCAATGTCGCTCAGCGTGACCGACAGCAGATCGCCGAACAGATAGGCCATCAGGTCGACCCGCACGTTGGACATCAGCGCCACCACCACCAGCCCCAGCGACAGGGCGCTGTGGGCCAGAATGCCGAGCAGGGTATCCACCGAAAGCTGCGGGCGGCGTTCCAGCCACACCAGGGCCAGGGCCAGTAGCAGGGTAATGGCGATCACCGCATAGAAAGGATTGATGTCCAGCAGCAGACCAAAGGCGACACCGAGCAGCGAGGCGTGCGCCAGGGTATCGCCGAAGTAGGACATGCGGCGCCAGACCACGAAGGAGCCCAGCGGCCCGGCGGCGCTAGCCAGCAAAACCCCGGCCAGCCAGCCGGGAAGTAACAATTCGATCATGCTTCGCGGCTCCCGGTTTTCTTCAAGACAATTTTTCCCTGCAGGTCGTGGCGGTGATTGTGATGGTGGCGATACACCGCCAGCTGCTCTGCGCCGCGGTTGCCGAACATGGCGATGAATTCGGGATGCATTGAGACCACCTCCGGCGCGCCGGAACAGCAGATATGCTGATTGAGGCACAACACCTCGTCGGTTTTGGCCATCACCAGATGCAGATCGTGCGAGACCATCAGCACGGCGCAGCCCAGCTCTTTACGCAGCTGATCGATCAGGTCGTACAGCGCCAACTGGCCGTTGACGTCCACCCCTTGCGTGGGTTCGTCCAGCACCAGCAGTTGCGGTTTATTCAGCAGCGCCCGCGCCAACAGTACGCGTTGGTTCTCGCCGCCGGAGAGCTTTTGCATCGGCTGGTCGAGCAGGTGCGCGGCGTGCACGCGCTTGAGCGCCGGCAGAATGTCGGCTTTCTTTACGCCGGGCTTCAATCGCATAAAGCGGCTGACGGTCAGCGGCAGGGTGGCGTCGAGGTGGAGTTTTTGCGGCACGTAGCCGATGCGCAGATCGGGCTCCCGCTCCAGCGTGCCGGCGGTTGGTTTGACCAATCCGAGCACCACGCGCACCAACGTGGATTTGCCCGCGCCGTTAGGGCCAAGCAGCGTGAGAATGCGGCCGGGCTGCAGGCTGAGGGAAATATTCGACAGCACCTTGCGGCTGCCGAAGGCGACGGAGATATTTTTTAGCGTTATCAGTGTGGACATCTCGAGATTACAGGTTGCAGAACGAAGCGAATGTTATAATATCACGTCTTGTTGATGAAAACGATGGGATTACTGATGATGGCACAGAAAAATAAATGGCTGCAGCGCACGCTGCTGGCCAGCGCACTGTTGATGGCCGGCCCGCTGAGCAGCGCTTCCGCTGCGGTGGTGACCTCGATTCGTCCGTTAGGCTTTATCGCATCGGCGATCGCCGACGGCGTGACGCCGACCGAGGTGCTGTTGCCGGATGGCGCTTCGCCGCACGATTTCGCGCTGCGTCCCTCTGATATCCAGCGCCTACGCTCCGCAGACCTGGTGCTGTGGGTCGGGCCGGATATGGAAGCGTTCCTGACCAAGGCGCTGGTGCCGATTTCGGCAGACCGCAAACTGGCCATCAGCGAACTGCCGGCGGTGAAACCGCTGCTGATGAAAGGCGAAGATGACGACGATCATGATCATGCAGGTGAAGCGCATAATCATGCCGATGACGATCACGGGCATCATCACGGCGAGTACAATATGCACGTTTGGTTGTCGCCGGAGGTGGCAAAAGTGACGGCGATCGCGATTCACGACAGATTGTTGGAACTTATGCCGCAAAATAAGGACAAATTAGACGCAAACCTGCGCCAGTTCGAGAATCTGCTGACGCAAACTGACAAAAATGTTGGTAACATGCTTACGCCTGTGCAAGGTAAGGGTTATTTTGTTTTTCATGATGCTTACGGCTACTTTGAGAAACACTACGGTTTGAGTCCGCTGGGCCATTTCACCGTCAATCCCGAAATTCAGCCTGGAGCACAGCGCCTACACCAAATTCGAACACAGTTGGTTGAGCAGAAAGCGGTATGCGTTTTTGCTGAGCCACAATTCAGGCCGGCCGTAATCAATGCCGTCGCCAAGGGTACCAAAGTGCGTTCAGGAACGCTGGACCCGCTGGGCATCGGCATCGCGCTGGGGAAGGACAGCTACGGGAAATTCCTGACAGCGCTGTCAAACCAGTACGTGAGCTGCCTGAAGTAAAGCTTATGAGGATAATATCGAGTGCAGCAGATAGTCCGAACTATCGCTCTGGCGTATAACAACCTGCCACGGCCCCACCGCGTCATGCTGGGGTCGCTGACAGTCGTCACATTGGCCGTCGCTGTTTGGCGGCCTTTTGTTTATCACCCAGAACATAATCCCATCGCCAAGAACGTCGAGTTAGAATCCAGCCAGTTGCGGTCATTGCTTCCCGAAGCCAGTGAGCCGATCGATGCCGACCAACCCACCCCCGATGACGAAATCCCGCAGGATGAACTGGATCAGAAGGATGCCGGCGATGACGGCGTGCATGAATATGTGGTTTCTACCGGCGACACCCTCGGCAGCATTCTGACGCAATATGGCATCGACATGTCGGATGTCACTCTGTTGGCTTCGCAAAACCGCGATCTGCGTAACCTGAAGATCGGCCAGCAACTGTCGTGGACCGTGAACGACGCGGGCGACCTGCAACAGCTGACCTGGGAGGTTTCTCGCCGTGAAACCCGCACCTATGACCGCGTCGGCAACAGCTTCAAAGAATCGAAAGAGGCGCAGCAGGGCGAATGGCGCAACAACGTGATCAGCGGCCGGGTCAACGGCAGCTTCGTCAGCAGCGCCGGTGATGCTGGGTTGAATCGTAACGAAATCAATGCGGTGATCAAGGCGCTGCAGTGGCAGCTCGATTTCCGCAAGCTGCGCAAAGGCGACCAGTTCTCCGTGCTGATGTCGCGTGAACACTTCGACGGCAAGAAATCGCAAAGTCAGCTGTTGGGCGTGCGCATGCGCACCGGCGGCAAGGATTACTATGCGATCCGCGCCGAAGACGGCAAATTCTACGATCGCCAGGGCTCTGGCCTGGCGCGCGGCTTCATGCGTTTCCCGACCATGAAACAGTTCCGTATCTCCTCCAACTTCAACCCGCGCCGCGTGAACCCGGTGACCGGGCGCGTGGCGCCGCATAAGGGCGTCGATTTCGCCATGCCGGTCGGCACGCCAGTGCTGGCGGTCGGCGACGGTGAAGTGGTGATCGCCAAGCGCAGCGGCGCGGCGGGCAACTATGTGGCGATCCGCCACGGCCGCCAGTACACTACGCGCTATATGCATTTGAAAAAGCTGCTGGTGAAACCCGGCCAGAAAGTGAAACGCGGCGATCGCATTGCGCTTTCCGGCAACACCGGGCGCTCCACCGGGCCGCACCTGCACTTTGAACTGTGGACCGGCCAGCAGGCGGTGAACCCGCTGACGGCCAAGCTGCCGCGTTCCGAAGGGCTGAGCGGCAAAGACCGCAGCGATTATCTGGCGCAGGTGAAGGAAGTCGTTCCTCAACTGCAGCTGGATTAACGTCCCCCTTTTCCGGCGCTTCGGCGCCGCTAATTTCATCGGCCTGATTGCGGGCCGATGCTGTTTTATCTGGGCGGTTCGCGGTTGTTAATTGCAAAATCGGTGATGGCAATTATGATTAGCCGAATCGCTAAGCCAAGAGCATGTGCATGCAAAACGAGAAGAAATCGAACGTAGAGTTCATCCCGCAGTTTCAGAAAGCCTTTTTATCTCCACGCTACTGGGGCGTGTGGTTGGGAACCGGTCTGATGGCCGGCATTTCGCTGGTGCCTGCGCGCCTGCGCGATCCGGTGCTGGGCGCGGTCGGCAAACTGGCCGGTAAGCTGGCGAAGGGGGCGCGCCGCCGCGCCCGCATCAACTTGCTTTATTGCTTGCCGGAGCTGCCGGAAAGCGAACGCGAACACATCATCGACCAGATGTTCGCCTGCGCGCCGCAGTCGATGGTGCTGATGGCGGAACTGGCCTGCACCAAGCCGGAGAAAGTGCTCAAGCGCGTGCGCTGGCACGGCGAAGAAGTGTTGGACAAGATCCGGGCGGAAGGGCGCAACGTGATCTTCCTGGTGCCGCACGGCTGGGCGGTGGATGTGCCGGCGATGTTGATGGCCGCGCGCGGCCAACCGATGGCGGCGATGTTCCACAATCAGCGTAATCAGCTGATCGACTACCTATGGAATGCCGTGCGCCGCAAATTCGGCGGCCGTATGCACGCGCGCAACGACGGCATCAAACCCTTTATCAGTTCGGTGCGGCAGGGTTATTGGGGCTATTACCTGCCCGATCAGGATCATGGCGCGGAGCACAGCGAGTTCGTCGATTTCTTCGCGACCTATAAGGCGACGCTGCCGGCGGTGGGGCGGCTGATGAAGGTGTGTCGTGCGGCTATCGTGCCTTTGTTCCCGGTGTACGACGGCAAAACCAGCATGCTGGATATCTATATTCGCGAGCCGATGGATGACCTGGCCGAAGCCGACGATCCGCGCATTGCTCGCCGCATGAACGAAGAGGTAGAAAATCTGGTGGGCCCGAACCCGGAGCAGTACACCTGGATCCTCAAACTGCTGAAAACGCGTAAGGAAGGGGAGATTGAACCTTACTCGCGCGATGATCTGTACCGTTAATTCCTTCTGTCGCTAACGCCGGCCGGGTCTCACCCGACCGGCGTCTCTTCAAATGTGCACCATACAGCCGCGCGCCCGCAGGATGTCGACGACTTTCGGCGTGTGGGTGAAATCGTTCCAACGCAGGTCCAGCTTGCGCAGCCGGCTCAGTTCGCCAAGGCTTTCCGGCAGCTCGCTTAGGCGATTGGCCCGCAGATCCAGGCTTCTTAGCGCCGTCAGCTCACCGATATTATCCGGCAGCTGCGTCAGCTGATTGAAACGCAGGCTCAGCTCGCTCAATCGCGGCAGGCGGCAGAAGGCTTCCGGCAGCGCGGCGATGGCGTTGTTCGTCGCATCGAGAACCTCCAGCTCGCTGAGCAGGACGATCTCCGCCGGCAGCGTGGTCAAGGCGTTTTTCATGATATGCAGTTCCCGCAGCGCGCGCAGTTGCTCGATTTCGGCCGGCAGGCTGCGGATGCGATTGTTGTATAAACGCAGCTCCTGCAATGCCGCAAGCCTCGGTATCGCCTGTGGCAACGCGGTCAGATGGTTGTCGGTCGCGTTGAGATAGACCAGCTGTTGCAGCTGCGCCAGCGAGTGCGGCAGACAGCAAAAGCCGTTATCGCTCAAATAGAGGTATTTCAATCGATGCAGTTGGCCCAGCGCCTCGGGGAGCTCGCTGGCGCGATTGTGGCCAAAGTCGAACATCTCGAGCTGTTGTAACTGGCCAATCTCCGGCGGCAGGTGGCCGATCTGATTGCAGGAGATGTTTAGCACCTGCAGGTTGCGGTGTTGCAAGATAGAGGCGGGGAAGGCCGTCAGCTGATTGTCGTACAGGCTGATTTTGCGCAGTGCATGGCCGGTTAGCTGCGATTCGTCGAGCTGCGTCAGGCCGCGCCCATCGAGATCGAGCGCATCACCGGTCGAGGCGGGATTGTGTTGGTGGAGCATGGCGTTCTCCGTCGTTTATGGCGATGTCAGGGCAAAAAAAATGCCGGCCATCGTGGGACGGCCGGCATTTCGTCTGCGGCGTGGATTACTCGACGCGCAGGATACGGCTGGTATTGGTGGTGCCGACGGTTTCCATCACGTCGCCCTGGGTGACGATCACCAGGTCGCCGGAAACCAGGAAGCCTTTGTCGCGCAGGCGATTGACGGCTTCGTTGGCGGCGATCACGCCGTCTTTGTGGCTGTCGAAGTACACCGGCGTTACGCCGCGATACAGTGCGGTCAGGTTCAGCGTGTGTTCATGACGGGACATGGCGAAGATCGGCAGGCCGGAGCTGATGCGTGACATCATCAGCGCGGTGCGGCCGGATTCGGTCATGGCGATCAGCGCGGTGACGCCTTTCAGGTGGTTGGCCGCATACATCGAAGACATGGCGATCGCCTCTTCGATGTTGTCGAACTGCACGTCCAGACGGTGTTTGGAAACGTTGATGCTCGGGATCTTCTCGGCGCCGAGACAAACGCGCGCCATGGCCGCGACGGTTTCCGCCGGGTATTGGCCGGCAGCGGTTTCCGCCGACAGCATGACGGCATCGGTGCCGTCCAGCACGGCGTTGGCCACGTCCATGACCTCGGCGCGGGTCGGCATCGGGTTGGTGATCATCGACTCCATCATCTGGGTCGCGGTGATCACCGCGCGGTTCAGGGTGCGGGCGCGGCGGATCAGTTTCTTCTGAATGCCGACCAGTTCCGGATCGCCGATTTCGACGCCCAGATCGCCACGGGCGACCATCACCACGTCGGAGGCCAGAATGATGTCGTCCATCGCTTCGTCGCTGCACACCGCTTCGGCGCGCTCAACCTTGGATACGATCTTGGCGTTGCAGCCTGCGTCGCGCGCCAGACGGCGGGCGTAGTTCAGGTCTTCGCCGGTGCGCGGGAAGGAAACCGCCAGGTAGTCGACGCCGATCTTGGCGGCGGTAACGATGTCCGCCTTGTCTTTTTCGGTCAGCGCTTCGGCCGACAGGCCACCGCCGAGTTTATTGATGCCCTTGTTGTTGGACAGCGGGCCGCCAACGGTCACTTCGGTAAATACTTTCATGCCCTGAACTTCGAGCACTTTCAGCTGAACGCGGCCGTCGTCGAGCAGCAGGACGTCGCCCGGCACCACGTCGGCAGGCAGGCCTTTATAGTCGATACCGACTTTTTCTTTGTCGCCTTCGCCTTTGGACAGGTTGGCGTCCAGCAGGAATTTATCGCCCACGTTGAGGAAAATCTTGCCTTCCTTAAAGGTGGATACGCGGATTTTTGGCCCTTGCAGGTCGCCGAGGATAGCGACGTGACGCCCCAGTTTGGCAGCGATTTCGCGCACTTTGTCAGCGCGAGCCTGGTGATCTTCCGGGCTGCCATGGGAGAAGTTGAGCCGAACTACGTTGGCGCCGGCGGCAATGATCTTTTCCAGATTATTGTCGCGGTCTGTAGCCGGACCCAGGGTGGTAACGATTTTGGTTCTTCTGAGCCGTCTGGACATGTATTACTCCGTTGACTGGTGAAGCAAATATTGGTGTTGCGATAACGTCGGATAACGAAACCAGGCGTGAAATGTAATTTTACAACACTGATATTTCACCCGGGTTACCCGCATGAGCGTGTTAACAGGGTACAGCCTCTGATGCCGCCATTCAAATGTCTGTTGAACGGCGATTTTTTCTTCGTAAGGTTACGAGTCAAAACTGTTGGGAATGACCACGCCTTTATCAAAGCGCGATTCTTTGAGCGCTTCTTTGACCCGCTTCAAGTTATCTCTGAATTTAGCCCCTCTGCGCAAGGTAAATCCGGTGGCGAGCACGTCAATGAGCGTTAATTGCGCGATCCGCGACACCATCGGCATATAAACGTCGGTGTCCTCGGGCACGTCGAGCAGTAAAGCGAGGGTCGCCGCCTGAGCGAGCGGGGTATCGCGCGAGGTGATGGCCAGCACCGTGGCGTCGTTTTCGCGCGCCAACTGGGCCATCTCCACCAGATTCTTGGTGCGACCGGTGTGCGAGATCAACACCACCACGTCGCCTTCGCCGGAGTTCATGCAGCTCATGCGCTGCATGACGATGTCATCGAAGTAGACCACCGGGATGTTGAAGCGGAAAAATTTGTTCATCGCGTCGTGCGCCACCGCCGCAGAGGCGCCCAGGCCGAAGAAAGAGATCTTTTTTGCCTGGGTGAGCAGGTCAACCGCACGATTGATTGCGGCAATATCCAAATTTGCCTTTACTGTATCCAGGCTGGCCATCACCGACTCGAAGATCTTGCTGGTATAGGCATCGACGCTGTCATCTTCCTCGACGTTACGGTTTACGTAAGGCGTGCCGTTGGCCAGGCTCTGGGCGAGATGCAGTTTGAAGTCGGGAAAGCCTTTAGTATCAAGGCGGCGGCAAAAACGGTTGACGGTGGGTTCGCTGACGTCGGCCATGCGCGCCAGCGTAGCGATGCTGGAGTGAATGGCGGTCTGCGGGGAGGCCAGGATCACCTCGGCGACTTTCCTTTCAGATTTGCTCAGGAGTTCCAGATGGCTCTGGATTTTGTCCAGCGTATTCATATAACGAGAGTCACTCATGGTTTTATCCCTGTGGCTTTCAAGCGACAGCGTCGAATTTCGTCCGTGTACGCCGTGCAAGCAGACGCCAAACGAGCGGCTGTAACCTGAAATCGATAGGGTATGTCGATTTCAAATAAAGGAGAAATCAATGCCGGTTTAGTGAAAATATACTACGTGCTGGTAACCGTTGGCAGTCTCGACAGGGCGTATGCAGGCTTTTTTCACCAGAATATGACCTGTGTCTAACTTTCATAATGGTAACAGAGCGTCAAAAAAGACGAAAAATTACAGTTTTGTCCACCTGCAACGGCTCTGCCGCGCAGTGGCGCTTACCACTGGAATCTTTGGGGCTTTTTTTCTGCTTTTGCACCGGGTTTGCTGGCCGTAGTCAAACAGAGTACATTAGTAATGTAAGAAAATTACAAATATCCTGCAACGAGGAGATGAACATGGCGGTAACCTCTACAGCCCAGGCGTGTGACCTGGTTATTTTCGGCGCGAAAGGTGATTTGGCGCGCCGTAAACTGCTGCCTTCCCTGTACCAGTTAGAGAAAGCCGGACACATCCACCCGGATACGCGGATCATCGGCGTCGGCCGCGCGGAGTGGGATAAAAAAGCTTATACCGAAGTGGTCAAGGAAGCGCTTGGCACCTTCATGAAGGAAAAACTGGATGACGAACTCTGGGCCACGCTGAGCGCGCGCCTGGACTTCTGCAACCTGGACGTCAACGACAGCAAGAACTTTACCAAACTGGGTAAAATGCTGGATCAGAAGCACCGCACCACCATCAACTACTTCGCTATGCCGCCAAGCACCTTCGGCGCCATCTGCAAAGGGTTGGGCGAAGCCAAGCTGAACCACGAGCCGGCGCGTGTGGTGATGGAGAAACCACTGGGCACCGATCTGGCGTCCTCCCGCGTGATCAACGATCAGGTGGCTGAGTACTTCAATGAGTCCCAGGTTTACCGTATCGACCACTATCTCGGTAAAGAGACGGTGTTGAACCTGTTGGCGCTGCGCTTCGCCAACTCGCTGTTCGCGTCCAACTGGGATAACCGCACCATCGACTCGGTGCAGATCACCGTAGCGGAAGAGGTGGGCATCGAAGGGCGCTGGGGTTACTTCGACCAGGCCGGCCAGATGCGCGACATGATCCAGAACCACCTGCTGCAGATCCTGACCATGATCGCCATGTCGCCGCCGGCGGATCTGACCACCGACCGCATCCGCGACGAGAAGGTCAAGGTACTGCGTTCGCTGCGCCGCATCGATCAGACCAATGTCCGGGAAACCACCGTGCGCGGTCAGTACACCGCCGGCTTCGTCCAGGGCAAGAAAGTGCCGGGCTATCTGGAAGAAGAGGGGGCGAACAAGAGCAGCAGCACCGAAACCTTCGTCTCCATCCGCGTGGATATCGACAACTGGCAGTGGGCCGGGGTGCCGTTCTACCTGCGCACCGGTAAACGTCTGCCGACCAAATGTTCGGAAGTGGTGGTGTACTTCAAAAACCCGCCGCTTAACCTGTTCAGCGACTCGTATCAGCAGCTGCCGCAGAACAAGCTGACCATCCGTCTGCAACCGGACGAAGGCATCGAAATTCAGGTGCTGAACAAGGTGCCGGGGCTGGATCACAAGCACCGCTTGCAGACCACCAAGCTGGATCTGAGCTTCTCGGAAACCTTCAACCAGGAGCACGTGGCGGACGCCTATGAGCGCCTGTTGCTGGAGACCATGCGCGGCATCCAGGCGCTGTTCGTGCGCCGTGATGAAGTGGAAGAGGCCTGGAAGTGGGTCGACTCCATCATGGACGCGTGGAAAGCCGACAACGAAGCGCCTAAGCCTTATCAGGCGGGCACCTGGGGGCCGGTGGCCTCGGTGGCGATGATCACCCGCGACGGCCGTTCCTGGAACGAGTTCGAGTAATGCGCAATGCCGGCAGCCTGTCTGCCGGCTTTTTTTTGCCTGCGATCTGCACGTGGGCCACATCACTTACGGTACGGCCGGCGTCCGCGCGTTTGCGCGGAACCCTGTGGCAGGGGCGTGCCATTGTTAACCGCGAGTAATGGAGAAATAACGATGAAAAACTGGAAAACCAGCGCCGAACAGATCCTGACGGCGGGACCGGTGGTGCCGGTTATCGTGATCCACAAGCTGGAACAGGCGGTTCCGCTGGCGAAAGCGCTGGTTGCCGGGGGCGTGCGGGTGCTGGAGGTGACGTTGCGCACCGCCTGTGCGCTGGAGGCGATTCGCGCTATCGCTAAAGAGGTACCGGAGGCGATTATCGGCGCCGGTACGGTGATCAATCCGCAGCAGCTGCGGGAGGTGACCGAGGCGGGGGCGCAGTTCGCCATCAGCCCGGGGTTGACCGAAGCCTTGCTGCAGGCGGCGACGGCGGGGACGATCCCGCTTATTCCGGGCATCAGCACCGTTTCTGAACTGATGCAGGGGATGGATTACGGCCTGCGCGAGTTCAAATTCTTCCCGGCGGAGGCCAACGGCGGCGTGAAGGCGCTGCAGGCGATCGGCGGTCCGTTCCCGCAGGTGCGTTTCTGCCCGACCGGCGGCATTACGCCGAACAATTATCGCGATTATCTGGCGCTGAAAAGCGTGCTTTGCATCGGCGGCTCCTGGCTGGTGCCGGCGGACGCGCTCGACAGCGGCGACTACGCGCGCATCACCGAACTGGCGCGCAATGCCGTCAGCGGCGCCGCGTCGTAACCCGCGCCGCGCCTGAGGTTGGCGCTTATTTGCACATCCTGGATTATCTCAAGGCTCAACGCTCCGTTGGGCCTTTTTTAATTTTCATTGCAATTAACTTTATTATTTTTAACCCGTTTTTTTCTGCTTTTTTATGAAAACGGCAGTTTGCTTTCTTATTTTGGCTGTGGTAAAAATATCTCAGTTGAAAATTTTACTTTTATGAGGATATTGGGCAAATCGCACGGTGTGCGGCTGATAATAGAGAACTATTATGATGACTATTAACGGAACTACCCTCAGAACCTCTACTTGCCAACTCTTCCTGTCTGCGATCCTTGCCAGTGAGCATCACTGGTGCAGCGAGCTATAGCGTCTTTCTCCCTTAACCGGTGCAGGTAGCGGGCTTACGCCTTCACGCTATCGTTCAGCCGGGCAAACATTCTTTTTGCGTTTGGGTCAGTTTATCCCCAGGGATCTCTGCGTCTTGCGCGCCGCACGCCGGCCGTTTGACGAGATAAATCGGGATAAATATGCCTTGGCGCGCGTTATTCGCCGTTTGGGAGAAAAATTATGATTTATTGGATCTTTTTAGGTTTGGCCATCATGACCGAAATCATCGGCACCTTGTCGATGAAATACGCCAGCGTCAATGGCGGCATGAGCGGGCACATCGTGATGTATGTGATGATCACCGCGTCTTACGTGTTGCTGTCTGTCGCGGTAAAACGCGTGGCGCTGGGCGTGGCCTATGCGCTGTGGGAAGGGATCGGCATTCTGTTCATCACCCTGTTCAGCGTGCTGTGGTTCGACGAGCCAATCTCTGTGCTGAAGGTGCTGGGTCTGGCGACGCTGATCGCCGGCATCATGCTGGTGAAATCCGGCACCCGCAAAGAGCGAAAACAGGTCAGCCCGCGAGGTGACAACCATGCAACAGTTTGAGTTGTACCACATCGGGTTCCTGGGTCTGGCGATCGTGTTGGAAATCGTCGCCAACATCTTCCTGAAGATGTCGGACGGCTTCCGTAAAATTTGGTTGGGGCTGTTGTCGCTGCTGTCGGTACTCGGCGCGTTCAGCGCCCTGGCGCAGGCGGTAAAGGGCATCGATCTGTCGATCGCTTATGCGCTGTGGGGCGGTTTCGGTATCGCCGCCACTATCGCTGCGGGCTGGATCATGTTCGGCCAGCGGTTAAACGCCAAAGGCTGGATCGGCCTGGCGCTGTTGCTGGCGGGGATGGTGATCCTCAAACTGTCCTGATAGCGGGCAATAAAAAAACCGCAGGCATAGCCGCCTGCGGTTTTTTTTCGTCTGCGCTCAGGCTTACAGCGCGGCGATGATTTTGATTTCCACCTTGTACTTCGGATTCATCAGCTGCGCCTGCACGGTGCAGCGCACCGGCGCGCTGCCGGCGACCACCCAGGCGTCCCAGGCGGCGTTCATCGCAGCGAAGTCGGCGGTGTTGGCCAGGAAAATGGTGGCGTCAAGAATACGGCTCTTATCCGAACCTACGCGCGCCAGCAGCACGTCAATGGCGGCAAGGGCGTTGGCGGTCTGCGCGGTCGCGTCATCGTCCAGGTTCTCCGGCACGCTGGTGTAGTAAACGGTCTCGTTGTGCACCACGGCTTCGGACCAGCGCTTATCGGGATCAATTCTTTCAATATTCATTTGCTTATCTCCATATCATCGTCCCGCTAAGGGTAGCACAGCCGGTGATGAAAAAGCGCGGCGATAAAGTGGGTGGTAGCCGGGCGGCAGGCTTGGCATAATCACCGCTGAATGACACCGGCAGAGAGACAGCGTGACAGACGATTTTGCAACAGACGGCGCATTGGCGCAGGCTATCAAGGGATTCAAACCGCGTGAGCCGCAGCGGCAGATGGCGCAAGCCGTCACCGAGGCGATCAATTTCAAGCAGGAACTGGTGGTGGAAGCCGGCACCGGCACCGGCAAGACCTTCGCTTATCTGGCGCCGGCATTGCGCGCCGATCGCAAAGTGATCATCTCTACCGGTTCGAAAGCGTTGCAGGATCAGCTGTATGCGCGCGATCTGCCCACCGTCGCCAAGGCGCTGAAGTACAAAGGCAAGCTGGCGCTGCTCAAGGGGCGTTCCAACTACCTGTGTCTGGAGCGACTGGAGCAGCAGTCGATGGCCGGCGGCGAGTTGGCGGGCCAGACGCTGATCGACCTGGTGCAGCTGCGCAAGTGGTCGTCGCAGACCAAAGAGGGCGATATCAGCACCTGCAGCGAAGTGGCGGAAGACAGCTTCGTCTGGCCGCTGGTGACCAGCACCAATGACAACTGTCTGGGCAGCGACTGCCCGCTGTATCAGGATTGCTTCGTGGTCAAGGCGCGCCGCCGCGCGATGGATGCGGATGTGGTGGTGGTGAACCATCACCTGTTCCTGGCGGATATGGTGGTGAAAGAGGGTGGTTTCGCCGAGCTGATCCCGGAAGCCGAGGTGATGATTTTCGATGAAGCGCACCAAATTCCCGACATCGCCAGCCAGTATTTCGGCCAGCAGCTCACCAGCCGCCAGTTGCTGGATCTGGCGAAGGACATCACCATCGCCTACCGCACCGAGGTGCGCGACGCCGCCCAACTGCAAAAAAGCGCTGACCGTCTCAGCCTGAGTACGCAAGATTTCCGCCTGAATCTGGGGGAGCCGGGCTTTCGCGGCAATCTGCGCGACGTGCTGGGCGAACCGAACGTGCAGCGCGCTCTGTTGTTGCTCGATGACGCGCTGGAGCTGTGTTATGACGTCATGAAACTGTCGCTGGGGCGTTCGGCGCTGCTGGATGCCGCTTTTGAGCGCGCCACGCTGTATCGCGCGCGCCTCAAACGGCTGAAGGCGGTAACGGAGCCGGGCTACAGCTATTGGTATGAATGCAATTCACGCCACTTCGTGTTGGCGCTGACGCCGCTGACGGTGGCCGATCGGTTCCGCGAAATGCTGGACGAGAAGCCGGGCAGCTGGATCTTTACCTCGGCCACGCTGTCGGTCAACGATCGGTTGGGCCATTTCACCGAACGGTTGGGGCTGACCAAGGCTAAAACGTTGCTGCTGCCGAGCCCATTCGACTATGCCAAACAGGCGTTGCTGTGCGTGCCACGCTTTTTGCCTTCGCCGAATCAACCGGGCGGAGCGCGCCAGCTGGCGCGCATGCTGCGGCCGTTAATCGAAGCCAACAACGGCCGCTGCTTCTTCTTATGCACCTCGCATCAGATGATGCGCGAGCTGGCGGAAGAGTTCCGCGCCACGATGACGCTGCCGGTATTATTGCAAGGGGAAACCAGCAAAGGGCAGTTGCTGGCGCAGTTCGTTGCCGCCGGTAACGCGTTGTTGGTGGCGACCAGCAGTTTTTGGGAAGGGGTGGACGTGCGCGGTGATGCGCTGTCTTGCGTCATCATCGATAAGCTGCCGTTCACGTCACCGGACGATCCGCTGCTGAAGGCACGCATTGAAGATTGCCGCCTGCGCGGCGGCGATCCGTTCAATGACGTGCAGTTGCCGGATGCGGTCATCACCCTGAAGCAGGGCGTTGGGCGTTTGATCCGCGATACCGACGATCGCGGCGTGCTGGTGATTTGCGATAATCGTCTGGTGATGCGTCCTTATGGCGAGGTGTTCCTCAACAGCCTGCCGCCCACGCCGCGCACCCGCGATCTGAAGCAGGCCATCGCCTTCCTGCAGGCCGCCGAGACGTCGGCTACGTGAAAGATGAAGGGCTTACGGGGCTGTGCTACAATGCGCGCCCTGTATGAAAAACCCAGTTTTATTCCCGCCAGAGGTTGGCATGTCCACGCGAATTTTAGCGATCGATACCGCGACGGAAGCCTGTTCCGTCGCCGTCTGGAATCAAGGCGAAATCCACGCCCTGTTTGAGCTGTGCCCACGCGAGCATACGCAACGTATTTTACCTATGGTGCAGCAGGTGCTGGCGGAATCCGGTCTGGCGCTCAACCAGCTCGATGCGCTGGCCTTCGGCCGCGGCCCCGGCAGTTTTACCGGGGTGCGCATCGGCATCGGCATCGCTCAGGGCCTGGCGCTGGGCGCCGAGCTGCCGATGATTGGCGTTTCCACGCTGCAAACCATGGCGCAGGGCGCCTGGCGCGTCAGCGGTGCTGAACGCGTGCTGGCGGCGATCGATGCGCGCATGGGCGAGGTCTACTGGGGGCAGTTCGAGCGTCAGGCTGACGGCCGCTGGCTGGAAAGCGAAGGCGAGGCGGTGCTGTCGCCGGTTCAGGCGTTGGAGCGCGCGCAGCGCCTGCAGGGGAAATGGGCCCACGTCGGCACCGGCTGGCAAACCTATCCCGATCTGGTCAAGGGTTCCGCCCTGAGCGTGCGTGACGGCCAGATGCTGTTGCCGCAGGCGCAAGACATGCTGCCGCTGGCGCTGCACGCCTGGCAACAGGGGCTGGCGGTGGCGGTAGAAAACGCCGAGCCGACCTACCTGCGCAATGAAGTGACCTGGAAAAAGCTGCCGGGCCGTGAGTAATCGCGGCGTATTGTGCTGTTGTTGATGCCGGGCGATGAAGGCCTGCAACTTGAACGATGAAACGCGGTCAAAGTTACAGGCATTTCAGGAGATTGCGACCATGTTAATCCGCACTGCAAGTAAAAAGCTGTCGCTGCTGGCCATCGCCTGCGGCGCGCTGGTTCTGACCGGGTGCGTCACCGTACCGGATGCGATCAAAGGCTCCAGCCCTTCGCCGGTGACTCAGCTTTCCTCGGTACAAAATGCACCGAACCTGTTTACCGGCGCGGAAGCCCGCTTCGGCGGCACCGTGGTGAACGTCGCCAACGAACAGGGGCGTACGGTGCTGGAGATCGCGGCAGTGCCGCTCGACAGCGGTGCGCGGCCGATATTGGGTGAACCCTCGCGCGGCCGCTTGCTGGCCACGGTAAACGGCTTCCTCGAGCCGGTTGATTTCAAAGGCCAACTGGTGACCGTTGTCGGCCCCATTACCGGCCTGAAAGAGGGGCGGATCGGCATGACGCCGTATCGCTTCGTGACGATGAACGTCACCGGTTTCAAACGCTGGCATCTGGTGCAGCAGGTGGTGATGCCGCCGGCGCCGATGGGGCCCTGGGGCTGGCGCGGTGGTCCGTGGGGACCCGGTTGGGGGGCTGGCTATGGCTGGTACAACCCTGGCCCGGCACAGGTGCAAACCATCGTAACCGAGTAGCATACGCTTGATGTGAACAAATTTGACAGGGCGGCTCAGGCCGCCCTTTTGCTTTTTGGGATAAGGAATATCCGACAATTAGTGACGTACATCGCAACCTGAATAATGTTTAAAACCCGAACTGGTCTGCTGAGTTAAAATATTGTTATGGTTAGGCTGCGAGTTTGAGGGCTGCGATGATAATTAGTAATGATTTCAGGAGTAATACCTTGGATAAGGTCTGGTTAAAACGGTATCCGGCAGATGTGCCCGCAGAGATTGATGCCGATCGCTATTCGTCGTTGATCGAAATGTTTGAGCATGCCGTGCAGCGCTATGCCGATCAGCCCGCCTTTATCAATATGGGTGAGGTGATGACCTTCCGCAAACTGGAAGAACGCAGCCGGGCTTTCGCGGCTTACCTGCAAAATGAACTGGGCCTCAAGAAGGGCGACCGCGTCGCGCTGATGATGCCTAACCTGCTGCAATATCCCATCGCCTTGTTTGGCATTCTGCGCGCCGGTATGGTGGTGGTCAACGTCAACCCGCTGTATACCCCGCGCGAGCTGGAGCACCAGTTAAACGACAGCGGCGCCAGCGCCATTGTCATCGTGTCCAACTTCGCCCATACGCTGGAAAAAGTGGTGTTCAACACCCAGGTCAAGCACGTGATTCTGACGCGCATGGGCGATCAGCTTTCGGCCGCCAAAGGCACGCTGGTCAACTTCGTGGTCAAATACGTCAAGCGTCTGGTGCCGAAATACAACCTGCCGGATGCCATTTCATTCCGCAGCGCGCTGCAGCGTGGCCGCCGCCTGCAGTATGTAAAACCGGACATCATTAATGCCGATCTGGCCTTCCTGCAATACACCGGCGGCACGACCGGCGTGGCGAAGGGCGCGATGCTGACGCACCGCAACATGCAGGCCAACCTCGAGCAGGCCAAAGCCGCCTATTCGCCGCTGTTCCGTGAAGGGCAGGAACTGGTGGTGACGGCGTTGCCGCTGTATCACATTTTCGCGCTGACGGTGAACTGCCTGCTGTTTATCGACCTGGGCGGGCGCAATTTGCTGATCACCAACCCGCGCGACATTCCAGGGCTGGTGAAAGAACTGGGAAAATATCCGTTCACCGCCATGAGCGGGGTGAATACGCTGTTCAATGCGTTGCTGAACAACGAAGATTTCCACAAGCTTGATTTCTCCACGCTGCGCTTCTCGGTTGGCGGCGGTATGTCGGTGCAAAAGGCGGTGGCCGAGAAATGGGAGAAAACCACCGGCAAGCATTTGCTGGAAGGTTACGGCCTGACGGAGTGCGCGCCGCTGGTGGCCGGCAACCCTTACGATCTGAAACACTACAGCGGCAGCATCGGTCTGCCGGTGCCGTCGACGGATATTCGACTGGTGGATGACAACGGTCAGGATGTGCCGCCGGGTGAACCGGGCGAACTGTGGGTCAAAGGGCCGCAAGTTATGTTAGGCTATTGGCAGCGCCCGGAAGCCACCGACGAAGTGCTGAAAGACGGCTGGCTGGCGACCGGCGATGTGGTTACCGTAGACGAGCAGGGGTTTGTGCGCATCGTCGACCGCAAGAAAGACATGATCCTGGTCTCTGGTTTCAACGTCTATCCGAACGAGATCGAGGATGTGGTGAGCCAGCACCCGAAAGTGCTGGAATGTGCGGCGATCGGCGTGCCCAGTGAGGTTTCCGGTGAAACGGTGAAGATCTGCGTGGTGAAGAAAGACGCCTCGCTGACCAAGGAAGAGCTGTTGACCCATTGCCGCCGTCACCTGACCGGGTATAAAGTGCCTAAAATTGTTGAGTTCCGCGATGAGCTGCCGAAGTCGAACGTCGGCAAGATATTGCGGCGAGAACTGCGCGAGGAGCAAAAAACGCCGAAGCCGGCCGATGCCGTCTAGGTTTTGCCTTTGCGCCTGACTATCGACAACGCCGGTGAATGCCGGCGTTGTTGTGTTTGAATCCTACAAGAGAATGATGTTTTGAATTATCAGTTGATCACTACCGATGCCGGATTGCAGCAGGTCTGCGAGCAGGCGAGAAAGCATGCCCAGATAGCGCTGGACACCGAGTTTGTCAGAACGCGCACCTACTATCCGCAGCTGGGCCTGATCCAGCTCTACGACGGTGAACAACTCTCCCTTATCGATCCTTTGCCGATCAAGCAGTGGCAGCCGTTTGTCGACCTGTTGGCCGATACCGCCGTGGTGAAATTCCTGCATGCCGGCAGCGAAGATCTCGAAGTGTTTCTCAACGCCTTTAAAACGCTGCCGACGCCGATGGTCGATACCCAGATCCTGGCGGCCTTTACCGGTCGGCCGCTCTCCTGCGGTTTCGCGACGCTGGTGGCGGAGTACATGAAGGTTGAGCTGGACAAAAGCGAGTCGCGCACCGACTGGCTGGCGCGCCCGCTGACCGAAAGACAGTGCGTATACGCGGCGGCCGACGTGTTCTATCTGCTGCCGATGGCCAAACAGCTGGTGCAGGAGACCGAAGAGGCCGGTTGGACCGCGGCGGCCAATAACGAGTGCCTGCTGTTGTGCCAACGCCGCAGCGAGACGCTGGCGCCGGAATTGGCCTATCGTGAAATCAGCAATGCCTGGCAGCTGCGTCCGCGCCAGCTGGGTTGTCTGCAGAAGCTGGCGGAGTGGCGGTTGCGCCAGGCGCGCGAGCGCGATTTGGCGGTGAACTTCGTGGTGCGGGAGGAAAACCTGTGGCAGGTGGCGCGCTATATGCCTTCTTCGCTGGGAGAACTGGATTCGCTGGGTCTGAGCGGGCCGGAGATCCGTTATCACGGTAAAACGCTGCTGGCGCTGGTGGCCGAGGCCGAAGCCTTGGACGAAGGCGAGCTGCCGGCGCCGTTGGCCAACCTTATCGATCAGCCGGGCTACAAGAAGGTGTTTAAAGACATCAAGGCGGCGATCGCCACCGTCAGCGAGCAAAGCGGGTTGAGCAGCGAGCTGCTGGCGTCCCGTCGCCAAATTAACCAACTGCTGAACTGGCATTGGAAACTGAAGGACGGCGAGAGTCGCCCTGAATTAATCAGTGGCTGGCGTGGCGATTTATTAATGGCGCCGTTGCAGGAGATCCTGAAAGAATATTAATCGCTGGCACTCACCAGGGCAGGGTAAGGAAACTCTGCTCGGGTGAATATAGGCAGGAAATAATGCGTTGAAGGTAAATCTGGCCAGAATTTACTTTAAACGAGGTGGCGGCAAAGTTAATTGGGAATTGTCCCAAAGGGAAAAATCGCTTTTTTGCTGCCGATGATGCTTATTAACTGGATGCACATACAGTTACCCCCTGCATAAAATATACAGGGGGTAATTAATGCGTCGCAATCATTTAGCTGCTTCTTCCGATTCCGGTAATGTCACGTTAAGTTCAAGTACCGAAATATCGTCCCCTTTCTGCTCGAACTGCACATGCAGCATTTCAGGATCGATCTGAATGTATTTGCAAATAACCGCCAGAATATCGCGTTTCAGATCAGGCAGATACGGGGGCTCACTGTCCCCGCGACGACGCTCTGCGACGATAATCTGCAGCCGTTCCTTGGCTATATTGGCTGTCTGTTTTTTGCGGGACAGAAAGAAGTCTAATAAGGCCATGGTTTATCCCCCAAAAAGGCGTTTCAGGAAACCCTTCTTCTCTTCTTCAATGAAGCGGAATGGGCGTTCTTCCCCCAACAAGCGGCAAACGGTATCGTCATACGCCTTACCGGCGTCTGACTCGGCATCCAGAATGACAGGCTCACCCTGGTTGGAAGCGCGCAGCACTGACTGGTCTTCCGGAATCACACCCACCAGCGGAATGCGCAGGATCTCCAGCACGTCTTCCATGCTCAGCATGTCACCACGGCTGACGCGGCCCGGGTTGTAACGGGTCAGCAGCAGGTGTTCCTTGATAGGCGATTCGCCTTTCTCGGCACGGCGCGACTTGGAAGAAAGGATCCCCAGAATACGGTCGGAGTCACGTACCGAAGAGACTTCCGGGTTGGTGGTGATGATAGCTTCGTCGGCGAAGTACAGCGCCATCAGCGCACCGGTTTCGATACCGGCCGGCGAGTCGCACACCACGAAGTCAAAATCCATCTCACCGAGATCGTTGAGGACCTTTTCAACGCCTTCTCGGGTCAGCGCGTCTTTGTCGCGCGTCTGCGAAGCAGGCAGGATATAGAGGTTTTCAGTGCGTTTGTCTTTGATCAACGCCTGATTCAGCGTGGCGTCGCCCTGAATCACGTTCACGAAATCATAAACTACCCGACGTTCGCAGCCCATAATCAGGTCAAGATTACGCAGACCGATATCGAAATCGATCACCACGGTTTTCTTGCCTTTCTGGGCCAGGCCGGTAGCGATGGCCGCGCTCGAAGTGGTCTTGCCAACGCCCCCTTTACCCGATGTAACAACAATAATGCGTGCCATGAAATGGATTCCTTGTCAAAAGGGCTTAGTTTAAAGGTTGTATGGTTAAAGCGTTATCCAACAGGCTGAGTCGTACGGCCTGCCCGACGTAATCGGACGGGATTTGATCGCTCAACCAGTACTGCCCTGCGATAGAGACTAGCTCAGCCGCCAGGTGGGTGCAAAAAATCTGACATTGCGTGTCGCCTGACGCGCCTGCCAGTGCGCGGCCGCGCATCATGCCATAGACGTGAATATTGCCGTCGGCAATCAATTCGGCGCCGGCGCTGACGCTGCTGGTCACGATAAGATCGCAGTTGCGGGCGTAAATCTGTTGGCCGGAACGGACAGGCGTGCTGATGATGCGCGTTTTGGCGGGGGCGTTATCCGCCACCACTGGCGCAGGGGCAGGCTCCGGCGCCGCCATTTTCTGGCCTTTGCCTTCGCTCAGCAGCGGCAGCCCGGCGCGGGCTATCGCGCGCTTTTGCCGCTCATCTCTGCAACCGCTGATACCCACAACGCGCAGACCTGCCGCCGCGACAGCCTGTTGAAGTTCTTTCCAGTTCGCATCGCCATCCAGCGTTGCGACGTTGATAACAACAGGGGCGTTTTTCAGAAAAGCGGGCGCTTGCTCAACTTTTTCTTGTAACGCCTGACGTATTACCTCGGGCTGCGAATTATGCAAATGAACAACCGATAGGGTAAAACTGCTGCCTTTTAGCTCAATTGGCGATTGTGACATCTATCCTGACTCAGTCTCAGCAACTTTAAATCCCCGGAATACCACTCGGGGTGCGATATTCCGATGTACTATAAGCATGTTATAGTCAGAGTTATATCCAGGCAAGACGCTCCCTCAATTAAATAGAGTTAAAAAAATGCTTTGTGTGATCTATAGAAGCCCGAAACGCGATCAAACTTATCTTTATGTCGAAAAAAAAGACGATTTCTCTCGTGTGCCGGAAGAACTGATGAAAAGTTTCGGCGTGCCGCAATTCGCCATGATGCTTTCGCTCGATGAGCGCAAGAAATTGGCTTCGGCGGATATCGAAAAGGTGAAGCAGGCGCTGAAAGACGAAGGCTATTACCTGCAGTTCCCGCCGCCGGTTGAAAATCTGCTCAACCAGCATCTGGCGGGCGACAAGGCCTGAGGCAGGCGCTGCGGCCAGGGGAGGCGCGATGACACGTTCGGTGAGAACAACCGCGCTGGCCGTTTGGCTGGCGCTGGGCGGTGCGTTGATACCGGGCACGCCACACGCGGCGCAGGGGACGACGCTGGCGGCGAGCGGCCGCGATCCGGCGCAGTTTCCGGCGTATGTCGAGCAGCTTAAGCGGCAGGCGCGGGAGCAGGGCATCAGTCAGGGCACGCTCGACCGCGCTTTTGCGCAAATCCATTTCGTCGATCGGGTGATCAAGGCCGATCGCAATCAGCCGGAGCAGAAGGTAACCCTGGACGACTACCTGCGGCGGGTGATGTCGCCCGTCAAGGTGCGCCAGGGGCGCGAACTGTACCGGCAGCGCCATACGCAATGGTCGCGGGCCAGCGAGCGCTATCGGGTGCCGGGGCGCTATATCATCGCGCTGTGGGGCATGGAGAGCGCCTATGGCAAGATTCAGGGGCGGGAAGACGTGGTGTCTGCGCTGGCGACGCTGGCGTTCGAAGGGCGCCGCGAGGCTTTTTTCAGTCAGGAGCTGCTGGCGGCGCTGCAGATAATCGAGCAGGGACACGTTGGCGATGCGTCGCTGAAAGGGTCCTGGGCCGGCGCGATGGGGCAATGCCAGTTTATGCCGAGTTCCTTCCTGCGCTATGCGGCGGACGGCGATGATGACGGGCGCATCGATATCTGGAATAACATCGATGACGTATTTGCCTCTACCGCCAGCTATTTATCCAAAGAGGGCTGGCAGCCCGGCATCGGTTGGGGGCGCGAGGTCAAGCTGCCCGCCGGTTTCAACCGGGCCGAACTGGGGCTGAAAGACGCGCAGGCGCGCAGCGTCAACGCCTGGCAACAACGCGGCGTGCGGCGTGCGGATGGCAGTGCGTTGCCGCACGCCATTCAGCGCGGCTGGATCATCGCGCCGGACGATCTGCAGGGGCGGACGTTCCTGGTCTATGATAATTTCCGCACCCTGATGCACTGGAATCGCTCTTACTATTTCGCTATCGCCGTGGGTATGATGGCGGACGCGATCGGACATTGATTCGGCACACCAATAATCGGCTTGGCGCGCCAAGCCTCTACAGTTTGGGAGAAGCGGTATGTATCAACATAGAGACTGGCAGGGTTCGTTGCTCGATTTCCCGGTGAACAAGGTGGTTTGCGTCGGCAGCAACTACGCCGATCACATCAAGGAAATGGGCAGCGCGGTTTCCGTCGAGCCGGTGGTGTTTATCAAACCGGAAACGGCGCTGTGCGATATCCGCCAGCCGGTGGCCATCCCTAAAGAGTTCGGCTCAGTGCACCATGAGGTCGAGCTGGCGGTGCTGATCGGCACGCCGCTGAAACAGGCCAACGAAGACCGCGTGGCGCGGGCGATCGCCGGTTACGGCGTGGCGCTCGATCTGACGCTGCGCGATCTGCAGGCGGGCTTTAAAAAAGCCGGTCAGCCGTGGGAAAAGGCCAAGGCCTTCGACGGTTCCTGCCCGATGTCGGGATTTATCCCGGTAGCCGAGTTCGGCGATCCGCAAAACGCCGAGCTGTCGTTGACCGTTAACGACCAGCTGCGCCAGCAGGGCAATACGCGTGACATGATCACGCCGATCCTGCCGCTTATCAGCTACATGAGCCGTTTCTTCACGCTGCGCGCCGGCGACATCATTCTGACCGGCACGCCGCAGGGCGTGGGCCCGATGGCTTCCGGCGACATGCTGAAAATCAGCCTGAACGGCAAAACCCTCAGCACCCGGGTGATCTGATTTCTCCTCGCCGCCGGCATCGTCGGCGGCAAAACTTGCATCTCGCGGCTAAAATGTCTATATAGTCCCCCCTCGAACCTGTGCGCAGGTGACTTTTCCCTTTACCTAAACCGGACGCTAACATGTCACAACTCGCTTTTTGGCAACAGAAAACGCTGGCGGAAATGTCAGAACAAGAGTGGGAGTCGTTGTGCGATGGGTGCGGGCAATGCTGTTTGAATAAGCTGATCGACGAAGATACCGACGAGATTTATTTTACCAACGTAGCCTGCAACCAGCTCAACATCAAATCCTGCCAATGCCGCAACTACGAGCGGCGCTTCGAGCTGGAAGAAGACTGCATCAAACTGACGCGCGAGAACCTCACCACCTTCGATTGGCTGCCACCTACCTGCGCCTACCGTCTGATTGGCGAAGGTAAACCGCTGTTCCCCTGGCACCCGTTGCTGAGCGGCTCCAAGGCGGCGATGCACGGTGAGCGCATCACGGTGCGGCATATCGCGGTGCGTGAGAGCGAAGTGGTGGACTGGCAGGACCATATCCTCAACAAGCCGGACTGGGCCAGGTAAAATCGGAACCCTTGCGGATCAAGGCGGGGCGCGATGCAAGAGGGCGGAGTGGTTGGGCACTCCCCCTTTGCGTTGTTGAGCTAACCCGCTGGCGTGAGGCTCATGGCATAAGCCGTCATTTCACTCTTTTTTATCGCGCCGGTGCCAGTTCGCCAGGTTTTTTAGCGGTTGTTTCACATAAGGGCTGGCTTTGATCAGGCTGAACAGCAGCTTATTCACCGCCGTACCCACCTTGTCCATCGGCCGGTCGATATCGAGAAACAACACCGCGCGCAGCTCGTCGGTATCATTACGCACTTCGTGCTCATAAGAGTCGTCAAACAAAATCACTTTGCCTTCATCCCAGTGCAGGATTTGATCGTCAACGCGGATCCACAGCTTTTCCCGATCCTTTGGCACGATTAATCCCAGATGAGCGCGTACCACGGCACGCGTCGGGCCTTTGTGCGGCACGATATGATAGTGCGGCTTAAGGATAGAGAACATGGCGGTGCGCATGCCGGGGATCTCGCTGACCGCTTGCGCGGTACGCGGGCAAATGGCGCAGTTTTCATCAACGCGTTGCCCATAGACAAACAGCCCGAAGGTTTTCCAGTTATCCCCTTTGGAGATGCGTTTCTGATCCGGTGATATTTGGTGGAATGCGGGAATATCTTCAGGATGCTCCAACAGGCGATCCAACTCCTCCCGAATGGCGGGCCAACGGGCTTCCAGCGACGTCACCCAATTAAATTCATGATTACCGATCTGCGGCGTGGTGGAGATTAGCGAATGGCGAGTCTGAAACTCGCCGTTCCAGCGCAGGAATCTTTTCCCTGCTTTAAGCAGCAGGCGACGCAGGAACGGGCGCTGAGACGAGGGAGGCAATGCGGTATCCGGCATAGATCGTGTCCTTGATATCATTTGCTGTAGTCAGCCAAAGACTGGGCCCGGCTTACTAGAGAAAAAGTGTGGAAATCCAAACGTCATCAGCATAGGTAAAGAATCAGGAACGATTTTAATCATTAGTGCGCGAACGGTGAGTCGAGACTCGATGCGCGCTATCAGCATTGCGGGATAAGGGAGAATTTTTGCAAGTCAGGGGGAAGGGGGAAAAAAGCCCCTACATAGATGAGGGGCAAGACACACAACAACACCAGGGAAATCGGTAGTACTCACTTTGCCGATACTATAAGGATTTTATGGGCAAAGTTCACCAAAATATTGTGCTCTGAATGTGACAAAGGCGCAGTCGTTCATAAATAACGGTAATTTATTGTCGCCTGAAAGCCGAGAGGATTGCGCCGACATCGCCTGTTTTTGCCTGCCGGTATCACAGAAGTTTAATGTTATGTAAATTACGCGCGTAATCGAGCCAGGATGCTTCTTTTTAAGCGATAAGTTGGGTAATTTGGCCGCTCTCCCGCAAGTTCGAGAGCATAACAATGAAAATGGTTCGTCTGTTTGCCGTGGCTGGAGCGCTGATCGTGCTCGTTTATTTCCTCACACATACCTGAAATGGGGTTATCTCTGAATTTGACAGCAATACCCTAAAAAAAACGGCGCCTTCAGGCGCCGTTTTTGGTTTATGTACCGATCAGCGGCCGAACAGATCGCGGCGGCGTGGGCGAACAAACTGTGCGATCAACACGATCAGCGCCACCAGCAGGTAGGCGCCGAAGATGCCGACCAGCCATTGCGGCATTTCCAGGGTCAGGAACTGCCATTGGCGCACGGAACAGTCACCGGAGGCGTGGAACACCGCCGGCAGCCATTTGTCCAGCGGCAGCCACGAAGGGAAGCTGACGAAGAAATCGCAGGTATTGAACGGCGAAGGGTGCAGTTGGATCATGGTGTGCTTCCACGCCAGCTGAACGCCTTCCCAGGCGCTGTAGATCCACAGCAAGATCGCCGCGTAGCGCAGCGGGGTTTTCGGCGCGATGGCGCCCACCAGCGAGGCGCCGAGGATGCCGAACAGTGCGCAACGTTCGTAAATGCACATGACGCAGGGCTGCAGCAGCATCACGTGCTGGAAATAGAGCGCGACCAGTTCCAACACCAACGCTGTCAGGGCCATCAGCAGCCAGGCGCCGCGTCCTTGTGAACAGCGGTTAAAGAATTGCAACATATCTAGATTCTTCCATGCAGTAAGCAATTGAACCGGCAGTGTAAACCAATTCATCTTCGCTGCCAGCCACCTGGGCCGGTTTCCGCGTAAAAATAGTCGGTTTACTCTGCCGGCGCCGCATCAGTGGCCGATAGCGTCGAGAGGAGGCAGCGTCAGCCAGTGCCACTGCGTCAACAGTTCGGTCGCCGGCTCCAGCGTGAACTGTACGCACAGCAGGCCGACCACGGTCAGCACCACCGTATACGGCAGGGCCATCCACACCATGCGTCCATACGACAGGCGTACCAGCGGCGCCAGCGCCGACGTCAGCAGGAACAGGAACGCCGCCTGGCCGTTCGGGGTAGCGACAGAAGGCAGGTTGGTACCGGTATTGATGGCGACCGCCAGCAGTTCAAACTGTTTCAGCGCAATGGCACCAGACTCCAGCGCGGCACGCGCCTCGTTGATGTAAACCGTGCCGACGAACACGTTGTCGGAAACCGACGACAGCAGACCGTTGAACAGGTAGAACAGCGAAAGCTGAGAGGCGGGCTCGGCGCGCAGCACAAACTGGATCACCGGGCTGAACAGGTGCTGTTCGATGATCACCGCAACGACGGTGAAAAACACCGTCAACAGGGCGGTGAACGGCAGCGCTTCCTGGAACGCTTTGCCGATGGCGTGTTCATCGTTCACGCCGCACAGCGAGGTGGCGAGAATGATCACCGACAGGCCGATCAACCCGACCTCGGCCAGGTGGAAGGCCAGCGCCAACACCAGCCAAACGCCGATCAACGCCTGCATCACCAGCTTGAGACGTTCTTGCTTGCTGCGGCCTGCAGTGGCCTTGCGGTCATACTCTTTCAGCACCTCGCGCACTGCGTCCGGCAACTGCACGCCGTAGCCAAACAGACGAAAACGCTCTACCAGCCAGCAGACCAGCAGGCCGCACACCAGCACCGGCAAGGTGACCGGCGCCATACGCAGGAAGAAGTCGATAAAGCCCCAGTCCGCGCTCTTGGCGATGATTAGGTTCTGCGGCTCGCCCACCATCGTCATGACTCCGCCAAGCGCGGTGCCGACGCCAGCATGCATCAGCAGGCTGCGCAGAAAGGCGCGGAATTGTTCCAGCGTCTGTTTGCGCTCTTCGCCGGTGAAATCGCTGTCGTCGCCGATGTCGCCGTCGGGGCGATTTGAGGTCACGTTGTGATAGATGGAATAGAACCCTGTGGCGACGCTAATCACCACCGCCACGACCGTCAGCGCGTCGAGGAAAGCGGAAAGGAAGGCGGCGGCCAGGCAGAATGCCAGCGACAACAGCGTTTTCGAGCGGATGTTGAGCAGCAGCTTGGTAAATACGAACAGCAGCAGCTGCTTCATAAAGTAGATGCCGGCTACCATAAAGACCAGCAGCAGCAGCACTTCCAGATTATGTTCGATTTCCTGCGAGACCTGGGCCGGGCTGGTCATGCCGATGGCTACCGCCTCCAGCGCCAGCAGGCCGCCCGGCAGCAACGGGTAGCACTTCAACGCCATCGCCAGGGTAAAGATGAACTCCACCACCAGCAGCCAACCCGCGATAAACGGACTGGCGAAAAAGAACACCAGCGGGTTGATCGCCAGGAAAATAATAATGGTCAGTTTGTACCAGTCGGGAGATTGCCCCAGGAAGTTTTTGAGCAGGGCGCTGCGCAAGGTTGTTTCCATTGTCCTTTATGCATCCTTAAATCAGTCGTAGCACGTACCCTAACAACGCGGCGGGGGCGGGCGCAACCGGAGCTTGTTTTACGGCGGTAAATTTCTTGCAACCGGTGTTTTTGCGCGTTTTTTGCCACTTTATGCACACTTTCGTTTATTGTTTTTCGCTCACGCTATGTCATGTCTGTGTGATCTGGTATGATGAGCTGATTACTTTTACTGAATTTATCGTCGCAACGGAACGTCAAACACATGGTCATAAAGGCGCAGAGTCCTGCCGGTTTCGCGGAAGAGTACATTATTGAGAGTATTTGGAATAATCGCTTCCCCCCTGGCTCTATTTTGCCCGCGGAGCGTGAGCTTTCGGAGTTGATTGGCGTCACGCGCACCACATTACGTGAAGTGTTGCAACGTCTTGCCCGCGATGGCTGGTTGACCATTCAGCATGGCAAACCGACCAAAGTGAACAATTTCTGGGAAACGTCTGGCCTCAACATCCTTGAGACCGTAGCCCGTCTCGATCACAAAAGCGTCCCGCAGCTGATCGATAATCTGCTGTCGGTACGCACCAATATCGCGTCGATCTTTATTCGCGCCGCGGTGCGCAATCATCCGGAGCAGGCGCAGGAAGTGCTGGCGAAGGCCGCCGAAGTCGAAGATCAGGCGGATGCGTTCAATGTGCTGGATTATGAAATCTTCCGCGGTCTGGCGTTCGCTTCCGGCAACCCGATCTACGGCCTGATCTTCAACGGGTTGAAAGGGCTGTATACCCGCGTTGGCCGTTACTACTTCTCCAACCCGGAAGCGCGCAAGCTGGCGCTGACCTTCTACAGCAAACTGTCCACGCTGTGCCATGAGAAGATGTACGACCAGGTGATGGATACCGTGCGTAATTACGGTAAAGACAGCGGGGCGATTTGGCAGAGCATGCAGGGCACCATGCCAAGCGATCTGACCGAAGCGCGCCGCTGATCGCGTGCGAGCGAAATAATAAAGGGCGCCTTTCGGCGCTCTTTGTCGTTATGGCACAGCGGTTACTGCGGCGTAGGCCGCGGCGGGCAACGATCGAGCAGCTCTACGCTGCCGTCTTCGTTTTGCTGCTCGAGGATCACGTCGAAGCCCCACAGGCGATGCAGATGTTTCAACACGTCGCGGCGGCTTTTATCCAGCGGCGCGCGTTCCTGCGGAATATAACGCAGGGTCAGCGAGCGGTCGCCGCGCAGGTCCACGTTCCAGATCTGAATGTTCGGTTCGTGGTTGCTCAGATTGTATTGCGCCGACAGCTCCTGGCGGATCGCCCGGTAGCCGGCTTCGTTGTGGATCGCGGCGATTTCCAGATAGTTGTTGCGATCGTCGTCCAGCACGGTGAACAAGCGGAAGTCGCGCATCACTTTGGGCGACAGGAACTGGCTGATGAAGCTCTCGTCCTTAAAGTCACGCATGGCGAAATGCAACGTGTCCAGCCAGTCTTTGCCGGCGATGTCCGGGAACCAGTAGCGATCTTCTTCGGTCGGTGATTGGCAGATGCGCTTGATGTCCTGGAACATGGCGAAGCCCAGCGCGTAAGGGTTGATGCCGTTATAGTACGGGCTGTTGTACGGCGGCTGGTACACCACGTTGGTGTGGCTGTGCAAAAACTCCAGCATAAAGCGTTCGGTCACCCGGCCTTCGTCGTACAGATGATTGAGGATGGTGTAGTGCCAGAAGGTGGCCCAACCCTCGTTCATCACCTGAGTCTGTTTTTGCGGGTAGAAATATTGGCTGACTTTGCGCACGATGCGCAACACCTCACGCTGCCAAGGCTCGAGCAGCGGCGCGTTCTTCTCGATAAAATAGAGGATATTTTCCTGCGGTTCGCTCGGATAGCGGCGCGCCTGCTCCGGCGACTCTTCGCGCTCGACGCGCGGCAAGGTCTTCCACAGCGTGTTCACCTGGCTCTGCAGATACTCTTCGCGGCTTTTCTGGCGCGCTTTCTCTTCCACCAATGAAATCTTTTGCGGGCGTTTGTACCTGTCGACGCCGTAATTCATCAGCGCGTGGCAGGAATCCAGCAGCCGTTCCACCTCATCGACGCCGTAGCGCTCTTCGCACTGGCTGATGTAGTGGCGAGCAAACAGCAGATAATCGACGATAGAGCTGGCATCAGTCCAGCTGCGGAACAGGTAGTTGTTCTTGAAGAACGAGTTGTGGCCATAGCAGGCGTGCGCCATCACCAGCGCCTGCATGGTGATGGTGTTCTCTTCCATCAGGTAGGCGATGCAGGGATTGGAGTTGATGACGATTTCATACGCCAGCCCTTGCTGGCCTTGCTTGTAGCGCTGCTCGGTTTCGATGAACTTTTTGCCGAAGGACCAGTGGGTATAGTTGATCGGCATGCCGACGCTCGAATAAGCGTCCATCATCTGCTCGGAGGTGATCACCTCGATCTGATGGGGGTAGGTGTCGAGCCGGTAATGCTTGGCGACGCGGTCGATCTGCTCCAAATACACCTGCAGCAGTTCGAACGTCCAGTCCGGTCCATCGCTCAGCCGTTTATCATCCTTAACCTTTTCATGTGTTGAAGTAGTCATCAGCGCACCCTCATTATTCACGGGCCTCGCTCAAACGGCAGGCCCTGTAACAAGCATAGTTCAAGTCATAATTAACCGTTGCAAATCAGTGAAATAAAAATGCCGGTACGCAAGGGAGCGAACGGCGGTCGATCCGGCGCCGCGTCCGTCCCGGCAGAAGCCCCGCGCTTCTTCTCCGAGTATAGCCCTGCGGCATGGGGGCGCAATAGCTTGCTTACAGCGCCAGAAGGATTGAAAACTGTTATGTTATATTGTAACTTCCCGTTTTTCTCAATTCTCAATGACGGACAAGGAGCGCATTTTGGCGAGGCATTTTGGCAAACTGGCGGTGGCGCTGGCGGCGATGTTCATAAGCGGACAGGCGGTCGCCCACGGGCATCATTCACATGGCAAACCGCTGACGGAAGTGGAAAAAAGGGCGGAAGCGGGCGTGTTCGACGACAAGGACGTCAAAGATCGCGACCTGGCCGACTGGGAGGGGGTATGGCAATCCGTCTATCCTTATTTGCTCAATGGGGAGCTTGACCCGGTGTTCAAGAAGAAAGCGACGCAGGATAACAGCAAGAGCTTCGCCGAAGTGAAGGCGTATTACCGCAAAGGGTACGCCACTGATGTGGATACCATCGGCATTGAGAACGGCGTCATGGAGTTTCACCGCGGAGATCAATCCAGCGCCTGTCAGTATAAGTACGCCGGGCATAAGATCCTGACTTATGTCTCCGGTAAAAAGGGCGTGCGCTATCTGTTCGAATGCCAGGATGCCGACAGCCAGGCACCAAAATTCGTGCAGTTCAGCGATCATATTATCGGCCCGCGCAAATCGGCGCATTTCCATATCTTTATGGGCAACACGTCGCAGGAGGCGCTGCTGAAAGAAATGGATAACTGGCCGACCTACTACCCGTTCCAGCTACAGACCAAAGAGGTCGTGGACGAGATGCTGCATCACTGACGCCGGTCTGTCTCACAGTCACAAGCCCGCACGGGTGGGCTTGTGCTCAGTCAAACGGCCTGATTTGCAGATAATCATCCGTAACCTCCAGTTCAAATAACGTTTCATCCGTCAACAACGCTGCGCGCATTCTCTCCCGGGCTTGCCGATAGCGTTCCTCCAATTGAACGGCACCGGCGCTTTCCCATGCGGCGCGGCTTGGCCACTGCGCATAGCCGATAAACTGCCCGCCCGCATCGCGATGCAGGCGCGAACCGAGACTGCCGCGCTGCAGATAGATACCCTGAGTCAACTCAAGCCAGGCCTGGCGAAAGGCTGATTCGTGTCCGGTTTTGACTGAGAATCGGTAGATAGCGATAAACATAATAGGCACTCCAGAATAGCGATAATGTGAACTCTAGGATCTGCTCGACGGCATAACGGTTCATATCGTGCTGAGCGATGAAAAGAGGGGGATTGGCGCCGGGGTGAGCGGCTGCTCAATTCAATAGCAACAATGTGGCTATTATTGGCTGAAATTTTACGCGACTTTTCTGCTGCGGAGGCAAGAGTCTGGCTCTGTCTGTTGTGTTGGTTATTCGTATTTTATTGGTGTTTTATTCTGTTTATATGTTGGCTGATATTTTTATATTCTGTTAAAACCATGTTGCTTATCACGCCTTTATTTGGTGCTGTCACTGACAGCACTGCTAGCGATTCAGCGTCGACCTCGCGTTATAATCCCCCATGAACCGCATCTTATCGCTATTTACTGGCGGCTATTGCAAATGCCTGGCCTATCGACGATAAATTAATTGTGAATATTGTCACGTTTGATGATGAAGTTGTTGGACGGATTTTTTCACTGAGTTAATTTCCTGTGAGCAGAAGATTATGCTTTGTGAAGCCTTGAGCTGGAGTCAGCGATGCGAGTGGTAATTTTAGGTAGTGGAGTGGTGGGCGTAGCCAGTGCCTGGTATTTGGCGAAAGCGGGGCATGAGGTGACGGTGATCGATCGTCAGCCCGGCCCGGCATTGGAGACCAGCGCGGCGAACGCCGGGCAGATCTCACCGGGCTATGCTGCCCCCTGGGCGGCGCCGGGCGTGCCGCTGAAAGCCATCAAGTGGATGTTCCAGCGCCATGCGCCGTTGGCGGTCCGCCTCGACGGCAGCAGCTTCCAGCTGAGCTGGATGTGGCAGATGCTGAAAAACTGCAATACCGAACACTACATGACCAACAAAGGCCGCATGGTGCGCCTGGCGGAATATAGCCGCGATTGCATCAAAGCGCTGCGCCAGGAAACCGGCATCCAGTACGAAGGGCGTCAGGGCGGCACGTTGCAGCTGTTCCGTACCCAACAACAGTTTGAAAACGCGGCGAAAGACATCGCGGTATTGGAAGATGCCGGGGTGCCTTACCGGTTGCTGGAGGCCAACCAGCTCGCCAGCGTCGAACCGGCGCTGGCGCAGGTGGCGCACAAGCTGACGGGCGGTTTGCAGTTGCCTAACGACGAAACCGGCGATTGTCAGCTGTTCACGCAGCAATTGGCGAAGATGGCAGAGCAGGCGGGCGTGACCTTCCTGTTCAACCGCAGCGTCGATCGCCTGCTGGTGGAGGGCGACAAGATCGCCGGCGTGCAGTGCGGTGAAGAGGTGTTCAAAGCCGATAGCTACGTGGTGGCGTTCGGGTCTTACTCTACGGCGCTGCTGCGCGGCCTGGTGTCTATCCCGGTTTACCCGTTGAAGGGCTATTCGCTGACCATCCCGATCGCTGATGAAACGGCGGCGCCATTCTCTACGGTACTGGATGAGACGTACAAAATCGCCATTACCCGTTTCGACCAGCGTATTCGCGTCGGCGGTATGGCGGAGATCGTCGGTTTCAATACTCAGCTGGAGCAAAAACGGCGCGAAACGCTGGAGATGGTGGTGCGCGATCTCTATCCGAACGGCGGCAGAGTGGAGGACGCGACGTTCTGGACCGGGCTGCGCCCGATGACGCCGGACGGAACGCCGATCGTCGGCCGCACTTCGCTGAAGAATCTGTACCTCAACACCGGGCATGGCACGTTGGGCTGGACGATGGCCTGCGGTTCCGGGCAGTTGCTGTCCGATCTGATGTCTGGCATTACGCCGGCGATCCCTTCCGATGATCTGGCGGTGGCGCGCTACAGCGCCGGGTTTCGCCAGCAACACGCGGTTCCGCTGAGCGACGTGCATCCCGCACGCTAATCGCCCGATTCGATTATAGACTTTCCTGGCCACGCGCAGGCGCGCGTGGCCGCTGTATGCTGCCCCAAGGAGAAGCGATGCCCCGTCCGATAACCGCCACGATGCATCTCGGCGCGATTGAAAACAACCTGCAGGTGGTGCGCCGTTTCGCCCCCGGCGCCAAAGTCTGGGCGGTGGTTAAAGCCAACGCCTATGGCCACGGCATCAAACACGTTTGGCGCAGCATGGCGCAAACCGACGGTTTCGCCATGCTGGATCTGGCCGAAGCGGTGCTGCTGCGTGAGTCCGGCTGGCAGGGGCCGATTCTGCTGCTGGAGGGCTTTTTCCAACCGCAGGATCTGGCGCTGCTCGACCGTTATCGCCTGACGACGGCGGTGCACAGCGACTGGCAGTTGGCGGCGATCGCCGACGCCAGGCTGAGCGCGCCGCTCGACGTCTATTTGAAAGTGAACAGCGGTATGAACCGGCTGGGATTCGCACCCGAACGGCTGCACGAGGTGTGGCGCAGGGCGCAGGCGGTTGCCAACATCGCCGAGCTGACGCTGATGAGCCATTTCGCCACCGCCGACGGCCCGGAAGGAGTGACCCGGCAGATGGCCACCATCGAGGCGGCCGCCGCCGATATACCGCTGCCGCGCTGCCTGGCCAACTCGGCCGCCACGCTGTGGCATCCTTCGACCCACGGCAGCTGGGTGCGCCCTGGGATCATTCTCTATGGCGCCTCGCCGAGCGGTTGCTGGAGTGATGTGGCGTCGACGGGGTTGCAGCCGGCGATGACGCTGAGCAGTGAAATCATCGGCATTCAGCAACTGAAGTCTGGCGATCGCGTCGGCTATGGCGGCCGTTACAGCGCCGCCGGCGCGCAGCGTATCGGTGTGGTGGCCTGCGGTTATGCCGACGGCTATCCGCGTCATGCGCCGACCGGTACGCCGGTATGGGTGGATGGCGTACTGACGCGCACCCTGGGAACAGTATCGATGGATATGCTGGCGGTAGATTTAACGCCCTGTCCACAAGCCGAATTGGGCGCCGAAGTCGAGCTGTGGGGGAAACGCCTGCCGGTGGACGAAGTAGCCACGGCGGCAGGGACGTTAGGTTATGAGCTGTTGTCGGCGTTAGCGGCGCGGGTGCCGGTCGTCACCGAAGCCTGAGACGGGCTCAGGCGACTTTTCTGATCTGTCCTTTAATCTGCTTGCTGAGACGCCGCGCGTGCAGCGCCAGCAGGCAGCCTACCAGCATGACCAACGCCAGCGACAGTTTCGGTTGCAGCGGCAACGCCATCGCCACCAGACCCAGCGCGGCGCCGCCCGCCATCTGCACGAAGCCGACCAGCGCAGACGCGACGCCGGCCTCATTGGAGTAGGGTTCCAGCGCATAGCTGGTGGCCGGGCCCATCACGAACGCCAATCCGGCGCAGGCGCTGGCGACTGGCAGCATATATGCCAGCCAATGCGCTTGCGCCGCCGCAGGCAGCAGCATGACGCCCAGCAGCAGCCCCAGACAGCCCAATCCCATCAGCATGCCACCGATCGCCAGGCAAACCGGGCGGCCGACTTTGTGGATGATGCGGTTGGCGAAGAAGCTGACCAACATGATCCAGAAGCCGTTGGCGCCGAACACCAGCGAGAATTGCAGCGGGGTCAGGCCGGCGGTGCCCATCAGCACATTGGGGGCCAGGGAAACGTAGGTCAACGCCATGCCCATCGCCCCGGAATTCACCACGGCAAAGGAGAGGAAACGCCGTTCGCTGAGGATGCGTGCGTATTGGCGCACCGGCAGCCCTTTGACCGGCACGGTATCGACGGGGCGGGTTTCAGGCAGATACAGCGCGATGATCGCCAATACCAGCAGCGCGTAGCCGACCAGGAACCAGAAAGGCGCGCGCCAGCCGAAGGCCTCGGCGAGCAGACCGCCGAGCAGCGGCGCCAGCGCCGGGATGATGTTCAGCGTGCCGTTGAGGAAGCCGAACGCGCGAGCGGCATCGTCACCATTCAGGCGATCGCGTACGCCGCTGAAGGCGACGACGGCGGTGCAACAGACCGCTACCCCTTGCAGCAGACGCGAGGCGATGA
This sequence comes from Serratia sp. LTN-2, assembly GCF_059740205.1. Classification (NCBI taxonomy): domain Bacteria; kingdom Pseudomonadati; phylum Pseudomonadota; class Gammaproteobacteria; order Enterobacterales; family Yersiniaceae; genus Serratia; species Serratia sp. LTN-2. The sequence goes on along the minus strand of NZ_JCAXDO010000001.1, from coordinate 517,125 downwards.
AAACGGTCGGGTTGCTGGCCAGCGCCGCCATCGCCGCACCGAGCATGTAGAGAATAATGCCGGCCAGCGCCACCGGTTTGCGGCCGTAGTTATCCACCAACGGACCGGCGATGACCTGGCCGAGACCGAGCACCAAAATAAACAGTGAAATGGTGGATTGTATCAGCGCTTCACTGCTGCCCAGGCCGACGGCGATGGCGGGAATGGTCGGCAGATAAAGGTCGATGCCTAATGGGCCAAGCAGCACCAGGCTGAGAAGCATAAACAGAAACTTTTGCATAACAAGAAAGGCACGTCCGAGTGACAAAGAGGGCTAGAGTAGAGATTCTGGCGGCAAATGAAAAGGGGCAAAGCGCGGTCAACGCTGCGCTGCCGGGCGGTAATAGAGCGCCGAGACGGTGTCGGCCACGTAGCGGGCCTGATGGCGGGCGTCGTCCAGCGCGCGATGCGGCATGCCTTCGAATGGGCGGGTCTTTTTCGGGTTAAAGCCGTGCAGTTCCGCCAGCGTGATCACTGTGCGCACGTCCTGTGTATTCCAGAATTTCCACGGGCAGGGCATTTCCAACTGCTGGAAGGCGTGTTCGAGGATCGCGCAATCGAACTCTTTGCCGTTGCCCCAGACTTTCACCGTGTCGGTGCTGTTCATATGGATAAAGCGGCTGAGGCTGCTCAGCACGCGTTTCAGGCTCTCGGTGCCGCCGAAGGCCTGCTTGCGCGCTTCATCGGACTGTTTCGCCCACCAGGCGACCGTATCCAGGCTGATGGTTCTGCCCGGTTGGTCTTTCTGACTGCTGACGGCGGTTTCGAATTCGGCGCCCAGTTCCCCGGTGCGGGGATCGAAAAACACCGCCGCAACCACCAAAATGACGGCGCTGGGTTTTATATCCAGGGTTTCAATGTCTAACATCAGATGGTGCATCGGCGTTTCCGGTGGTGGGTGAGGTTGCCTAATCTTACTACAGAACGTGCGTTGATGCGGCTGGTGCGCACATGAAATCCTTTTAAAGCGCCGCGTTCAGGTTATGATGCTCGGGATACTCTTGTCTGGTTGGTCGCTATCGGTGAGAACGCTTATCTTTATTTTGTGCATGGTCGGCTACTTGCTGTTGCTGGGCTACCTTAGCGTGTTCGTCACAGACAAAATCTGTGAGAAGGCGGGTAACTACACCAAAATATGCCGCATCGTAGACATATCCGAGCCTCATATCCCCAAATAACGCCCTGTTTACCCCAGATAGTCGGTGGTAATCAGCGGGGTCAGAATCGCCGCCAGCGCCGTGAGCGCAGCCCACTGACGCCAGCCCAACCGCGCCAGCCAGTCATGCCGCTGCGGGGGCGTGGCCAGTTGCCCGACGGCCACGGAGCCGGTCAGCAACAGCGTCAGAATCAGCAGTACCAGGCTGCGGCTCAGCAGCGTAAACTCGACATGCAGCACATTGGCGTAATACAGACGCATCAGAATAAAATAGCTCAGCAAGATCCAGGCGAAAATGACGTTTTTCTTGAGCACCTGCTGCAGCATCAGCGCGAGGAACAGGCTGTGAAACAGCGACAGCAGCGGGGCTTCGAACGGATGCCGAACGCAGACGTTGTAAACCGCCATGTAGATGTTAAAAACCAGCAGGATATAGACTACGTAAATATACCAGCCGTAGATCACTTTAAGTTTTTTTGAGTTCGGCGGCAGGGAGAGTGCGTCCGGTTTCATTAAGGCCTCCTGATGACGCCACGCAAATGTTGCGAATGAGGGCGGTGCGCCGGCATCGTAATTTAAAATCCACAGGGTATATATCACCCGGGCGCTAAATGACGATTAAACACAGGATCGGCTTTATTTCCGCGTTGGCCGGGAACTCTTTTTCGCGCTCGGGGTCGATCGACGTGCGAATGTTCGGCGGTTTTTACATCACAGCGAAAGACGTAATACATTGATATGAAAGATTATAAAAACACTTCGGGTACAAAGATCCTGCTGCTGTTCAGCCTGGCGTTTTACACCCTGTTGCCACCGTTGTTGACGGCGGCCGTATTCAACCGTTTCAATCTTAATCCGTTCGCGATCGTCAAATTTTTTCACTTTAACCCGTTTTTGGCCGATCGGGGCATACCCGGTTACCAGACCTTCTGCTACTTGCTGATGCTGTGGTTGGGGGTGAATATTTTGCTGTGGTTGCTGGTATGGGGGGCGGTGCGGATGTATCGGCGCTGGCGAACGCCGCGCGGCTGATATTTTACCAAACGGAAAAAGTTGCGCAGGGAAATGACTTTACATTTAATAATGAGACGTATTATCATCCGTGTCGCCGGTGAGGGGAAAAGGGTTGTCTCCTTCTGTGCCCCCCAAGCCGGCACGACATTGCTCACATTGCTTCCAATTTTTTCATGCCAGCCTTCGTGCTGGCGTTTTTTTATTCCACGCCAGCAGCCGCAATCGCGGCGATCAATCTATTTTCATGAGCAGGCTGTTTAAAGCGAAAGCGCAGCGAGGCGTTAGAACAGCGAAAACAGCAACACGACCGGCAGACTCAACGGCCAGGTCAACCCGATGGTCAATGCACTGATGCATCGAATCTTGACGGTGTCCCTGCTAACCAGATAGGTGAAAACCATAGAAACTAACAGACCAATAAAATAACAGTATTGCGTTGCAACCCACAGCGACGACATGAAACCCGATCCCAGTTGTATTTTTACGCGCGAATTCTAGGAGCTTGGCGGACGATAATCAATGACCCACGGCCGTTAATTCAAACCTTTATCCATAAGAATACATAATTTATTTCTATAAAGAACGTAGGGTTATTAACAGCTTTCTGTTTATTTCGAAAAGAAATCAACAATATAGTTACCGGTAACATTGGTGGGTGAACAAGCCTTCGCCAGAGTGAGACACGGTTAGGCAAGAAAAGGGGCGGTGAGTCACAGAGGAACGCGGTGAAACTGTAATTGATAAAAATTTATGATGTATTTGCGAAGGGTTTGGGTGAGAGGAAGCCGGGTTCGGTGGGCGCGTGTTCTTGCCAGTTGCAGGGGGCGTGTTGTTGGATGAAAGCATGACGCGATTCGGCGGTTTTGAGCGCACCGTGCGGATGCGCTGCCTGCCAGTCAGGAAGGGGCGTGGGTAGCCGCCGTAGGTTTAATGAATGTTAAGACCGTAGACGAACAGCCACGAAAACAGCAGCGCCAGCAGGCACGTCATCAATACGATGGAGATCATTTCCTTCACAACTTCATTCCTTTTCCCGGTGATTCAAATTTACTTCTCTTTGTTTTTGCGCGAGATTTTAGATCGTCATGGGTAAAAATCCTAGTTTTAATCCCATCTTTCGCTCGGCCATTGCGGCCTGCGCCGCTGCGGCCGTTCACGGCGATGCCGGAAAATCGGGCGTGTTAACCCGTCGTAGCTATTGTCGAACGTCGCGAGGCTGACTATATAAAATGGGGAGTGCGCGCAGCGTCGCTGGCAGTACGGCGCCTGCGTAAAGGGCGCCTGCCTATCGGTGTACCGCGCTTCCCTATGAGATAAAGGAGTCGGCAATGAGCTTAAAACCCACTATCGTGCTGGTACATGGATTCTGGGGCGGTGCGGCGCACTGGAGTAAAGTCATTATCGCGTTGTCGCGCAGGGGATATTCGGCGATCCATGCGGTGGAAATGCCGCTAACGTCACTGGCCGAAGATGCGGAGCGCACGCGCAAGATGGTCGCGCAACAAGCGGGGCCGGTCTTGTTGGTCGGGCACTCTTACGGTGGGGCGGTGATCACGGAAATGGGCAACCAGCCCAACGTGATTGGGCTGGTCTATATCGCCGCGTTTGCGCCGGATGCCGGTGAAAGTCCCGGCGGCATTACGCAAGAACATCCTCCGGCGGCAGTCGCGAATTTGGCGCCGGACAGCGACGGTTACCTGTGGATCAAGGCCGACAAGTTCCATGAAAGCTTTTGCCAGGATCTGACTGCTGACGAGGCGCTGGTGATGGCGGTGGCGCAGAAGGCTCCGCTGGCCGGCACCTTTGGCAACGCTATCGGCGACCCCGCCTGGAAACATAAACCGTCATGGTATCAACTCTCCAGCGACGATCGCATGATAGCGCCGGAGAATCAGCGGCGAATGGCGCAGCGGTTGCAGGCCAGGAAAGTGTTGACCTTGAATGCCAGTCACGCCTCGCTGGCCTCCCACGCCGATGAGGTGGCGAGGTTGATTGACGAAGCGGCCGGTTCGAAATAACGCCAGGGCGGGAATGTTATCCGGGCTGTAAAGCGGCTCTGGCGGCAAATTGTTTCTGCGCATCCTGCTTGCGCCGGGTGAAAAACCGGCGCAAGCAGGTTGGCCGTCAGGGATAAACAGGGATATCGCTATCGTAGCTAATTATTAACAGCGCAATCAACACCACGACGGTGGCAATAATGGCGTAGATTTCCGCCTTGCGCATATCGCCCTAGCGTCCGTTAACGCCGATCATTTCGATGGCTGCGCGGTGCAACCGCTGGAAATAATCATCGGGTTGCTTTTCCGCCTCCTGAACAAGACAGCTGAGCAGGTTCTGTTTGGTTATCGGTTTGTTGGCGATCAGCGCCAGCAACACGCTTTTGCCGAGCAGGCAGCATATTTGCTTATGGTATTCGTCAACATCGTGCTGGTTGAGGCCATAGAGGGTGTAATCGATCATGATGTCTAACCTGCTGACCGGTAAAAGCCCGCCACGGCGGACAGAGAAGCCATAGAAAAATAAAGTAAGGCAAATTTCGCTTAGGAAAGGGCTTAAGCGATAAGATAACGATAACTGAATGGGAATATTCCCATCAAGCCGTGCGGACGCGACGGCGAATGTTTAGGAATAACCTCAGAAGAAAGAATAATAGGCAGCGCCATTCGGGATAACGCGGCTTATTATTTCTCGGGTGGCGGTCAAAAATTATACGCTCAGGCTCGGCGATATATCATGGCGAAAAAGAAACAGCCGGGAAACGTGGTTCTCCGGCTGTGGTGGCGTTATTGCAGATTATTCAAACGGTCTGTTTGCGAAACAGTTCGCGGAATACCGGATAGATATCGTCCGGTTCACGGATATGCTGCATGGCGAAGTTGTCGAATTTCGCCTGTAGATCCTCGTATTCGCGCCACAGCGTTTGGTGGGCGCGACGGGTGATTTCGATGTAGCTGTAGTAACGCACCATCGGCAGGAGCTTCTTCGCCAACAGCTCATGGCACAGCGGTGAATCGTCTGCCCAGTTGTCCCCGTCAGACGCCTGCGCGGTGTAGATATTCCACTGCGCCGGGTCGTAACGCTCTTCGACCACTTCACTCATCAGCTTCAGCGCGCTGGAGACAATGGTGCCGCCGGTTTCCTGCGAATAAAAGAACTCCTGCTCGTCCACTTCTTTCGCCTGAGTGTGATGGCGGATATACACCACGTCGACGTTTTTGTAGGTTCGGCTCAGGAACAGATAAAGCAGAATGTAAAAACGTTTCGCCATGTCTTTGGTGGCCTGATCCATCGAGCCGGACACGTCCATCAGGCAGAACATCACCGCCTGGCTGGAGGGCTCCGGCCGGCGCTCGTAGTTTTTGTAACGCAGGTCGAAGGTGTCGATAAACGGCACGCTTTCGATTTTCTTGCGCAGCTCGGCAATCTCTTTACGCAGCCGTTCCTCTTCCAGCAGTTGCACCGGCTCGGTGTTTTCCAGCTGGGTCAGCGCCTCTTCCAGCTCGTGCAACGCGCGTCTTTTGCCGGCGGTCATGGCGGTACGCCGCGCCAGCGAATTTTGCAGTGAGCGCACGACGCTGATGTTGGCCGGCACGCCGTTAGCGGTATAACCGGCGCGATGGGTTTTGAACTCGGTCAGCTGTTTGTACTGGTTCTTTTTCAGGTTGGGCAGGGCGAGATCTTCGAACAAGAGATCGAGATACTCATCTTTGGAGATCTGAAAAACGAATTCATCCTGGCCTTCACCGTCCTGGCTGGCGTTACCCTGGCCGCCGCCACCGCCCGATCCGCCCTGAGGCCGCTCGACGCGATCGTTCTGCACAAAATGGTCGTTGCCCGGGTGAACCCGATGGCGCGTGCCGCCGCGCCCCTGATGAAACATCGGTTCGTTGATATCGTCAGTGGGGATGGATACCGACTCCCCGCTGTCCACGTCGGTGACCGAACGCTTGTTGATGGCTTCGGCAATCGACTGTTTGATTTGCGACTTGTAACGGCGCAAGAAGCGCTGGCGATTCACCATGCTCTTGTTTTTGCCGTTCAGCCGTCGGTCAATGAAATAGGCCATACTTCCCCCAAACGACGTTGCCAACTCTTCATGTCCCGACCGCGACAGCGCAATGTGCAGCCCCTCCGTGGGCTGCGCTGCTACGGCCATAACTGCGGACATGGCCCTGATAATGCCGCTTACCTGAGGCGTTATGAGGATTTTCTGACCCGCAGATACCATTCACACAGCAGGCGCACCTGCTTGCGGGTATAACCTTTCTCCATCATGCGATCGACGAAGTCGTCGTGTTTTTTCTGCTCGTCCGTCGAGGTTTTGGCGTTGAACGAGATCACCGGCAACAGCTCTTCGGTATTGGAGAACATTTTCTTCTCGATCACGGTGCGCAGCTTCTCGTAGCTGGTCCAGTTCGGATTGCGGCCGTTGTTGTTGGCGCGGGCGCGCAGCACGAAGTTCACGATTTCGTTGCGGAAATCTTTCGGGTTGCTGATGCCGGCCGGTTTTTCAATTTTTTCCAGTTCGGCGTTCAGGGACTCGCGGTCGAACAGTTGACCGGTGTCGGGATCGCGATACTCCTGATCCTGGATCCAGAAGTCTGCGTAGGTCACGTAGCGGTCAAAAATGTTTTGGCCGTATTCCGAGTAGGATTCCAGATAGGCGGTCTGGATCTCTTTGCCGATAAACTCGGCGTATTTCGGGATCAGATAGCCTTTCAGGTGTTCCAGGTATTTCTCCGCCAAATCTTGCGGGAACTGCTCGCGTTCTATCTGCTGCTCCAGCACATAGAACAGGTGAACCGGGTTAGCCGCCACCTCGGCGTGATCGAAGTTGAACACCCGCGAGAGGATTTTAAAGGCAAAACGGGTGGAGAGGCCGTTCATGCCTTCGTCAACCCCCGCATAGTCGCGGTACTCTTGATAGGACTTGGCTTTCGGATCGGTGTCTTTGAGGCTTTCGCCGTCGTACACGCGCATTTTCGAGTAAATGCTCGAGTTTTCAGGCTCTTTCAGTCGCGACAGCACGCTAAAGCGCGCCAGCGTTTCCAGGGTGCCCGGCGCGCACGGCGCGTGGGTCAACTCGCTGTGATCCAGCAGCTTATCGTAGATCTTGATCTCTTCCGACACGCGCAGGCAGTAAGGCACCTTGACGATATAGACGCGGTCGAGGAACGCTTCGTTGTTCTTGTTGTTGCGGAAGGTCACCCACTCGGATTCGTTGGAGTGCGCCAGAATAATGCCGTTGAAGGGCAGGGCGGAGATGCCTTCGGTACCGTTGTAGTTGCCTTCCTGGGTTGCGGTCAGCAGCGGATGCAGCACCTTGATAGGCGCCTTGAACATCTCGACGAATTCCATAATCCCCTGGTTGGCGCGGCACAGGGCGCCGGAGTAACCGTAGGCGTCCGGATCGTTCTGCGCGTGGTTCTCCAGTTTGCGGATATCCACTTTACCGACCAGCGCCGAGATGTCCTGGTTGTTTTCATCGCCCGGCTCAGTTTTGGCGATGGCGATCTGTTCCAGAATGGAAGGGCGCACTTTCACCACTTTAAACTTGGTGATGTCGCCGCCGAACTCATGCAGACGTTTCGCCGCCCACGGCGACATGATGGTGCCGAGGTAGCGACTGGGGATATTGAACTCTTTTTCCAGGATCGTGGCGTCTTCCTGCGGATTGAACAGGCACAGCGGATGATCGTTGACCGGGCTGCGTTCGCCATTGGCGCTAAGGGTATAGATAGGCACGCGCTGCATCAACGCCTTCAGACGTTCCGCCAGCGAGGATTTACCGCCGCCCACCGGGCCCAGCAGATAAAGGATCTGTTTCTTCTCTTCCAGGCCCTGCGCGGCGTGTTTCAGGTAAGAGACGATCTGTTCGATGGCCTCTTCCATGCCGTAGAACTCTTCGAAGGCCGGATAGCGTGCGATCACGCGGTTGGAGAACAGGCGCGACAGGCGTGATTCTAGCGCAGTGTCGACCATCACAGGTTCACCGATAGCCATCAGCAGACGTTCGGCCGCGTTGGCATAGGCACTGCGATCTTGCCGGCAAATGGTAAGAAATTCCTGCAGTGTGAACTCTTCGTCCTTGGCAGCTTCATAGCGCTGGCGATAGTGGTCAAATATGTTCATGATGCCCGTCCTTTCGTTATTAGCACAGGTTAAAGAGAGCGTGTGATAGTGTTCTGGCTCCCGAAAGATGAGAATACGCCTAAGTACAGCAACCCGTATGCCAACTTGGTGCGCTTATTATCGCGAGTTGCGCTGTATGCCACTGGGCTCAGGATAAATTCACCTTCTGATTTAAGCTTAGTTTGCTTGCCGGAAAATTTCCTGCCGTAGAAAAAGCTTTTTTTAAGTCATATCAATGACTCAGTTATTACTCTGGGAGCCAAATGCCTTGTCTGGCGCGGCCTGCGGCTTGAATCGTCATCGTTCCGCCATGATTAATTCATAATTCCGCTATAAGTTATTCGATCTTGGTCGTTTTCTATTGTAAAGATTAGGCGCGTAACTAAATTTTCACATAAACTGTTGCGGCTATTAACCCTGTAATTTATGGAAAAAGAACCAGTGAAGATTTCAAAACTCAAAACGCTAGCAATTATCGCTTCCGCAATGGTTTGTGCGCAAAGTGCTCAGGCGGGAACCTGGTCACTCGGCGCTGCCGCGCTGGTTAGCCCGGACGCGTATCGTGGTTATCAGGACCGCGTTTATCCGGTGCCCGTCATCGACTATGAAGGTGACGACTTCTACTTCCGTACGCTGACCGCCGGTTACTACCTGTGGAAAGATCAGGAAAACCAGCTGAGCGTCATGGGCTACTACACGCCATGGGGCTACCGTCCGGGCGACAGCGACGACGATCGCATGAAGCGTCTCGACAAGCGCCGCGGCACGCTGATGGCTGGCCTGGCCTATTCGCACAACGCCGAGTGGGGTACCCTCCGCACCACCTTTACCGGCGACACGCTGAACAACAGCAACGGGCTGGTGGGCGATGTGGCCTATCTGTACAAGTTTGATCTGGACGCGCTGACGCTGGTACCGGGCGTAGGCGTGATGTGGAACAGCAAGAACCAGAACAAATATTACTACGGCGTCAGCGCCAATGAATCCCGTCGCAGCGGCCTTGACAGCTACACCCCGGGCGATAGCTGGGCGCCGTACCTCGAGCTGAGCGCCAATTACCAGATCAACAAGAGCTGGAACGCCTTCTTCGTCGGTCGCTATGTGAAGTTGTCGGATGAAGTGAAAGACAGCCCGATGGTGGATAAATCCTACACCGGTTTGTTGATGACGGGTGTGAGCTACACCTTCTAATCATGCATTGCACGATTATCGTGCATCGCGTGCATCAAAAAGGGGCGCTGGCGCCCCTTTTGCACATCTGTAGTGCGCCGCCGCGCTCGGTGTATTAGGCCTTCTTGCGGCTGCGGAAGGTGACGCCCAATCGAGCAGGTTGTTCGCCGGGGGCGATCAGCGGTTTGCTCACGCGCCCGGTCTCTACGCAAACCATGGTTTTATAACCGTCATTCGGCATGTCCCCCATGCTGCAAGAGAGCTCTACGCCGGGGTTCCAGGCGATAACGTCGCTCATATGGTGGTGGTGAACCTCGATGGTGCGAGCGAGCGCCGGATCGCGGATCAGGCTGAAGGCCTCGGGGCGGGTATAGACGCGGTCGGTTTGGCCGACGAAGGTCACTTCACCGGTCTGGCGCGCTTCGGCGCCGCCCGCCACCTTATCGATATACGGCTCGCCCAGGCCCGCTACGCTGACTCGATCGATGTCGCCGACCTGGAAGTAGCTGTGCAGCGCCGCAGTGGCTTGATAATCGCCGTGCGATTCCAGTTCGATCTCGCACTCTGCACCCAGCTTGAAGCGGGCGATCAGCGTGAAGGCGTGCGGCCACAGTTTGCGGGTCTGTTCGTTGTCTTTCAACGTAAAGGTCAGGATGACGCCGTTGTCATCTTCATCGTGCGCCGTCAGGCTCCAGGGCTGGTTGCGGGCAAAACCGTGCGAAGGTTGCCCGGCTGGGCCGAACCACGGCCAGCAGATCGGCACGCCGCCGCGGATGGCCTTGCCTTTAGCGAAAGGGGTATTGCTGCTGAGCCAAATCACCGGCTGCTCGCCGCTGGGCTGCCAGGCCAGCAAATGGGCACCCTGCAGCGCGACGGCTGCGCGCACTTTCGGATGCGACACCACAACCACACCCAGCTCGTCGAGTTGACGTTGGCTGATGTAAGGAGAAATCTGTTCGGAAACGGGCAGGGTGAAAATTTTCTCGTTCATTTCATTACCTTATTGTTTGCCGGAGAGACAAATAAAAAAGGGCGACAAAAATGTCGCCCTTATTATCAGCTTAACATCATGCCATTACTTGGAGATGTGAGCGATCAGATCCAGAACCTTGTTGGAATAACCGGTTTCGTTGTCGTACCAGGAAACCAGTTTCACGAAGTTGTCGTTCAGTGCGATACCGGCTTTGGCATCGAATACGGAAGTCAGCACTTCGCCGTTGAAGTCGGTGGAAACCACGTCGTCTTCAACATAGCCCAGAACGCCTTTCATCGAGCCTTCAGCGGCGTCTTTGATGGCTTTCTTGATTTCTTCGTAGGTAGCCGCTTTTTCCAGACGCACGGTCAGGTCAACAACGGATACGTTAGGAGTTGGTACGCGGAACGCCATACCGGTCAGTTTGCCTTTCAGCTCTGGCAGAACCACGCCAACCGCTTTCGCTGCGCCGGTAGAAGAAGGGATGATGTTCTGGGATGCGCCGCGGCCGCCGCGCCAGTCTTTGTGGGACGGGCCATCAACGGTTTTCTGAGTAGCGGTGGTCGCGTGAACGGTGGTCATCAGGCCTTCAACGATACCGAAGTTGTCGTTGATGACTTTAGCCAGTGGCGCCAGGCAGTTGGTGGTGCAAGAGGCGTTGGACACGATGTCCTGGCCGGCATATTTGTCAAAGTTAGCGCCGCGCACGAACATTGGGGTCGCATCTTTGGATGGGCCAGTCAGAACGACTTTCTTAGCGCCAGCGGTGATGTGTTTACGTGCGGTTTCGTCGGTCAGGAAGATACCGGTCGCTTCAGCAACCACGTCAACGCCCACTTCGTTCCACTTCAGGTTAGCCGGGTCTTTCTCTGCGGTAACACGGATGGTTTTGCCGTTAACAACCAGGTGGCCGTCTTTAACTTCTACCGTACCGTTGAAACGGCCGTGAGTAGAGTCATACTTCAGCATGTAAGCCATGTACTCTGCGTCCAACAGGTCGTTGATTGCAACGATCTCGATGTCAGAACGCTCTTGAGCAGCACGGAAAACAATGCGACCGATACGGCCAAAACCGTTGATACCTACTTTGATAGTCATATATTCCACCAGCTATTTGTTAGTGAATAAAAGGTTGGTTGTAAAATTACAAAAACCTTACCCAGCGTCAAGCGGAATCGTGTCAATTCTTGCGGCAAGTCAAACCGGAAGGGTGGTTTTGCACGCTTATTGCACAGTCCATTTGCGCTCGGCCTTATCCGTTATATGGGGACAAGCCGCCAAGTATAAAGTCAGCATGCGCAAGATGTGTGATCGTTATCACATATCATCGTGACGTGGCCTTTATGGGCTACAGTTTAGGCCAAAAAACCCTGCAGCGGTGTTAATTTTTTGTTATTATTAATCATTGTTTTCGTTGACATTATCCACATTCAGAGATAAGCACAAATGGCTAAAGAGACAACCCCCGGTCATCCGGTCACGGAACTGAATGAAATCCAACGTTATGTGACGCAACAGCGCGGCACCGAAGCGCCGTTCAGCGGCAAATTGCTGCACAATAAGCGTGAGGGCGTGTACCATTGTCTGTGTTGTAACCAGCCGCTGTTCTATTCCGAAACCAAATACGATTCCGGCTGCGGCTGGCCGAGCTTTTATGAGCCGGTTTCCGCCGATGCGATTCGTTATCTCGATGATAACTCTCATAATATGCATCGTGTTGAAATCCGCTGCGGCCACTGCGACGCGCACCTGGGGCACGTTTTCCCCGACGGCCCGCAGCCGACCGGCGAGCGTTACTGCGTCAACTCCGCTTCGCTGAGCTTCACCGACGGTGAGAATGGCGACCAAACGGCCGGTTAAGTGGTAATTTAACCAACAAAATCGATTCAGCTAATTATTCATCCGTAAGCGAGAAGGGCTCTGATGGACGTGAAAGATCTGATTGCGGCGATGACGCCCGAGATATACCAGCGCCTGGTGCGGGCGGTTGAGCTGGGCAAGTGGCCGGACGGCGTGGCGCTGACACCTGAGCAGAAGGAAAACAGCCTGCAGGCGGTGATGCTGTGGCAGTCGATGAACAACGTCGATCCGCAGCACATGAGCATTGGCACCGACGGGCAGATCGTGATGAAGAGCAAGCAAGAACTGAAGCAGCAGTTCGTTGCCGAGCCGCTGGTCAAACTCAAACCGCAGTAAGCTGTTCCTAAAGCGGGGCGATGTCGCCATCGCCCCGTCGATTTAGCGTTTCTCTCCCTTAACCCCAAGCGATTCCGCCAGCTGTTGCGCCAGCCGGTTGTTGTCGTCCGCGCCGTATTCCCAGAACATCGCACCGCCCAATCCCTGGCTTTTGATGTATTCGGCTTTGATGGCCACCGAACGCGGGTTCTCGTAGGAGATAGCGAACAGCGGTTTGCCTGTGGCGGATTGCAGCGTCAGATAAGGCACTTTGGCGTCGTCATCCCAGTGCTCGCGGAAACGGCGCTGCGGATCGTTGAGCAGTTTACTGACGATGTCGTGGTATTTAAAGTAAGTGTCTTTGCTGAGATCCAGCCCCAGCGCGTTGAACAGAGCGGTTTCTCGCGCACTGAAATAAGGCTGCGTCACCGGATGTTTGGCGGCGTCCGGCTTGTCCCAGTCGATGCCTGCTTCGGTCGCTCGTTTCGGCACCCGGCCATAAAAACCGATGCCGAGGTTCATCTGCGCCGGTTTTAATCCGGCGGCAAGATAATGTTTTACCACGGAATCGGCGCTGTAGCGGTCGGCGGCGGCCACGGTTGGCCAGCGCTTTGAATCGTACAGGTTGGCATTGAAGTACTGCGTGCCGTAAGCCATGTCATAGGTCATCAGATTGATGTAGTTGAGGTAAGGGGCAATGCTTTTCACATCGACCCATTCCTGCGGGCTGTTGACGTTGGCACCGACGGCGATGGTCAGTAGTTTACCTTTACCCAGTGCCTGGTGAAGCTCTTTCAGCAGCAGGGTGAAGTTGTCGCGGTCTGCCGGCTGGCTTTCCACCAGCCCCCAGGCGCCGTTCACCGGGTATTCCCAGTCCAGGTCGATGCCATCCAACTGATGCTGTGCAATCACCTGCAGCGCGGAGCGGATGAATATCGCCCGGTTTTCTGCGGTGGCGGCCGCGCCGGAGAAGCCGCGAGCCCCCCAGCCGCCGACCGACAACAGGACTTTCAACTCGGGGTTCTGTTTACGCAACGCCGGCAGCCGTTGCAGATCGGCCGTTACCTTCGGCGACAGGTAGATCTGGTGCCGGCGCGCGGGATCTTTCAACGCCGCATTGGTTTCATCCTTCTCACCGTTGTAGATCAGGCCAAACGAATAGTTGAGGTGGGTGATTTGCGTCACGTCCAGTTTGTCGATATCACCGCCGGGGCCGGCGGTGACGTCGCCACCGCCGTTGAAGTAGCCGACGGAGAGATAGCCTGCCTGCGCCGAGCCGACGCCGGCCATAGCCAACTGCACCGCTGCCAGCAAAGGCAGCAGTTTTCGGGTTAATTTCATGTTTGTCTCCTTGGGTCGGCAAGGCCGACCGTACCGCCAGCGGCGGTCACAATAAAGCCGGGCTCAGCGGGCCCCGGATGCGTATAACCGATTGACGTCAAAAGCGTCGCAGTCATAACAGCAAAAGCGTCTGTCGGTCACAAGCGGCTGGCGGAGAAGAAGGGCGGTATTGTGAGCGGCGTCGATATTTTCGCCGCCGCGCAAAAAGGGCGCCGATGGCACCCGAGAGGATTTAGCTGGCGAGGAACTGTGACAGGGTAACCAGTTGTGCGCCGGCGTGCGCCATGTCTTGCAGCGCCTTTTCGCTGTCGCCCGGCTGCAGATTAACGCCGCGGCAGCCGTCGACGATCACTTGCGTTGGATAGCCGGCAGCCAGCGCATCCAGCACGCTGAACTTCACGCAGTAATCGGTCGCCAGGCCCATGATCGCCAACTGTCGGACACCCTGCGATTGCAGCCAATCGTGCAGTTCGGTCTGCGCCCGGTGGCCGTTATCGAAGAACGCGCTGTAGCTGTCGATATCCGTATCCTGTCCTTTGCGAAAAACGGCATCGATGTGTTGCCGCTGCAACTGGGGATGAAAATCGGCGCCGTGGCTCCCTTGCACGCAGTGCACCGGCCACCACACCTGCGGCAGGCCTTCCAGCTCGCCGAGGGTGCCGACTTGCGCATGGGAGTTCACCGCAAAGCTGCGATGATTGGCCGGGTGCCAGTCCTGGCTGGCCACCACCGGCTCGCCGCGCGCCAAACAGGCGGCGATCGCCCGATTGGCGACCGGAATGACGGCGTCGCCCTCCGTGACCGCCAGCGCGCCGCCGGGGCAGAAATCGTTTTGCAGATCGATCAACAACAAGGCCGTTTTCATCGCCACTCCCTAGGTCAGTGGATTAACCGTTGATGCTCAGTTCGCCGCGCAGGTCTTGCTGCATCAGCGTGCGGATTTGTTCCGGCGTCAGCGGCTGGCTCAACAGATAGTGCAGTTTGGTCAGTGCGGCCTCCACCGTCATGTCGAAACCGCTGATCACCCCGGCGTGCGCCAACGCGTTGCCGGTGGCGTAGCCTTCCATATTGACGCGCCCGGAGATGCACTGCGTCAGGTTGACCACCACGATGCCGCGTTCGGACGCCGCGCGCAACTCGTCGATCAGCTCGGCTTTCTGCGGCGCGTTGCCGACGCCGTAGGAGCGCAGGATCAGCGCTTTGACCGGCTGCAGCAGGAAGTTGCGCACCACCGCGCCGGAAATGCCCGGATAGATGGTGACCACGCCGATCGGCTGCGGCGTGATGTCGTGCACTTGCAGCGCGCCGTCACACGCCGGACTGTCGATGCCGTGCTGGCGGCGAATATGGATGCCGGCTTCCAGCAGCGGCGGCAGATTGGGGGAAGCGAAGGCGTCGAAGCCGTCGGCGTGCGCTTTGGTGGTGCGGTTGCCGCGGAACAGCTTGTTGTTGAAGAACAGGCTGACTTCATTCACCGGATGGTTGGCCGCCAGATACAGTGCGTTCAGCAGATTGGTTTGGCCATCGGAACGCAGTTCCGCCAGGGGAATTTGCGAACCGGTGACGATCACCGGTTTGGCCAGGTTTTCCAGCATAAAGGAGAGCGCCGAGGCGGTGAACGCCATGGTGTCGGTGCCGTGCAGGATCACGAAGCCGTCGTAGCGGTCGTAGTTCTGTTTGATATCGTCGGCGATGTGTTGCCAGTCTTCCGGCGTCATGTCCGAAGAGTCGATGAGCGGCGCATATTCATGAATGGTGAAATCCGGCATCTCCGGCCGATGGAATTCGGGCATCAGCGCCAGCTGGCGCTGCAGGTGGCCGGAAACCGGGATATAGCCGTGATCGGAACGCTGCATGCCGATGGTGCCGCCGGTGTAGGCGACGTAAATGGATTTCTTTTGCATGGTCATGATTTTAACAAAGATAAGATGGGCTGAATTATAGGGGCATGGCGGCAGAAAAAAAGCCCGGCGATGGCCGGGCTGCAGAATTATTTGTTAGCGGACTTCTCCGCAGGTCAGGCAGATCGCATAGCGGTTTTGCGGATCGTTCAGGTTATTGAACAAGCCCGGCTGTTCTTTCACCGCGTTGGCGACCGACGCCAGCGGGGCGGGCAGCATGGCCTGAATCGCCGCCGGCAGCATGCCGTGAATGGAAACGCCGAACTGGCTGAGCACCATATCGCTCAGGCTTGGGGTGTCGACGAACCAGTCGAGCTGCCACTGTTGCAGTTTCGCCAGCTCGGCGGCTTTCTTCACCGCGTCGTCGAAATCACCTAACTGATCGACCAGGCCGTTGGCCTTGGCGTCGCTGCCGAGCCACACGTGGCCTTGCGCGATTTGGTCAACCTGTTGCGGGGTCATCTTGCGCGATTTGGCGACCAGATCGAGGAAGTTCTTATACCCGTTTTCGATGTTCAGCTGCATCATCTGCGAGAACTCCTGCGGCAGCGCCTTGGTGACCGCGATGTCGGCCAGCGGCGAGGTCGCCACGCCGTCGGTGTGCACGCCCAGCGTATCCAGGGTTTTCTCGTAGGTATTGATGATGCCGAAAATGCCGATGGAGCCGGTCAGCGTGCTCGGGCTGGCGATGATGTAGTCGGCCGGCGTCGAGACCCAGTAGCCGCCCGATGCGGCCATGCCGCCCATGGAAACCACCACCGGCTTGCCGGCGGCGCGCACGGCGGCCAGCTCGGAGCGGATCACTTCGGACGCGCTGACGCTGCCGCCAGGGCTGTTGACGCGGAACACCACGGCCTTGATGGCCGGATCCAGGCGCGCCTGACGCAGTTCGGCGGCGGTGGTGTCGCCACCGACGTTGCCCGGCGTCTGCGGGCCGTCCATGATGGCGCCGTTGGCGAACACCACGGCGATCTTGCCGCCCTGGTTGGCATCCGGTTTCGGCTGGTAATCATAGATGCTGATGGCGTTGAAATCGTTCGCCTGTTTGTCCCAGCCAAAGGTTTTGACCAGCTGATTTTCAATCGCGGTGCGCGACGCCAGCTCATCCACCAGCTTATTGTCCAGCGCATAGCGGGCGGTATCGCCACCGGCAGCCTGCAGGCCGCTCAACACGCCGGCCGCGCCCGGGAACAGCTGCTGCGGCGTCAGTTGACGGTTGGCTGCCACGGTCTCCAGGTAATTCTGCCACAGGCCGCCAATCCAACGGCTGTCCGCTTCACGCGCCGCCGGCGACATATCGTCGCGGATCAGCGGTTCTACCGCCGATTTATAGGTGCCGACGCGGAAGATATTGGTGGTGACCTTAAGCATGTCCAGCAACGACTTGTAGTACAGGTTGTTGGTGGCAAAGCCGTGCAGATCGACCGCGCCCTGCGGCGACAGGTAGACCTTGTTGGCGTAGCTGGCCAGGTAGTACTGCGTCTGGTTGTAGCTGTCGCCGATGGCGAAGATCGGTTTGCCGCTGTCGCGGAATTCGCGCAGCGCCTTGCCGATATAACGTAGCGACGGCTGATCGGCGCCGGCGAAGTCATTCAGCTGCAACACCATGCCGGTAATGTTTTTGTCGTCTTTGGCCTTGCGGATGCTGTCCACCACGTCGAACAGCGAATTCTCCTGCAGACGACTGCTGGAGGCGCCCAAGAGTTCGCGGCCCCATTGCCGTACCCGGTTGTTGACCGAAGGCTGATCGACCACTACGCCGCTTAAATCGACCAGCAGTGCGCCGCGCGCCGGAGCCGTCGAGGTGGAAGAACTTTGGAAGGATAGATAAATGCCGACCCCAACCAGGATCAGCAATACCAGGAACAGGTTAAGGATCAGTTCCCTGATAAAATTCAGCAGACGCCATGTCCACCGGAAAATGCCGGCAATAATTTGCCACAATGTGCGCATGTGCTCTCCAACAAGAGTCGAGAATGTTCCGCTATCCTAATGAGCGGCCGGGTAAATGTCAGCTTTAAATCGTGGCACACGGACGCTATCGCCGAGGCTGTAACTCGTCGTTTAGCTATGTTAACGTGGCCGGAATGAAAATTGTTATCAGGAGTTTACGATGGATGCTCTGGATCTTTTATTGAATCGCCGCTCGGCTTCGCGCTTGGCGGAACCGGCGCCGGCGGGGGAAGTGCGCCAAAATATCATCAACGCGGGCCTGCGTGCGCCCGATCACGGCGCGCTGCAGCCGTGGCGTTTCGTGATGATCGAGAATCAGGGTCTGGAGCGTTTCAGCCTGCTGCTACAGGCGGCGGCGAAGCAGGATCAACTGGACGACGCGGCGATCGAGAAGGCCACTAAAGCGCCGTTCCGCGCGCCGCTGATCATCACCGTCATCGCGCACTGCACCGAAGAGACCAAGGTGCCGCGCTGGGAGCAGGTGGTTTCCGCCGGTTGCGCGGTGCAGGCGATGCAGATGGCGGCGCTGGCGCAGGGCTTTAACGGTATCTGGCGCACCGGCGCCTGGACCGAGCATGCGCTGGTGCGCGAAGCCTTCGGTTGCCGCGAGCAGGACGAGATCGTCGGCTTCCTCTATCTGGGTACGCCGCAGCTGAAGGCCGCCACCAAGGTGACGCCGCCGGACAGCGCGCCTTTCGTCAGCTATTTCTGAGTTTGTTCCCCGCGGGGCGCGGTGAAAATGCGCCAAACCCCGCAAAATTGCATGGTTTCTGAGCAGGCCGTTCGCTTATCGGCGGCCCGCTCTTATCAATCCCCTCGGCAAGCGCTACCCTATGTTATCTTGAGTGCCGTTATCGAAGGGAGTGGACTATGACATCGCCAGCGATCCGTTTAACCCAGTACAGCCATGGCGCTGGCTGCGGCTGCAAAATCTCACCGAAAGTTCTCGAAACCATCTTGCACAGCGAGCGGGAAAAATTTGTCGATCCGCGCCTGCTGGTCGGCAATGAAACCCGCGACGACGCGGCGGTGTACGACATCGGCAACGGCGTCGGCATCATCAGCACCACCGACTTCTTCATGCCGATCGTCGACGATCCGTTCGATTTCGGCCGCATCGCCGCCGCTAACGCCATCAGCGACGTATACGCCATGGGCGGCAAACCGATCATGGCGATCGCCATTCTCGGCTGGCCGATCGCCAAACTGCCGCCGGAGGTGGCGCAGCAGGTGATCGACGGCGGCCGTTTCGCCTGCCAGCAGGCGGGGATCGCGCTGGCCGGCGGCCACTCCATCGATGCGCCGGAGCCCATTTTCGGCCTGGCGGTCACCGGCGTGGTCAATACCGAGCGGGTGAAGAAAAACAGCGCCGCACAGGCCGGGGCGAAACTCTATCTGACTAAACCGCTCGGCATCGGCGTGCTGACGACCGCCGAAAAACAAAGCAAGCTGCGCCCGGCGCATCAGGGCCTGGCGACGGAGGTGATGTGCCGCCTGAATAAACCGGGCGCCGACTTTGCCGAAGTGGCGGGCGTCACGGCGATGACCGACATCACCGGCTTTGGCCTGTTGGGCCACCTGAGCGAAGTTTGTCAGGGCTCCGGTCTGCAGGCGACGGTCTGGTTCGATCGGGTGCCGAAACTGCCGGACGTCGAGGCGTACATCGCCGAGGGCTGCGTGCCGGGCGGCACCGGGCGCAACTTCGACAGCTACGGCCATCTGGTGGGTGAGATGAGCGATCTGCAGCGCCAACTGCTGTGCGATCCGCAGACCTCCGGCGGCCTGCTGTTGGCGGTGCTGCCCGGGGCGGAAGCGCAGGTGTTGGCGATTGCCGAGCAGCATGGCATCACGCTCAACGCCATCGGCGAGTTGCATGCGGCCTCGGCCGGTAAGCCGCTGATCGAGGTCGAGTAGTGTCCAACGTGCAAGGAAGGCCGGACAGCGACGATTACCCACGCATTTTCCTGCAGGACGTGCCGCTGATTGACGTGCGTGCGCCGATTGAATTCCAGCAGGGCGCCTTCGCCCAGGCGCTGAATTTGCCGCTGATGGTCGACAGCGAGCGGCAGGCGGTCGGTACCTGCTATAAGCAGCATGGCCAGCAAGCGGCGATTGCGCTCGGCCACAGTCTGGTGAACGGCAAACTGCGCGAACAGCGCACTACCGCCTGGCTGACGGCCTGCGCGCAGCGGCCCGAAGGCTATATTTACTGTTTCCGCGGCGGGTTGCGCTCGCAACTGGTGCAGCAATGGTTGCATGAGGCCGGCGTGGACTACCCGCGCATCGTCGGCGGCTACAAGGCGCTGCGCAATTATCTGCTCGGCGTGCTGGCGCAAAGCGCCGAGCTGCCGATGGCCCTGGTCGGCGGCAATACCGGTAGCGGCAAGACGCTGCTGGTCAACGAACTGGCCGACGGCGTCGATCTGGAAGGCGCGGCGCGCCATCGCGGTTCATCTTTTGGCCGAACGCTGGCGGGCCAGAGCTCGCAGATCGATTTTGAGAATCGTCTGGCTGTGTTATTGCTGAAAAAACAGCATGGTGGCAGCCGCCGTTGGGTGCTGGAAGACGAAGGGCGGATCATCGGCAGCAACAATCTGCCGTTGCCGTTGTTCAATGGCATGCAGCAGGCGCCGGTAGCGGTGATCGACGATCCGTTCGACATTCGCCTCGCGCGCTTGCAAGCTGAATATATCGACGGCATGCGCGAACAGTTCGAACAAACCTATGGCGCAGAAGAGGGTTGGCGGCAATACGACGACTATTTGCACCATGGCCTGTTCGCCATACGCCGTCGTCTGGGGCTGGAGCGTTTCCAGCAGTTGACGCTGCGGCTCGAAGCGGCGTTGCGGATACAGCGCCTCAGCGGCCAGGGCGACGCGCACCGCGAATGGTTGGCGCCCCTGTTGCAGCAGTACTACGATCCGATGTATTGCTATCAGTTGGAAAAGAAAGCCCAGCGGATCGTCTTCCGCGGGAACTATGCAGAAGTAAGAGAATTCTTGATGACGTTCAGCCAGAAAAACGGTGAATAATGCGACTGTTCATAGCCGAGAAACCGAGTTTGGCGCGCGCCATTGCCGACGTATTGCCCAAGCCGCATCGCCGCGGCGACGGTTATATCGCCTGCGGCAACAACGATGTGGTGACCTGGTGCGTCGGTCACCTGTTGGAGCAGGCCCAGCCTGACGCCTATGACAGCCGCTATGCGCGTTGGTCGTTGGCGGATCTGCCGATCATTCCTGAAAAATGGCGATTGCAGCCGCGCCCTTCGGTCAGCAAACAGCTCAATGCGATTAAAAAGTTGCTGCTCGAAGCCGATGAAGTGGTGCACGCCGGAGACCCGGACCGCGAAGGGCAGTTACTGGTGGATGAGGTGCTGGACTATCTGGATTTGACGGCAGAAAAGCGCCAGAACGTGCGCCGCTGTCTGATCAACGATCTCAACCCGCAGGCGGTGGAGCGTGCTGTCGAACGCCTGCGCGACAACCGTGATTTCATTCCGCTGTGCGTGTCCGCACTGGCGCGTTCGCGCGCCGACTGGCTCTATGGCATCAATATGACCCGCGCCTATACGCTGCTGGGCCGCAATGCCGGTTACGACGGCGTGCTGTCGGTGGGCAGGGTGCAGACGCCGGTGCTGGGGTTGGTGGTGCGGCGCGACGAAGAGATAGAAAACTTTGTGCCGAAAGACTTCTTCGAGGTCAAAGCGCACATCGTCACGCCGAAAGAAGAGCGCTTTGTGGCGCTGTGGCAGCCCAGCGAATCCTGCGAGCCTTATCAGGATGAAGAGGGGCGTTTGCTGCATCGGCCGTTGGCGGAGCACGTGGTTAAGCGCATCGAAGGCCAACCGGCCCTGGTCACCGCCTATAATGATAAACGGGAATCAGATACCGCACCGCTGCCATTTTCGCTCTCTACGCTGCAAATCGAAGCGGCCCGGCGTTATAACCTCAGTGCGCAGCAGGTGCTGGATGTTTGCCAGCGGCTGTATGAAACCCACAAATTGATCACCTATCCGCGTTCCGACTGCCGTTACTTGCCGGAAGAGCATTTCGCCGGCCGTCACGCGGTGCTAAACGCAATCAGCGTACATCAACCTGAGCTGTACCCGCAGCCGGTGATCGACAGCGATCGCCGCAACCGCTGCTGGGACGATAAAAAGGTCGATGCCCACCACGCCATTATTCCCACCGCCCGCGCCGGCAAGGTCAACCTGACGCAGGATGAGCGGAACGTGTATGGGCTGGTGGCACGTCAGTACTTGATGCAGTTTTGTCCGGATGCGGTATTCCGCAAATGCGTGATCGAGCTGGATATCGCCGGCGGCAAATTTATCGCCAAGGCGCGTTTCCTGGCGGAAGCCGGCTGGCGTACGCTGTTGGGCAGCAAGGAGCGCGACGAGGAAAACGAAGGTGCGCCGCTGCCGGTGGTGGCTAAAGATGATGAGCTGCTGTGCGAGCGCGGTGAAGTGGTGGAACGCCAGACCCAGCCCCCACGGCCGTTTACCGACGCCAGCCTGCTGTCGGCCATGACCGGCATCGCGCGGTTCGTACAAGATAAAGCGCTAAAGAAAATCCTGCGAGCGACCGATGGTTTAGGGACGGAAGCGACGCGAGCGGGGATCATCGAATTACTGTTCAAGCGGGCGTTTCTGTACAAGAAGGGGCGCTATATTCACTCCAGCGAAACCGGGCGCGCGTTGATTCACTCGCTGCCGGATCTTGCTGCTCGTCCTGATATGACGGCCAACTGGGAGGCTACGCTGACGCAAATCAGCGAGAAATCCTGTCGTTATCAGGACTTTATGCAGCCGTTGGTCGGCACGCTGCAAGAGCTGATTTATCAGGCCAAGCAGAGCCGGGCGAGCATGGCGTTTCGTGGATTGCCACCGCCGCCTGCCAGCGGGGGCAAAAAACGCAGAAAAAGCGCCGGTAAGGCGCAGGAGAAGAGTGAATGAAGCACGGACTCATGGGATTGCTGGCCGCCGCTGCGCTGGCGTTTTCCGGCCAGGCCGCCGCCAACCGTGGCGATGTGGACGTGGTGTTGCCGGTCTCTCCAGAAATCTGGGGTACGGCGAAAAACGGCGTCAATCCGCCGCCGGCGCAGCCCTGCAACCGTTGCTGCGTCTACCAGAATCAAAACTATTCCGAAGGCGCGGTGCTCAAAGTGGAGGGGGAAGTGCTGCAGTGTGTGCGTGAGCCCAACACCATCGGCACCAACCCCTTGATTTGGGTGCGCCTGAAGAAGTGACGATGTAACCTGTTGCCGCGCTCAGCGTGCATCGCTTTGCGCGGCGATATAGTCCGCCAGCAGTGGAACGTCGGCGGGTGCCAGGGCGAATTCCTGTGCCTGTTGCGGCGTGACCCAGACCAGCGCCGAGTGGCAACGCTGTTGCAGTTCGCCGGAGAAATCCACGACTCGCCAGGCGTGCAGCCGGATGACGCGTTCGCCTTGCTGCCACTGATTGCTGCCCACGTAGGCGTCGACACGGGCGCAAATCCCCAATTCTTCATCCAGCTCGCGCGCCAGCGCCTCTGGCTGGCTCTCGCCCGGCTCAACCTTGCCGCCGGGAAACTCCCACAGACCGGCCTGATCGCTGCCTGGGCCGCGCTGGGCCAGCAAAATGCGGCCGTTCTGTTCCAAAATAGCGGCTACCACGTCGATAATTTTCATTGGCTTCACAAAGTAAAACCCCGGCGAGCGCCGGGGTGATGGGTTACAGCGTAAATTCCGCCCAAACCGGCGCGTGGTCGGAAGGTTTCTCCATGCCGCGGGTTTGATAGTCGATGCCGGTGGCGATGCAGCGCGAAGCCAGCGGGGTGCTGGCCAGCAGCAGATCGATGCGCAGGCCGCGGTTGTCGTCGAAGCCTTTTGAGCGATAGTCGAACCACGAAAACTCGTCATTGCGTTCCGGGTTGGCGTGGCGATAGGTGTCCACCAGGCCCCAGTTCAGCAGGCGATCCATCCATGCGCGCTCTTCCGGCAGGAAGGAGCACTTACCTGTACGCAGCCAGCGTTTACGGCTGTCTTCGCCGATGCCGATGTCATAATCGCTGGGGCTGATGTTCATGTCGCCCATGATCAACACCGGGGATTCAGCCGACAGCTGTTGCTCCAGGTAGTTTTGCAGGTCCTGATAGAAACGCGTCTTAGCCGGGAACTTGATCGGGTGGTCGCGGCTTTCTCCCTGTGGGAAGTAGCCGTTGATCACCGTCAGCGTACCCTGCGGGGTCGCCAGATCGGCCATGATGATGCGACGCTGCGCGTCTTCTTCATCGGTCGGGAAGCCGCGGCGTACAGCCAACGGTTCCGCTTTGGTCAGCAGCGCCACGCCGTAATGGCCTTTTTGCCCGTGATAGAACACGTGGTAGCCGTGCTGGCTGACTTCTTCCAGCGGGAACATGTCGTCGTGAACTTTGGTTTCCTGCAGACCGATCACGTCGGGCTGGTGCTGCTCGATAATTGCCGCTAGCTGGTGCGGACGCGCGCGCAGTCCATTGATATTAAAAGAGACAAACTTCATGAGCGGTGCCGTTTTCACGAGAAAAATGTGCTGTGATAGTAGCAGAGTTTGGCGGGAAATGTAACGCAGACAGCGGCGGGCCCGCTGACTGCGCAGCCGGTTATTTCGCCCAGCGGTCGTAATTTTTAGGCTGATAGTCGTCAAACTGTTGCAGCAGCGTTTGCGCCGATTCGCTGATGTGCAGCGTACCGAGATAGTCGTGGCGCATGAAGCCCTGATCGGCGACATGTTCGAGGAACTGGCTCAGTGGGCGGTAGAACCCGTTAACGTTGAGCAGGCCGACCGGTTTGTTGTGATAGCCGATCTGTCCCCAGGTCCAGATTTCAAACAGCTCTTCCAGCGTGCCGATGCCGCCGGGCAGGGCGATAAAACCGTCCGCCAGCGCTGCCATACGGGCTTTGCGCGTATGCATGTCAGGCACCACTTCCAACTCGGTCAGGCCGCGATGCGCCGTTTCCGCTTCAACCAGGCGCTCAGGGATAATGCCGACAGCTTCACCGCCTGCGGCCAGCACGGCGTCCGCCACGATGCCCATCAACCCTTTTTTGCCGCCGCCGTAGATCAACCGGCGCCCCTGTCCGGCCAGCAGTTGCCCCAGTTGACGGGCCTGCTCGGCATAAGCGGGGTTGACGCCTTCGCTGGCGCCACAAAAAACGCAAATATTGTTTCGCATCCACCTGTTCCTTACTGCACTAAAGAAGCCAGTGGTATAGCGAATTGTCGGCCAGAGTTCAAGCTGCGCTGGGGGCGAAGAAACAAAACGTCTGGGTGAAAGCGGTGAATAAGGAAAGATAAATTGAGTTTTATTGATATGAGGGCATCGGATGCGATGTGCTTTAAGTGGGTTTTGGAGTTTTGTGCAAGGAATGGTGGTGGGGGAAGGATGATTCGTCGCTGCGCGACTCACCCTGCGGGCCGCGCTGAAGCGCGTTGTCTCACTGCGTGAGACTCGAACCTTGTCGAAGCTTCTCATCCTTCCCCAATACGGAGCATTATGGATGTGATGTGCTTTAAGTGGGGTTTGGAGTTTTTTGCAATGGATGGTGGTGGGGGAAGGATGATTCGTCGCTGCGCGACTCACCCTGCGGGCCGCGCTGAAGCGCGTTGTCTCACTGCGTGAGACTCGAACCTTGTCGAAGCTTCTCATCCTTCCCCAATACGGAGCATTATGGATGTGATGTGCTTTAAGTGGGGTTTGGAGTTTTTTGCAATGGATGGTGGTGGGGGAAGGATGATTCGTCGCTGCGCGACTCACCCTGCGGGCCGCGCTGAAGCGCGTTGTCTCACTGCGTGAGACTCGAACCTTGTCGAAGCTTCTCATCCTTCCCCAGTACGGAGCATTATGGATGCGATGTGCTTTAAGTGGGTTTTGGAGTTTTTTGCAATG